>NZ_CAUVME010000014.1:0-65102 GCF_963553175.1 Oribacterium sinus | reverse complement strand
CGTACGTACAGTGCTGTGAGAGGACGGCGGTTAGTCGCCGCCTCCTACTCGATTCCATCCTTTACCTTTATAATAGAAAAAACATTTTATAAAAATGTGCATTTACACAAAAATATAAAATAGGAGAAACCTATGGAAGTGCAAAGACCAAGATATTTAAAGCGTTTAATCGATAAAAAGGATAATGGAAGGGTAAAAATCATCACCGGTATTCGACGATGCGGAAAGTCTTACCTATTATTCACTCTGTATAAAAAATATTTGCTTAGTCTTGGCATCAAAGAGGAGCAAATCATTACCATAGCTTTGGATGAGCTTCACAACATGCAGTATAGAAATCCCCTTACACTGGATGCTTACCTTCGGGAGCGCATGCAGCCGGAACAAAACTACTACATCTTTATTGACGAGATTCAATTTGTGGAAGAAGTAGAGAATCCTTATATCAAAAACAGTGAAAATAAAATTGGCTTTGTAGACCTTGTTTTAGGACTGATGAAACTTCCCAATGCGGATATTTACATTACCGGCAGCAATTCAAAGATGCTGTCCTCCGATGTTCTGACTCAGTTTCGGGACAGAGGGGATGAAATTCGGGTATATCCCTTTTCCTTTGCAGAGTTTTCCTCCTGCTATGAGGGAGACCCCAGACTGGCTTTCGAAGAATATTGTCTATATGGAGGGATGCCCACCGTCCTTAGCAGGAAAACGCCGGAAGAAAAAAGTGAATATCTGAAAAATCTCTTTCAGAATACCTATATTAAAGACGTGATGGAGAGGAACCGTATTGGCAAAGAAGCCTTTATCTTGGAAGATTTACTGGATATTGTTTCCTCTTCCATTGGCTCCCTTACCAATCCGAGAAAGCTGGAAAATACCTTTCAATCAGAAAAAAATATCAAAATCTCTCAGCTAACTATCAGCACTTATTTGGATTATTTTATTGATGCCTTTTTGATGGAAAAAGCCAGAAGATTTGATGTGAAAGGGAAAAAATACATTTCTTCACCCTACAAATATTATTTTTCCGACACCGGTCTCAGAAATGCCAGACTGAATTTTAGACAAAACGAAATGACGCACATTATGGAAAATGTCATCTACAACGAACTCCGTATGCGTGGCTTAAATGTGGACGTGGGCGTAGTGGAGCAAAACTATAAAAATGAAGAGGGCAAAAGAGCACGGAAAAATCTGGAAATTGATTTTATAGTGAATCGAGGAAGTAATAAATATTATATTCAGTCAGCCTTACATGTAGACAGCCCGGAGAAAAGAGCACAGGAAACCGCCTCCTTAAAGCAGTCCGGGGATTTCTTTAGAAAAATAGTCGTTGTAAAAGACTATATCCTCCCCAAGCATGATGAAGACGGGATTCTTTACCTTGGCGTAGAGCAGTTTTTGTTGGATGAAGGAGCTATAGATTTATAGAAGGAGAACTTATGCCAACTGAAAGTATAACAAAGAGTTTTATAGTATCAGGGAAAGAGCAGGTCGAAAAATTTGCTAATGCTATAGAAGAATCATACCAGGAGTCTTTGACAAGAAAAAAAGACTCTTCTTTACGTATTACACATCTTCGAGATGCATCTGAAGTGAAGAAATTCTTAGAACAAAGGAGCTTTAAAAAATCAAAGGAATAAAAAGATTTTTGGTGATATAAGTCTGAATAGAGATCGTTTGAGCCGAAAGCTGATGAACTGAAGCACTGTAACAATCAATGAATTAAAGCGATTGCAGTATAGGCATGAAAGAGAGCAATCCGATCTTGCCGGTACTTACCGAAAGCCTACGAAGTGAAGGACTGTAACAATCAATGGATTGAAGCGACAGATGCAGTATGGGGCTGTAATAGGGACAATCTGAGCCCGTCAGTATATGAAGACAGCCTGCGTAGCGAAAGACTGTAGAACTTGATGAGTCAAAGCGACAGATGCAGTATAGGCATGAAAGAGGGCAATCTGAGCCCGTCAGTACTTACTGAAAGCGAGCTAAAGCGAAGCTTGAAGTTAGTACTGCTACGAAGGCGAAGTTAGCGGGAGCGTGCCCGATTTCATGCCTATACTGCATCCGAGCGTCCTTTATCAATGAATACAGTCCCCCTTATGCGGCAAAGAAATACCTCTCCAGCATCAAACACAAAGCATGATAAATCGGCAGATGCAACTCCTGAATCTGATACGTCTCATTGGACGGCGCAATCAAAGAAAGGTCCGCAATCGCTCTGCCCTTTCCCCCGTCCTTTCCTGTCAGTAAAATGCTGGGGATGCCCATAGCCTTGGCAAGCTTTAGCGCATAAGAAACATTTTTGGCATTTCCGGAGGTGCTGATACAAAAGAGCAGATCCTCCGGCTTACCGTAGCCAAGGAGACACTGGGCATAAAACAGCGTTTCGTCCTGGTCATTGCTGAAGGCAGTGTGCAGGGCAGTTTGACTGCTGAAGGAAATGGCAGGCAGTCCCTGCTCCAAATGCTTTTCGAAGTAAGAGGCCTCCTCTTCTCCGAAGAGCTTTTTTACATTGGACAAAAGTTCAGGATCCAAAGGCCGCTTACTGCAAAAGGCCTTCATCAGCTCGCCTACGATATGATCCGTATCTGCGGAGCTGCCCCCGTTACCGCACAGGAGAAGCTTGCCTCCATTATCGTAGCTATCCCGCATCATGATAAAAGCCTGCCAGATATTCTCTTCGATTCCGGAAAGTACCGAGTAACGCTGTATCAGGAGAGTCAATTCCTCCCTCGCCTGTTCTTCTTTTTTGTTCTTTATTTCTATAGCCATTGCCCATTCCTCCTTTGAACTTCAGTATTTCTTTTACGGAAAATGTATTTTTCTTCTTTTAACTTCTATCAATCCCCATTGTAACGTATTTTTCATTTCCAGTCTTTTCTTCTTTCTGATTTTTTGCCTATTTTTTGGAAAAATAAGAAAAAGAAGCAAAAGTGAAAAAGAAGTTCTTGCAATCTTGTATACAAAGTAATAGAATCACTTGTAAGGATAACCTTACAAAAAGAATAAAGCTTCTCAAATAGTGCAAGAAAAATATAGAACTTGATAAATAGTACTGATTTTGGCATTCGAGAAGTAGTCATGGAGAAGAAACCATCAAGAAACCATCAAGAAACCATCAAGAAACCATCAAGAAACCATCAAGAAACAGCAATACGAAAAGGAAAGGAAAAACAACAATGAACAAGAAAGTCTCCTACGGAAAGCTCATATTCCAACGACTCCTAGGCTTGGTTCTGGTGACCGCCCTCTCCGCAGGTTGTGGAGCAGCCATGGAAAGCCAATCCGGAAGTCCATCCGAAAACCAATCCGCCGGTCAATCTGCCGATAAAGCGGAAGCAAAGTCTCCTGACGCAAAGTCCCCGGAAGCAAAGTCTCTTGATGCAAACTCGACAGACGAAAAATCCAAAGACGCAAGCTCCACCGGCGCAAAGGATAAGCTCAAGCTCTGCGTCACCACCAGCTTCTTGGAGGATATGGCGGAGGTGCTGGGAGGAGACAGCGTAGAAATCAGCTGTATTATCCCAAGAGGAGAGGATCCCCACACCTATGAGGCGAAGCCCGAGGACTTAAAGAAGATGCAGAGTGCCCAGGTGCTTTTCTACCACGGCTTACATTTTGAGGGGAAAATGCAGGATGCCCTGAAGGCACAGGGGGGCGTCATGGTTTCCAAGGATTTCCCGGAGGATAAGGTCATTCAGGCCTTCCAAGGAGAAGATGTGCCGGATCCCCATTTTTGGTTTGACCAAGACCTGTATGCACAGGCAGTCTCCACCATGGCGGCAACTTTGGAAGAAAAGCTTCCGGAGGAAAAATCTATTATCGAAGAAAGAAAAGAAGCCTATCAGAAGGAGCTGGAAGAGCTGAAAGCATATACCAAGAAAAGACTTGAGGAAATTCCCAAGGAAAGTCGAGTCTTGCTTACCCCCCACGATGCCTTCCAGTATTTTTCCAGAGCCTACGGTATAGAAGTGAAAGCGCCCCAGGGGGTAAGCACGGACGGCGAAGTGTCCGCTTATGACATGGCGGAAACCGCGCAATTTATCGTAGACCATAAGATTAAAGCCATTTTCACGGAATCCACTACCGACCCCCAGCGCATGAAGAAGCTCCAGGAATCCTGCAAGGAAAAGGGCTTTTCCGTAGAGGTGGTGGAAGGAGAAAAGGAAGGAGAGGGCGGACTCTTTAGCGACTCCCTGGGACTCCGAGGAGAGGCGGGAGACACGTACCTCACTATGGTACGCTACAACGTAGACCTGATTGTAGACCACCTGAAATAGAAGGAGAAGAGGATGGATGCAGAGAACTTTTCCTTGGCGCAATTCTCCCACGCAAATGCCGGCAGTCAAGCCGTGCTTACGAACACGTCTGTGATGCCCTCCGCCATTTCCTGTCAGGGACTTTCCGTCTCCTACGGGGAAAAAGAAGTGCTGTCCCGACTTTCCGTAGAGATTCCGGAAGGAAGCATGACCGCCATTATCGGGCCCAACGGCGCCGGAAAAAGTACTTGGATGAAGGCGGTGCTGGGGCTTCTTCCGAAAAATGCCGGAACCGTCCGCATTTTCGGAGAAGAAGGGAAAAAAGCGAAAAATTACCTTTCCTATATTCCGCAAAGCACCAAGGTAAATTGGGACTTTCCCATCACTGTGGAAGAGGTGGTAGAGATGGCGTCCTACAAAAAACGAGGCTGGTTTCTTCCTATTAGAAACGAGGATCGGGAGAAAAGAGACAAGGCACTGGAGGAAATGGGCTTAACAGAACTACGAAAACGGCAGATTAGCCAACTTTCCGGAGGGCAGAAGCAGAAGGTTTTCCTGGCGAGAGCTCTGGCGGAAGAAGCCAAACTCTTCCTCTTAGATGAGCCCTTCGCCGCAATTGACCAAAAAAGCGAACGAAGCATCACGGAAAAGCTGAAGGAATTCAAGAAAATGGGAAAGACCATCCTCTGCATCCACCACGATCTGAGCCGTTTGCAGGAGAACTTTGATTATATCCTGTGGATTAAGGCGGGAAGCTACGGCTTCGGAAGAGCTGAAGAGGTATTGAGCCCTGAAAACGTAGAAGCCATTTTTTCATACTAAACCATGTTTGCATAAGAAAATTGCTATTTCTCCATAAGAGGCTTGCTCTATAAATGAGATTTCCCGATACAGCAAGCTTCCCCATAGAAAGCGAAAGCCTATGTTCTTTTTATCCTATGATTTCTTTGTGATTGCCCTCCCCCTGGGGGTGCTGGCCCTCAGTGCTGCTCTCGTCGGAGGAATTCTTCTCTATAAAAAGCAAAGCCTGCTGGGAGATGCTCTGGGACACGGAACCTATCCCGGAGTGATTCTGGCCTATATGCTCTTTGCCACCAAGTCCCCTAAGATTCTTGCCCTGGGCGCTGCATTTACAGCCTTTTGTACTCTCCGCATTATCCAAAGCCTCACGAAGGAAGAGCAGGGAATGCGGGGAGAAAGCGCTCTGGCGCTAAGCCTAAGCGGAATGTTCGGACTGGGAATGGTTTTAAAAACTGTAATCACGGGAAATCCCCACTTTGCCAAAGCCTCCCAATCCGGCCTGAAAAGCTTTCTCTTCGGCTCCGCAGCCTTCCTGCAAAAGGAAGACTTTGTTCTGATTCTCTTCTGGAGCTTGTTTAGCCTAAGTCTTTTCTTCTTATTTAGAAGGGCATTTTGTCTCTATTGCTTCGACCCGGAGTATGGAGAATTTCTGGGCATGGAGGAGAGGAAAATGCATATCCTGCTCCGGTTTCTTCTGATACCCCTCCTTGCTCTGGGCATCAAAATGCTGGGGGTGCTTCTAATGGCATCCTTTTTGGTTCTGCCAATGCTTTTTGCCAGAGAGCTGTCCGGAAGGCGAAACGTCATTTTCCTGCTGGCGGGACTGCTGTCTCTCTTCTATTCCCTGCTGGGAACGGGACTAAGCCTTAGATACAAGGGCTTTTCCACCGGAGCCGGCATCATCGTGCTGATGGGAGGAAGCCTTATGCTACTGCTTTTCCTGAAAGAGCTCCGTGCAGGCATCCAAAGCTTAGGTCACAAAACATTGTCCTGAAACTACTGAAAAGTTTCTTCCTGAAACTACTGAAAAGTTTCTTCCTAAAACCACTGAAAAGTCTCTTCCCATAAGAAAGGAGTGCCATGCCGGAAATCTGTCTGGTCTTTCTTCTCTGCGCTGTAGCCACAGGCATGCTCAGTCCCTATGTCTATTATAGAAATTGCAGTATGTCCATAGATGCCCTGTCCCACACCTCTCTATTGGGGATCGTCCTAAGCTTTAGCCTCATCAAAGACCTGTCCTCCCCCCTGCTGATTTTGGGCACAGGAGTTTTCGCCCTCTTCACCTTCTATTGCATAGAATTGCTACAGGAAAAGCTTCGTTGGAAAAGAGAGGAGAGTCTGGGTTTTCTCTTCCCCTTCTTCTTTGCTCTGGGCATACTCCTTTTAAGCCTATATTACCGAAACGTCCATTTGGACACGGATATGGTGCTGATGGGAAATCCCTTCCTGATACCCTTCCAAAGAACTCTGGGGATGCCTGTCGCTTTTTGGAAAATGTTGTTCTGCCTGGTCTTAAACACCGCCTTTCTGCTGATTAGCTACCGTCCCATGAAGAAGCTGCTTTTTGAAGGAGAGGAGGCGGGGCAAATGTCAAAAAGTCAAAGACGTCTTCATTATGCCCTGCTCTTTTGCATCGTTATCACAAGCATATCCTCCTTTGATACGGTGGGAGGAATCCTGACCATTTCCCTCTTTGTAGCTCCCATTGCCGTGGCAAGACTCTACAGCAGGAATCTGCAGGAATGTATTCTCTATAGCATAGCCTTTGCTCTGCTACACGCTATAGTGGCGTTAATACTATCCTTTCGCTTCAACATCTCTCTATCCGGATGCTGCGCCTTTGTCGGTATGCTGGACGGGTTGATACAAAATGAATGGAAGAAGGCACATCGAAAAGGAGCTGCCATTCCTATAAAAGCCGGGTGATTTTATAGAGAAGAAGGCAGCCATAGTCTATTTTCACAAAGCAAAAAACTTGTAATTTAAGAATATTACTTAAATAATCGGCGTTAAAATATTAAAATGGGGAATAATGACGGAAACGCTTGCGTTTTATTTAGAAAGGGTTTATATTTCCTGTAATGGAGAAGAAAAAAATTGAATAATTGCGACTATGCAACACAGAAAAAGAAAGGAAGAGGTCTGTAGTAAGAGTCTATACAGGAGGCCAGATGACACAGAACCGGGAGGACTACATCAAGGCGATTTTTAAGATTGCTGAACGCGAAGGAGAGGCCAGTAATCAGAGAATTGCGGATAGTCTGGGAGTTTCCAGGGCATCAGCATCAGAAATGGTGAAGAAACTGATTCAAGAAGGTTTTGTAGTAGCGGAGGGGAGACAGCTATCCTTGAGCGCAGAGGGAGAGCGGATCGCCAAACGCATTTTAAGCAGACACCGTTTGTGGGAAAGCTTTTTGATGACCAAGCTTCAATATGAAGAAGCGGAAGTCCACGAACAGGCGGAGCAGCTGGAGCACATCAGCGATGAGAAGCTGATAGAACGTTTGAACGCATATTTACATTTTCCGAAGACCTGTCCCCACGGGGCAATCATCTATGAAAATGAAGACAAGGCGTAAGAACTCTTTTTCGTGCGCGTAAATATAGGGAGAAAGGACTTCTTCCGAATCTTTTGCGCGAAAATACAGCTGAGAAGAAAAAGAAACAAGAAAAAACTAAAAAAATATTAAGAAATATTGCACAGAAAATCGAAGGAACGAGAAGATATTTAAAGCATTTTGAATAGGCGAAAAATGGGATAAAACGGGAAAAACCCTTTTCATGACATTTAAAGGGCCTTTTGCGCAAAGTCTATTGAAATAAAAACTGCTTTTGCTAGAATACGGGATACAGAGAAGGAACGCCCGCAACATCGAGCCTGAACTGTACTGAGTAAGAATAAGGAAAGAAGATTCTAAGAAAGTGGAAAAGTAATCTTAAAGGAAACTTCCGGAAAGTCTAAGAATGTCTGAGAACTTTTCGAAAGTCTGAAAGAAAGCTTTCGGATTCTTTCAAAGAATCGTAAACCCAACAGTACGAAAAAGGTGGTCGATGGCATGAAGAATTATCGTAGAAATAATTATATAGGGAAGATGAAGAAGGGATTCAAGCAGAAGTTATCCTTGCTGATGATTGCTTGTCTTTTGTTCACCGGCTATCGTGGACTTACCATTTCCGGACGAGCAGATTCCTCTCATACCGAACAGAATAACGAAATCGAAGTAAGCGGAAGCCAAGTAAAGGTACAGCTCCTTGGTGCGGATCTTCGGAGAGCGGCTACAGAAGCTATCCTGAAGGGCGAGAAAGTGGGAAAGAGCAACCTTCGTTCCTACAGCAAGGATCAGGAACTGGTGACAGAGTTCGAAGAGTACTTTGACGGAGAGAAAGAGATTTACAACATTCCTCTGAACAGTATCGCCGAGAATCTGGAAGAAAGCCTGAACGCTGAAGAAGCCGGCTTACAGATTTATGTAGAAAGAGATGCGAAGGACTTAGACAGACTGGTTCGTAAGGAAAGTAAAGAAAGCTTACTGCTCTACAGCAAAGAGAGTGCAGTAGCAGGACTTCTTCCTAAGAAAGAAGAAGCAACAACTGTTTCCTTAACAGAAGAAGAGAAAGCATCTGACAGTAACCTTGAAAGAAACACAGAGCTAACCGGAAGCGAGCTCATCACCTTCGTGTATGAGAACAAGTCTACAGAAAGAATGACCTTCCAGCTCTCTGTTGATGGTAATAAATATCCGAAAGTAACCGTGGCTTCCAAGACAAGCCTGTTCAAGCAGTTCTTGAGCGATGCCAAGAAGGCACAGGCAGAAGCTAAGAATGCCAAGGCTACAGAAGCTAAGGCTGAAAGCACAGAAGCACAGACTGTAGAAGCTTCCAAAGTAGAAGAGAGTTCTACCGAAGCTAAGCAGGAAGTTGCAGAAAGCAAAGCAACTGAAGCAACTAAAGCTACAGAGGAAAGCAAGGCTTCCGAGGAAGCACGTAAGGATGATTCGGAAGTAGCAATCGTAAGTACCGCTGCAGAAGCAGTAGCGGAATCCACTGAAGCCAAGGCTGAAGTGAAGACAGAAGCTTCAGAAGAAGCAACAGAAGCTAAGGTAGAAGCTACTGAAGCGGAAGTTAAAGAAACCGTAGCTAAAGCCGAGACAGCTCAGGCTGAAAAGGCAACAGAAGCACAGAAAGAAGTTGTAGAAGACGGCAGTCTTCTGAAAGATATTACAGAGCACAGCGAAGAAATCCTTCCTGAATTACAATCTGTTCGTTTTACCCAGTACAGCTTGAACGAACTTGGTAGAAAGAGCCAGAACGTAGAGATTGAAGGATTCGGTAACGTACAGGTATTCTACGACGAAGCGGCATTTGACGGCGATGTAGTATTAGAAGCAAAGCGTCTCTTCAAGCCGGACGAAGAAGTAGAAGGAGAAAAGCTTTCCGAAGAGCAGGTTAAGGTTCTAAAAGAGCATTCTATCTACGACGATGCAGCTAGCTTGGATATCCGCTTTGTGGATAAGAAAGACAGCACTGTAGAAGTAGAGCCAAAGTCTCCGGTATCTGTAAGAATTAGTATTGATAAGAAAGCTTTGCCGGTAGAGGTTTCCTCTGATGCAATTTCTATCCATCACTTGGTGGAGAATAATGAAACAAAAGAGATTGAAAGAGTAGACACCGTTGTTCAATCAAATAATTATAAAAACATTGTCGTAAAAGATGATGTTGCTGGAAATGAAGAATCTGAAAAGAAATTGGAAGATTCAATTAGCACCTTGAAAACAGGAAATAACGATAAAAAAGAAGAAATGATTACTAAAGAATTTACAGTAGAGTCATTTTCTCTTTATCAAATTACTTTTGAAGATTTAGGAGAATGTTTGCCAATAAGGTTTCATTATGTTGATAAGAATTTCAATGAAATCGGCCCAACAGTACGCGTGGATTTAAAATACTGGTCTGGTATAACGTATATGACAGATAATTATGGCAAAACTCAATATACAACATACGATGGTCCGAAACGTAATTATTACAATAGAAATGAAGCTAAAAAAAATCCGGAAGATCGGGAAAAAGCCGGAGAGGCAATGAAAACTTTTAGGGGTTACAAATTCTTAGAAGTGTACCCATTCAAAGCTTCAGAAGATCATTTGGATAAAAATTCCGCAAATCATGATGACTACTTCGATATTAATTACAAGTATTCACCAAACTCGAAGGAATTTGGTGAGGGTGTAGACTTTATAGATGATACGGGTTTCCAAACTGTAAGAGCAAGAAATGAAAACAGAGATGTAACTAGATGGATTGTATATAAGAATTATCAGTACGCTTTTTGCGGAACTAATGACTTCTATTTTGTGTATGATATAGAACCCAAAGAGGCGCAGAAAAGAACTATAGAAGATGTGGAGTCTAAACAAGATAAGTATATCAAGGATAATCAAGATGGTACTTATGATTTGACCTTAAGCGCACAGGTGAAGAAAAAAAGTAAGCCTGAAAATCTGGATATTGTATTTTTGGTAGAAACAACAAAAACCATGGATGCATCATTTGATACCAAAAATGAAAAAACCAGAAGCAGAAGAGAAGCTGTTCAGGACTATCTTTCTGAAATGGTAACCAGTTTATCAAAGAATTCAAACTATAATTTAAGATTTGGATTAGTTGGATTTGGAGGTAGTAAAACAGATGATGGTACTACAATAAGCGATACAGCTTTTAATGATGTGACTTATGTAGGAGGATTTACAAATTCTGCAAGTGATTTCAATAATATGCTTGCAAACTTACCTGAAAGCGAAGGTGGCCAGACAGGTCCAAACTATACTGCTGCAATTATGGGAGCAAGAAGGCTGATTGATGATAGTTTCATTGGCAATTTCGATGGAGCAGATCACGTAACTTCAAGTTCTGTAGGACATGATACAAATAAAATCATTGTCTTAATTGCAGATAATGATCCCGTTTACAGCTATGTTCTAGAAAATGGGGTATATGATGAAACAAGGAAGACGAACGGTGGATTAAGCAACTTCACAGCATCGCTACAAAAAGGCTACTCTTATGGAAATGGGGTTGATTTCAGTAGGGTTGCGTTAAATCAAGCGAGAGGATTTCTTTCAAATTTTAATGGCAATTCATATACAGCATTTTATACCATAGGAATTGGTAATAAGGATAACTGGAAGCATTTGAAAGAATTGACTCAAGCACATGGACCTAGTGAGTTTACTGGGGACGATCATAGACCTTGGGAAGAAGTACCTAAAACAAATAAAGGAAAGTTTATAAGAGCAAAATCTGCGTTGTTGAAGGGAGCAGATAGTAAGATATTTGATGGTTCAACTCCGGAAAGTCTTAAGTCGAGTATTATAGATTTGGGACAAAAGATAGCTCCAAATGCAACAGAACTTACAATTACAGATACCTTAAGTGAAAATGTAACTCTGGTAAATGATACAGAACTTAAGGCTGAAGTATTTAAGATGCAAGCCAATGGAGTAGATACTGATGGAAACGCGTTAACAGTAGATCAACTTAAGGAACTAGGCTTAAATAGGTTTATACTTGAGAAACCTAATCCTGCTTTACAACAAGGTGGAGAGATAAAGTTAACAACGGATCCTTCAGATTTCAGTTTGCCGGCGGGCTATGAGATTCGACTGACTGCTAAGATTAAGCCGAGTGCTAAGGCTTATGAAAAGTTAAGTAAAGGCCAAGCTTCAAATGACCGCGGAGGTGACCGTACAGACCTGCAAGATATCTATCGTAAAGAAAAAATAAATTTACCTAGCGATTATACAGATAAAGCTCTATATGGAACTTCAGCCGGAAAATATGGTTTATTTACGAATAATGAAGCGCATTTCAGCTATAAGTGGAAAGGAAAGACACCAAAAACTCCATACAATAAACCAATCATTAAAGTTCAAAATAGAGATTTGACTATTGAAAAGCAGATTGTTGGACTTAAAGGAGAGGGTTACAAAGTAATAGAAAATGATAAGAGTAAAATTGGCGGAGTTCCTGAGCAAAAAATAACTGAATTAGGAAAGGCTATACTACGAGATATAAAAATTACAGTATATGAAGTACAAGAAGATGGAAAAGATAAAGAATATGTAAGCTTTAAACTTTATCGAGATGAATTTTTGGAAGATCAAGGTAAAGAACTTGAGTTCACCGTTGGTAATATAACTGTAAAACGACATCAAGTAGTATATAATCAGCCATACGATCGCTTATCTTTCAGCTACACGATTACAGGACTTAATCCGAATAAGAAGTACAAAGTTGTGGAGAATGTTCCTGAGAAGTCTTATGGAAATGCATCAGAAAAAGATTCGTACAAGCTTATTTCTAAAGAAAATAATACTGATGAAAAGGCATTTGCTTTGACAGAGCATAGTGCAGTAACCATTAAGAATACTTATCAACCTAAGGAACCA
This sequence comes from Oribacterium sinus, assembly GCF_963553175.1. Classification (GTDB taxonomy): domain Bacteria; phylum Bacillota; class Clostridia; order Lachnospirales; family Lachnospiraceae; genus Oribacterium; species Oribacterium sinus_B. The sequence goes on along the minus strand of NZ_CAUVME010000014.1, from coordinate 52,588 downwards.
AAGACAGATATTACAGTCAAGAAAATTGTAAGAGAATTTAATGGTACAGCAGTAACAAAAGAAGCAAAAGATAAAGAATTTGATTTCTATCTCGGTTTGTTTACTGATCAAACAGTGGATAATGTAAAGAAGAGAAAATCATTTACTAAGGAAGAGTTAGAGTCAGTAGTAAATGATTACTATCAAAAATCAGGCAGAGAAAAAACGGTTGAAGTAATTAAATTAGATAATATTGAAATCGATCCAGATACTGGAACTTTGTTTGAAGATGCATTAGAAACTGGGCATTATGTTATTCATTTTAAGTTAAAGCATAACGAAAAAATAACACTTCCATTAGACAATGGCATAAAGTATCGAGTATATGAAAAGCAAGAAAATGGCTATAAAAAGCCAAAATACTCACTCACTGAAGAGAAAAGTGGAGTCGAAGAGTTTTGTACTGTAATTAAAGCGAATGGCTTATGGTATGCTTGCACAGCATCTAAAGTTGTAAACAAAACTACAGTAACTTTGTATAATCCAAGAATAACAATGGTGCCAACAGGTTTAGTGTATGATTTTACACCATACCTCTTCGGAATCTTCGGATTTGTAGCAATGGCAGGTGCATACCTCACCATTAGCAAAAAAAGAAGAGAAGTATAAGACTCCTCTTCAGCACATTCTCAATTAAACATTCACCCGCTTCTGCTACAGATACATCTGTTGCAGGACAGAAGTTGGAAAAGAACTTCGTAACAGAAGACCGACGAAAGGAGTTGAAATGGCGACTCCTGCGTCACTACAACAGCTGCATCTGTAGCAGAAGCGGACTGAATAATTGCCTTTAGATACACTATCGGCAAAGACAAAACAAATATAAGTCTTTTTTCTTAGGAAAAAGAAAGGAGGTTCAGACATGGTACGGCATGGTAAATTGGCGAGGGAACGCCCACGGAGCCGAAGGATGTATCTCGATACAACGTGAGCTGAAACTCAACAAGTAACTTTAATAATTTGAAGGGTCGCTCCTTCTCATTATAAATCACACAACGTTTCTACTATTTTTTAAAAAGGAGAACAAGATGAGAAAGAATTTAAACAGACTTGCAACTCTGGCATTATCCGGAATGATGGTAATGTCTATGGCAGTACCTGCTATGGCTGCACAGAATTTTGACCAGCCGGAAATCAACAAGGTACTTTACACAGATGGTCATACTTTTGCACCGAACACAACATTTACATTTGATGTAACACATGATTCTTCTGTTACATCCTTCAAGAACGGTGAGTCTACAGTTACTCTCAGCACACCTAAGGATACAGCTAAAAACTCCGCTGTAACAGTTGCTCCAATCAAATTCAATCCTGCAGATGATCAGTTGGGAACCAGGTTAGATAATGATGGAAATGTTTTCAGAAAGTCCGGTGCCATCAATGTAAACCTTGATAAGTTTCCTGGAGAAGGTTATTACCTATTCAATTTAAAGGAGCATAAGGGAACTTATGAGGGTATCAGATATGATGAGCATGATTACAAGCTCTTAGTAATCATCTATAAGGATGAGGCTGATCATGACAAGTTAAAGTCCAAAGTTGTAGTTAGCAGAGTTGGTGCAAACAATACTAGCGTTAAGACCTCTTCTATCGGAAACAACTATGGTAGAGAGACACCACCACCTACGACTCCGGAAAATCCTCCTGTAACACCACCTGAGACTCCAGAGAATCCTCCTATCACACCGGATACTCCAGATAATGATACACATGATGTATTAATCAAGAAGGTTGTTAAGGGAGCTATGGCTAACAAGTCCATGACCTTCGACTTTGAGATTAAGATTGAGAGTGATAAGCTTGGAGATAAGGATGGCCATGAGTACTATGCAGTAACCGGTGAGAATGTTGCAGCTGGAACATTTATCGAGTCTGATGTACAGGATGCAAAGGTTTTCCACGTTAAGGACGGTGGAGAAGGAATTCGTATTTGGGGACTTACTAATGGAGATAAGATTACTGTTAAGGAGGCTAACGGTACAGGTTATACAATGTTAGTAAAGACTGAGACTCCTTCTCTTATCACTGGTCTTACCGATGCAGATAAGGATGTAACAGCTACCTACACTACAGTTTTCAATGCAGTCCATGATGATGCAAAGGTTACAGTAACCAACAAGAAGGATGCTATTACTCCTACCGGTATTGTAATGAATGTTGCTCCTTACGCTATGATGCTTGCAGTAGCTGGCGGATTAGGTGTAGTATTCATGAACCGCAAGAAGGAAGAGGAATAATTCTTTCTCTATAAAAAATGTTTTCAGAATATGGCGTTAACTTACCGTAGAGCATAAATTCTTCTTCTCCAAAAATAGCGCGAAAGTAAGAGAACAAGATATTTTGAATCAGTATCAAAATCTCCGGGTGGCTTTGCCACCCGGAAGAGATACTGGAAATCGTATGTAGATTGGTTTTTTGAAAGCTTCAAGAAACCCATGTACACACGGTGTACAGCAGGAAAAGGAGTGGAAAGGACAAGGAATGAATACAGCAGCAAAAGCCGCTAGAGCCGGAGATAAAGTATTATCAGTCCTGGCGATTGTCCTCATGGTTACCATGTTGGCCTTTGGTGGATACTCTCTTTGGGACACCTACATTACGATGTCAGGTGCTTTTCTAAATGGAGATTTACTAAAATATAAGCCTTCAGTAGATAATCCGGAATATACCAGATTAAGTCTGGAAGAGCTTACTAAGATTAATCCGGATACAAGAGGCTGGATAACCATTGATGGAACCCACATTGACTACCCCATGGTTCAGGGAAGAGACGACATGGAGTATGTAAACAAAAGTGTCACCGGTAATTTTTCATTATCCGGAGCAATTTTCTTAAGTGCCTATAATCAGGCAGATTTTTCAGACCCCTATATGCTTACCTATGGACACCATATGGATAACGGGGGGATGTATGGAGATGTAATGGAGTATGTTCACAAGGAATACTTCGATAAGCATCTTACTGGAAATCTATTCATGCCGGATGGTAGAGCGCGGAAGATGGAAGTATTTGCTGCTATTGAATGTGATGCATATGACAACATGATTTATAGCACTGAAGACAAAAAGGGACACATTATGGAACTGGTGGAATATCTGAAAAAAAATTCCACAAACTTTAGAGATATTGGGATTAAGGAAAGCGACCAGATTATGGCACTCTCCACCTGTGTATCACTGGAAACAAATGGTAGGGTTGTTGTATTAGCAAGAGTAAACCCATAAGGGAGGAAAACGGAAATGAAAGCAAAAGACATTTTAATAAAGGCTGGTACAGTATTATCAGCGGTGCTATTCCTTTCCGCAGGATTGGGATTTTCATCCCAGGCAGCTGCGCAAAGTGCAAGCTTAAAGATTCCGGTAAAGATTAGCACATCAGGCGCTGCACCGGAGGAAACCTATACAGTTACGATTGAAAGAGATCCTTCCAATCCAAACGCTCCACTGCCTTCACCGAATCAGGTAAGTGTTAAAGGAACTGGAGCAAAGGATTATATCCTGGAATTTCCGGAGATGGTATATACCACAGAAGGCGACTATAAGTATACAATTAAGCAGACTGTAGGAACACAAAGCAATTTTACCTACGACAGCAGAACCTATACACTTTTGGTAAAGACCACGGAAATTACAACAGATGCTAACGGAGATGAAATTTCTCCGTATATTTTACCGGTATTCTGGGTAGGAACAGGAGAGAATTCGGCAAAGCATGGAGATATTTCCTTCTATAACCGTTATAACAGAGGTGGTGGTGGAAATCCTCCTAGCCCGAATCCAGGTCCTAACCCGGGTCCTAATCCTAGTCCTAATCCAAACCCGAATCCCAGTAATCCTTCCGTACTTGGTGCAACAAGACCTAGTAGCGTAGAACCCGGAGTTCTCGGCGTAGACAGAGAGCCAAAGGTTCCTGAAGTATTGGGAGCATTGAGACAGGTAGCAACCGGAGATGCAAGCTTCATGGCATTATACGGACTCTTTGCAGCATTATCCCTCATGTCTCTTATTTTCTGGGGACTTGGTTATAAAAAGCAGGGACAGAAGAAAGAGAACAGAGGCTAAATCTAAAGATTCAGCCATATACAATCAACTAAGGATTTGATTCGATGCGATTTCTTCAGAATCGCAAAAACCCAAGGATGGATAAGCCGCAAGGCACTTCAGGCTAAGCAACTTCATTGACGAATCATAGCTTAAGTTGAGCGAAAGAGGAAGAAGTGAAAAGCACCTAATGCTTATCCTAAAAAATATAAGTGCAAAAGTTGTAGAAGCAACTGGTGTGACACCGTGGGACATGGTGTTATATGTCCTAGATGAAAATCTATTTGTTCTAAAAAACTTCCAAGTTCTGCTTGGAAGTTTTTTGTACTATAATAAATTATAGACTATAAATATTCACAAGTTGTATGCTTGAAAAGTTGAGTCATGCAAAGATAAGGCTTTTTAAAGCTACATCTTACTTAGAGGACAAGTAGTCTAAGCACATAAGAGAAAGAATATAACGTAAAAGTAGAAATATAGAACAAAGGATAGCAATGGATAAGAAAACAACAGTATTTTTGGCAAAAAAATTATTTACAGAATTGGTATTTAATACCGCTTACATTGAAGGTGTAAATGTTACCTTCCCTCAGACGCAGACTATATTGGATGGCGGAATCGTGAATCAGGTACCGGTTTCCGATATCCAGACGGTACTGAACCTAAGAGATGCCTGGCGTTATTGTATTAACAACTTTGAAAGCACAACGAACTACGACTTTCTTTGTAAATTAAACGAAATGGTATCTCGCAATGAAAGCCTAGCTTGGGGTAGCCTGCGAACAGGAAAAGTCGGCATCAGCGGAACAGAATATATGCCTGAAATACCCAAGGAAGAAGAAGTAAAGGAAGAGCTACATAAGATTCTTTCCATATCCGATACGGTGGAGAAAGCACTGGAAAGCTTTTGCTATATCGTCTATCATCAGCTCTTTTGGGATGGGAACAAAAGAACAGCCACCATATTTGCCAGCAAAATACTTATGGAAGCAGGGATAGGGATTCTTAGTATCGGAAAGTCTGAAGGAGAGAAGTTTAACGAGACTCTATTACAGTATTATGATAACGGAGACAGTAAGGAACTTAAAGAATGCTTAAAGACTTGCATACTTTCGATGTGATTATAGACTATCTCTGTAAATCGGAAGAACTTTAAAACATTTTCCTCATTCTATGTTATAGTAGTTAAGATATTATCAATGAGGCCACAAAAAGAAGATGGAATAAAATTCCAAAACACTCAAAGAAAAACTAGAACAATTAGAAAACATGGAGGAAAAGTCCAATGGCATTACAAGTAGAAAAAGGAAGACCGGTGCAAAATGAAGGCAGAAGCAAGAAGGAGCTTGCAGTTTACGATTATCTGGACAAGCAGGGCATTGCCTATGAGAGAGTAGACCATCCGGAGGCACATACCATGGAGGATTGTATCCCCATTGAAGAGGCTCTGGGGGCAAAGGTTTTCAAAAACCTGTTTTTAACCAATAGTAAGCACAGCTATTACTATTTGCTCCTGATGCCTGGAGATAAGCCCTTTAAAACCAAGGAGCTGTCCGCACAGCTTGGGGTGTCCCGACTTTCCTTTGCTGAGCCGGAGGAGATGGAAGAGGTCTTAGGATGCACACCGGGATCTTCCTCCATTTTCGGACTGATTCATGATAAAGAGGATCTGGTAGAGCTTTTGGTGGATAAGGATCTGATGAAGGAGGAATATCTCTGTGCCCATCCCTGCCATAACATTGCCACCTTGAAGGTAAAAACCTCCGACCTTTTCGGGAAGTTCTTAAAGTCCACAAAGCACTATAAGACAGAGGTGCAATTAAAGGGCGAGGAATAGGACAATAGAAAAATAAAGCGTTTAGAACATCGAAATGCCTTGACATAGGGCGAGTCTCCATGCTATCCTATAGCAGAACTTGGGGCAACGCCCTATTTTTTATGCACTAATTTCGTAGTCATGCGAAGTTAAAAATCATTGGAGGTGAAAGCCGTGCGTACAAAGATTATATTAGCATGTACAGAATGTAAGCAGAGAAACTACTTTATTACCAAAGAGAAGAAGCTTCATCCGGAGCGTATGGAAGTAACAAAGTTTTGCAAGTTCTGTAAGAAGCACACGCTGCATAAGGAGACAAAGTAATGCAAGATGAAAAGAAATCCGGAGGAGCCGGATTCATTGCAGGGTTAAAATCTGAATTTAAGAAGATTGTTTTCCCCACACGTCAGGAAGTGATTAAGCACTCTGTTGCAACCATCGTTCTTAGTGTGTTGGTAGGCCTTTTGATTACAGGTTTAGACATTGCTATGAAGTGGGGTCTTGGATTGATTCTTGTAAAGTAAAGGTGGGAATATGGCAGAGAAGAACACAGAAGCCCGTTGGTATGTAGCCCATACCTACTCCGGCTATGAGAACAAGGTGAAGATGGACTTAGAGAAGACCATTGACAACCGTGGTCTTCAAGATGTGATTTTAGAGGTCAGCGTTCCCATGCAGCCGGTTATTGAAGTAAAGAATGGCGTAGAGAAGAAAACCGACAAGAAGATGTTCCCGGGATACGTTCTGGTGAACATGGTGATGAACGATGAAACCTGGTATGTGGTAAGAAATACCAGAGGCGTTACCGGATTCGTCGGCCCCGGATCGAAGCCGGTCCCCCTTTCTGAGGAAGAAATCCTGACCTTAGGCTATAGAAAGTCTGAAGTTTTGGTTGACTTTGCAGAGGGAGACACCGTAAGCGTAGTCTCCGGTGCTTGGAAGGATACCGTTGGTGTCATTACAGAAATCAATGACCAGAAGAAGACCGTCACCATTAACGTGGAAATGTTCGGTAGGGATACTCCTGTTGAGCTTTCCTATGGTGAAGTACAGAAGTTAAGATAAGATTTGGTAATACCCGAGGGATTTTATCCCATGGAGTACATTTAGCCACCGCTTGCAAAGCAAGCTCGTGGGAGGGTTTACCCGCAATTACCACAAGGAGGTGCCTATATGGCAAAGAAAGTAGAAGGATACATTAAATTACAGATTCCCGCTGGAAAAGCAACTCCAGCACCCCCCGTTGGACCTGCATTAGGACAGCACGGGGTTAACATCGTTGCCTTCACTAAGGAGTTCAACGCTAGAACTGCTAATGAAGGGGACATGATCATTCCTGTTGTTATTACCGTTTACGCAGATAGAAGTTTCAGCTTTATTACAAAGACTCCTCCTGCTCCTGTTCTCATTAAGAAAGCTTGTAAGCTGCAGAAGGGTTCAGGCGAGCCAAATAAGAATAAAGTTGCTACTATCTCCAAGGCTGACCTTCAGAAGATTGCCGAGACTAAGATGAAAGACTTAAACGCTGCATCATTAGAATCTGCAATGTCCATGATCGCAGGTACCTGCAGATCTATGGGTGTTAAGGTAGAAGAGTAAAAGAAGGAGGCTTTGATTCATGAAACAGGGAAAGAGATATGCCGAAGTGGCAAAGGCTGTAGATAGACAGGTTAAGTACGCTGAGTTGGATGCAATTCAGTTGGTAAAGAAGAATGCAACTGCTAAGTTCGATGAGACTGTAGAGTTACACATCAGAACCGGTTGTGACGGACGTCACGCTGACCAGCAGGTTCGTGGTTCTGTAGTTCTTCCTGCAGGAACCGGTAAGAACGTTCGTATCTTGGTATTCGCTAAGGACGCTAAGGCTGATGAGGCTTTGGCTGCAGGCGCAGACTTCGTTGGTGCAGATGACCTTGTACCAAGAATTCAGGACGGTTGGTTCGACTACGATGTAGTAATCGCAACTCCTGATATGATGGGTGTAGTTGGACGTATCGGACGTTTGCTTGGACCTAAGGGCTTAATGCCAAACCCAAAGCTTGGAACCGTTACTATGGATGTAGCTAAGGCTATCGCTGATACTAAGGCCGGTAAGGTTGAGTACAGACTGGACAAGGCAAACATCATCCACGTTCCTGTCGGAAAGGCTTCCTTCTCCGAGGAACAGTTAAAGTCCAACCTGGATACCTTAATGGCAGCTATCGTAAAGGCTCGTCCATCTTCCTTAAAGGGAACCTACCTGAAGTCCATCACCTTGACTTCTACCATGGGCCCCGGCGTGAAGTTAGACGGATTACAGTTCGGCGCATAATAGAAATTTTAAGTAGGCTATAAAAAATCAAAAAAATTTTCTAAGCAATATAGGTCTGAAACGGGGCACGCTCTCGCTAGCTTCGCCACGTAGCGGATACTAAGCGAAAAACTGCGTTTCTCTTGTTTTTCGCAAGTACCGACGGGCTCAGACTACCCCGGATTCAGACCTATATTGCCGAAAATTCTCTATTATTTTGATTTTTTATAGCCTCTTTTTTTGCCTGTCTGCCAAGGGACATACGATCAAATAACATCATCATCTACTTCTTTATTAATAAGTTGTTTAAGATCCTTGGGGGCGTAGAGTAGCCACTTTGGGTGAAAAATATTCTCTCTTATTTCCTGAGTTAGATAAGTTTTGCTGGAAGAGGAGCATGAAATGCATTTTAGGAAAAAATCTTGGGAAAGCGATAAATCCTCTTTGTAAAATTCTAGTATATATCCCACTTTTTGATAAAGCTGCTTTTTACCATATGCTTTTAAAACAGTAAGTAATTTTTTTTCGTTTAGAGAGGGAATCAGTTCCAGGCATCGTAAAATTTCCTCAAGCCCCGCGATTTTGTCCATGTCAAAAATACTATCAATGACAGTACGTTCAAGGGATGTCACTCTAACTCCGTTATTCATATCCGGTATCTCTATAGCACTTGTCTTTGGAAGTGGTATATACTCTATTCCGTCATAAGTAAAAGGACGAACATTTTTGCACGTGGAAAAATAAACTTCGTAGAATACTTGATTGGCATAGCCGTAGTATTCAAATGCGCTGTGATGAGAGATACAAGCATCTTGTGTAACTTGTGATGCTATTTGGAATCTATTGGCTATTGGCTGTTCGGTTTCCATACTGATTACGACGTATAGATTACGCCTTACACGTTCGATATATCCCCTATTTAGATAAGTTTTGATTTGCCAATCAGCGGCTTTTTCGGATCCGCAGAGCTGAACCATGTCCGCATAGCTGAAACATCGTAAACGTGCTAATTCTTTATATAAATCCATTTGTCACCTCCGACCTTTGTTTCTATTTTACATCAAAATCCTAGGAAATACAGGGTTTTTGATAAAAAATAGAAATAAAGTATAGAAGCCGTTGATGATATAAGTCTTGCATTAGAGATTTGGAGTATTAGGGAATTTAAGTTGCGCTAAGTTGCAGTAAGTTGCAAAAACGTGAAAAATTCTTTATTTGAAAAATCAAAAACCGCATAAAATAAGGGTTTTTGAAGAGTATGAAGCAGAAATTTAAGTTGCGCTAAGTTGCAGTAAGTTGCAAATGTGCCTTTTGCTTATAACAGAAAACAATAAATTACAACGAATTTTGTATTTATTTAATATTTTGTCCGGAATAAATCATAATATTTTCTGAATTTCCTTTTAAACTAAAAAAGTAAGTCGAAAAAAATACATGTAACTTTTTTTGGAGAAGAAAGGAAGAAGAATGAAATTCAGAAAACAACTTACGTTACTCTTGACCATGACCGGCCTGGGGCTTCTTTCCCGTGGAACCGCATTTGCGGAAACGAGGACAGAGCTTTGGGCAAAGGAAAGCCAGGGCTATGGCGCCAAGCTTCCCTACCTTCGCTATGAGGCGGAAGAGGGAGTTGGAAGAGACGCGGTGCTGAAGCACTCCACTGCTTACGATGAAGTGGAGATGGAGGCTTCCAACCAAAGCTATGTACAGTTGACTAAGGAGGATTCTTCAGTACGCTTTACGGTAAAGAAGTCGGCCAATGCCATGACCCTTCGTTTTACCATGCCGGAGGATGCATCCGGAGAGCTGGAGATTTCTGTAGAGAGAAATGGAGAGCTTCTTGGAAAGAAAACGGTGGAGCTGGACAACAGTTCTGCTTGGCAGTATGTGAAGGAAAATGATGTTTTCGATGAAAATATAGCCGATTCTCATTCTCGTTTTCGTTTTGATGAGAGACATTTTCTCTTGGGAAATGACAACAAGGAACTAATGGAACTGGAAGCGGGTGACGTTCTCACCATCCGCAGAACCGATAAAAAAGCGGATGAACTGGGAATCGACTTTATCGAGCTGGAGCAGGCCCCGGAAGCAAAGGGCGCCCCAAGCAACAGCATTTCCATCACGGACGCTCCATACAGTGCAGTGCCGAACGATGGACAGGACGATTCCCAAGCATTTCTGGATGCCCTGAAAGATGCGGATGCGGAGAACAAGACCTTATATATTCCGGAGGGAACCTTCGATTTTGACCAAAAGCTGGTGCTAAGTGCTACGGATATGCGGATTACCGGTGCAGGAATCTGGCACACCCGGCTTCATTTTACCTCTGAGGAGCAGGCCGGAGGCGGTATCGAGTTTCTGGACAGCAGTTCAAATGTTGAGATGGATAACCTATACATGGATTCCGAATTAAAGTCCCGTTTTCATCAGGAGGCAAATTACAAGGGAATCGCCGGCGTTTTGGGAGAGAATTCCAAGCTCCATGACCTCTGGATTGAGCATTTTGAATGCGGAATCTGGGTAGGAGACTATGTGGAAGCGGATAAGATGAAATATACCAAGAACCTGACCGTTTCCAACAGCCGTATCCGAGACAACTTTGCGGACGGCGTGAACTTTGCTCAGGGAACCAGAAATTCCAAGGTGCAGAACTCTGATATCCGTGGAAATGGAGATGATGGTCTGGCAACCTTTGCCAGCAAGGCGATTGTGAAAATCAAGGAAAATGTCAATGGGGAAGAGCGAGTTCGTTACATTCATACAGAATCCAAGCCTGCGGAGAACAATGCCTTTTTAAACAACACGGTAGAGCTGACTTGGCGAGCTTCCGGCATTGCCCTCCACGGCGGTGAAAACCATCGCATTGAAGGAAATCTGGTGAAGGACATCACATCCGGCCCGGGATTACGTGTCAGCACCGTTTTCCCCGGATACAACTTTGATGACAACCAAAACATTTCTATTAAGAGAAATCTCTTGATTCAGACCGGAACCGACAACGATTTCTACGGCAATGCCCTGGCTTCCATTCATTTTGAGAAGCTTTTTGGGGATATGAAGAAGATTACCGTAGCGGATAACCGCCTGATTAACTCTCCCCACGGAAAATATTCCGGAAACTTCTATATTCCGGAAGAGGGTACAACAGAAATTACTTTAAGAAATAACGAAGAGAAAAGCATTGATGTAGAGCCAATGCTGGCAGAGGAAGAGAAGAACTTCGCGCCATTATCCGAGGAAGAAAAGCTGGCAGAGGAGCAGAAGAAGGCGGAAGAACTAAAGAAGCAGGAGGAGCTAAAAAAAGCGGAAGAACTGAAGAAGGCGGCTGAGCAGGCGGAGCAGGCAAAGCATGAGGGTGAACAGCCCGGCTATGACGGCGCCCTGAATATCGAACTCCACGATCAGGAAGAAATTCCGGAAACCGCAAACTTCAAACTCTATTGGTTCTCCGGCGAGACCGAGGAAAACGGCAGAACCGTCCGTTACTGGGTGAAGAAGCTGGAAGGCATTCATTTGGACGAGTCCATGGAGTATTCCCTTGAGGACGGCACCAAGGTCTTCAACTTTACCCCGGATGACATTCCGGAGTATATCCCCATTTCCGGAACCGCCTTTGTAGAGGATTACTACTATGAAGGAGAGGACTGGATCCGTTGGGAAAGCCCGGAAGGGGTACAGTATGTGAAGATTCGGTACTGGAGCAAAAAGTAAGTAAAAGCTCGGCAAAGAATGATTCCCCGGCTGTCTGTATAGGCAGTCGGGGATTTTGGTTCTGTCGCTCTATTTTTATATTTTTCTTGACATTATCCCGGAAAGATGCTAGTATCTGCAAGGTATTAACCGAAGACAGCAGGTATCTAAGCTTTCAGATTGTTTCGCAGTATCTTGCGGAGCTAAGAAAGCCGAGGATGTAAAGAGAAATCGCCCGCCGAGGAAAGAGCTAGGATTTATCCTATTATGAGCGTTCATCCCTTGTCTTTGGCAAGGGATTTTTTATTCTTCTGAAATGCAGTATCGATTGAATGTGAGTTTGTTTCTTGCATTTTCCGGATGCTCTGAAGAAGAAAGCCTCTCGTTTCCGTTAATACTTTCTAGAAAAATTACAGAAGGAGGAAAGCAAGGAATGGCAAAGGTTGAATTAAAGCAGCCGATCATCGACGAGATTAAGGCCCTTTTGGACGGTGCTGTTGCCGCTACTGTTGTAGACTATCGCGGTCTTACCGTAGCACAGGACACAGAGCTTCGTAAAGCATTAAGAGAAGCCGGTGTACAGTACAAGGTTTTCAAGAACACCTTAATCAAGAGAGCCGCAGAGGGTACAGATTTTGCTCAGTTAGACGTAGTATTAGATGGACCTACTGCTTTGGCAGTATCTAAGGAAGATGCTACAGCGGCAGCAAGAATTTTTGCAAAGTTTGCAAAAACAGCACCAAAGTTAGAGTTTAAGGGTGCAGTAGTGGAAGGAAAGTTCTACGATGCAAAGGCAGTTCAGGCATTGGCAGAGATTCCATCCAGAGAAGAGCTTCTTGGAAGACTTCTCGGATCCATCAAGTCCCCTGTCAGCAATTTCGCACGTGTGCTTAATCAGATTGCACAGAAGGACGGCGGAGAAGCAGCGTAAAGCAGCTTAATACGGAATTTATTCCGTAACATTTTCAAAAAATAAAAATAATGGAGGATAATACAATGGCAAAGTTAACTGTTGAAGAGTTTATTGCAGCAATTAAGGAACTTTCCGTAATGGAATTAAATGATTTGGTAAAGGCTTGCGAAGAGGAATTCGGTGTTTCCGCAGCAGCAGGTGTAGTAGTTGCAGCAGCAGGCGCTGGTGCAGGTGCAGGCGCAGCTGAGGAAGAGAAGACTGAATTCGACGTTGAGCTTACTGATGTAGGACCAAACAAGATCAAGGTTATCAAGGTTGTTCGTGAGGCTACCGGTCTTGGACTTAAGGAAGCTAAGGACCTCGTTGAGGCAGCTCCAAAGGTTCTTAAGGAAGGTGCTTCCAAGGCTGAGGCTGATGATATCAAGGCTAAGCTTGAGGCTGAAGGCGCTAAGATCACTCTTAAGTAATTTTTCTAGAGAAGATAAGAAGGTCGGGGAGAACTCCCCGATCTTTTTTTAAATTTTTCATGGAGAAAAAAGATATGGGGAGAGATACACAACAAGAGATAAAAAACGAACCGCAAAAATCCACTAAACAATCACAATGGAAGTAAATGGTAAATAACCCGTCCGTTCAATAAAAATCTGCCGGCTCTCAGGCTGGCAGATTTTTATTATCTAGTTTTATTCTTCCTACAGCTATCCGGTAATACCTCCGACCAAGGCATCAGTTTTTTCAACTCCTCCTCAGGAATATTTTCTCTTGGATATTTGATGAGCTCCTTTAGTAGGTATGTAAAGTATTCGTAGGGCTTTAGTTGGTTTGCCTTTGCGCTTTCCGCAATGCTGTATAGAAGAGCACTGGCAGAGGCTCCTCTGACGGAATCGATGATGTGCCAGGAATGCTCTCCAACGCAGAAGCTTCTGATGCTTCGCTCTGCATCATTATTATCTAGAGGAATTAAAGCATCCTGCAAGAATATTATTACTCTATTTCAATTTTTTAATTGATTCACTTTCAGATAGTATCTTCATTTGTTCAATAGCTATTGCATTTAATTTTTCCAATCTTTCAGATTGGCTCATGCCTTCATTTATAAATACCGCATTAAGATTCTCAAGATTAGAAAGGCAGACAAGCTGTGATATATCCGCATAATCTCTAATATTGCCTTTTAAATCCGGATTTTCATCACGCCACTCCTTAGCTGTTATTCCAAATAGAGAAACATTAAGAATATCCGCTTCACTTGCATAAATAAAATTGATTTTTTCTTTTGAAAGTTTATCTGGTACAAGTTTGTTTTTAATGGCATCTGTGTGAATTCTATAATTGATTTTTGCCAAATTTCTCTTAATATCCCATCCTAACTTCTTTTGTTCTTCTTCCTTTAGGCGTTCAAATTCCTTGATTAAATATAATTTAAAGTATGGCGATACCCAAGAAGCAAACTCAAATGCTATATCTTTATGAGCATAAGTTCCACCATATCTTCCTGCTCTCGCAACGATACCGATAGAATTAGTTTTTTCCACCCATTGCTTGACCGATAATATAAAACGGTTAAATCCTGCTTCATTTTTAATTCCCTCGAATTCGGGGGAATTAAAATTCGTGTTATACATTTTTTCCCAAATACCTAAAAACTCTATTGTATTCTTGTTTCTGAGCCACTTTTCAATCAAAGCAGAACCGTTCTCAATATTTCTAACCATATCCGTTAAAGAAATATAATCTCTATTGTCTATGGCAATAATGCTGATTTCTGAACCTTCAACATTTATTTTAGACATATAATCACCTCTCAATCATTAAATTGATTACTTTGCATTATAGCATTTTTAGAGCATTGTTTCCATGCGTTTTGAGCTTGTCAAAGAACGTGCGAAACTGAAAACTTCAGTATCTAGGCTTGTAAACATCCTGTTCCCGGAACTTGAGTCTCTTGTTTCGACTCTGCACATGAACTCGGTATACCGTCTTCTTCAGGAACTGCCGGGAGCATATTTTATCGCAAGTTCCAATCTCACCCACCTGAAAGCTCTACTTGCTGATGCTTCAAAAGGGCACTATGGTCGTGAAAAGGCCATCGAAATCAGAGAGACTGCAAAATCTTCTATCGGATCACTTATGCCTGCTAAATCAATGGAACTCAGGCAGACACTCCGCCGAATTGACACACTGTCTTCCGATATTAAAGAAGTCGAGCAGTCCATTCAAAAAATCATGGATGAGTGTGGTTCTCCAATTACAACTATTCCCGGCATCAAGTATCGTATGGGTGCAATGATTCTAGCAGAGATTGGAGACTTTACACGCTTTAACAATGCAGATCAAGTTCTTGCTTATGCAGGACTATCTCCATCTACGTACCAGTCCGGACAGCTAATATCTTCTTATGCTCGCATGGAAAAACGTGGGTCTAAGTATCTGCGTTACGCACTTTTCAATGCTGCTATATATGCTTCTGTATGGGACGAGCGATTCAGGCTCTATCTGTCAAAAAAGCGGGCAGAGGGAAAACATTACTATGTCGCAATAAGCCATGTGGTTAAAAAGCTTGTCAGAACCATCTTTCGGATGGAAATAACCCATACGTCATATCAGCCTTTATAAGTTAAATTAGCTCATAATCTTTTCTGAGAGCATCATCGCTGATGCTCTATTCGTCATACAGTTTTCAATGTACTAATCTATCTAAAATACGTTTCCGTATTTTATTCTGAATAATCTAAATTTTATGCTTGACCATTAATAGTTAGTCTTACAATCTTTAATAATGTCAGCCCATTGCCCTGTTCGCATCCTGCTTTTAGCAAGTTTTGTGTTCATCTTGAATTCCTCCCTGAGATAGTGTGTAAAGTGGAAAAAGTGCGTTCAACTTTTCACGATTATCTCAATTTTTATGGAGAGAAAAAAGATGACAGGTTATTTACCATTTACCAATGGAAAAATCCCAAAGTAACAAACATTCAGCAGTTATTTGCCGAATGGGAAGATGACGGTATTCGTCATCAAGAATTGGATTGGGGAAAAGCAGAAGGTGAAGAGCTGAACAAATGATATCGTTAAGCGACTGATGCAGTATGGGTATGAAAGAGAGTAATTTGAGTCCGCGTTACTTGCGAAAATCAGCGGTAGGAAGGACTGTAGCAATCAATAAGCTGAAGCGACTGAAGCAGTATGGGGGCTGTAAGAGGAACAATCTGAGCCCGCCGGTACATGCAGAAACCAGCGGCGGGAAGGCCTGTAGCAATCAATAAGCTGAAGCGAATGAAGCAGTATGGGTCTATAATAGGGGTAGTCTGAGCCCGTCGGTACTTACTGAAAGCGAGTGAAGCGAAGCTTGAAGTTAGTACCGCTACGAGGCGAGGCTAGCGGAAGCGTGCCCCATTTATAGACCCATACTGCTTCAGAGCGCTTTCTTATAACGAATACAGCACTTCCTTCTTGACTTTTTCAATAATCGATGTTACAAGTTATTCATTACTAACTTTTGTTAGCGTAGACTACATTGTATTAAAAATGGAAACGAAATACAAAAGAGTTAGCCTTGACTTAATAATAATTCCTATTTTACAATATGCTCGTCCTAAAGAACAAGACTTTAACCGTAGTGCACAACTGAGTGTCAAATGCAAGAAAGCTTTATTCTTTAGTAGCAAATAGTAGTTTATGTATAGCAAAATAAGAGGAGGAAAGAATATGTTTTTAGCAAATTGGGCATGGAAGAAGATTGGGATTTTCGCAGGTGGAGTTTTATTCGGAACAGCAGGTATGAAGATTTTGGCTTCTACCGATGCGAAGAAGCTTTACACAGAGGCAGCTGCAGCAGTTCTTAGAGGACAGGATTGCGTTATGAAGGTAAGCACCGGCATTAAGGAAAGCTGCGAGGACATCTATGCAGATGCAAAGCGCATTAACGAGAAGAGAGCAGAGGCTGCAGAGAACTCTTTAATCGAGGATTTTGAAGAAGTTTCCGACTTCGATGCAAAGGAAGTTTAATCAACGGAAACTGAATCAACGGAAACTGAATCAGAAGTAACTCGAGCCGGAAAGGCATTGATCCTAGGGAAGGGATTTACGCATTCCCGGCTCTGTAATTTTGAGAAAGAAGTGGTAAGGGAAAATGAAATGGAATATCTTACATGAATCCCCGGGGCGTATCCGTGTTCACGCCATGCAGAAGCGCATGACCATGGCACAGGCAGATATCCTTGAGTATTATCTCAAGGGCCAGGAGGGAGTCATAGAGGCGAAGGTTTATGACCGAACCGGAGATGCAGTCATTTTCTACGAAGGAAAACGGGAAGGCATGATTCTTGCCCTGTCCCGTTTTTCTTATAAGGGAAATGAAGGCCTTGTACCAAGTCAGACCGGTAGAGCCTTAAACAGAGAATATGAAGACAAATTGGTGCTGACAGTAGTGGATCGAGTGATTTCCACCCTCTTCTATCCCATCCCCTTAAAGCGGGTGATTACAGGAGTAAAGGCGATTCCCTACTTATTTAAGGGATTACAGACTCTCTTCCAAAGAAAGATTGAAGTATCCCTCCTGGATGCGGTGGCAATTTCCGCTTCCATCTTAACCGGAGACTACGATACCGCGTCCTCCGTAATGTTCCTCCTTTCCGTAGGAGAAATCCTGGAAGAGTGGACTCATAAGAAGTCTGTGGACGACCTGGCAAGAACCATGTCCTTAAATGTGGACAAGGTTTGGACCTTAGTTCAGGGCGAGGAAGTTTTACTTCCCTTAAATGAAGTGGAAGTAGGACAGGAAATCATTGTCCGTACCGGAAATATGATTCCTTTGGACGGAAAGGTAAGCTTTGGTGAGGCTATGGTGAACCAGGCTTCCATGACCGGAGAATCCATCCCTGTTCGGAAGAAAATCGGCTCCTCCGCCTATGCGGGAACCGTAGTAGAAGAGGGAGAATGTCGTATTCGCGTAGAGAAGCTGGCAGGCTCCGGACGCTATGATCGTATCGTGAAAATGATTGAGGAGTCGGAGAAGTTAAAGTCCGCAACAGAGGACAAGGCTTCCCATTTGGCGGATAAGCTGGTGCCTTATAGCTTGGGCGGTGCGGCATTGACCTACCTGCTCACCAGAAATGTGACCAAGGCTTTAGCCTTCTTAATGGTAGACTTCTCCTGTGCTTTGAAGCTTTCTATGCCGGTAGCGGTACTTTCCGCTATGAGAGAAGCCGGAAAGCACAAGATTTCCGTCAAGGGCGGAAAGTTTATGGAGGCCATTTCCGAGGCCAACACCATCGTCTTTGATAAGACCGGAACCTTGACATACGCTAAGCCGAAGGTGGAGGACATTATCACCTTCAATAATGCGGATGAAAATGAGATGCTTCGTATGGCGGCGTGCCTGGAGGAGCATTATCCTCACTCCATGGCAAATGCAGTTGTGGCTGAGGCGGAAGCAAGAGATTTACATCATGCGGAGCGCCATTCCAAGGTGGAATATGTGGTAGCCCACGGAATTTCCAGCATTTACGAAGGAAAGCACGTGTTAATCGGAAGCCATCACTTTATCTTTGATGACGAGCATTGTACCGTACCAAAGGGAGAAGAGGAGAAGCTGGCAAGCATTCCGCCTGAGCATTCCGCCCTCTATCTTGCGGTTGACGGAGAGCTCACCACCGTAATTCTGATTTCCGATCCTTTACGAAAAGAAGCGGTTGGGGTTATTCAGGACTTAAAGGCTCTGGGAATCGACAAGGTTGTGATGATGACCGGAGATAATAAAAAGACTGCCCATGCAGTAGCCAGAATGGTTGGCGTGGATGAGTTCCATGCAGAGGTTCTTCCGGAGGATAAGGCAAGCTTTATTCAGGAAGAGCATCGCTTAGGCAGAAAGGTAATCATGGTAGGAGACGGCATTAATGACTCTCCGGCTCTTTCCGAAGCGGATGCGGGAATCGCCATTTCCGCAGGAGCGGCTATCGCCAAGGAGGTTGCGGACATTACTATCCAAGAGGGCGACCTTTACGAACTGGTTATCTTAAAGAAGCTGAGCAACCGTTTGATGAAGAGAATTCACGGCAATTACAACTTTATTATCGGTTTTAACGCTATGCTGATTGCCTTAGGTTTAGCCGGTATTATGACACCTTCCAACTCCGCCCTGTTCCATAACATTTCCACCATCGCAACCGGATTGAAGAGCATGACACCTTTGATTCCGGAGGAGGAAATCGAAGCGGACAAGGAAGAGGTACTGGAAGCCGGAAAACGGAGAAAGAAAGCCTTGGCTAAGAAGGCATCCTAAGAAATATGCGTCCCGTTCTGAACGGAGGGAAAAGCCGAAGAGATAAAAATGCCGGATGGAATTCTCCGGCAATAAGAATCCAAAGAAAGCACAAAGGGAGGAAATAGGGAATGAAACCATACGAAAGTCATGAATCAGAGGAGAACTATCTGGAGGCCATCCTGATGCTGTCCATGGACCATAGAAATGTCAGAGCTATTGACATTGCCAATATGCTGGGATTTTCCAAGCCCAGTGTCAGCATTGCCTTAAAGCGCCTTCGGGAAGAGGGAAAGGTGGAAGTGGACGAGAAGGGAGCCTTAAGCTTAACCGAGCACGGTTTGTCCATTGCCCAGGGAACCTATGAAAAGCACACGGTTTTAACGGATGTGCTGGTGGCCTTAGGGGTAAATGCCTATACTGCCTCCCAGGATGCCTGCCGTATGGAGCATGTTTTAAGTCCGGAATCTTTCACCAAAATCAAGGAATTTTATGCGAAATTAAAGGATCAAAAGATTAAAGCGTAAGTGAAGAAATAAATTTTTGGCAATAAGGCCTGAAACAGGAGCAATCTGAGATTACCCTGTTTCAGGCCTTATTCTTAACGAGTATCGCACGTGTAGTGTGCGATACTCGTTGTATGGAAAAGCTTTTTGATTTTTTTACAGTCCTTTTTGGGATATGCCGATGGGGGCGTCATCAACAGCTTTTGCCCTATAAGCCTGAATTTTCCTACAGGCAAGCTTTTGTGGAGAATTTTTTGACATTGCCATCATTAAATATCTGGAATTTCATATTTTAATTAAATACAATCCTACTCAGAGCTAATTAATTCTTACAAAATCTTGACTTTATGGTTAGACAGTGCTAATTTAATGAGGCAGATTCGTGCTGTATAGACTGGCTGTGTTAGGCTTTTTCAAAAACAACTGGAATCTTGAAACTAAAAAAGAAAAAGTATTTACAGCGGAAGGAGGGACTATGCCATTAACATTAGCAGGAACAGGGGTTCCACAGATTATCCAGAAGATTAGTGGAAGTGCAGAAGTGAGACAGCATCTTAGCGACCTGGGCTTTGTAGTAGGGGGAGAGGTTACCGTTATTTCCACCTCTATGGGCAATGTCATTGTAAAGGTTAAGGATGCCAGGGTAGCCATCAGTAAAGAGATGGCGAACAAAATCATGGTGTAAAGGTATAGAATGAACCTAAAAGGATCTCAGAATTTTTCTCTTCGAAAGTTATGGGGCGCATGCCGGAGAAGATTGGAAGAGAGGAATTCAGAGAGTTTTACCAGCGAGAGAAGGTGGAGGACAAGATGACACTGAAAGATTTAAAACCGGGACAGAGCGCTGTCGTAAAGAAACTATCAGGCGAGGGCGCTGTAAAGAGAAGAATTATGGACATGGGCCTAACCAAGGGAGCGGAGCTTTTGGTTCGTAAGGTGGCGCCATTGGGAGACCCTTTGGAGCTTACAGTACGGGGATATGAATTATCCGTTCGTAAAGCAGATGCCGAGATGATTGAAGTAGAATTAAAGAACTAGGAGGAGAGACATGGCCATTACCATCGCACTTGCCGGAAACCCCAATGCCGGCAAAACCACATTGTTTAATCAGCTCACCGGTTCCAACCAGTATGTAGGAAACTGGCCCGGTGTTACTGTAGAAAAGAAAGAAGGAAAGCTTAAGGGACACAAGGATGTGGTCATCGCAGACCTTCCCGGAATTTATTCTCTTTCTCCTTATACCCTGGAGGAAGTGGTAGCGAGAAATTATTTGATCAATAACCGCCCGGATGCCATCTTAAACATCGTGGACGGAACCAACTTAGAGAGAAACCTTTACCTTTCTACCCAGTTAAAGGAATTAGGCATCCCCGTTGTTATGGCCATCAATATGATGGATGTGGTAGAGAAGAACGGAGATGTGCTGAATCTGGAAGAGCTGGGAAAGGCTATGGGCTGTAAGGTAGTCAGCATTTCCGCTTTAAGAAACAAGGGTGTTGCGGAGGCCTCTGCCTTAGCCGTTGCGGAAGCCAATGGGAAGAACGACACTGTTGTACAGCACAAGTTCTCCGAGCAGGTGGAAGGAGCGATCAACTCCATTGAAAATCTTTTAGAGGGCAATGTACCGGAGAGCCAGAAGCGTTTCTTCGCCATCAAGCTTTTCGAAAGAGATGATAAGATTCGTAATGAAATGCCGGAGAAAGCGAAGAACTTAGATGTGGAGAGCATTATTGCCGCTGTAGAGAAGGCGGAGGATGATGATTCCGAGAGTATCATCACCAATGAGCGATACAACTATATTCAGAGCATTATCGATGCGGCTTATGTAAAGAGAGCCCAGAAGGGACTTACTGTTTCCGATAAGATTGACGCCATCGTAACCAACCGTTTTCTGGCAATCCCCATCTTCGCCGCAGCGATGTTCCTGGTGTACTACATTTCCATTTCCACTGTGGGAACCGCTATGACCGACTGGGTAAATGATGTTTTATTCGGCTCCGACCCTTGGTCCTTCTTCGGTCTGGTGGAGGTTCCATCTATTCCGGGCATTGCTACCTCCGCTTTGGAAGCGATGAATGTAAGTGAGGCTATTCAGGGACTTGTAATCGATGGAATCATTGCCGGTATGGGTGCGGTAATCGGATTCTTACCCCAGATGCTGACCTTCTTCCTCTTCCTTGCTTTCCTGGAGGGCTGCGGATACATGGCCAGAGTTGCTTTCATCATGGATAGAATTTTCCGTAAGTTCGGTCTTTCCGGAAAGTCCTTCATCCCCATGTTGATCGGTACCGGTTGTGGTGTTCCCGGTGTTATGGGATCTCGTACCGTAGAGAATGATAGAGATCGTCGTATGACCATTATGACCACCACCTTCATTCCTTGTTCCGCTAAGCTTCCTATTATCGGACTTTTGGCAGGAGCAATGTTTGACAACTCTGCTTGGGTAGGCTGGAGTGCATATTTCTTAGGAATCTGTGCTATCGTATTCTCCGGAATCGTATTGAAGAAGACCAAGATGTTTGCCGGAAAGCCCGCCCCCTTCGTTATGGAGCTTCCTGCATACCATATGCCAAGACCTATTGATATTTTAAAGAGTGTAGGAGAAAGAGGAATGTCCTTCGTGAAGAAGGCGGGAACCGTTATCCTTCTGGCAACCATTCTGGTATGGTTCTTATCCCGCTTTAACTTTAGCTTACAGTATCTTCCTGAGGAAGATATGGATACTTCTATCCTGGCAGCTTTTGGTAATGCCTTGGCTTGGCTTTTTGCTCCTCTTGGATGGGGCAAGTGGAAGGCTGTTGTGGCAGCTCTTACCGGACTTATCGCAAAGGAGAATGTAGTAGGAACCTTCGGTACCCTCTTCCACTATGCGGGAAGCGTAGATTTAAAAGATGACAGTACGGCAATCTGGCCACAGGTTAAGGAATACTTTGCCAGCGGCGTAGCAGGCTACAGCTTCCTTGCTTTCAACCTTCTCTGCGCACCTTGCTTTGCAGCTATCGGTGCTATCAAGAGAGAGATGAACAACGGTAGATGGACCATCTTCGCTATTGCTTGGGAGTGCTTCCTGGCTTACTGTGTATCTCTGGTCATCTATCAGGTAGGCGGTTTGGTAACCGGTGAGGTTAGCTTTAACCCCTTCACCATCGTAGCATTTATCCTGATTCTTGCAGGACTTTGGGGCTTGTTCAGACCTTACAAGGAAGCGGCAACTCTTTCCGGTTCCGAAGAGCTGGCAGTGGAGAAGGCCATGGCATAAAGATTTTTATGAATGTATTCCGGAAAACGGAATGAGCTTGGAAAGGAGCTCCTGCCTTGCAGGGCTCTTTTTCATTTCTACTACTTAGAAAGTGGCAAAGCTGAAGCCTGAGACATTTTACTGTGTATTTGGCCGTTTTATACTGTCCTTTGCGATAGATAAGGAAAAGAGATAGTCGAAAAGAGATAGCCAAAAAGAGATAGCTCAAAAAGAGATAGCACAAAAAGAGATAGCTCAAAAAGAGATAGCTCAAAAACCAAGTTTTTTTGAAGAAATCCTAAAGAATATTAATTTTTAGAATAAACCTTTGGAAAATGACGGTTTTGCTATAATATAGTAAGTAAGTTCGTTTTGCGAACGGTCTTATTCAGCAGAAAGCTTTATTAAAACGCTGTGGTATCAAGTAGCTATGGTATCAAATAGCTAGGGGCTTCAAGCAACTGGGGGTATTAAGAAGTTTTTGTAGCAGATAGTTTTATCTCAGGATCTCAGCTTTAGTTGTTCATCCGGGATAATCTAGCGGTTTATTATTTATTAGAGAAAGGAAGAAAAATGGGAAACGTTATCGTACTGGCCATTGTGGCGTTAATTGTAGTTGCTATCATTCGAGCTTTACGGAAGGAGCACCGGGAAAATGGCGCTTGTGCATATTGCAGTTATGCAAAATCCGGAAAGTGTGACCATGTAGGCCATGAAGAGTTGGATCATAAGGGACAAGAATTTCATTTGACCAAGGAGCAACAGGCTATTATTGACCGGCATACCAGAAACCGGAAGAAGGCTTAAATAAAGCATAAATAGAGTATGCATCTTGCAAACTCTCCTGCATCCTGATTGATCGGGCATGCAGGATTGCAAAAAGATTTTGCAAGGCAAGATTGTAGGCAGGAACATTGACAGAAGTAACGACAGAAGTAATGACAGAAGTAATGACAGAGGCATCGGGAAAAGTCGGTGCAGGAACAGAGGGAGCTGTTCCGTTTAAAGGAGGGAAAAAGGCATGATAAAGATTGAGTCCGCCCTGTTGCAGGTGGAGATTAACCGAGAAGCGGAATTACAGTCCGTGTTTGACAAAAAACGAAACAGAGAGTGCTTATGGCAGGGAGATGCAAAGTATTGGAAAGAGCGTTCCCCGCTTCTGTTTCCCTTTATCGGACGTCTTTTTCAGAAGGCCTATTATTACAATGGAGAGAAATACCCCATGGACGTGCATGGCTTTTTACGCTCCATGCAGGCTCGTATCGTAGATCAGGAAGAGGATTCCTGCACCTTGGAATTTCGGGATAGTGCGGAATCCAGAAAGATTTACCCCTTTTCCTTTCGTTTACAGCAAAGCTACCGGGTAAAGGACAATCGTCTGGATGTTTGCTCCAGAGTGGAGAATCTGGGAATTGAGGTAATGTATTTTGCACTGGGAGGACATCCCGGTTTCTACCTCCCTTTTTCCAAGAAGCAGGCAATAAGTGATTACGCCATTCACTTCCCTAAGCAGGAAGCGATGATGGAGAAGGTTCGCTTTTCAAAAGACTTACTTACCTTGGAGGAACGGGAGAATTTCGCCTTGGTAAACGGACGCCTCCCCTTGGAAACCGTTCTGTTCCGAAATGATGCGGTGGTGCTGGCGAACAGTGGAGGAGAACTGGTGCTGGGAAGTGATGACGAGCCGGTCTCCCTTCGTTTCCTTTATGAGGACTATCCCTATATTGCTCTCTGGCAGCCCTATGGAGAGAAGACTCCCTTCCTTTGCGTAGAGCCATGGACAAGCCTCCCCGGAAGAGAAGGCGTAATGGAGGAGCTATGCTCCATGAAAGATCGCATTACCCTGGGACCGGATGAAGCAAAGAGCTTTTGCTACAGTATCATTCTGGAAGATAAATAGGGATGCTCTGATGCAGTATAGAAGTAAGCTCCGATGCAGTATAGGTATGAAATCGAGCATGCTCCCGCTAACCTCGCCCCTACGAAGGGATGGACGGTAACTATTGAAGAAATACGCTCCAATGCATAATAGGTCTGTAATCGTGGCACGCTCTCGCTAACTTCGCCTTCGCAACGGTACTAACTTCAAGCTTCGCTTTGCTCGCTTTCAGTAAGTACCGGCGGGCTCAGATTGCCTCTCTTACAGACCTATTATGCATCAGTCGCTTCACTCAATTAATTTCCATAGTCCTTCCCTTCGTAGGTTTGCAAGTACCGACAAGCTCGGATTGCCTTCTTTCATGCCTATACTGCATCTGTCGCTTCACTCAATTAATTCTCATATTCCTTCGCTTCACAGGTTTGCAAGTAGCGACAAGCTCAGGTTGCCCTCTTCCATACCTATACTGTATCTTTCGCTTTGACTTTTTAAATTCTACAGTGCTTCGCTTGGTATGCTATCTGCAAGCCCTGATTAGCTTAGATTGTCCTCCTACCCACTTATACTGCAATCGCACTACCATGAGACTTGTATTGTCAGCTTATAGAATAAAAGTGACTTATAGCATGAAAGGTATTGATTAAAACCGCTCTGCACCCTTGTAAAGCAAGGCTGTAGGGCGGTTCGATTTTTTTAAATACAACTTTGAGGGTGGAAAAAATATGCTGATAATAATGCAAAGGAATTGAACGGTTTCTTAGACTGCTTGTTCGCTAAAAAAGCACAAATCACAATGCCGGAAGAAGGAAGAATAAAAGCGGTCTTTTGGTGTGCTATATGCACTCTGCGGAGTCACTTTCTTTGTCTGAAATATTAAGCTAAATGACTACAGATAAAAGCATTTCATCGGTTATACCCAAGAATCAATAAGCTGAAGCGACAGAAGCAGTATAGTTATGAAAGAGAGCAATCTGAGCTCACTGATACTTGCAAGCCTGCGAAGGAAAGAACTATACAAATCAATCTAGTGAAGCGGCAGATGTAGTATAGGCCTGAAAAAGGGGCAATTTTATCTCACGTTACTTGCAAATCAGCGGCGGGAAGTACTGTAGAAATCAATCTAGTGAAGCGACAGATGTAGTATAGATCTGTAAAAGGGGTAATCTGAGCTCACTGATATTTGCAGAAAGCCATCGAAGGGAAGAACTGTAGAAATCAATAAGCTGAAGCGACAGAAGCAGTATAGGTATGAAAGAGAGCAATCTGAGCCCGCCGGTACTTGCGAAAAACAAAGGAACTGTAGTTTTTCGCTTAGTACCGCTGCAGGGCGAAGTTAGCGGGAGCGTGCTCGATTTCATACCTATACTGCGTCGGAGCGTATTCCTTCAATGATTTCGGTCTTTCTTCCGGCTTTATTTACCCTCCTGCTGCGCCTCCAAATGCAGCTTCATCTCTTTCCGCTCCTTCCGGTAAAAATACAGCACCACCAGGAAGGTGAAGGCTTCAGATGCGGGGAAGGAAAGCCAAACCCCCGGCATTTTCAGAAGGGAAGAAAGTAAGAAGGCAAAAAATACGATGGCGATGGTGCCTCTCAGTAAAGAACAGATAAAGGCGGGGCGGGGATTGTTGGTAGCGGAGAAATAGCTTACCATCAGGATATTCAGCCCGGCCGCAAGGAAACCGATGAAATACAAGGGAATTCCTTCCTTGGCATACTGGTAGAGGATAGAATCATTTTCCCGGTTAAAAAGAGCGATACAAAAGTCGCTTTGGAAAATGATGCTTGCCACAATCAAAACCGCCAGTACCAAAGCACTTACAATGCCGTAATGCAGGTAGGACTGCAGCTTATGAATATCACGTTTTCCGTAGCTGTTGCTGATTAAGGGCTGGCTTCCCTGAGCCAAACCATTGAATACACAGGTGCAGACAGAGGAAACATTGGCAATGACACCGTAGGCGGCAACACCGATATTTCCGCTAAGACCTAAAATCAGGCCGTTAAAGGTACTGATGGTCACGGCACTGGTCAGGTCGCCGACAAAGGCAGAAAATCCCAGCTTGCAGCAGGCACAGAGATGCTTGAAGCGCGGACTTTGCCAACGAAAGGCAATGGTATTTTTCGGACTCCGAAAATGCAGAGTGCAAACCAAGCTGGTAACCACCGGAGATAGGGCAGTAGCCAGAGCAGCACCGGTCATGCCCAAATCCATGGGGAACATGAAAATATAGTCAAATACGATATTAAAGAGGGAACCCATCAAAGAGCCGACCATGGCCATGGAGGGGTTCTTGTCATTTCTGGTGAAGGCAGTCATACTGCTGTTTGCCATAAAGAGGAAGGCAGAGCCTAAAATGATTCGAACGTAGCTCATTCCCAGATTCTGCAATTCCGCATTTGCCCCTAAAATTGCCAAAACCTGCTTCGGAAAAAAGAGCCCGAAGAAGGTGAAGGGCAGGGCGAAAATGAAGTTCCAAAAAATAGCTTGTAAAAAGAAGGAGCTTACATCCTTTCCCGCAGCCTGTCGGATGCTGTATCTGGTGGCACAACCCACCGCAATCATATTGCCCAGGGCATTGAGAAGGCCGTACAGCGGAAGAATCAAATTTAAAACCGCAAGTCCATCGGTTCCTGCATAGGAAGAAATAAAATAGGTATCCGCTAAAATATAAACGGAAAGTCCAATCATCCCGACTATACTTTGACTGACATAACGAAAAAACTTCTTCATTTCTGAACTCCCCTGACTCTTAACATACTCACAATACTAAAATTGCAAAACCACTGATGAACGCAAAATCAATAAAACCACCGATAAACGTCAAATCAATAAAACCACCGATAAACGCTGATAACTCTCAAAACTCAAGATTTTTTTGCGAAAAAAATTTCACGGTAGTATAATGGCTGTCATTGTAGCATGGAAGTAGAAAAATTGCCAGAGAAGGGAGAGGAAGACATGGCCATAAGCGAGGAGGAGAAGTTTCGGCAAATGCTGGAGGAACCGGTGAATCGTTTGATTCCCAAGTTGGCCTTTCCCTCCATGGTGTCCATGATTGTGGTGGCGGTGTATAATATGGCGGACACCTTCTTCGTTTCCCGCTTGGGAACCTCCGCCTCTGCCGCAGTGGGAGTGGTATTCTCCATGGCGGCAATCATTCAGGCAATCGCCTTCATGATCGGCATGGGTTGCGGAAACGAAATTTCCCGTTTGTTGGGAGCGAAAAAGCAGGAAGAAGCGGAACGTTATGTGGCAGTAGGATTTTTTACGGAATTGATTATCGGAACTATGATTGCAATCATTGCCGGCATTTTCGTAGAACCTCTGGTTTACGCTCTGGGATCCACCAAAACCATTGCCCCTTACGCTACGCAGTACGCCAGAATCATTCTTTTCGGAAGCCCCTTTATGATGGCTTCACTGGGCATGAACAATATGCTCCGCTTTCAGGGAAATTCCTTTTATTCCATGATCGGCATCAGTACCGGCGGTGTCCTCAATATGTTTTTAGACCCTCTCTTTATTTACGTTGGGAAAATGGGGATTGGCGTCGCTGCGGTGGCTACCGTAATCAGTCAAATGATATCCTTCGGTATTTTATTGTACCAATGCAACAAGATGCCGGCCTGCATTTCCGTAGCGCTTCGAAATTTTAAGCCCGGCTTAAAACGTTACAGCATTATTCTGCGCTTCGGCTGTCCCAGCCTTGCCAGACAGGGAATTGCCGGTGTTTCCACCATTTTACTGAACTTTTCCGCCCATCCTTACGGAGATGCGGCTATCGCAGCTATGGCCATTGTAATGCGTGTCAGCATGTTTATCTTTTCCTTGGTTATCGGCTTCGGACAGGGCTTTCAACCGGTTTGCGGCTATGCCTATGGAGCCAAGCACTACAAGCGTGTGGCGGAGGCCTACCGTTTCAGTTTGAAGGTCTGCTTTATTATGCTGATTTTTGCCGGAGCAGGAGTCTTCCTTATGGCAAAGCCCATCGTCACTGCCTTCCGAAAAGAAGATGTGGAGGTTATTCGAATCGGCACAATGGCGTTGCAGCTGCAATGCCTGACCATGCCCCTGGCTGCTCAGATTACCATGGCCAATATGTTTTCCCAGACCACCGGCTATCCCCTTCGGGCCAGTATCGTGGCACTGCTACGGCAGGGCATTTGCCTGATTCCGATTTTACTGATTTTCCCCCGTGCCTTCGGGCTTTTCGGCCTGCAAATGTCTCAGCCCCTCAGTGATATCTTTGCGGCGCTTATTGCAGCCCTGATTACCGGAGGAATTTTAAAGGAATTGAAGGAAAGGGAGAAGAAGGAAATTAAAGTATAGCGTTCATGGGATGGAAGCGGAAATAAAGAACTAAAGATGTAATATTTATTAGATGAAACCGGAATAAAGAGTTAAGAATAAAATATTATTCGAGACATTAGGACTTGCTCAATATTCTACTTCCCATATAAGATTCGGAGAATGGTAAGCTCATTGATATTAGAATGAACCATATAGAATATGACAAAATTATCAACATGAACCCTGTGAGTATTTCGACTTGTCCATGGTTCCCACTTGAAACTCTTCTTTCATTAGCTGTTGAACTTCTTCCACAGAATAACTCTTCCCTGTCAGAGTAGATTCATATCCTTCTTGTAATGCGGTATTTAATTCAGTTTGACTCATATTTCCTATAGCTGTTGGAACTTGGTAAGACAAGTGTAAATCCAAAGGAAATCCATTTGTCCGTACTATCTGACTATATAGCATTTGAATGGCGCTGGAAGGAGAAATTCCCAGTTGTTGTAGTATGCCTTCAGCATTTTCTTTTAATTTCGTGTCAATTCTTGCATAAACTGCTTTTGTATTTGCCATATAATTCGCCTCCTTTATTATCCCATAGTATAGTTTTAGTGGAGCTACTTTGCAAGCATTTGCAAGCAAATAGATGATTGATTATTGCGAGTAAAGTGATGATTGATTATGTTTCTATAAATTATCTAATCCTTATTTCATAACTTCGGGATAAGGCCATCATACTTGCTATTCACTACTCCAAACCTTATAATGCAATAAGGTATATTCATAAAATTTAACATAATGAATCATGGGAGAAAGAGCGTATGAAAAGAACAATGATGAAGACAAAAGGAACCGGAGCGGTTCTGCAGAAAAGCTTGGCAATCGTCTTTTTGGGATTGCTTCTAAGCCTTAGTCTGGTTTCCTGTAAAGGGAATAGTCAGGCAAAGGGAAGTGAAGGAACTAAGGCGGAAGAAAGTACATCGGTAAAGGCGGAAGAGAAAGCTGATGAATCTACTGTAGCTACAGAAGAAAGTACATCCGCCGGTTCAGAGGAGCTTAGTTATGATAGCGGAGCGGTAAACAAATCCAATATATTTGCATCCTATCCCGGAGATGCAATGTGGAAGAGTACTGCTAATGAGTATATGCTTATCCCTTATATTAAGGACGGAAAAGAACAGATTGAGTTTCGTCTTTATGGAGAAGCAAAGTTTTTATTAGAGGGGCTTTCCTTTTCCAAAACAGAGCAAAACGGTTTAAAGGTATCCGGCAAGATGCGAAACCTAAAAGACAATAGCTGGAACGGGGATGCGGATGTGACATGGAATAGTCTTGAAACCATTGATTATCCTATAGTGACTTTAACCAATGGTACGGAATTTACCGATGTAGATATGGGGGGAGATTATAGTTATGCCGGCTTGGTGAACAGTACAGGTCAATCCAATGCCGGAACGGCTACCAATGCTTCTGAATTTATTTTCCCATACGCCAACGAGAGACTGATTGCTCGGGGAGAGTATGAGAGCTTGGATGCGGCAACCCTCCGTTTAGCGATTAATGAAATTTATGCTCGCCATGGAAGACAATACGACACTCAAGACCTTAATGCATATTTTTCTTCTAAATCCTGGTATAGACCGCAGTACAGTAAGTCGGAATATGATAAGATTGAAAGTCAGGTTTTGAATTCTTACGAGCGAGAGAATATAAAGATCCTTACCGGATATAGAGACAGCCTGCTGGGAAAAGTAGGATAATAGAATGAAAAAGCAGTGGAAAAGAAATTCCAATATCTCCTCTCGTCCATTACCTTGGATGCGAGGAGATATTTTATTGCACACCTTATCCATTAACGGATATTATCCGAATATGGAGACTAGTATATTTACAATTGCCACATTACAATTATAGCACTACATAATTCTGTCGATTCTTTCCCTTCTTACTATGTCTATTCTTATTCCTATTTCTAAAAGGAGAATCTCATGCCTCAATTTCCAGCAAAAAATTCTAAAAATTCAAAAGAGCAACACACATTACAAAAATCAAGCTCTCAGCTAGAAGTAAAACAAGCTATTATATCATCCCTAACTCTTATGGATGATATCTTTATCAAAATCGTATTGCAGGATAAGCAATGCACCGAATTTATTTTACAAGTTATTATGGAAAATGATTCTTTACGTTTGAAAGATCAATGTATTCAGAAAGACACTCCCAATATTCATGGACATTCTCTTGTCTTGGATTGTTACTGCGAGGACAAAGAGCACAATCTATATAACATTGAAATCCAAAATGATTCTCAAGAAGCAATCCCGAAACGAGCTAGATTTCACGCCAGTCTAATAGACATTCATTCTCTAAAGAAAGGACAAAATTTCAAGCAATTACCTAAAACATATGTTATATTTATTACAGCTAAAGATATTTTCAAACGAGGACTACAATCTTATCATATTGAAAGAATCATTAAAGAAAATGGCCAGCCCTTTGATGATGACTCTTATATTATATACTTTAATACCTCGAAAATAGAAAATAATAGCTTGGGAAGACTGGCAGAAGATTTTCATGCCAACAATCCCAAGCAAATGCATTCGACAATACTGTCCAAAAGAGTAGCAGAACTTAAATCCACAGACTTTATGCAGAAGGGAGACAAAAATATGAATATTCTTTTAGAACGTTATCGCCAAGCTGCCCTAGAAGAAGGCAGAGAAGAAGGCAGTGAGAAATTAGCACAATTAATGGGTATTTTAGCGGAAAGTGGCAGACTGGAAGATATCAAAAAAGCTTCAAAGGATAAACGCTACAGAAAAAAACTCTTCCGTGAACTGAACTTAATGTAGAGGCAGTTCTATTATTGTGCATGCTTTAAGTGTAATTAGATATTGCCAGACCATTCCTTTTTATCATTGTCCCAAACGGAGTTGGACTTTGGATTATCGTTGTAAAATGGTTCGAGGAATCGTAAAAGCTAGGAATAAATCTCTTCTTGCTTAGTCATTTCATTCAACCTACCTCAAAATAGTTTATAGCCCAGTCCTTTAGTTCTTCAAATCGCTTTTGGTTTTCTTTTTTGATATTCAATCCGCTAAAGCTTTCTTCGTGGGAATAGTAATATTTGCTCAAAGCTTCTACAAGAGCAGTTTCATCGCTATGCTCAAAATCGGAAAGCATATCATTTACAGCCTGGCTTGGACTGGAACAAAGAACATTTTCAAAACGTATATACTCTATAGCTTCCAAATCTTCTATGATATGGCATCGGATATTTTCTTCCGGACTTTCCTCCAAGGCATAAACCTCCACCTTGTTTTCTGAAAAGTAGCCCACAAAGAGCTGCAAATATTCCAAGGCGGAGACAGAGCGTAAAATCATCGGCTGATTGCCAACCACATCTCTTAACCATGCTCTATTTGATGTATAGTCACTACTGATTTTCATATTGATCCTCATTGTCGTTCAAAGCGTTTTGTCATTTTTTGTAGTATAGTCTTTATCCCAAGAATACACAATCTTTTGCCAAGAGCTGTAGGTACATATAGTGCATTTTTTCGTTGCAATACAGACCGACTTCCCGTATTGTAAAACTTAGAATGTACTTGGAATACCTCACGCTTCGCGCGGGGCCCCTTGTGAAAAAAAGGCTTTATCCATGGCAGCAATATTGTTTTGTTTCACCCGGAAAAGCCCGGAATTTTAAGAAAATGGAGGAATAAATATATCTCTATAGTCATTCTTAATCGTCTCTCTTGGCATCAGCCTTTCTTACAGCACCGTTGCTTCTTCCTGCACAAAGGTCGGAAACTGCTTTTTCATTCCGACGAGGCTGCAGCATCCTCGGATATAACCAGTGATACTCAGTAAATCCTTCATGGGAAGCATTTCTACCTTTTTGTTTCCGGAAATCTTCGCCTTGTCGAGAATTCTGCACGCATTGGTTTTTGTTTCTTTTCCCATACTATTCTCCTAACTAGGAAACTCGTCCCTTTTCCATCTCATAAATCCGGTCAGCAAGGGACATGGTGGATTGTCTGTGAGAAACCAGCACTACAGTCTTTCCTTCTTTTTCTTTCTCTAAGGACTGCAAAATAATTCCCTCGTTTAAGACATCGAGATTACTGCTAGGCTCATCGAGAAGCAGAAGCTCCGCATCGTGAAGGAAGGCTCTTGCAAGACCTATTCGTTGCTTTTCTCCATCAGAAAGAGAATCTCCAAGCTCGCCCACCTTTGTTTCATATCCTTTGGGGAGGCTCATGATAAAGTCATGAATGCTTGCTTTCTTCGCCGCATTTTCAATCTCTTCCTGCGTAGCGGAGAGCTTTGCGACCGCAATATTTTTCCCGATGCTATCATGGAAGAGAATGGTATCCTGTGTCACATAGCTCGTCATTTTGCGAAGGCAGTCCGTATTGATTTCCTTCACATTTTTTCCGGAAAATAAAATCTCTCCCTTTTTCGTATCCCAGAAACGCATAAGCAGCTTTAAAAGAGTGGATTTTCCGGAGCCGCTGACACCGTGAATCCCGAGAACCTTTCCCTTCGGAATGTCAATCGAAACCTGCTTCAGAATGATTTCATACTGATAAGAAAATGTAAGTTTTTCGACGTTTGCACCGTTAAATTCAATATTTTCTCCGTTTGATACCTCTTCTACCGCCGGCTCCTCCTCTAAAAGGGAAAGCACCCTCTCTCCGGAGGCCAAGGTCTGGTTTAGGGTATTGGAAAGAGAAGAAAGTGCTACAACCGGTCCAAAGGAACTCATCATGGCAAGGGTGGAAAGAAGCATTTCAGAAAAGCTGACTGCATTTCTCTGATAAAGGAAAAGCATGGTAAAGAGCATTCCCCAGGAAAAAAGCTGAATCGCAAGATTCGTCACCGCACGCTGTGAGCCCTCAAAGGAGCTTAAGTTTCTCTGGAAAGCAGAGAGTCTTTTCGACCTTTCGTCCATTTCCATAGCTTGTTTTTCTCCCACATGGTATTGCTGGATTTCATCCAGACCGTAGAGACTATCCAAAACAAAGTTATTTAGCTCACCCATCTCGCTTCTAAGCGCCATTCCGGCTTCTGCGCTGCGCTTTCCGTTCCAAATGGGAAGTAGCACGCCGACAGTAAGATAGGCAAAAAAAGCAATTCCCCCAGCCAGGATATGTTGCTTTCCGATAAAAATCAGCATAATCAGCGAAGTTAAAAAGGCAATTGCAATCGGGGAAACGGTATGCGCAAAAAAGACCTCTAAGAGTTCGATGTCCGAAGTAATGACGGAGATGAGATTCCCCTTTTCCTTTCCCTCCAACTTTGCCGGGCAGAGTTTTCTTAATATGGCAAATACCTTGTGACGGATAATCGCTAAGATTCGAAAGGCAATGTAGTGGTTACAATACTGTTCGCCGTAGTGCAAGCTTCCACGTGCTACGGCAAAGAGGAAAATCACGGTAAAGAGCTTCTGCCATGAGCCTGTAACAAAAGAGATGACGCCCCCCGGCATAAATAAACCGTCTCCGGAAAGCCCATGCAAAGCAGGAAGCTCCAAAATCCCCTTTAGGATTCCGTATCCCCCGAGAATGGTCAGGAAGATTGCACATAAAAATCCCAAAACACCTAAGATAATACCGGTCAGCATTACTCCCGTAAGAGGCTTTACAAGAACGATAAGTTTCCGCATAATGGCCAAATCCGACCTTCTTTTATTCATGCTTTTCCCCTCCTTCCTCTACTGTATCTTCCCTTTCTCCTGTTTTATCCTGCAAGTCTTCCATAATCCCTTGTTCTTCAAAACCAGTATCTTTTTGTTTTTCTGTAGAACTTTCTTTACGTGTTTCGGAAAAGCTTTCCAGCTCCTTTTGTTCCTTAAACAAACGGCTGTAGCTGCCTCCCTTTTTAAGGAGCTCCTCATGCTTTCCGGCTTCCGCCACTCTACCGTTTTCCAACATGAAAATACAATCACTCCCTACAACATTAGCCAGCCTATGGGAAATCAAGAGAATCGTTCTGCTCTTTGCAAGCTCATGAATGACCTCCATAATCCTTTCTTCACTTTCCGCATCAATATTCGATGTCGCTTCATCAAAAATATAGACCGGAGTATCGTGGAGAAGTGCTCTTGCAAGAGAAAGTCTCTGTTTCTGCCCTCCGGAAATATTGGTACCATTCGAAAGGAGCGGCATAGCAAGTCCGCCCTGTGCTTCTATAAAGGAGAGGAGGTTTACCTTTTTTAAGGCTTCCTTCATCTCCTCCTCTGTTGCACCGGGATTTCCAAGAAGAAGATTATCCCGCACAGTCCCCTTAAAGATCCAACTGTCATGCCCGATCATCGTCATTTTATCGAGGACAGACCGAGACGAAAATTCCGTAAGCTCTCTGCCGTTTAACTTTACGGAGCCTTTGTAGCCCTTATTTTTCCCCATAAGAATCCCGGCTATAGTGGATTTTCCGGATCCGGAAAGACCCACGAGGGACACAAAGGAATAGGCAGGAATTTCCAATTCGACATCACGAAGGATTTCCCGACTCTCCTCATAGGAAAAGCAAAGTTTCTCCATAGAAATCCGTATTTCTTTTTCTTCCAGTACAGCTTTCCCGTCTTCCGCTTCCGGAAGATCCAGGAAAGCAAAGATTCGGTCACTTGCCTTCATGCCGTTCATGCCGATATGAAAGAAGCTTCCGAGCAGTCGCATGGGGAGAAAGAATTCCGCCGCAAGGAGGGTAATCATTAAAACATCGGAAAGAGAAATTGCCCCTTTGGAAAATTGACCAAGTGCCGAGATGATCCCGACCGCCGCCCCGCCGTAAGCGATAATATCCATCACCGAAGTACTGTTTAACTGCATGGAAAGCACCTTCATCGTGATTTTCCGGAAAAGCTCCGCTTCCCTGTCCATGTCCTCCGCTGCAGCCTGATCCGCCTGATAAATCTTTAAGGTGGTCATGCCCTGCAGCTTTTCCAAAAAGCTGTCGCCAAGTCCATAATAGATTGCAAAATAGTTACTGAGTAATTTTTTGGCTACAATCATAACAAGCATAATGACAATAGGAATAAGAGGCACAGCAAGTAGGAGGAGCAGTGCCGTTTGAACGCTGATGCGCGAGAGGATAAAGAAGAGGGTAATCGGAGCCAAAAGGGAGTAGAAGAACTGACTTAAGTACCTTCCGAAATAGGTTTCCAGCTGTTCCACGCCTTCTCCTGCCATTTGCACGATTTCCGCGCTGTTTACGCTTTCTCGATAAGCCGGTCCGAGGGCAAGCATTTTCCCATAAATCTTATTGCGAAGGATTCGTTTCACATCCGCACTGGCATGAAAGCTCGCCTTTGTATACAGGCGGTCGCAGAGAAAGCGAAAGCCCAGTCCGAGCAGAACAATCCCCATAGTCAGGGCTATTCCCTCCGTACTTAATTTCTTCTGCCAAGCATTCTCTAAGAGATGAGCAATATTGTACACAATCACGACCTGTGCAAGGAGTGAAATCCATTGCCATACTATCTGCTGTACGATATACTTTCCGGCTCCCTCTAAGAGCCGAATCAAACGCATTTTAATCATTAATTCTCCCTTTTCTTTTATCTATTTACACTTTCCTTTTCCATCATTTCAGTTTTATCCCCTAAGCATCCGGCTTTTTTCCCGCTTTCTTATTTTTCATTCCCTCTACCGCATGAGAAATCGATAAGAGCGGATGATGGAGCAGCATACTCGGTCCGCTTATCCGCATGACCGTCCGAATCTTCTCCCGCATTTCCGGCGAATAGCAGTGTACCGGGCAATAACTGCAGAAACTCTTTTTTTCCATAAAAGGACAACGGGCAATCCTCGATATGGCATAGTCCGAAAGCGCCTTACATTCTTCGCAAAGTGCCCCGGATCCACCGTGCTTCTTCTTGCAGTATAGAGAAATCATCTCCGAGATCAAACGGATTTCACCCTGTCTCTTCTTTTCAATCTGCTCTGAATTCATAAAGCGCATTCCCTTTCTTTGCCAATAGAGTAAAGATTTTGTCAGTTGCTAAAGGAATAAAAAGAGAGTAATCATTAACACTTTGATACAATGGTTTCGACTAAAAAACTATGCAAAGGAGATTACTCTAATGGATATTGTAGCACTATTGGAGGTTTTGGCAAAAGGCTTACTTGACGCAGAGAACAAATATAGTGGCTTTTCTCTTGTAATTTATGATTTTCGAAATACAATGAAAAGTAAAGGATTTGTCTTGTGCTTTACTTTAAGATTAGGAGGAAGAGGATGGCAGAGCTACAGTATAATTTGATTGATGATTGGGAAAAGAAAGAGGTGGATCTTCCTGCATTGGAAGAAGCTTTAGAGCAGGGAAGCTCTGATCGTTATAGTGGAAAGGTATTTCATGATATTGCCGCAAAGTGGAAGAAATACAAGAAAAGGGGCATTTCGAATCTTTACCTTTTAAAGGAAGCTGAAGATGAAGGTCTGGCTTGTGCGTACTATGCTTATTCGATTACAAATGGTGTGATAGAGGAGGCACAGCTGGAAAATTTGCGTGCGCTTTGCGCAGAGAAGCTCTCTACTGGAGAAATGCGTGCCAGTGCATCCTTCTGTAAGGCATCTGAATGGTGGGATACCAATCCTACTTATCTTACGAAGCTGGTGGAAAAGGGAGAGGCAGATAGGCTGTATGAATACCTGAGTGCACAGCTGTTCCCCCAAGGGATAGTTCTCACCTCTCTAAGTGCGAAAATGAATGCTAAAGAAGAGCTTGCCTGCTCGGCAATCGCTTGGGGCTTAAAGGAAGGCGGATTTTTCAAAAAAGGCGCTTACATGAGTAGAGCAATCGATAATCGCTATCTTTAAAGACGCATAGCTGTTCTGACAATTCCTAGGCCGTTAAAACGGCAAAGCCAAAATCCCCTGTTGAAACAGCATATACAGGACGGTGCCGGAGAAGATGGAAAGCAGCATATTCCGCTTCCAACAATGCATCAGGATGGTTAGTCCAAGAGAAAGAAACTCCGGTAGTCCTTGGTTTCCGCTAAATAACTGAACATTACGAAGACAATACACCAAAAGCAGAGCAAAGCTTGCGGGAGGCAGAGCCTTTCCCAGATATTGCACTGTTTTAGGGGTATTTTTTTGAAATAAGATAAAGGGCAAAAAGCGGGTCAGCATGGTGCCCAGAATACAAAGCGCTATGATAATGATGCGTTGCCATACAGTCATAAGCTTGCCTTTCTAAAAACTTCGTTTACTACATTAGCTTTTCTTCGCTTCCATAAATTGCCTTTCCAGCTTAGGCTTTGCCAGGAGGAAAATGCTTAGGATGCCAAGCATAGCAGGTAGGATGAAATGCTCTGCTTTAAAAATTACTAGGGAAAGGATGGATACCCCCAGTCCCAGCAGAGAAGAAAAATGATTTTTCTCCTTCAAAAACTGATCTAAGAAAATCACCGCAAAGAGAGCAGTCATGACAAAATCAATCCCCTCTGTGGAAAAAGGCAGGACATTTCCAAGAAGCGTACCAAGACAGGAGCCTAGCACCCAGTAGATTTGATTTAAGAGTGTCACAAAAAACATAAACCAGCCGGGATCCACCCCTTCCGGTATTTTTGTACTATAATTAATACTGAAACTTTCGTCGCACATGCCGAAGATTAGATAAAAATGCTTCCATCCTTTTTTGGGGAATTTATCCAGCATGGCAATGCCGTAGAACAGATGTCGAAGCTGAATCATAATAGCCAGAAAAAGCGTTTCCATAGGAGCGAAAGGACCTAATAGAAATCCTACAGCCAAGAGCTCTAAGGAACCGCCGTAGATTAAGGAAGCCATAAAGAAGGTGTAGACCACGGAAAGGCCGGCGCTGTGCATATAGATACCGTAAGCAAAGCCCAGAAATAAAAAGCCGGTTAAGATGGGAACGGTATGAGGGAAGGCGGCCTTTAGCGCCTTTTTTTGCTGTTCATGAAGCATAAAACAAAATCTCCTTCTATAAAGTTCTTTAGTTGTAGAGCCTTTCGGATTAAAGTAAAAACCGGCTGGACTAAATAGGATAAGGAGTCTCAACTAAAGAAAAAAACAGCAATAGTCTATAAATTTTTTTTATGAATTTCAAGGGAAAGGCGGAAAAAAATTTCCATAAAAAGAGGAGAATACTATAGGAAATATACCAATTTGATATTTCTAAAAATATTCGTTATACTTCCAGTAAAAAAAAAAGGGTGTCCCACTACCGTTAAAGGTGGAGCATTAAAGAAGGTGTCTCACTACCTATATCCCAAAGGTGAAGCATTAAAGCTAACAGAGGGGGGTTATCCTCTCTGTTTTTTTTAGGAGAATCCAATGGCAGAAGCGATTAAATATGGATTTTACGCTGTAAATCCTGATTATCTTGAATATCTCAATCAAATAGATTCAGAAGTTTATACAACCTATCATATAGGAACAGTATTAAACCATTTGTTGGAATAGAAAACTATAATTATTTTATTCCAATATCTTCTGCAAAGGAAAAACACAAAAGATGGAAAAATGTTTCTGATGAGCAAAGATAATGCTTTATCTATCATTTTTTCAGCAGTATTTCGAAAAAGTTCCAGCCGATTGCTGTCCGACAAACAAGCAATTTTTCTCATAGCACTTCACCTTCACATATTTTACGAATGGCATCATAAATCCAGTCTGTAGACTCTTTAGCTTCTTGCAAACAAGCTTGTTTTTCTTCTTTTGATAATTTCTTCCTTAGATAGTCTATGGTGTCAGACTTTACATTATTTTTTCCTAAAGCTTTTAATGCTTGAATGACAAGGCTGGTCATATAGGAGAGTCCGGTGATTTCTTTGTTTGTTCTATGCTTAAATTCAATTTCTGTGTTATTCCACTTATAGCTTTTATAGGGGCCGTCACTAATGTAGGACCAGCTTGTACTTACTTGTGTAGATAGACCTAAAAGATTAAGAGCAGTGTTTCCACATGGGGCGATAGTCCAGTGGTAACTCCTAGCTAGGGCTTTAACCACAGTGTCAGGATTGATTGCGACATACTCATCCAGTAATTTACTGTACTTTGGCTTTTCATAAACACCGTTGAATACTCTACGAAGAGTGTCCTTTTGTGCTAAGCGATTCAGAGTTCGGCGGACAGTATCTGTATTGGCGATGTCAGCAAAATCTGAATTCACGAAGACACTACTCTCCGGAGCTTTATGGATTCGATCTTGAATTTGTTTAGCGTATCCTTCAGCCAAGAGCTTCACCTCCTTTGTCCCGAATAATATATAGTATTCGAGACAAAATGGAAATAGCCTTTATAGGCGTACTTCGTATTGGTGCATTTCATAAATTGTGATATTATCATTTCATAAGAATGCAGTGTTAGAAACTAATTTTACTGCTATTTGGACGCTTAAGCATATAAGGAGTAACACTCTTATGATTAATGAAATATTATTTATGGAAATTAGATTATTAGGAGAGTTTTGTCAAAAATATAAAATGAGTCGGGCTGCTGCCAATGCCCTCTTCTCAAAATATAAAATTTGGCAATATATAGAGTCATGCTATGACATTTTCCATATCAATGGTGATGAGTACAATTTAGATGAAATTAGCACTGTTTTGAAGGCGAAAGGAGCGATTTTGTGAAGCTAAGCTTTCAGGAGGCAAGAAAATATGTCATTTGAAAAAATGAATATATGTGCAGACATGATACTCACAAATGCTATTGAGGATATGGCTGAGGAGGAGAATATCTCCATTGAAGAGTCGAGAAATAGGCTCTTAAGCTCCAATGCGTGCAAGTGTCTTTATAATTTTGATTCAGGATTGTGGAAGGAAGGATCCGACTATTTTCTGGACTACTATAGGAGATCCGAGCAAAAAGTAAGCGGCTAAACCATCATTTTCAAATCATCGTTTTCAAATCATAACTTTCCCTAAAATTTATTGCATAGAACTTCTTTTCAGAGTATTCTTGAGCGGTATTGAATTTAAGGGGGAGAGAAGATGTTTTCTATACTGTTGTTCATGATTTATCTGGCTTTTGTCAGTCTTGGGCTGCCGGATGCTTTGCTGGGCTCTGCCTGGCCGATCATGTATCAGGAATTTGCTGTTCCCGTATCCTATTCGGGAACAGTTTTTATGATTATTTGCGGAGGAACGATTCTCTCCAGCTTAAACAGCGAAAAATTGAATCGTCGCTTTGGAACGGGGAAAATTACGGCAATTTCGGTGTTTTTAACCGCCATTGCCTTATTCGGTTTTTCCATTAGCCATAGCTTCCTTATGCTCTGTCTTTTTGCCATTCCCTATGGTTTGGGAGCAGGTTCTGTGGATGCGGCTTTAAACCATTATGTGGCTCTGCACTATTCCAGCAGACACATGAGCTGGCTACATTGTATGTGGGGCCTGGGCGCCTCCGTAGGTCCTTATATCATGGGCTTTGTTTTACAAAGAGGAGAGCCTTGGAATAGGGGCTATCTGATTGTTTCTATAATTCAGTTTATTCTGGCTATCATTCTTTTTTGCAGTCTCTCCTTATGGAAGAAAAATCCGGAGGAGCTTACGGAAAATGCAGCAAGCACTGCAAAACAAGAAGCCCCCAAACAAGAAGCCCCTAAACAAGAAGCTCCCAAACAAGAAGCCCCCAAACAAAGAGCGCTTAGTCTTAGAGAGGTCTTTGCCATTCCCGGAGCCAAGGAAAGCTTGGCCAGCTTCTATGGCTACTGCGCCTTGGAGCAAACCGTGGGCTTATGGGCAGGCTCTTTCATGGTTCTTGCCCTTGGCATGGAGGAAAAATTAGCCGCCTCCTATGTGGCACTATTCTATTTCGGCATTACCTTCGGCCGTTTTCTTTCCGGCTTTTTTACCATGAAATGGAAGGATGAGCAGTTGGTACTGGGGGGAAGCGCCATTGTCTTCTTCGGCATTTTTCTCCTCTTTACGCCCTGGAGTAAGGCTATGGTACTGCCGGCCTTAATTCTCATCGGCCTGGGCTGTGCCCCGGTTTATCCTTCCGTAATTCATTCCACCCCCTATAACTTTGGGGTGGAGCATTCCTCTGCCCTGATTGGAGCACAAATGGCCTCAGCCTATGTGGGAACCTTGATTATGCCTCCCTTCTTTGGGGTTCTGGGACGCAGCTTCAGCATGAAGCTCTTCCCCTATTACTCCATGTTCCTTTTGCTTTTTATGGTTTTTACCTATAGAAGAATGCTTCAAGTCACCAAGAAGGCAAGGCGGGAGAAGCGATAAGGAGCTTTTTCTATAGCAGTCAGCCAAAGAACGAATACGAAAGATATTTACTTTTGCAACAAACTGTTGCGCCGAGGGAACGGCGACAGCAAGTCAGCACATTAAAGAAAGGATGGACATCCTATGCAAAAAGTACATGAAGAACTGGAACGTATTTTGCCCAAGGCCATCGCCTTGGCGGAAGACATTTTCAAAAACCCGGAGCTGGGCTATAAGGAATTTCGGAGCCGAGAAAAGGTGGAAGAGGCCTTACAGGATGCGGAGATTCCCTTTACCGAGGTGGCTTACACAGGACTTATGGCGACTTTGGATTCCGGAAAGGAAGGTCCCTGCATCGGCTTAGTTGCAGAGTTTGATGCGGTGCCGGTTCTGGGACATCCCTATGCCTCAAGCGACCAAAATGCCGCCCACGCCTGCGGCCACTATGCCCAGACCGGGGTGATGCTTTCCGTATTTTTGGCGCTGAAGGAAGCCGGGATTATGGAACAGCTTCCGGGAAAGGTGAAGCTTTTCTTCACTCCTGCGGAAGAATTCTGCGACATGGATTATCGAAGAAATCTCATTAGAGAGGGGAAGGTTTCCCATTCCTCCGGCAAGCAGGAAATGATTTCACTGGGACTTTTTGATGAATGTGCGGTGCTTCTGTCCTGCCACAGTATGGGGCTCATCGACACGGACTATCAGGCCGAGGTGGGGGCTTCCTTAAACGGCTTCTGCCAAAAGAAGGTCACTTTCCTGGGCACTGAGGCACATGCCGGGGCCAGCCCTCATTTGGGGGTAAATGCCCTTCATGCCATGACTTTAGCGATTTCCGCCATCAATGCCCTTCGGGAAAGCTTTCCGGAGGAGGATTGCATCCGGGTGCATTACATCGTAACCGAGGGAGGACAGACGGTGAATTCCGTTCCTTCCAGAACCAAGATGGAAATGTATATTCGAGGAAAGACTGTAGAGGCCATCCGAAGTACGGAGAGAAAGGTGGACCGGGCTTTACGGGGAGCGGCTCTGGCCATAAACTGCGACCTGGAAATCCAAAATACCCCGGGCTACCTTCCCTTAGAGCAGGATCCGGCACTTACGGAACTGGTACGGAGCCAGATTCTTCGTTATATGCCGGAAAGTCGGATTGCGGAGGGAACCCACGGCACAGCCTCCGGGGACATGGGAGACCTGTCCATGCTCTTTCCCACGGTGGAAATCGGCATTTCCGGCTTCAAGGGACGGATTCACGGCCGAGACTTCGGCACGGAAAATGAAAGGGAGGCCTATCAGATTCCCGCCCACTATTTTGTGGATACGGTCATGCGACTTTTGGAAAACGAGGGGGCGGAAGCCAAAAGAATCCAAGAGAGCTTTGTACCCAAATTCAAGAAGGAGAACTATCTGGCAGAGCTGGATAGACTTCATACAAGTTTATTTTACGAAAGGGAGAAGGAATAATGAGAAAAAAGAACTGGATTTTAGGATTGAGTGCAGTAGGCATGATGGCTATTTTGGCAGCTTGCGGAGGCAATGCAAATGCTAAAGCCACCACCGCTACAGAGGCCGCGAAGGAGGGAACTACCCCGGCAGCTAAGGAGGAGAAGGCGGAAGGCAATAAGGAAAGTAACGGCAAGAAGCTGAAGGTCACCCTTTTGGTTACCGGTTCCTTCGGAGACAAGGCCTTTAACGATTCCGCGCAGGCAGGAATGAAGAAGATTCAGGAAGAGCTTTCCGACAAGGCGGAAGTGACCATGGTGGAAATGGGGAACGACAAGACCAAGTTTGAAGGGGCTATGCAGGATGCTTCCGAGTCCGATGCGGATTTGATTATCACCGGTCTTTGGGACATGAAGGAAATCACCGAGAAGATTGCCCAGGAATATCCGGAGAAGAAGTACATCCTTTTCGATACTGCTGTAGACTATACTTTG
The DNA here is from genome assembly GCF_963553175.1 of Oribacterium sinus. Classification (GTDB taxonomy): domain Bacteria; phylum Bacillota; class Clostridia; order Lachnospirales; family Lachnospiraceae; genus Oribacterium; species Oribacterium sinus_B. The sequence continues at coordinate 8,483 of NZ_CAUVME010000014.1, read as the reverse complement.
GGAGACCTTTCCAATGTATATTCCATGAGCTATAAGCAAAATGAGGGTGCCTTCCTGGCCGGTGTTTTGGCAGCAGGGGTAACCAAGTCTTCCATGCCTTATGCAAATGAAGACAATATCATCGGTTTCGTAGGGGCAAAGGATACCGCTGCGGTCATCAATGACTCTGCAGTAGGATACATTCAGGGCGCAAAGTTTATGGATCCTGAGGTAAAGGTATTGGTTTCCTATGTAGGCTCCTATGTGGATTCCGCTACAGCAAAGGATCTGGCATTAACCCAGTATGCCAACAATGCGGACACCGTTTTCGTGGCAGCAGGTCCTGCCAGCGTAGGGGTTATCGAGGCTGCGGCGGAAAGCAAGAAGTATGTTATCGGGGTAGACTCCGACCAGGCGGAAGCTTATGCCGGAAAGCCTGAGCAGGAATACATCATTTCCTCCGCCATCAAAAATGTGGGAGAGAGCCTGTATCTTTCCGTGGAAAAGGCGGCAGAGGACAAGCTTCCCTTCGGTGAGGCGGAGGTGCTGGGCCTTAAGGACGGCGTAGTCGGTATTGCGGAAAATGACATTTACAAGAAGGAAGTACCGGAAGACGTACAGAAGAAGGTAGAGGACGCAAAGCAGGATATCCTTGGCGGCAAGGTGACTGTAGACACTGCTTACGGTATGGAAGAAAGCAAGTTAAAGAGCATTATCAGCGGCGAATAAATCCCGACAAAATCTTCGCTTGCCCGGCAAGCTTTTTCGGAGCGTAGAGTTGGCAAAGGCTTTGCAAGCTTTTCTAAAGAAAGGCTAAGTGGAGAATCAGTTACAGCATAGAATCAGGAATATTAACAGGAGGAACTGTGGAAGTCATAGCAGGAAGAGGACTTTACCAGATCTATCCCGGTGGCGTTTTGGCCAATGAAGACGTGAATCTCTCCGTGGAAAAAGGAGAGATTCATGCTTTAGTAGGGGAAAATGGAGCAGGCAAGTCCACATTGATGAAGATGCTCTATGGAGAAATCGCCCCCACCAAGGGGAAAATACTGGTAAAGGGAGAGGAAGTGGAGTTTCATTCCTCCAAAGAAGCCATGGAAAAAGGCATCGGCATGGTACACCAGCATTTTATGCAGATTCCTTCCATGACGGTGGCGGAGAATCTGGTGCTGGGAACCGGCAAGTCTTTATTTGTTGACCGTAAAAAAGCGGTGGAGGAATGTAAGGCACTTTCCGAAAAATACGGTCTGCAAGTGGAGGCGGAAAAAAAGGTTTCCGACATCTCCATTGCCATGCGACAGAAGCTGGAAATATTAAAGGCGCTTTATAGAGGAGCGGAAATCTTTATTCTGGACGAGCCCACAGCGGTGCTGACGCCCCAGGAAACCGAGGAGCTTTTTGTGCAGCTTCGGAGCTTGCGGGAAAAGGGGCATACCATCCTCTTTATTTCCCATAAATTGCAGGAAGTAAAGGCTCTTTGCGACAGAATGACCATTCTCCGGGACGGAAAGACCATGGGAACCTATGGGGTGGAAAGCCTGTCGGAGGCGGACATTTCCCGACTGATGGTGGGAAGAGAAATTCGTCTGGATATCGAGAAAGAGCCATTTTCTCCGGGGAAAAAGGTCTTTTCCGGGAAAAACATTTTCCTGCGGGGAGAGGGGGGAAAGGCGATTTTACAAAATCTGTCCTTCTCTCTTTCCGAGGGAGAAATTCTGGGGATTGCCGGTATTGACGGAAATGGACAAAATGAGCTTTGTCAGGTCTTAGTGGGAACGCTTCCGGCAAATGGAGCAGAGCTTCAGCTCTTTTCCCAGGACTTTTCCGCATTTTCCGTACAGAAGCGACAGGACCTGGGAATTTCCTATGTGTCGGAGGATCGCTTCCTTTACGGCTCTGCGCCCAAGCTTAGCTTGGAGGAAAATGCCATTTCCCGCAGCTATCGGGAGAAGGCGCTTTTTTCCTTCGGGCTTTTAAACAGCGGAAAGATTCAGGCCTTTACCAAGAAGGTCCTTTCGGCCTTTTCCGTAAAATACAAAAATACCAAGCAGGATGTGAAGTCCCTTTCCGGCGGAAATGCCCAGAAGCTGATTTTCGGGCGGGAATATGAGGCCAATCCTCATTTGTTCATCCTGAATCAGCCCACCAGAGGAATTGATGTGGGCGCTATTGCCTTTATCCGAAAGAAAATTTTGGACATGCGGAAGAATAAGAAGGCGGTGCTACTCATTTCCGCAGATCTCGGGGAGCTTCTGTCCCTAAGTGACCATATTCTTGTGATGCATGAGGGGCGCTTTGTGGGCTATCTGGACAATGACGGCAGTCTGACGGAGGAGGAGCTGGGCTTATATATGTTGGGCGTTAAAGAAGACAGTCAGGAGAGAATAGGAGAGGCTTATGAGCAGTAAACAACAATTTCAGCTTTTTCGTTTTATCCTGGCGCTGGGCATATCCCTTGGCATTTCCATGCTGATTATCTTTTTAGTAAGTAAGGAGCCCTGGACAGCCATTTCCTACCTGCTTTTGGGTCCCCTTGGCAGTATGCGGCATTTTCTTTCCATCTTTGCCCAGGCCACCCCGCTGATATTCACCGGACTTGCCCTAAGCCTTTGCTTTAAGTCGGGAAACTTTTCCATGATAACGGATGCCTGCCTCTATATTTCTGCGGTGCTTACCGCGACCTTGGCTATCCGTATGAGCCTGCCCTTCCCTCTGCACCCCTTAGTGATTTTACTATTGGCGGCAGTGATGGGAGGAATCATCGGAAGCCTGCCGGCATTGGCGAAGCTATATTTTAAAGCCAATGAGCTGGTCACTTCCTTGATGCTAAACTATGTCTTTTTCTATCTGGGACTCTTTACCATCAGCAAATACTTTGCGGATCGGGAGGCAGGAACCTTTGCTTCCTTAAAGTATGCCAAAACTGCGGTGCTGCCGATTTTGGTGAAGGGCAGTAAGCTACACCTGGGCTTTTTCCTGGCCCTGCTTTTGGCGGTACTTTTCAGCATTTTGCTGTACAAAACCCGCTTCGGCTATGAGCTTCGGCTTTCCGGAAGCAATCCTTCCTTTGCGAAAATGGTGGGCATTTCCTCCTCAAAGGTTATCCTCCTGACCCAGGTTCTGGCGGGAATGGTGGCCGGCCTGGGAGGGGCGGTGGAGCAAATGGGTATGTATCAGCGTTTTAACTGGCAGGAGTCCCCCTCCTATGCCTGGGACGGGGTGATTATTGCCATTCTTTCCCGAAATAATCCGGCGCTGGTGCCCTTTTCCGCCCTCTTCCTGGCCTATATCCGTGTGGGCGCGGATATCATGTCCAGAAAGTCCGATGTGCAAAATGAACTGGTAGCCTTGATTCAGGCTTTACTGATTCTCTTTGTTACCGCGGAGGCCTTCCTTTCCGGCTGGGAGCATAGAAGAGAAGTGAAGGAATCCTTGGCAGCGACGGACACCGCTCTGCCGGAATCGGGAAAGGAGGAGGCATAATGGGAGAATTGCTATCCATTTTGGGAAAGGAAGACTTTTACTTTGCCATGCTCCGTACCGCAACCCCGGTACTTCTTACGACCTTAGGGGCAATGACAGCCTCCCGGGCAGGAGTCAGCAACATTGCATTAGAAGGAACCATGCTTTTTGCCGCCTTCTTCGGGGTGATTGTCAGTGCCTTTAGCCAAAGCGCTTTTCTGGGCTTTTTGGCGGCGGTAGGAATTGGCCTTTTGATATCCCTGCTTCTGTCCTACTTTATCTTGGAGCTACATTCCAACGGAATCCTTTCCGGTATTGCCTTGAACACCTTAGCTTCCGGAGGAACCGTATTTCTTCTGTTTTTGATTACCGGGGAAAAGGGAGCTTCCACTTCTTTACACAGCTTAAAGCTTCCGGCTTTAAATATCCCTTTGCTGGAGAATATTCCCTTTGTGGGAAAGATTCTTTCCGGACAGCATATCCTGACCTATGTAAGCTTGATTTTGGTTTTTGTCATCGCAGCTCTTTTTAAGAAGAGCCGATTGGGGATGGAAATTATTGCGGTGGGAGAGAACCCGGAGGCGGCGGAATCCCTGGGAATTTCCGTAAAACGGGTGAAGCGAACAGCACTTCTCATCAGCGGAGCCTTAACCGGTATGGCAGGAGCCTTTCTTTCCATGGGCTATGTGGGATTGTTCTCCGCAGGAATGACTGCGGGACGAGGCTATATTGCTTTGGCGACCCAGGCCATCGCAGGAGGAAATGCCTATCTGGCCTTCCTCGCTTCCCTACTCTTCGGCTTCTGCCAAAGCATGGCCAACTACCTGCAAAACACCGGAGTACCACTACAGTTTATTCAGTTAATCCCTTACCTTAGTATTGTTGTAGCCTATTGTGCATATTGCAGGGCAAAGTTGAAACGATAAACTAAAAATAGAATGGGATTCATTTGATGTGAAACGTTATGAAGATAAGTAAAGCCGGCGAAGGGAAGGACTGCAAAAATCAATAAATGAAGCGATTGCAGTGTGGGTCTGTAAGAGGGACAATCTGAGCTCTCAGGTATTTACGAAAACTGGCGAAGGGAAGGACTGTAGAAATCAATCTGGTGAAGCGACCGAAGCAGTATAGGCATGGAAGAGAGCAATCTGAGCCCATCGAAACTTACCTAAAGCCGGCGAAGGGAAGGACTGTAGAAACCAATAAGATGAAGCGAATGATGCAGTATGGGTCTGTAAGAGGGGCAATCTGAGCCCGTCAGTACTTACTGAAAGCGAGCTAAAGCGAAGCTTGAAGTTAGTACTGCTACGAAGGCGAAGTTAGCGGGAGCGTGCCCCGCTTACAGACCCATACTGCATCAGAGCACATCGTCACATAGAATACAGTCCTTCCCCTCGCAGGGCGAGGTTAGCGATAGCGTGCTCGATTTCATACCTATACTGCTTTGGAGCTTATCACCTGAATGCTTATAGCCCTTCCCTTCGCAGAGGCGAGGCTAGCGGGAGCGTACCCCAATTATAGACCCACACTGCATCGGAGCGAGCCTTAAAAACCAAAAGAGAAACTATTTTTGTATAGTTTCTCTTTTTTTCTTGGCCAAATTTTAGAAAAACCATAGTATTTTTGTAGGAGTTCTACAAAAATGAAGGATAAAAGAAGAAAAAAAGGTATGGATATTCATTAAATTCGGTAAAAAATATACGTAAAATAACGCCTTCCTATTAATTAAATTATTGGATAAATTAAATTTAAATTAATATAAAATAGAATTATATTGACAAGAAAGGTTAAACTAACTATTATTTATCTTGCAATTTCTTCTAATTTTATTATTTTAATAAAAAATTTAAAGGGTATAAATCGTGTTTTAGAAAGAGAAAATTGAATAAGGATATCCCGGGAAAAACCGAACCCTCTTTGGAAAAGGAAGGGGGTTGGGGGTGGTTTTGGCATTTTCGTGATGAGGGAAAGGAGTATGCATGACCTACGCAGAGGAGCAAAGATTGGTTGAGGAGTTAAAATCCTTTATTTCTTCGAACTTTGTTTTAAGCCAGATTGAAGATGACGTGTTGGAGGAGAAGGTGAAGGAAGTGGTTGCCCAGAGAATCGGCAACTCTTACTGCTCCGTGGAGCAGAAGCTCTCCATCGTTCAGCAGGTTTACGGAGCCATCAGAGGCTTCGGCCTTTTGGATGCCATTTTAAAGGATGAAAGCATTACCGAGGTCATGATTAACGGCCCGGAAAACATTTTTATAGAGCAAAAGGGACATCTCTTCCAGCTGGATCGGCAGTTTGAAAGCGAGAAGAGACTGGAGGATATTATCCAAAGAATCGTAGGTTTGGCAGGCCGTGAAGTAAACCAGGCCAATCCTATTTGTGATACCACCTTACCGGACGGCTCCCGTGTCAACGTGGTGCTTCCCCCCATTGCCCTCTGCGGCCCCACCATTACCATCCGTAAGTTCTCCAAGGAGCCTATGACCATGGAGAAGCTGATTCGCTTCGGCTCCCTCACCAAGGAAATTGCGGAGAAGCTTCAGCTTTTGGTCAAGGCTCGTTACAACATCTTCGTCTGCGGCGGTACGGGTTCCGGAAAGACCACCTTTCTGAATGCCCTGTCCAACTATATTCCAAGAGACGAGCGTGTTATCACCGTAGAGGATACCGCAGAGTTACAGATTGAAAATGTAGATAACCTTGTGCGTTTGGAAACCAGAAATGCCAACTCCGCCGGCGTGGGTGAGATTTCCATGACGGATTTGATTAAGTCCTCCCTCCGAATGAGACCGGACCGTATCGTTGTGGGAGAGGTTCGTGGCCGGGAGGCGCTGGATATGCTCCAGGCCATGAACACCGGACATGACGGCTCCCTTTCCACAGGACACGCCAACTCCACCAGAGATATGTTAAGCCGTTTGGAAACCATGGTGCTGCAGGGAGCGGCAAATGTACCTCTGGAAGCCATCAAGCAGCAGATCGGTTCCGCGGTGGACATCATCATTCACCTGTCCCGTCTTAGAGACCGTTCCCGAAAGACCATGGAGATTACGGAGGTTTTAGGCTTCCATAACGGGGAAATTCTTCTGAACCCCCTCTATGTTTTTGAGGAGGACGAGCAGAGTACCGTTACCAAGGTACACGGCATTTTGAAGCGGACGGAAAATAAGATGCAGAAGGATTTTAAGCTTCGTCTGGCAGGAATCAACACGGTGATTTAAGCGCTTTGGAGGGACAAATGTTTTTTCGGAAAAAGAAGGAAAAGGAACCGGCAAGCTACCTTTCCCCCTTGGGAACGGAGCTGACCAATTACAACGTATATTATCTGAATTTCAGGGAAAAGCTTCAGGCCTTTGCCATAGCGCTGGTCATCGGCGGTGCGGTGAGTCTGGTGTTTTACGGCAATCAGTTTTTGGATGCAACAGGAAGGGCTACGAAGGCCACCATGTACGGAAATATCATCATTTTCCTGCTGGTGGGCAGTCTCTGCGGCTTCTTCTTCCTCCCTATTCGAGCAAACCAATGTAAGGAAAAACGGCTGAAGGAATTAGCCAGACAGTTCAGAGGCTTTTTGGAATCCTTGGCGGTGGCGCTGGCCAGCGGAATGAACATGCACGATTCTCTGGACAGTACCTATAAGGATATGGTGATGGAATTCGGAGAGGATGAAAAAATCACCAGGGAAACTGCGGAAATGATTCTGGGCTTACGAAACAACTTAGCCATTGAGGACATGATGCTTTCTCTGGGAAAGCGCAGTGCCAATAAGGATATCGAGAACTTTGCCATCATTTTCAACGTCAGCTACCGGGCCGGCGGAAATATCAAGGAAATCGTCCGAAGAACCGCGGACATTATCGGAGAAAAGATGGAAATCAGTGAGGAAATCCAGACGGCGATTTCTTCCAACAAGATTCAGTTTACCGCCATGATGATTATCCCGGTGGTGCTTACGGGAATGCTTAGGGGCATGGGATCCAGCTTTAATCGAAGCTTTTCCACACCCATCGGAATTGTTGCGGTGACCATCGCCATCGGCATCTTTGCGGGAGCTTATGTGATGGGACAGCGGATTATGCAGGTGGTGAAGTAAGAAGGGGAAAATGATGCGAAGCATAGCAATGATTTTAGGAACCATTCTGGCGATTTTGTTCCTGATTCAGCTTTTTCGGGGACAGAAGTACGAAGAGCTGGTGGAGGGCTTGGAAGAAAAGGATTTTCCGTTAAAGGATATCTATACCGTGGGCTTTTGCTGGGCGGAGCTACCGCCTCTTCGCTTGAGGGGCGTGCTTTTCGAGCGCCTGGAGCAAAATGCCAAGGTCTTATACGGAGAAATGTATGCGGAATACTATGCCAATGTGTATTACGCCATGGCCCTTAGCTTTTTCCACTTTATCTTATGCTTTGGCTGCCTTCTGGCAGGCTGGCAGGATAGCAGGAACTTCTTCTATCTGGGCATCTTTCTGGCGATTGTAGGGCTGATTTACGGTTGCGACTCCATGCGACAGAAGCTGGTAAAGAGAACGGAAAACTGCGAGACGGAGCTTCCGGAGGTAGTTTCCACCATGGCGATTCTGGTGAACTCCGGCATGATCCTTAGAGACGCCTGGAACATGGTGGGCGGCAGAGGGGAAGGGGACATCTACGCCCTGATGCGGGATGCCAGTGAGGATATTCGAAACGGCCATGCGGACAGTGAGGCCATAGCCAAGTTCGGAAGAGCCACCAATTCTCCGGAGATTATCAAGTTTACCAGTGCCTTAATGCAAAGTATGGGAAAGGGCGCAGGAGAGCTGCCCCTCTTTTTGGCAAGACAGTCCAGTGACCTTTGGAACGAGAAAAAGCAAAGACTCTTACAAAAGGGAGAACAGGCCTCTGCCAAGCTCTTAATGCCCATCATGCTGATTTTCTTAGGCATTATTATCATTATTTTATCCTCCGCCTTTGCGGGAATTTCCCTGTAGGAGAAGCAACGGTAGAAGAAGCAACAGTAGAAGAAGCAACAGTAGAAGAAGCAACAGTAGAAGAAGCAACAGTAGAAGAAG
>NZ_CAUVME010000013.1:0-67392 GCF_963553175.1 Oribacterium sinus | reverse complement strand
TAGACGAGAAAAAAGTAATTTACATCAGAGTTCCTGAAGGTTATCAGGTGTGCAGACATAACGGAAGAATTTGGGATAGGTCTTATGAAGGAGACATCAATATCACAGATCATTCTGAACTTGTTTATAAGCTATATGCACGAAAACAAGGAAGCTATTTTGTTATTTGGAAAAGACAACTCTATTATGTCTGTTCTTCCGCAGCACAAAACAGATGCGATATTTAGGGTTGAAAATAAGGATAGATATGATGATAGAGATGTTGTCATAACAAATCTGATTGATAGTTATGACAGGCTTATTGAGTTTGGGCAAAAGCATTTGAATGATCTATTTGTATTGGACGGAATTGTGAATGTCAATGCAAGAGATAGGATACTTAGAGAAATAGTATCAAATACACTGGCTCATAGAGATTATTCAAGTGGATATCCTGCAAAAATGATTATTGATGATGAGAAAATTACTGTTGAAAACAGCAACTTGGCTCATGGTATAGGAGCATTAGACTTGCAGAAATTTGAGCCATTTCCTAAAAACCCTGCTATATCAAAGGTATTTAGAGAAATAGGTCTTGCTGATGAATTAGGTTCAGGAATGCGAAATACCTACAAGTACACACAGCTTTATTCAGGACAAAACCCGCTATTTGAGGAAGGAGATATATTCAGAACGATTATTCCTTTGAAGAAGATAGCGACGCAAAAGGTGGGTGGAGGGAATGTCCCTCACGATGTCCCTCACAGTGTCCCTCACGATGTCCCTCAGGGCAGAGATGAACTGATTGAATTTATAAAAGCACAAGTAAGATTAAATAATAAAATTACAAGACAGGCTATTGCAGAAGGTGCAGGGGTAAGTGTAAAGACGATACAAAGAACTTTGAAGGAAATAGATAATCTGAAGTATGTAGGAAGTGGTAATAGCGGACACTGGGAACTGAATGAATAGAAGTTCTAATGAAAGTGTGCAAAATGCTGAATTGTGATATAGTTGACATCATGGAATTACCCCTATAGAAGAAAATGAAATTACTTAAGGAGTGCATGATGTCTGGCAGGAAAAAGAGCGTAATCAATAAAGAAAATCTTCGTACAAGAAAATATATGAGAGATAAGTATTCTAAGTCTAACATTAATAATGTTTCAGGGAATGTTTTTAATGGCCCTACTAATATTGTAGCAGGTAACAATTATTCTAAGAAAGATGAAGAAGATAAGGTTGCAAGATATACACCGGAACCTATTTGGAGAAGTCCAATAACAATGGCAATACTTTCATGGGTGGGACTTATACTTTCTTTAATAGGGCTTTTTCCACTATATAAAATATTTGAACCTATAATTAATTTAATAGCCAATAAGAGGATTAAAGCGGATTTAAATAATAATATTTATGTCGTAATTTTTGCTGTAATATTTATATTTTTTGTACTTATCATGTCTTTGAGAAGTATTACAAAAAAAGAAACTAGACATCCGTTATTCTTTAATTATGCAATAAGTGGTCTGGGAAGAAGAATTACAATAGAAAAAATCCATATTGATAAATGCCCTATATGTGGTGGCACAATGAAATACTTCAATAAGGCAGTAGAATGGAAAGATATAAAATATTCAGATGGTAGAACAAAACGCGAGGTTATAAAGAAGGTGCCTGCTTTGCAATGCATGCGAAATTCGGAACATTGGTTTAAGGTGGATCCAGCCTCAGATAGAGTAAATAAAATAGGAGACTGAAATCTTAAATAACCTTATTGAGATTTTTATATTCAGTCTGAATACAATAGATGTAATGTTATTAAAAAAATTTTTTATGAATATATCGTCTAGTATAGAAAAAGCTTAAAATTCTCGTATGGAGACGGTTGTCTTGATGTCACGATTTGAAATAGTGAATTAGATGTCAGGTATTTTGGAATGATTTTTGGAAAACGAAAAGGTCTGACAACCAATCCGGCAACTCGACCATTTTGGATGGTTGCAGGCAGTGGATTGGATGTGAAGGAAAAGTAGATTAAATCGGAGGTCAGAAAATGTAAAATGAATAAATATAGAATTGTTTTTAGCCCAACAGGTGGAACTGAAAAGGTAACAAAGACAATAACAAATTTCTGGAATGAAGTGAAAGACGTAGACCTTTCAAAAACAGATTTGGATTTTAGTTCCATTTCATTTACGAAAGAAGACATAGCTGTGATCGCAATGCCGTCTTTTGGTGGAGTAGCACCACAGCTCGCATTAGATCGGCTTGCTAGGATTAAAGGTAATCAGTGTAAGTACGCAATTGTTGCTGTATACGGCAACAGAGCATATGAGAACACGCTTGTACAGATGGAAGATTATGCTGTGAAAGCAGGTTTTCATGTGATTGCAGCTGTATCGGCAGTTGCGGGAATAGTAATTAAAAAGGCTTGCTCAGTCAGAAATAAATGTGAATTGTACATATAAATTGGAAGTTTGGGAAGGTGAGTTCTATGGAAAACTTTAAAGAAAAAGAATATAAGGTATTTGAAATGTTTGATAAGCAGTGGGCAGTTGTTACAGCGGGCTCACTGGAACATTATAATAGCTGCACTGTTAGCTGGGGCAGTTTGGGGAATATTTGGGGGATTGTAGGTAAAAGCAGACCAACGGTTACAGTTTATGTTCATCCTGCTCGTTATACCAGTGAATTTTTGAAAAACAGCGATACTTTTACGGTAAGCTTTTATCCTGAAAGCTGTAAAAAGGCATTGGGCTATATTGGTTCGCATTCCGGCAGGGATGGGGATAAAGCTGTCGGTGCAGGACTGACTCCTATCGAAATCGGGCAGGGTGTAACCTATAAAGAGGCAAATTTAACATTTCTTTGCAAAAAGTTGTATCAGCACCAATTTTCCAAAGAGGATCTTGCAACTGAAGTTCAGGAGTACTATGCTTCCATACCAAAAGAATATCCCGATTTCAATGGAGGATGGCAACCACATATCGTTTTTGTAGGTGAAATTATAGAGGTTAGGGGTGAGCGGTAAATTCCCGCTTGTCGGGAAGTCGCAGAGAAGCTTCCTGGTTACGCCATTGTGCAGAAGCTCCTTGCGGATGTAGTAAAAATCCGGCATGCGTTTGTCAGATGTTGACTCCTCAGTTTTGTGGAACAGCCTCTCCTGCAGTTTTTGTTGGTCACCGTATTATCAAGTGGGTAGCTATTGTAGACGGCTGCGATCCTGGAAAAATTTTTATCAAGATTGTATTTCTGCTAGCACGAAATACTATAATTACTATTGCGTCGATGTATAGTGTTCTTATATGGAATGACTTTATATTCGCGAATACATTTATCAGTGACAGCAACGCTAAAACTGTTGCCATGGGACTTAAAGATTACGTTGGAGCTTTCGGAAATGTGGACGGGGGTCTACTTTTGCCGCAATCGTTATTTCCACACTTCCACCATTAATTATTTATTTTGCCTTTAATAAGTGGGTTACTGCTGGTATGACAATGGGAGCCACAAAAGGTTAAATGGAGGTACGAAGATGATATTTCCAGGAAATGTAAGCATGATGCCATATCTGACACATGGAAAGAGCAGAGCAATAAATGCGGAAAACAGAACAGGAGAAAAGGGCAGAGGTGGAATGGCAGCGAGTCCTCTTGGGCCGTCTCGAAAGGGGAAACCCTGTCTTACGAACATTCAACCAGGACAGGAGGAAATTCTTGCTGATATAGAGGGGCCAGGTGTCATTCAACATATATGGATTACTGTTGACAAGAAAACCTCAGACGGCGATTGTTTTGTTCTGAGGGACCTTGTTCTACGTATTTATTGGGATGATGAAGAAAATCCCTCGGTTGAAACGCCATTAGGAGATTTTTTTTGTTGTGGATTTGGACAGGAATGTATTATTAATTCCGCGGTGATTACTGTAGTACCATCCCGCGGATTGAATTCTTATTTTTCGATGCCGTTTCATAAACATGCTCGGATAGTACTAGAAAACCAGCATAAAAACGTAATACCAGCTTTTTTCTATCAGATTGATTACTGCCTGTATGATGCGCTTCTGGAGGATACAGCTTATTTTCACGCACAATGGAGGCGACAGGCAGTTACAGAAAAGGGAAAAGATTACGTTATTTTGGATAATATAAAAGGAAGCGGCCAGTATATAGGTACTTACATTGGACTTTCTGTTCTCCAAAGATACTGGTGGGGAGAGGGAGAAGTTAAATTTTATATTGATGGAGATGTAAAATATCCAACGATATGTGGGACAGGGATGGAGGATTATTTTGGAGGCTCATGGAGTTTTGCTTCTAACGATAATGGAAAAACTGTAGAAAATAATTATTGTACATCGTATTTGGGATATCCTTTTTATTCAAGACATGATTCCCTTGTATATAATCAATATCATAATGATGACTGTCCTCCAATGCGGGGATTTTACAGATGGCACATTCCTGATCCAATATTCTTTGAAAAAGATTTGAAGGTAACTGTACAACAGATTGGAGTCAGTCATAATGGGTTATTTGAAAGACAGGATGATCTTTCGAGTGTTGCATATTGGTATCAGAAGGAACCTCATGTAACATTTCAGAAGTTATTATCTGCAGAACAAAGGTGGCCTAGATAAAATATGAAAAATACGATTATTAGAGTATGTGATTGTATAGGCTATTTTGTCGTGTTGAACTTATGCTGGATTTTATGCAGCATTTTTGGTTTTCGGATTCCTGCCATATTCAATATTGATAGCTTGTATCATCATAGTTCCCATAATACTTACCCTGTGGTCTTTTTATACATTGTATATCGGTTGCGTTTTATGGGGATTGGTTGGTATCTCATGCGTTGGCTGGGGAGAACGAGTGGGTTGTTCTGCCAACCCGTATCTTCAGTTACTTTCTTGGCGTACAGCGGTATTCTCATGAATGCCCATTTGAGGAAACATCGCTGGTCGCATTCCGGAAAAGACTTGGATCAAAGACTGGCGGAACTAATCGAATTTTGTGGTATGCCACGTAGTAAGCGTGAGATAATGGATTTCCTTGGTCTTACGGATAGCAAGAATTTTAGAAAAAGATATCTTGTTCCTTTACTTAATGCAGGAAAAATAGAAATGACGATACCTGATAAGCCAAACAGTAGGAAGCAGAAATATAAAAAAGTGAACAGTAGTGCATGAATTGCTACCGGCTCCCAAGAGAAAGAAAGGATAGATATGATTTTAGAAACGGAGAGACTTATCCTCCGTCCGTGGGAAGAAACGGATGCAGAGGAATGCTATATATACGCAAAAGATCCGCGAGTAGGTCCGATTGCAGGGTGGCCTGTACACACAAGTGAAGAGGACAGCAGACAGGTTATTAGGAATGTGCTGATGGTACCGGAGACCTACGCTATTGTGCTAAAGGAAACAGGACTTCCCATTGGCAGCATCGGCCTTCACCACAATGACCTTGCAGAAAAGGAGGATGAGGCGGAGCTTGGTTATTGGCTGGGAGTTGATTATTGGGGACAGGGTCTTGTGCCGGAAGCGGCAAGAGAGCTGCTGCGTCATGCCTTTGAGGATCTAAAGCTTGTTCGCATCTGGTGTGGTTATTATGATGGCAACGAGAAATCAAAGCGTGTTCAGGAAAAATTGGGATTCAAGTATCAATGGACTACCGGGGATGCGCCAGTGCCGCAAATGGGCGAAACAAGAAAAGGACACGTAAGCCTACTGACGAAAGAAGAATGGCATGGCGGCATTGAAGAAATTTACCGATGAAGGTGTAATAATCCGGGAAGGATTAGGGCGAAATACATTTTACAATCACGCAGATAGTAAATGACTTTTCGTCCAAAATTGCGTTAATTTGGACGAAAATAGAAAATGCTGGATAAAAGGGCTAAGGATACGAAAGCAGGTGAAATGGATGGATGGCATTAAAAAGGATCCATTTGAGGAATATATTAGGCAGTCAGAACCTTCCAAACGGGAGTTGGGTTATGCTTGGTATACCGCAATGAGACTTCAAGTTGTCGATGGCCTTGAAACATCGGATTATTTGAAAAATACGGCAAGAAAAAAATATTGAAGGGATTATAACAATCTCGCTAGGGGAGTCAGAGCTCAGAGAAACTGTATCGGAAAGAATAAAGAAATAAGAGGAGGGCCCTAACATGCCAACAACAATAGAGGTGAATAAACAGAACGTGGAGATGTTCCTAGGCAGTGGTAAATCAAAACCGTTTGTTATTCCGGAATACCAGCGCCCCTACGCATGGACAGAGGAGCAAGTAGAAACTCTTTTTGAGGATTTATGGGAATTTACTACTATAAGTGGCGGTGTGGAAAGAGAAAGCTCCTATTTTCTGGGGAGTGTGGTTTCCTACGAAAATGAAAATGGTGAGCAGGAAATTATCGATGGTCAGCAACGGATTACATCATTGTTTCTGCTGCTACGTGCAATTTATACAAAGCTTGTAGCTACGCCTGAATCGGAGAGAACAGCAGAAGCTAATAACTTTATTGGTAAAATTGAACCTACAATCTGGCGCACGGATAAGCTTACCGGTACAGTGGACTTTAAGAATATTCTTTTGACTTCCCGAGTTGTGAATAATGAAGGGAATGAAATTCTACGCACCATCTTGGAAAGCGGAAAAACAGATGAGAATGCGAAAGATAATTATTCAAGGAATTATCGTTATTTCCAAAAACTGTTTGATAGACATTCTACAGAAAATCCGCTTATGATTTATCAGTTTATCTACGCAGTGTTGAATCAGGCAATTTTACTCCCAATTACCGCAGATACACAGGATACGGCATTAACTATTTTCTCAACATTAAATGATAGAGGATTACCTCTGTCAGATGCTGATATTTTCAAGGCAAAAATTTATAACCAACTTGAAGTGGAAGCTAAGAAAGTATTTATAGAGCGCTGGAAAGATTTGGATGAGCAGGCTACAGATGCAAATGAAAGCATACAGCAGCTCTTCTATTACAATATGTTTTACTACCGAGCACTTGATCAGGATACGAACACAACTACTCCCGGTGTTAGAAAGTATTATGCGTCTAATAAGTTTGAACGTTTATATAAGAAAGAACTGTTGGATACTCTCTTCGTAATTTTGAATCTGTGGAAGGTTATAAATAAGGGTGAGGAGATTGAAGGAGAAGCTTGGTCTAAGAATAATAAAATAAAACAGACTCTGGATATCTTGACTTCCTATCCGAATGAGTTCTGGAAATATCCGGTTGTTATTTATTATGTTTGTTACAGAAACGAAGAGTTTTTTGAAACAAGATTTGCACGTTTCTTGAACAAGCTTCTCATGGAGTTGATGACAAAGTATCTGATGATGCCGACAATCAATGCTGTTAAACCGGATATTCTGAAGCTAAATTCTGCCATTGTAGCATCGAATAGACCTATTTTTGGATTTAAGACCGTTGATGTGACACAGTTGGAGCCTTATATTCATAATCCGAATCGGAATGCAGTACGCATGCTGCTGAAGACACTTGCCTACGAACATCAGGATGAGCTGCTTCCTAGTAAATGGGAAATTGAACATATCTTTCCTCAAAAGTGGCAGACCAATTACTTTCCAAAGGAGTCGGACTCAATTATTAAGGAAAAAATTGAACATATAGGGAATAAGTTGCCATTTGAAAAGAAACTGAATATTGTTGCCGGCAATGGCTATTTTAGTAAAAAGAAAGAAGAGTATAGGGTGTCTAAGATTACTATTACAAATACAATGGGTACGTCGGAAGTTATGGAATGGAATCTGGACTCTATTATAAAACGTGATCTTCGTATTTCTGATGAGATGGCTAAGATTTTTACCAGATGGAACAATGAATATTTGAATTTTCCAATCGATAAAGAAAAGGCGGAAGTACCTTCGGAGGAAGATTGAACTATCCGGAATTTCCAGATAGTTCAAGAGGAAGGATTTCGTCAGGTTGGACGTGACACTAAGCACTATAATGTCCAAATGGTTATTGCCGTAGGCTTTAAAGTCAATTCTGATTGTGCGGTACAATTCCGGAAATGAGTAAACCAGATTGTAAAAAGAGATATGCATGTCGCGAAGAATTATCTTAGCGAGAAGGAATGCGTTTACTGGAAAGAATTGTATCAGCTTCTTGATTTCATCCATTGTTTACAAATACTCTTTAAAAAACTATAATAAAAGTGTAATTGTAAATGGAGTGATAAAATGAACGCTTTGGAAAAACACTTTTTAGAAAATAATATTATTACCAATAAACAGGCGGAAGAGATAGGCATAAAAAGGCATATCTTAGCTTCACTTGTTCATAAAGGCGAGCTGGAGAGAGTTAGAAATGGTGTTTATAAGAAAAAGGATGCCATAGATGATGACTTTGCTGTTATATCTGTTAATAATGAGCAAATGGTATTTTCTTTTCATACAGCTTTGTATCTTCTTGGATTTAGTGACAGAATACCTAATGTTTTTCATATCACTGTGCCTCAGGGGTATAATGCAGAGCACATCAAACGGAAATTTCTGAATATCAAGGTTCATTACGTAAAGAGAGATTGTTTCAATTTAGGACTTATTAAGACGAAAACCCCACTGGGATCAACCGTTAAATGCTATAACATGGAAAGATGTATCTGTGATATTGTTTTGAAAAGGAAATCTATTGATAAGCAGATTTTCATCAATGCACTAACCGGATACTTTAAGAGTAAAGAAAAGAATACCAGAAATCTTATTAAATACAGCAGAATCCTTGGTATTGAAGAGGAAATCAGAAAATATTTGGAGATTTTATAAAATGATCGGTTCGGAAAGCTTAAAAGGAAGAATAAGAAACATTGCAAACTCTAAAAACCTCAGGCCACAGGAAGTTCTGCAAATGTTTTTCTTTGAAAGATTTTTAGAGAGATTGTCAAAGTCTAAGTATAAATTTAATTTTGTTATCAAAGGTGGACTTCTGATATCTTCTATGATTGGAATTGATAACCGTACAACGATGGATATGGATACTACTATCAAAGGTGTGCCATTACAGGAAGAAGTTATACGAAATATCGTTTCGGAAATCATAAATGTCAAGGTAGATGACGGCATAGATTTTGAAATAACGGATATAAGCCATATACGAGAAGAAGACGAATATGAAAACTTTAGAGTGCATTTAATAGCTAACTTTGAAAAGATTAAAAATGACATGAAGATTGATATTACAACCGGAGACGTCATAACACCAAAAGAAATCGAATATTTATATTCTTGTATGTTTCAAGAGGAGAGTCTTAGGGTCTTAGCATATCCCCTTGAGACGATATTGGCTGAAAAGTATGAGAGCGTTATTAAAAGGAATATTGCCACAACAAGGATGCGAGATTTTTATGATTTATATAATTTATATAACTTAAAAAAAGAGGAAATTGACTTTGAAATTCTAAAACAAGCGATTTATTCAACTGCAAATAGAAGAGAAAGCTTGTCGCTTATGAAACAGGCAATGGAAATAATTGAGGATATAAGGGAGGACGATTATCTTCAAGAACTGTGGAAGACATATTTATCGGACAATCTTTATGTAGGGGATTTGGAGTTTTCAGAAACTCTAAAAGTAATTGCGATTATTGCTGAAAAGATTGCTTTATAGGAGTGATGATATGGCTGTCATCAGCCGGCAGGAGATTGGTCGGACGACATTTCCATGACTTAGGCGCCCCTGAAAAGTCTCAAAGAAAATGTACATACTTTGCTTAACAGGAATAGGAGGGATTGACAATGGCATTGCTGACGCTTAAAGATGTATCCTATTTTTACGAAGGAACGCACAATGGAATTTGTGACATTTCTTTTGAGGCAGAGAAAGGAGATTTTATTGCTGTTGTTGGCAAAAATGGAGCCGGAAAAAGCACTTTACTCAATCTATTATCCGGAATTTATGCTCCCCAACAGGGAAGCATTACTTGCTCACCTAAGCTTACTTATCATGATTTAGGCATAAGCCCACAAAAGCAATCCATTGATTGGTATTTAAATGTGCGAGATAATATTATGCTTGGAGCTGTATTGACCGGCCTTTCTAAGACAGAATCACAGGCGGCAACGGATTCTATCTCTGAAATTCTTGATCTTACAGATTTCTATACCCGTTCCCCCGATTCACTCTCCGGCGGACAACAACAAAGAGTTCAAGTTGCACGTGCTTTAGTTCATAAGCCTGAAATAATGATTTTGGACGAACCAACTGCCGGTCTGGATTACCGTTACTCCCATGGACTATTTGAATATTTGAAAGAGAAATGTTTTGGTGAAAAGAAACTGGCTCTTGTTTCATCCCATGATTTGGGAATGTTGGAAGATTACTGCAACAAAATTCTATTTCTAAACCAAGGTCAGCAGTTTTACTTTGGTAGTATGCGTGATTTTTTAAGTGCTCATCAATTGACAAGGGAAATCACAATTTCCTTCTCCGGCGAAATGAGCGACGCGCTCAAAGAGGAACTGATTGACCAAGGAGCTAAGCTTGAAGAGCAAACAGTAAGTTTCATCGAGTCTTCTGTAGACTTGAACTGTATTATTGGAAAGCTTTTAGCCGAAGTATCGATTACAAGTATGGGTAGTGAACGCTTGGGTCTTAAGGAAATCATGATGCAAGAGGAGGAAACAGAAAATGCGTAAATTTCAAATGTATATTAAGCCCGGGCATCTCGGGCTAAAGGGTTTGCCCATAATGGTCAATAATGAGTTGAAAGCACTTTGGTCCAACAAACAAATTATCTATAGTAGTTTGATTTCCCCTATTTTATATTTCTTATTTTATTCTGTAGGCATTCAGGCTACATTTGGAGATATATCTTTCAATGGAACGACTGTAAGTTTTCTTTCCTACTCTTTAATCGGTATTTTTGCCATGTCGTTATTTAAAGAAATGTACCAATGCGTTTATCGCATGATAACAGACAAGCGTTGGGGACTTTTAAGCTTAAAGATTCTTAACGGAATTCATCCGGCAATTTATATACTCGGAATTGCAACATTTCCAATCGTAGGAGTTGTCATTCAAGCTACCATTTTATATATTCTTTCCTTTTTTGTTGGTGGATCTTTTTCGTTTTATAGATTTTGCATGATAATCGTTTTTTTAATGATTAGCGTGTTGTTTTGGGCTTCTATCCTGATTTGTGTTGCGCTACTGATAAAAAATTATAAGCAACGAGACTTTGTGATGGATACCCTGTTGGTGCCAATTCTTTTTGCTGCACCATTATTTTATTCCTTTGACAATGCGCCATTCCTTCTAAAATGTATTTCACGCATTAATCCCTTAACATATCAAGTTGATGCCATGCGTGCAATCGCATTCGGCATTCCGGATTTCACTACGATTTGCATCGTTTTAGTTTTCACAGTTGTGGCATACTTATTCGCTATATTCTGTCTTAGTAACAGCGATTTCAAAAATGATGAACATTAATTACAGCTCTAAATCCGGTGAAAACTTATGCCTTAAATTCTAAAATAGTGAGGTCTCATCGATGAGAAATGAAATAATCTTATTTACGGATGGCAATATTAATATTGAAGTTCAGATAAATCCTGAACAGGAAACAGTCTGGTTGACACAGAAACAAATGGAAGTATTGTTTGATGTTAAGCATGCTACGGTAAGTGAGCACATCACAAATATTCTGACTTCAGGAGAATTAGATGAGACTTCTGTCGGTTTTTCCGACAAAAGTTCAGGTGGAAGAAAACCGAAGATCTATAACTTGGATATGATTTTGTCTGTTGGATATCGTGTTAATTCTAAAAGAGGTATAGCTTTTAGGAAATGGGCTAATAATGTTCTTAAGCAATATATTATTAAAGGCTATGCTATCAATGAAAAACGCCTTCAGGCATTAGAAAAAACAGTTGATATACAGAGCAGAATGCTTGCCGATGCACTTGATATAGAGGAATCGGATGTGCTTAGAGCTGTAAATGAATATACAGAAGCATTACTTTTACTTGATCAATATGATCACCAGACCTTATGCGAACTAGATGGGAGTAGGCCCACATATCGTATTACCTATGAAGAATGTGTTCATATGGTTGGAAAAATGCGAGATTCTTTTCATACAGATGTTTTTGGAGTAGAAAAAGAAGTTGGAAAAGTATCAGGTATAATTGCTGCAATATATCAAAGCGCTTTTGGACAAGAGGCATATCCGTCGGTAGAAGAGAAAGCTGCAAATTTATTATATTTTATGATTAAGGATCATCCCTATGTTGACGGGTGCAAAAGAATAGCTGCCTCACTTTTCTTGGAATTTTTAGATAAGAATGGGGTCTTATTTCAAAATGGAATCAAGAGACTGAGTGATGGAGCATTGGTGGCGATAACATTAATGATTGCTGAGTCAAAGCCGGAAGAAAAAGATGTAATGGTCCAATTAGTAATGAATATATTGAATTTATAGAGAAAAAATAATGATATTATTAAGAATAAACAGGCAGAGGAGATAGGCATCAAAAGGCATATCTCAGTTTCACTTATAAAAAAAGCGGGTTGGAGTGAGTTGAAATAGTTTTATGAAGGAAGGAAATGTAAGGCATGGAGTATAAAAAGAGATTAATAAAATTCAGCAGAAAGCAATTATATGATGAGATTTGGACCAGTTCAGTTTCAGGAGTTGCTAAAAAATATGACTTAAATTATGCAAAATTAATCATTAGCTGTAAACAAGCAAACATTCCATTTCCATCATCAGGATTTTGGACAAGAAAGCATTATGGAAAAGATATTTCTGCAGAGATTGTACCTTTACCTGAATCTAATCTGGAATATGTTTCAGTTTACTTAAACAATGCAAGTATGCAAACTTCTAAAGAGAGAGCAGAGCTAGAAAATAGCCTAAGCAATCAAAACAGTATTTCTGATATTAAAATAGACGAAAATGAAGAAGGATTATACAGGGATATATTAGATTATCTTGATGAAGCTGAACGTGTTATGGTAATTGCGCAGGCATGTTCCATAAAGATTGTTGAGAGGGCAAGATTGCATCCGGTGCTAGCTAAATATAAAACAATGATGGAGGATTATAGAGTTAAGCTAAAAGAAGCAAAAAGCAACCCATACTATAATCCGAGAAATAAACCCGATGGTGAGCCGGTATTTTTTCCTGATTTATCAGAAAATGGAGCGAAGAGAACGATAGCTATTTTGAATGCTTTGTATAAAGGGATTGAAGCATTAGGTGGAAGCATAAATGATGACCTTTCTGTTACTATTCATAAGGACTCTGTACGTTTTAGGTTTGCAGAGAGTAAGGATAAAATCAAACATGAATTGACTAATAAGGATATTCAGGAGCTTGCGAAGTATGAGAAGGACTTAAAAAATGGCTATAGATGGGTTTCAATGCCACAGATAAGGAAATATGATCATGTGTTTAATGGGAAATTACGCATAGTTTTTGGTGAAAAGAATTACTTACGTGATAATGAGTTCCAACGATTGGAAGACCGACTGGGGGATATTCTGATTCGATTCTATGACAAATCAGAGGAAAACAGAATTGAAAGAGAACGTAGGGAAGAAGAACAAAGAATTAGAGAAGCGGAACAGAGAAGAAAAGAAGAAATCCGTGAGCGGAAAAACCTGGAAAGTCAGCGGACAAAGGAATTGGCCAATAAAGCTGAAGACTATCGTATTGCATGTGATATTAGAAGATTTATCGAAGATGCGATGAAAAGTGGAAAGGAAGAATTTTCTCATGAGTGGCTTGCGTGGGCGAGTTTAAAAGCAGATTGGTATGATCCCATTATTGCTGCTGAGGATAAATACCTTGGAGTGCGTGAACATGGAAAATCCAAAGAAGAAAAAGAAATGGGAGATGAGGAAATACGGAAAGGGAAGAGTATATTTTATGGCAGTTGGTACTAAAAACGATTACTTGTGTTTAAGAAGAAATAACAAACAACTCTATGACGCCATTTTTGGCTTTGCCATCGGCGACGTCCTTGGCGTTCCCTACGAATTTCAGGAGCGGGGTAGCTTCCTTTGCACGGACCTCACAGGCTATGGCTGTCATCATCAGCCGGCAGGCACCTGGTCGGATGATACTTCCATGACCTTGGCGACCTTGAAAAGCCTTAAAGAAAATAACGGGAAAATTCATATCGAGGACATCAGAAAGCGTTTTCTTTCCTGGCTACATGAAAATGCCTTTACCGCCAATGGAGAAGTTTTTGACATCGGTCATGCCACCTACGAGGCACTGACCAGTGGTAAACCCTGCGAAGGGGAGCGTTCCAATGGCAATGGCTCCCTTATGCGTATCCTGCCCTTGGCCTTTGTGGAATGTACGGATGAAGAAATCCGCGCGGTTTCCGCCATCACCCACGGGCATTGGATTTCGGAGGAAGCCTGCGTAATCTACGTGCATGTGGCAAAAAGGCTTCTTACCGGAGAGAATATTTTGGATATCCTTCCCACCTTACAATACGACAAGCCTTTCGATAGACTCCATCGGATTCATCAGCTGGATATTTCAGAAATCAAGTCCTCCGGATATGTGGTGGACACCCTGGAAGCTGCTTTGTGGGCAATCAGTCACGTTGAGGAAAATGAGGAAAACGATGAAAGGATAGGACTAATAAGCAAGGATTATGCCAATGATGTTTTAGCAGCTGTGAACCTTGGGGAAGATACGGATACCGTGGGAGCTGTGGCAGGAGGCCTGGCTGCAATTATTCATGGTTTGGGGTATAAAGGAGAACAATGGCTTGAAAGATTGAGAAATAAAGAGCTGATTTTGGAATGTTTATGGTAAGCGCCTTTATTATTTTGAACTTCCTATAATCAAGTATCTAACATAAAATATTCATAGCATTTATTGAATAGTAGTCTAAAAGATAATGGCAGTATAAAAGGCGAGGGAATACAAAATGGATAAGAGGGAAAACATATTAGAAGCGTGGATTATGGTGGAACATCTCTCTGAGGGAGATATTAAGCTAAATGACAATTTGTTGAAAAAGCTGGAGATTCCTAAAGATAGAGATTATTACTCTTTGCTTAACGAAGAAATACAAGGTCAAAATTTATCAAACGATAAGGGTGGAATTGTTCTGTATTTTAATACTTATCCCTTTTCCACTGTGATTCAATTACTAAGAGAGAAATATAATCTTTCGGAGACAGATGATGAGGTATCTGTGGGAGATAAGTTTTCCTTCGCTTTGTATTTTGATAAAGAACTAAAACTTCAAGGGGAAATGACATTTTTCACAGCCAGTTATTATATCTTACAAAACAATAGTATTCCTCAAGAAAAAGATTTTTTAAAGTTTGAAAAGGAAAATAAGGAAAATATCAACAGCATTTTTGCTTGCCCGGAAGAAGAGGACTATATAGCATTTTTCAATAAGGCTTTTACAAAGCTTTTGAATCAATACTCGATTCAAACTGAAAAAACTAGGATGAAAGCCTTAAATAACTTGGAAACGGATGCCACGAATCTGCATTCTTTTTTTGTAGATGATTTAGAAAAGGCAAAAAGCATTAAAGCAAGAAATTTAGAGTGCTATCTTTCAGGGGAAAATGAATCGAGAATTAATCTGAATAGTAAAGCCAATACACAGGGTTTTAATCCTGCTGCATTTGAAGAAATCTTACAGGCTAAAAATTATCCTCTTTCACGATTCCCGGCTAATCCTAAATTTTCACTTTCTTTGATGCAGCAGCTTGCAGTGAACTTAGCCATTCAAGATAGCAATGAGAAAATCAGAAGTGTAAACGGCCCTCCCGGAACAGGGAAGACAACTTTATTGAAAGATGTCTTTGCAGAATTGCTTGTTGAACAGGCATATGAAATTGCAAAATTAGCAGATAAAGATCTCAGTAAAATGGATAGGTTGAATTATTATGACAAGGCCTATATTGCTGTGATGCCAAGCGTAATAGCAGAGAAGGAAATTATTGTCGCAAGTTCCAACAATGGTGCAGTTCAGAATATAGTAAAAGAACTTCCACTCATCAATAAGGTAGATGAATCCTTTGTGGATAAATTGCGAGATGCAGATTATTTTTGGGAAATATCAAACGCGAAGCTTTCTATGGAATGGATAAAGAAGGAGGTAGGGAACTATATTGAAGTGCCGAAAGCTATACCTTATGAAGATGAAAAACATTGGGGATTGTTTTCGTTAGAGGGTGGCAAGAAAGAAAATATGAGCGGCATTATCACGGCATTAAAACATGTGGAAAACTACTTATATAATGCTTATGAGTCCAGTAGCGATGTTTATGCTCGGTTTTTAGAAAAATATCGGAAACAATGTAAATACAAAGAGGAAAGACAAAGAATAGCGGAAAATCATGCTGAACTTTTACTTCTACAAAAAGAAATAGAGTTTAAATGCATCAAGCTTGAGAAAAAGAGAAAAGAACTAGAATGTGAGTTTAAAGCTTTTAAGGAAAAGAACAATGCGGACAGTATAAAGATAAAACAAGAGTCATCCGATATAGAAGGTAAGATGGCTAGCTTTTCCAATCATATTGAAAAAATTCTTAAAGAGAAAGAGAATATTCATCAAGCTATACAAGCATTACAACTGCAAAAACCCTCGTGGTTTCAGTTTGCAGCAAAAAAAGAGTTTAAAGAAAAAATGCGTTGTTTTTCTGAGGAGCTGTTAGAACTATTAGCAAAAGAAAAAGAGCTGAATTTGGAATATTCCAATTTGAAGGAAGGCAAAAGACGTATTACAAAAGCATTGAAAGAAAATGAAGAGAAGCTATCTTGTAAGAGAAAAGAAAATGACAGCATTATTCAATTAGGAAATAAGGAAATCAGAGCACTATCTGACAAGATTAATGCGCTCTCTATGGAGCTGGAGAGAAAGCCGGTTCAGAGACTTGATATGTATAAAGAATATGATGCACTTCAATTAAGTAATCCATGGTTTGATGAAGAGTACAGAGTATTGCAGTCAGAACTGTTTATTGAGGCATTAAAAGTCAGAAAGCAGTTTTTATATGAAAATAGAAAAAGCATAAAAGCTGCATATCGTATCTGGAGTAGACAGAAGGAATACTTAGAGAAGAAGGAAGTAATACGTCAAGCATGGAACTGGATAAATATGGTCATTCCAGTGATAGGATCTACCTTTGCCAGCTTCTCAAGAATGTGTGAAAATCTCGGAGAAGGTTCTTTGGGGTACTTATTTGTAGATGAGGCGGGGCAGGCACTTCCCCAGGCCGCTGTTGGAGCACTCTTTAGAAGCAAGCAAGTGATGGTTGTAGGAGATCCTGCTCAGATAAAACCGGTACTTACTTTGGACCCGTCAATCCTCGCTATGTTAGGAAAGCATTATGGGGTATCTAATAAATATCTATCAGACTCTGCCTCAGTCCAAACACTTGTAGATGCTATCAGTAAATTCGGTTTCTATAAAGATGAGGATGAATGGATTGGAATTCCACTTTGGGTGCATCGAAGATGTAAAAACCCTATGTTTAATATTTCCAATGCCATTTCCTACGGTGGAAATATGGTGCAAAGTACAGCTGTCCCGGGAAAAGCATCTTGGTATGATGTGAAAGGAAATGCTACTGATAAATATGTGAAAGAACAGGGAGACTTCCTTAAGGAAAAAATATTAGAGTTAATAAAGCAGAATCCTAATATTGTCAATAAAGGAGAAAAAGACCTGATTTACGTCATCTCCCCATTTAGGAATGTAGCATATCAGTTATCACAGAAACTCAGAGAAATTAATTTTACAAGATATGGCAAGGATGGGAAACCCAGCAACATTGGAACAGTCCATACCTTTCAAGGGAAAGAAGCCGATATAGTCTTTTTGGTATTGGGATGTGACGAAAAAAGCAGAGGTGCTGCTAGCTGGGCAGTTGGAACGGATAATCCCAATATTATGAATGTAGCAGCCACAAGAGCGAAAGAAGAGTTCTATATTATTGGAAATCGAAAGTTATATAATAGTATTAACAGCGAGGTAATCCATCAAACCAATAGAGTTTTGCATGAGTTTAATGGCATAGAAAATGCATAAGCGTATGTCGTTGCCCTAGAATATTTTGGAGCAGTATTCAGATGCAGAACATAGATTGACTCAGCAAGAGATAATCCGTCTTCTGAAGAGCAGTTATGATAAGTATGACGACATTTCCGACTATCGTCTGGACAAGATGGCAAAGTAGAGATAATCGACTCAAAAAAGCCATTTTTGAAATGAACAATAAGTATAAAAAATGATTACAGTATTATCACTATGTAAAGTTTGACAGCAGAAAGGGGAATTCACGGTGAAGGTAATATTGAGTAGGAAGGGTTTTGATAGTGCCAATGGCGGTATAGCAAGCCCGATATTTGAAGATGGTACAATGCTATCATTTCCAATCCCGAGTAAGGATCATGATAAGGATAAAATTGCATATGAAGAATTGACCTGTAATAATATTCCATTAAATAAGATACTGGAAGATCTTGGCTATAAAGGCGATAAATACTGTCATCTTGACCCGGACTTGGAAAGTAAAAGAAGAGTAGTGCCGGTTGAAGGGTGGAAACCTGCATTTGGACAAATAAATCAGTCTGCATCATATCTGATAAATAATCAGATAGTAAGCGGCGACTTGTTTTTGTTTTTTGGTAACTTTAGGCATGTTGTTGAGAGTAGTGGGGAATATAAGTATGCACGCAGAAATAAAAATTCAGCAGATTCATACTATGGAAAAGAAATGCAGGTTATATGGGGATATCTTCAGGTGGGAGAAATTATATCGGACCCTAAAGAGCAAGAGAAATTTTTCTGGCACCCACATGCTTGTGAGAAACGGTTATTTAAAGAAAAAAACAATATAATATTTACAGCTAAAGAGAATCTGTCATTTGCACCAAATATGCCCGGATATGGGACTTTTTCTTACAATGAAAAGAGAGTACTTACAATGCCCGGAAAAACTAAGGCAACCTGGACGAAGCAAAAAGCATATGATGTAGACAATATAAACAAGATAAATAATAGAGATAATAAACGCAAGAATTCAGCCAAAGACCCGGGAGGAATTTATTATGCCGGAATATGGCAGGAACTGGTTCTGAAGGACAATAAGGATTCGGAAAAGTGGGCAAAAAGTATGTTTTGATGTGCAAAATTATGCACATTTCTATTACAAAGGACAGATTATTTTTGCTCCATGGATGAATGAAAAGTCACAGAGATTACTTTAGCCGGATCACGAGAGCAAAGGAGGCAACTGAACTTGATTATTAACACGGGACAGAGGACGGACATTCCCGCCTTCTATGCGGAATGGTTTGCAAACAGGCTGAAAGAGGGCTTTGTTTGCGTGCGAAATCCCTATAATCCGAATCAAGTCAGTCGCTATCGCCTTGAACCTTCCGTGGTGGATGTTATTGGTTTTTGCACGAAAAATCCGGCCCCAATGTTCCCGTACATGGAGCTTTTAAAGGCTTATGGACAATACTGGTTTCTTAGCATTACACCTTATGGAAAAGATATAGAGCCGAATGTGCCGGATAAACATTTGCTTATAGAGCATTTCAAACATCTTTCCATGCAGCTGGGAGTGAATTCTATCGGCTGGCGTTACGACCCGATTTTTCTGTCTGAAAGATATAGCAAAGACTATCATTTGAAAGCTTTCGAGTAGATAGCTACGGCGCTGGAGGGGTATACGAAAACCGTGGTCATTAGTTTTGTAGACCTTTACCCCAAAGTGAGACGGAACTTTCCGGAGCTTAAGGCTCTTGTGAAGGAAGATAGACTTCTACTGGGAAAGGCTATGATTGAGATTGCTCGTTCCCATGGCATGACACTAAAGCCCTGTGCGGAGGGGAAGGAATTGGCTGAGTATGGGGCAGATTGTGGTGGCTGTATGCTTATCAGCGATTATGAGAAAGCCATTGGAAAACGCTTGCATGTACCGAAAAAGAAGGGGGCAAGAGCAGCATGTGACTGTTATCTTTCCTGTGATATCGGCGCCTATAACAGCTGTAAGCACCTTTGTAAATATTGCTATGCCAATGCAGAACCCTCTATCGTTATGAAGCAAAGTCGACTACATGATCCAAAATCCCCATTCTTAATCGGGAATTACGAGAAAAATGACAGTATTCATGATGTACCCCAGCAGTCCTGGGTGGATGGACAAATGAGCTTGTTTTAGTCCCTCGTTGACAGTAAATGTAGGGCAACTTATACTGAAGAGCATATAGAGTAGGAAAACGTAAGGGAGCAAGCAAGCAAGGAAGCAAGTAAAGTAAGTAAGGAAGCAGGTAAGGAAGGGAGAGCAACAATCTCCATACCGAGAAAGTAAAATATTTTACGGAGTAACTTCATGAAAGTCACGTATCTGAACCACAGCGGTTTTTTGCTGGAATTAGAAGACTGCTATATTATTTTTGATTATTACAGGGGAGAGTTGCCGCCTCTGAACAAGAAAAAAGAAGTGTTCGTTTTTTGTAGTCACGTCCATGGGGATCATTATAATCCGAAGATTTTTTCCATGCTCGACGGGCAGGGGATGAGCTATCAGGCGGTATTGGCAAATGATATACGGGATGAAAAGAGGCTATTGAAGTTCAAGCACAGTTTTGTCGAAGCCGATAAAAGCTATCCGTTGGATCATGGGATTCAGCTTGAGACCCTGCTTTCCAATGACAGCGGAGTTGCCTTTATACTAAAAACCAAGGAAGGCTCTATCTATCATGCCGGGGACTTAAACGACTGGTATTGGGAGGGAGAACCGGAAGAAGATAATCGGAGGCTTCGCGAGATTTATCACAGGGAGATAGGACGAATCAAGGGCAGACATTTTGACCTTGCTTTCGTTCCCCTTGATCCGAGATTGGAAGCGCACTATGCTGACGGGATTTTGTATTTTCTTGAAAATGTGGATTGCAATGCCATATTTCCGATGCATTACTGGGGAGAGCCCGATGTGATTCAACGCTTTATTACGGAATATCCTAAGTACCGCTCACAGATCAAAAACACGGAAACAGCGAAAGGAGAAAAGCTATGAAGTTTAAGATGATTCACGAGAATTTGAATGTATCCGATTTGGATCGTTCCCTTCGATTCTACGAGGAAGCCCTCGACCTACATGAGGTAAGACGAAAGACCAGCGAGGACTTTATCATTGTGTACTTGAAAAGCGATGTGGGTGATTTTGAGTTGGAGCTTACCTGGCTGAAAGACCACCCCCAGGCTTACGACCTGGGAGAGTGCGAATTCCATCTGGCATTTCAGGCGGATGACTTTGAAGAAGCACATAAAAAACATGAGGAGATGGGTTGCATTTGCTTTGAAAATGAAGCCATGGGCATCTATTTCATTGAAGACCCGGATGGCTACTGGCTGGAGGTTTTGCCATAAGATTACCGATTCAGAGCGGGACGATACTCGGCCTATATTTTTCACATGACTGAGAGTATTCTTCTGCCAGATAGAAACAAGATGTTAGCCACTTGTTAAGAATAAAAAATCAGTTGTCGACGCTTTGTCGACAACTGATTTAAAGACTTTCGATAAGAAAAATAGTATTTATATTCACCAAAACCAAAAGCCTTTGCCTTTTAGACATGTGTTCTCACATCACTCTTCTTTAGGTACAGAATGCCGATGCCCAATGCTGCGAAAATATAAAAGGCACAGCTTAAGAGGAGAATCGGAAAATTCAGCTCTCCGGTGATAGAAGTACTGCCCATGCCGTAAATCAGGGTGGAATAGGGCAGGGCATAGTAGGCTCCCTTAACGGTCAGTGTAAGGCCGACCAAGCTACCCAGAAATGCCAGCGCAATGGGAAGGGCAAAGGAGTGGAAGAACATGGACAGGGTACTTTGCAGGGCAGTAATTGCGGCAATGGAAAGGATAGCGGAAAGCATTCGCATCCAAAAGATTGCCGGAACAGTTCCCGGAAGGCCGAGAATCTTACCGCTCAGAAGATAAATAAAACTGATCCAGACCATGCAGAGCGTACTGAGGAGGGTTGCTGTAAACCATTTGTCCCGAAGCAGTTTTCCGGGGCTAGTAATAGTTAAAATCAGATTCCAGTTACTGCCCTGATGCTCCATTCGCCACAGAAGACTGCAGAGAATGCCGATGAGGGGAGCCAGGAAAAACATTCCCAGAAACAGAGATTGTTGGGTCCAGAGATCCTCCCAAGTATATTGTAAGACACCCTGATTTTGCACAAAATTCACCGTTCCAATCAGTGCCGAAATCAGAGGAATCAGAAGGAAAGGAATCCAGATGGGGTTCCTTTTTAACTTGATAAATTCCGGAGACAAACTGCTGTGCAGACTGTGGCTTACATTTTGCCTGTGGAGAGAAAACAAAGCTTCTCCCTGCTCTGCCCGAGTGAAAAGAAGGAGACCAAGCAAAAATGTGCCGATGAGATAAAGCAGGCTTAGGAAAATATCGGAAATAGGGATAGACCTTAGACTCAGGCTCATAAGTTTTGATGCGCGGTCATAGTCCATACCGATAGGGCTAAGAGAGAAGAAAACGGACCAGGGAGTCCACATATCTGTGCTGATAAAGGCCAGGAATAAGCCGGACAGGGTGCCACCGAAGGCGATGGAAAGGGCTGCAAACTGGCTGGAAAACAGCAGGGAAAGCATGCATTGAAGCTGATACAGAATCATTCCGCCGATAAGCTCTGAAAAGAACAGAACGGGAACAATATGTGACGGAATATCTCCGGTAAAACCTAAGAACTTTCCCCCAAGAAGGACCATACCGATTTGGAAACTGCAAAACAGGACAAGGGCAATAAAACCGAAGAAAAGCTTTCCCAGATAGATAGAAGCTCTGCTTTCCAAGGTGGGAAGAAGGTTCCACATAGCGCCTTTGTGTTCCATGTCCACAGACTGGGAGGCAATTACCGCCATAAGTACGGACAGAACCAGAGTGTTAATGATAGGAAGAGCATAAAAGATATTTAACCATGTCTCGGAATGCGCTTTTGTGCCATAAAATAGATAGGCACAATCCAAAAGCAGAGCTGCGAGGAACAGCAAAGGAAAATGCTTATGGCGCGCTTTTTGAAACTCTATAGAAACAATTTTCGGGATATTAATCAGGGTATTCATAAAGACTCCTTTCCGCCGGTCATTTCCAGAAATGCCTCTTCCAGACTTTTTCCGTTACATTCCAGGTCCTTAAGAGGACCCTCGTAGAGTAGCTGTCCATGGTGAATGATACCGACTTGACTTGCCATTTGCTCTATTTCACTAAGGAGATGACTGGAAATGATGACCGTCATATTTCTTTCTTTAGGGAGAGATACAATCAACTCACGAATTTCTTGTATGCCGGCAGGATCCAAGCCGTTTGTGGGCTCATCCAGGATTAGAAGCTTCGGATTTCCCAAAATGGCCATAGCGATACCAAGACGCTGTTTCATACCCAGAGAATAACTGCTGAGCTTCTTATCTCTTTGTTCATAGAGCCGGACGGTTTTTAATGCCGAGGCAATTTCTTCTTCCTTCACGCCCTTTAATTTCTGCACAATCTGCATATTTTCCAGTCCGCTTAAATGCCCGTAACCGCCGGGATTTTCAATGAGACTTCCGGTCTTTTGGAGAAGAGAAAGGCGATTTTGGGAATTTACTGTTTTTCCCAGAAATTGAATTTTTCCTTCGCTCTGGTGAATCAAACCCAGAATCATTTTGAGGGTAGTGCTTTTTCCGGCGCCATTGGGACCTAAAAAGCCGTAAACGCATTTCTCCGGAACAGATAAAGAAAGGTCTTTTACACGGTAGCTGTTTCCGCTTTTTTTGCTAAGATGCTGTGTTTCCAGAATATAGTTCATCATTTTTTCCTCCATGTGTTTGTTTACGAGAGGAGAATAGCGAAGGAAGCTTATGGGAACCTTGTGCGTACCTTATGTTTACCTTAAGAAATGAAAAAAACTATGGGGAAAGAGGGGGAGAAAGGCTATAGTAGGACGGGTAAGGGAAGACGGCGGTTGGAGAAATGCGATAGTAAGATTGCTGAAGATAGTAGTAGGAGACAGACTATAGTAGGCGTGGTAAAGGCAGATAGAGGTAGAAAGGCTATAGTAGGACGGGTAAGAACAGACAGTAGCAGGAGACAGTAGCAGGAGACAGAATCATGGAAAAAGAACATTGTAAAATTTTGGTGGTGGACGATGAGAAAGAGCTTAGAGAGCTTTTGAAAGAACTATTAAAAAAAGAAGGCTATTTTTCGGTGGAGGCCGTTTCTTCTTGCAAAGAAGCGGAAGCGAAGCTTTCAGAGAATTGCTATCAGCTGATTCTTTTGGATGTCATGCTGACCGATGGCAATGGCTTTGATTTTTATAAAAAGCAAAAAAAGGAAGGTCTTCTTTCCGAAGTTCCGGTGATTTTTCTCTCTGCAAGGGACGAGGATAGGGCTCGTTTGCATGGCTTGGGACTGGGTGCGGATGACTACATTACCAAACCTTTTCTTCCGGAAGAGCTTATCCTGAGAATTGCCGCCGTGCTGAGAAGAACCTGTCATTTGGAGGAGAAAGAGCAGGGAGTGCAGCTGGGGGAATCGCTGGTTTCCATTGATGCAGGAACGGTGATTCGACAAGGAGAAAAGCTTTCTCTAACGGCTAAGGAACTGGCGCTTTTTTCTATCCTATACCGTAATAAGGGGAAAATTGTCACCACGGATACCCTCTGTGATGCCCTTTGGCCGGATGGGAATTTCGGCTTGGAAAGCTCACTGCTTGTGCATATGCGGCATTTACGGGAAAAGATCGAAAAAGAGCCATCTAAACCCGTATTTCTACTGACCGTAAGAGGGCTTGGCTATAAATTGGAGATAGGAAGATGAGAGGGAATAGAGAACGGAAAATTCAGCTGATTGCTCTGGTGCTTCTGCTCACAATTTTTTTACTGTTTGCAGACCTTTTGATTTTTGGGATTTTTGTGTCCCGAAACGGTATGCCATATTATCCCGACAGTGAGGAGATTATGGAGCATTTACATAAGGAAAAGGGTGAGTACCGTTTAGCGGAAGAGGAATCAAAAAAGCTGTCCGGGGCACAGCAATTTGCCATGCTCCTTGACAATGGAGGCAATATCCTATGGAGCGAGTTCCTGCCGAAAGAGCTTCGGAAAAGCTATACCTTACAGGATGTGGCGAAGTTTACCCGGTATTATCTGGAAGATTATCCGGTGCGTACCTATGTGGTTCCGGAAGGCTTATTGATTATCGGACAAAAGAAAGAGCAGATTTGGAAATATACTCTGGAATACAAAGAGGGGGTTATCCGAAATCTCATTGAGTTTCTGCCGCTTTTTTTGCTTTTCAATGCGCTGATTCTAGTTTCCGTTCCCATATGGATACAGAAGAAACGGGCAAAGCAAAAAGAGGAAGAGCGTACGGAATGGATTGCCGGGGTTTCCCATGATATTCGGACACCCCTTGCCATTGTTCTGGGAAATGCGGAAATGATTGCAGCTACCACGGAATCGGAAGAAATCAAAGATCGTGCGTTAAGGATTGAGAAGCAGGGACTTCGTCTTCGTCGCCTTGTAGAGAACCTGAATCTTTTCAGTAAGCTTTCTTTTGGCTATGGGAACTTGGAAAAAGAAAAAATCCAAGTGAGCCGTTTTCTTCGAAAGACGATTACGGAAATGCGGAATCAAACAGAGGATGAAAGGGTGCAGTTTACCTTGGATATCGAGGAAGATTTGCAGGGCTTGGTACTGGGCTTTAATGAAAATCTGATGGAAAGAGCACTGATGAACTTATTATACAACGCAGTACAGCATAATCCGGAGGGATGCGAGATAACAGTCAAGTTATATCAGGACGAGAAAAGCCATATATTTCTTACTGTGGAGGATAATGGTTGCGGTTTAGAGAAAGCTGCTCTGGAAAGACTGAACCGGAAAAACTATGAGTGGGAGCCCAGCACAGGACAGCATGGATTGGGATTAAAAATTGTAAAACAGGTAATCAGCCGTCACCGATGGAAAGTGCAGTTTAGAGAAGGTAGTCAGGGCGGATTTTTGTGCCGCATACAGATGGGATAAAGGCGTAGGAAGAGCAACAAAGTATATCAGACTGAAATAAAAATCATATTAAATTGACTCGCATTGTGCAAAGGTCTAAGATATCCTTGTATAAGTAAAAGGAGGGTGAAAGATATGATTTTAAACAATGAGAAGAGATTGAACCCTACGACAAAGACTGTCGGTGTGGAACAAGAGTTTCAGAAAATTGCTGGAAAAGAAGCTTCTCTGGTCTTAGAGGAATTAGGCTGCACGACAAATGGAATCAGCGACGAGGAACGAGAAGAAAGACTGGAGAAGTACGGCTATAACGACCTTTCCGCCATGCAGAAGCATGGCGTATTCTATTTTTTATTTCATAGCTTTACCGATGCTTTTATTATCGTGCTCCTTGTTTTGGCTGTTGTGACCTTTGTTGTGGAAAGGGATATTCTGTCCGGAGTCATTATTCTGGCACTGGCCTGTATGAGTGCGGTGATTCGATTTACCCAGGATTACGGCTCCTATCTGGACATGCAGAAGCTAAAGGATATGGAGCACGATACGGTGAGAATCCGGATTCCGGGAAAGGACGGTACGGAAATCAGAGAAGTGCCGGTGGAAGAGGTGGTACCCGGGGATATACAGCTCATCGGCTCAGGAGATATCGTGTGCGGAGACCTTTATCTTCTGGAGAGCAGAGACCTGTTCCTTTCAGTTTCTGCTTTCACGGGAGAGTCTATTCCGGTGGAAAAATATACCGGTGTGGATCAGAGAGTGGTCAATGCAGCGGAACTAAACAATCTCTGCTTAGGCGGCTCTACGGTGAATTCCGGCACCGGAGTCGGTGTGGTGATACG
The DNA here is from genome assembly GCF_963553175.1 of Oribacterium sinus. Classification (GTDB taxonomy): domain Bacteria; phylum Bacillota; class Clostridia; order Lachnospirales; family Lachnospiraceae; genus Oribacterium; species Oribacterium sinus_B. The sequence goes on along the minus strand of NZ_CAUVME010000013.1, from coordinate 40,514 downwards.
AACCGGAAAGAATTCCTATCTGGGAAAAATTTCTTCCACCATTCATACACAGAAGAAAGAAACCGATTTTGATAAGAGCTTATCGAAGATAACAAGAATTCTGATTAGCTACATGATTGTGGTGGTTCTTTTTGTATTGCTTATTAACGGCCTTGTGAAGAAAAACTGGCTGGAAGCCTTTTTATTTTCCATTTCCGTTGCGGTAGGCATTACACCGGGAATGTTACCGATGATTGTGAATGGAACCCTTGCCAAAGGCGCGAAGTTCCTTGCAAAGAAGAAGACCATTGTAAAGAACATGTCCGCCATTCAGAACTTAGGAGCTATCGATGTGCTGTGCACCGATAAGACCGGAACCCTTACCATGGACAATGTGGTTTTACAGAAATATATCAATGTAAATGGCGAAGATTCCTATGTGGTTTTGAATTATGCATGGATGAATGCTTACTATTCTACAGGGGTAAAAAACCTGATTGACCGGGCCATCCTATCCTACGGCGCGGAAAGCGATGTGCAAAAATACGCCGGGGGCTATGTGAAGTCCGATGAAATTCCCTATGATTTTGAGCGCCGGAGAATGAGTGTGGTGATATCCAATCCGGGTGGGGAGCATCTGGGAGAGGAAACAGAAGAAATTCTTCCCAAACCCCAGGATGAGGTTTTGATTACCAAAGGGGCATTGGAGTCCGTACTTTCCTGTTGCAGCCGTATTCGGATAAAGAAGGAATATAAGGATATTCAGGAAGAAGACCTTCAGAAGATTAATGCCCTTTCCGAGAAGTTAAATCATGAGGGAATGCACGTCATTGGCGTTGCCGCAAAGAGGAAAAATGCAGGAGACACCGCTGTTTTCCATGCGGAGGACGAAACGGATATGACCTTCCTGGGCATTATTGCCTTCCTGGATCCGCCCAAGCCGGATGCCAAGGAAGCCATTCACGGACTGTATGATGCAGGCGTACAGGTAAAGGTCATTTCCGGCGATGCCCCCGTTGTGGTGGAGCACGTATGTAAGCTGGTAGGCATGAAGGTAGGAGAGCAAAATGCGGTAACCGGCTCCGACTTGGAAAAGATGAGTGAGGAAGAGCTATCTGCCGTTGTAGAGAAAAAAGACATTTTCGCTCGTCTTTCTCCTATGCAGAAGCAGCGAGTGGTGGATGCCCTTCGGAAAAACGGACATGTGGTGGGCTATATGGGAGACGGAGTAAATGATGCGCCCAGTCTTCATGATGCGGATGTAGGCATTTCCGTGGACAATGCCACAGACGTTGCCAAGGCCAGCGCGGATATTATCCTCTTGGAGAAGAGCTTAACCGTCATTTTGAACGGTATCTATGAGGGAAGACGAATCTACGGAAATATCCTGAAATACATGAAAATGGCATTATCCGGTAATTTCGGAAATGTGTTCTCCGTATTGATTGCTTCGATATTCTTGCCCTTTTTGCCCATCCTGCCCCTGCAGATTTTGATTCAGAATCTGATTTATGACTTTACCCAGATTGCGATTCCCTGGGACAATGTGGACGAAGAATTCCTGCAAAAACCCCATAAGTGGAATAGTGCATCCCTTGTGTCCTTTATGAATGTGATGGGCGGTATTTCCTCCGTATTCGATGTGATGACTTTCCTGGTACTTTGGTTCCTTTTGGGCTATAACAGCCTTTCCATGCAGAACTACTTCCAGACAGGCTGGTTTGTAGAAGGCTTGATTTCCCAAATCCTGATTGTGCAGTTCATCCGTACATCGAAGCGACCGATTCTGGATTCCAAGTGCGACTCCAGACTGGCACTGGCTTCGGCATTGGGGATTTTTGCGGCTATTTCCATTCCCTATCTTTTTCATAATCTGGAAAATACGGTATTTACGGAAATGCCCATGGCGTATTTTGCGTATTTGTTTCTTATCCTTTCACTTTATAGTTTTACCATTGAAACAGTGAAGAAGCTCTATATCAAGAAATACGGGGCTTGGCTATAGGGCAAGAAGGAAATTAAGAAAGCTTGTATGCGGTACAGTCGTAAAGGTGGCACGCTCTCGCTAACTTCGCCCTGCAGGGGTACTAAGCGAAAAACTTCATTGACATTCGTTTTTCGCAAGTACCCGCGGGCTCAGATTACCCCCTTTTCTGACCTATACCGCATCCAAGCAAGCACTATTCCAGCTCCATTGGTAACTTTTCAAAAAATATGTTTTGCCAAGCTTGCTTTAATTGATTCTCCCTAATGAGGTAAGGCTGTACGGCAATGTATTTCGGGATATCTTCACTAACTAAAGATTTAGCCAAAACTCTTCCTGCTGCTTGACCTTGTTCATAGGGACGCTGTGTACTGATTCCTTTAACAATTCCTTCTTTCATTTTTTCGGCAATTTCATAATCCAGGTCCGTTGTGAAAACAGCAATATCTTTTCGATTTAATTTGTCTAAGGCCTTAATAGCTAACAAGGCAGGCTGATCCCAGCTCACGTATAAGCTGGAAATTTCAGGATGTGCATGAACTAAGTCTGAACAGATGGAATAAGTGTTTTCTATCGAGTAAAAATTTTTTTGTGCTACTACATTTACAGAAGGATAGTGTGTAAGAAGTGTTTTAAGAACCATGCTATCTCTTTCAGAGGTACCATAAAAATTTGCACCGTGGGTAATAAGGGCAGTATTCTTAATGGTCTTATTTTCCAGATAATCTCCTATCATTTGCCCGATATTATAACCATTTTCATGTTCATCCACGGAAATACAAGAAACATAATTATTTTTATCAAATCCTTTAGGGATATTACTTAAGAGAATTACTCTTGTGTGTTTGGATAATTCTTCAAAGGCCGAACTGGTTTCTATATCGTCTACAGGTATTGCAATTACCGCATCCGGATTTTGATGTTGGATGCTTTCTAATTGAATCTTTTGTAGCATGGGATCAAAATGAGCATCCATAATGGAGATGATTTCGATGCCATACTTTTCTAATTCGTCTCGTATTCCTTTCTGGTGCAATTTTGCCCATGCAGTTCCGGTATAGTGGAAAGAAATTGCTACTCTGTACTTTCCGGTAACTAATTGTACTTTTTCACGTTGAGAAATTCTAATTCGATCTAATGATGTGGGATCTTCTCCTCTTGGACCCTGATGTAAAATACGTATGGAGTTATTGGGACGAAAATCGACATTAACATATTGTGTATTTTCAACTTTCTTTCCTTCATGGAGACAGAGAAGCGTTTCGAAAGAAGTTTTTGCCAGCTGAGCAGTATTCCGTCTGATGTGGGATAAATCTGAGGAAAACGTATCGGAGGAATTCTGGTCATCCCAACCGATTACGGAAATATCCTTTGGGCAGTCTATCTCAAAAAAATGCAATGCCTTCATAAGCAATGAGGTTATGGGATTGTCACAAGCTATAATGGCTGTAACAGAAGGAGATAATTCTTTCCGTATTTGCGAAAAAATAGACTCCTCAGATTCCATCAATGAAATCTTCACAATATGGGGTACTAAAGATGTATCAAAGTCATTCAGTTCTTTTTGATAATAATGCATTACATTTTCAGTGGTACTGGAAGGTGTTTGATTGACAAGTAATAAAATGTTTCTATGTCCTTTTTCCAATAGTGCTGAAGTGGCTTGAGGGATTGCGCTGGAATAATCGGAAAGAATTTTATAGCAAAAATTACTGCTGCAATTGTTTTCGATCAATACAAAGGGAGTATTGCTTTTTATCAAAGGAATAAAATTATTATCATCCATGGAACAGGGAGCAATGATGAGCCCTAATGTTTTTTTACTGGATAAGGCGTTCAATATCATTTGTTTTTCAAGTTCAGTATCATTATTAGAGATGGAAAGCAATAACTGATATCCCCTTTTCACAAGAATTGCATGTAGTTCAGTAAAAAATAAGATATAAAATGTATTCTTGAGATTAGGGACAAGAAGCAAAATTTGGGAATTGGATCCGGGAATTAAGTTATGATCTTTGGATTTTCTTTGGTAGCCGCATTCCTTTATAATTGCTTCTACTTTTTCCTGTAAACTTGGAGAAACATAACGAGTATGGTTAAGAACATGAGAAACGGTGGCTATAGAGACCCCTGCTTTCTTAGCAATTTCCTGTAAATTCATTTTCCTAATCTCCAATCTGTTTTAGTAGATATTGTTCTTTTCTTATCTGTCGTAGTGCTATATTTATTGCTAACCTCATCACTGAAGTTTTACGTAAAAAAATAATTTCGAAAACTATTCATAGGCGATATGCATATAATTAGTGTTGCATTGTGACGAAAATTATGCAATATGAAATAATTATATTGCAATGACTTATATAGATTAGTACTATTTACATATATCACAAGGACGTAAACTTAATCAAGATTAAATTTACGTAAATTTAAAGTACTAAGGAGGAACGACAAATGAAAAAAAGAACAAGAATGTACGTTATGAGTCTCGTATTCGGGATGGCATTAGGAGCATTGGTGGGATGTTCATCAAAACAAGATTCAAATAATGAATCGTCATCTAAAGTTTCTGAAAAAGCGCAAGAAAATTCTGATAAAAATACAGCTAAGAAATCTTTTGTATTCTGTACTAACACATTAAACAATAGCTTTCAAAGCTCAATGGACTCAAAATTCAAGGAATTATGTGATAAAAACGGTATCGCTTATACTTGTTTAGATCCTGATTATGACTTAAATAAGCAGCTTAGTCAGCTATCAGATTGTGCCAATAGCGGATATGATGCCGTATTTGTGATTCCTGTAGACTCTTCCGGAATCACAGCAGGCTTGGCAGAGATATCTGATGCTAAGATTCCAATTTATAATGTGGATACTGCTGTAATAGAAGAAGACATGAATAAATATGTTACTCAGTTTGTAGGAACGAATGCTTTTATGGCCGGAGAGTTGGTTGGAAAGCAATTAGTTAGCAAACATCCCGATGGAGCCAAAATTGCTATCTTGGATTTTCCTTCAAATGAGAGTTGTGTGGATCGTGTGAATGGATTTATGAAAGGTTTGGGAGAACAAAAGGATAAGTTTACCATTGTGGCACAACAGGATGGTGGAGCTGCATTGGATAAATCCTTAGGTTTAGCTGAAGATATTTTGACCGCTAATTCTGATTTGGATGCATTTTTCTGTATCAATGATCCATCAGCATTAGGAGCTGCTGCGGCGATCAAAGCAAGTAATAAAAAAGGCAAAGTAGAGGTTTACAGCATTGATGCATCTCCTGAAGGAAAGCAGGCATTATTAGATGGTGATTTTACAGCTGTAGCAGCACAAGTTCCTTTGCAAATTGCTGAGCATGCATTTAATGAGGCAATGAATGGAGAAGGTAAGAGTTCAGAGAAAAAAGTTTATTTGGATTCTCATTTAGTGGATAAAGAAGAAGCTGAAAAAACATTAAAAGATTGGCAATAATCTTTGTTCCTAAAGATTGCGTTTTGAAAGGTTCATAAAAGATGGATACTCCCATTTTGGAAATGATAGATATTAAAAAAAGTTTTTCCGGAATATATGCATTATCCGGAATTAACCTTTCTTTGGAAGAGGGAGAGGTTCATGCTCTATTAGGAGAAAATGGAGCGGGTAAATCTACATTGATAAAAATTCTTGGCGGAATATATAGACCGGATTCGGGAACAATTAAAATAAAAGGTGAAGAGGTAGAAATTCACGGAGTGAGAGATGCCGAGATGAAAGGAATCGGAATTGTTCATCAGGAGATTGTTTTAGTGCCACAATTAACCGTGGCACAAAACATTTTTCTGGGAAGAGAATTGATGGGATCCTTTTCAAGGGTGAAGCGGAAAGAAATGAATATCCAAGCTGAAGAAATGCTTCAAAACCTGGGAGTTTCTATTTCTCCCACTACCTCGGTTTCTTCACTTACCATTGCACAACAACAAATGATTGAAATTGTCAAAGCAGTTTCTTTTCAGGCAAAAATCATTGTAATGGATGAGCCAAGTTCGTCTTTATCTGTTGAGGAAGTTGAGCAGTTATTTCAGATTATTGCAAGACTGAAGGAAAAGAAAATTAGCATTATCTACATATCCCATAGGATGGAAGAAATCTTTAAAATTGCAGATCGCATTACAGTTATCAGAGACGGATGTTATATTGGCACGAAGAAAAATGGTGAAACCGATGTAGATGAGCTTATATCTATGATGGTTGGAAGAGAATTAAAAGAATTTAGTGTTCCTAAAAAACAAATCAGCAAATCAGATGAAATAATCCTGGAAGTCAAAAACTTGAGCTGTAGACCGTATTATTCGGATATTAGCTTTCAACTTCATAAAGGGGAGATATTGGGATTTGCCGGTCTGGTAGGCGCTGGAAGAAGCGAGTTAATGGAGTCAATTTTTGGCGCACGTCATTTTACTAAAGGAGAAGTATTTCTTAGGGGAGAACAGGTGCATTTTTTCAATCCGATGCAAGCGATTAAGGCGGGGATTGGATTTGTTACAGAAGACCGAAAAAAAACCGGATTAGTTTTGGGAAATACTGTTTCGTTTAATCTATCATTGGCTTCGCTAGATAAATATCAAAAGGGCATATTTCTGGAAAAAGATAAGATGGATGAATCAGTTCAATATTACACTGATAGACTAAATATTAAGTCTGCAGCATTAAATGTGAAGTCAACTCAAGCATCCAATCTTTCGGGAGGAAATCAACAAAAAATAGTTATTGGAAAATGGCTCGCCACAACGCCATCTATTCTAATTTTAGATGAACCTACGAGAGGCATTGATATTCATGCAAAGCTTGAGATTTACAACTTAATTAATGAGCTGGCAGAAGGCGGTATGTCAATTTTGCTAGTATCCAGTGATTTGCCTGAAATCATACAACTTTGTGACAGGGTTTGTGTTTTGAAAGAAGGAATTATGACCGGAGTTTTAGATAGTCATGAGTTAGAACAGGAGAATATTATGCGCTTTGCTGCGGGAGGGGAATCGGCATGAGAAATAGAATAGAAAAGAGTAAAGTTCCCCATATTATTTCTGATAATATCGGAATCATGGTGGTGCTTCTTATTTTATGTATTATAGTTTCACTTGCTACTGACAAATTTTTGACTTCCGGAAATATTATTTCTGTTTTAAGACAAATTTCAATTAATACCTATATTGCCCTGGGAATGACCCTGATAATTATTTTAGGGCATATTGATTTGACAGTAGGGGCCGTAGTAGCAATGTGTGGCACATTAACAGTAGGGTTTATTGTAAATCAGGGACTGCCGGTGGAGCTTGCTATTATAGGAGGCGTTTTGCTAGGTGTCTTATTTGGATTTATAAACGGAGTAATTGTATCTACATTTAAAGTGCCGTCATTCATTATCACAATGGCAATGATGAATGTTGCAAATGGAATTGCCTATGTATATTCAGGTGGTCAGTCCACCCGTATCACAGATGGATTTTTTATATCCATTGGAACAGGATATCTATTTTCCTTGATTCCGCTACCTGTTCTTTACATGATTTTGCTCATTATTGTTATTAGTTTTCTTCTGGTAAAAACCAGATTTGGAGTTTATGTCTATGCCATTGGTGGAAACAGAGAAGCGGCAAGATTATCCGGTATTCCCATAAGAAAAATTGAAATTATTGTTTTCACATTATCGGGTTTACTTTCTGCATTTGCAGGTCTGGTTCTTGCTTCAAGAATGTACTCAGGACAGCCTTCTGTTGGAAGCGGGTATGAAATGGATGCCATCGCTGCATGTGTACTTGGAGGAACGTCCATGGCAGGAGGCAAAGGAAGTATTAGCGGAACTGTACTTGGAGCAATGGTCATTGGCATAATATCCAATGGACTAAATTTAATAGGAGTGAGTTCCTATTGGCAATTGATAGTAAAAGGAATAATCATTGCCACTGCTGTAATTTTGGATTCTCAGAAAGAGAAGTTTAAGAGAAACGCTATCATCAGAAAATAATATACAAATATCATTTTATACTAGGAGTAAAAATGGAGATATTTAGAAAAATGTCATTCGCAGATTCGACAGGAGATGCTATTCCATTCTACCACGATGGGGTATATCATATTTTTTCCTTAACACCTCCGGTGGGGACAACCGTATATCCGGAAAGACTGCGTACTACTTGGAGCCACGCTGTTTCAAAGGATTTAATTCACTGGGAAGAGCTGCCTACAGCTATCTATCCAGGAGAAGGGAAGGAACCGGACGCTTCAGGAGTTTGGACGGGTTCGGTTCTGTATGGAGAAGGCAAATACCATGCGTTTTATACAGGCTATAGTATCCAGGCTGAATATCAGCAGACCATTTGCCATGCATATAGCGAGGATGGGATAAACTGGAAAAAGGATACAGGAAATCCGGTTATTAAACCACTGATAGACCAATATGAGCAACAAGATTTTAGAGATCCATATGTATTTTTTAATGAAGATGAAAAAAAATATTGGATGCTGGTTTCTGCTAGAAGACTGGATATGCCGGTGACCAGACGAGGATGCATTGTATTGTATCGCTCTACAGATTTGGAATCTTGGGAGTACTATGGAAATTTATATTCACCCGGTCACACCAATTGCCCTGAATGTAGTGAAATTTATAAAATGAAGGATACTTGGATTTTATCTTATTCACGTTTTTCCGAATTTGGAAATACCATTTATCGTACAGCTAAGTCTCCTTATGGTCCATGGAAAAAAATGAAAAAAGATGGTATAGGAGGAAGACGTTTTTATGCAGCAAAATCTTTAACGGATAAAAACGGAAGACGAATATATTTTGCGTGGGCACATGATCGGGGACAGTGTAGTGATAAAGGAGAATGGTATTGGGGTGGTCGATTCTGCATACCCCATGAAGTGAAACTCTCCGAGACCGGAGATCTACTAGTTGATATTCCACAGGAGTTTACAGAAGGTATTCATAAAAATATTGCTTGGAATTATCTTCCTGTCTTAGGAGAGTACAAAAGCTATGGTGCAGAAAGCATCGTGTTGGATGCTTTAGAAACAACTAGTTATGGCTTTTTAATGCATGACAAAAAACGATTTTATTTCCATGCATCTATTATTCCCAAAGAAGCAAATGATAGTTTTGGAATTCTTTTAAAGTCGGATAAAGAGGCCAGTGAATGTCTTTTTCTTGAGTTTGATGTAGCAATGCAAAGAGTATCTCTTTTGTCTTTACCGATGGGGGTAGATCCATTCTGGGAGCAGTCATGTCAGGCTGTACCGGAGGCATCATCTCCCGGACCGGATGGGTTTCGTGTATCGGAAAAAACTTTTTCTATCAAGACAGGGGCGGTCATTGATGTAAAGATTTTTATGGATCATGATATGATTGAGGTATTTATAGGAAAAGAAATTGCTTTCACTTATAGGGTTTATAGAAGCTCTGAGTATGAGATTGGCATCATTGCTCAGGATTCTAAAGTGGAATATGCCAATATAGCGCTATGTGATTATACATAAAATATATTTGATATATTATAATAATTCGAAGAATTTTTAAAATAGAAATCGTTGTTATGCAGTGTAGGTTTACGATGGAGAGAAGTGAGGGGGCGTTTGATACAGGCTTATCCGCCCACTCCTCTTCATTGAACCCTCTCATCGCAAAGCTCTCTCCGATCATAATTCTGTCTCTCCCGCCATTTTCATGTATCGCTCCAGTCGAGCAAGTATTTTGTCCAAGCTAAAGTAGCCCGATTCTCTTGCGACTTCCGTACCATCAATCACGGCTATGACTGTCGGAACCGATAAAATCCCTTTCTGAGCCGCCTCCTCCTGATGATCTTCAATCGGGAGATAGCTATAAGTCACCGTAGGATGCGCCCGCTGCCATTCCTCGAGCTTGCGTCTGATTGCTACGCAAGGCGCACAGGTCTCCGAGCCGTATTGTTTTACTTCGATTCTCATACTTTCACCATTATTTCTCATGCTTTCACCATCATCTCTCATACTTTCACCATCATCATACATCATCCTGAAGGAAAAGCTGCTCTGTTTTCCGAATGTGAAATACAGCTTTGATTCAGAAGAACAAATTATCTTAACTTCTCTTCAAAGATTTCTACAATTGTTTTCTCCGTTCCCACCATACCGGGGGATGCAATTAAGCCCATATTCCGCATGGTTTCTTCCGGGGTATTTCCATTGATACCGTGTACTTTGTCAATGTGGACACCCTTCATGGCAAATGCCACGGAACGGAATGCCGCATCACAGGCAGCTACACCCTTCATGGTACAACCCTGGTTTCCCCCGTCGCAGATCATTCCGGTGATGGAGGAGGCCATGTTGTTGAGGGTGTATTCCATTTGCTCCACAGTACCACCCTTTAAGTACACTAAACCGCAGGCCATGCCGGTACCGGCGGCAATGGCACATCCGCAGAAGGCGGAGAGTCTTCCGGAGTATTCTTTGATATAGGTGCAGATGAGGTAGCTCAGCATGGTTGCCCGGTAGAGTATTTCCTCACTTAAGCCATGAATCTTATAAACGCCGTACAGGGGCATGGTGGCAATGATTCCGTGGGCACCGGAGCCGGTGATACTCATGGCGGGCTTGTCTAAACCGATGACACGGGCTTCGATTGTGGCGTTGCAAAGAAGGGATGCGGTCATTTGCTCATCTTTGGAAATGACTTCCCCTCCATTCATAACCAGCAGCTGTCTTGCAAAAGTGGTGCGGGGATTTTTGAGAGCCTCTTCGAAAAGTTCTAAATTGACTCTATAAGCATCCTTTACGAATTCGATTTCTTTTAAGGGAACCGTATTTATATAGTCTACTAGTTCGGCAAGAGTATATCTATGGATGGAATGGATTTTTGTGATGCCGGTTCCTTCTGCTACCTTGTTCGATTCTGTAATGCCGCATCCTTCTTCTGTCTTGTCCGATTCTGTAATGCCGGCCTCCGGCCTATCTATCGCCTCATCGTTCTCTTCAGCCTCCAGCACTGTCTCCCCATTGACTACAATCTTCGTGATATTGGTATGTGTGTCACGAATCGTAAGAAGAACCTTGCTTTCTGTTGTTTCCAAAGTTGCTTCCATAAAAATACGGCTGGAAATTCCGCTAAGTGCCACGGTGATTTTCCCCTCATCAATAAGCCTTTGCGCACTGACATTGTCGGCAGGCGTAACATTTGCCAGAGACTCCAGGCCCTTATCAGGATTCCCGGCAACATATCCAAGTGCAGCGGCAAAAACATTTCCCACTTCTTTGGAATTGGGAATACCGCAGGTGAAGGCATTTTTATACATGCCGCTATTCATAGCGACATTTAAGTGAAGCAGCTCGCCCTTTGCGTAGGACTTTGCTTTTGCGACACAGAAGGAAATTGCTCCGGGTTCTGTTACGCCCAGTGCAGGAACCATATCTTTTTTGATTAGTGTGCTTAATTCGTGCATATTTAGAAACCTCCCCCGCTTTTGCTTTTTATTATAGCATTTTTTGAACCTTGATAGATGCCTCATCTGATGAATAAAAAGGATGAAAAAGGAAAATAAAGCATGCTATAATACAGTCTGCTTTTCTCCGAAATGTAAGTTTCTACGAGAAAAAAGCTGTTTATAAAAGAAGAAAGCAAAAGTAAGGAAACGTGAGGGTGGTATGGGAGAGAAAATAATAGAAGAAGCGAAGAAAGTTAATCTTACCGAGCTGTTTTATGATTTGGTTTTTGTCTTCGGAATTTCCAAGATTACCCATGTCTTAGAAAGTCTGGATAAGGGAATCTTTAGCTGGAAAGAGATTATCATTTATATCGTAGTCTTTGTCTGTTTCATCAACGTATGGAATGTGCAGACCGTGTATATGAATCGCTACGGAAAACATAATCTTTTGCATATCATTAGTATGACGGTTTTCCAAATGCCGGCTTTAGTCTTTATGGCGGCAAATGTCAGTTCCGATATGGAGGAAAGCTGGACAGCCTTTACACTGGCGCTTCTATGGATTGCTGTCATACAATTTCTGCAATATATCTACGCTTATACGCAAAACAAGAATAGTGAAAAGGACCGAAAACTGATTTTTGATTTCCTAAAGCTTCTTTTTATACGATTGATCGGAATTATTTCCAGTCTGTTTTTATCCGGTATCGGCCGAATCCTATTGACCGGCTTTGGCTTTATTTTAAGTATTTTGGGTGCCAGCTTCTTCCGAAAAGACATGGCTAGAGTACCCATTAATATGCCACACCTTATAGAAAGATTAACACTCCTTACTATTATTACCCTTGGGGAAATGCTGATAGCCGCAGCGGATTTCTTTGAAATAGAGAAATTCTCGGTTTACTCTGTTTTCATTCTGTTTCAGGTGGTGGCATTATTTTTGTTCTACATCACGGAATTTGACCACGCTATTGATGAAGAGCTTCCCTGCCAAAGCGGGGCAGGACTGACTTACAATCATTATTTTGTGTGGTTTGGTTTAAATCTTTGTACGATTGACTTGGACTATGCTAATGAAGCTATGGGCGCTTCCAGAATTATTATGATGTTCCTGGGCTTATTCCTTTTTTATCTTGGTGTGTTTAACAATGCGCATTTAAATAAAAAGAGCCACAAATTGGATAAAAAACTGATGATTCCTTTTGTGCTTGTTTATCTATTAGGCCTTGGCAGTTCCTTCATTTTCCAGTCCGATGTTCCGGTGATTACAGTCCTTTGTACCCTGACGATTGTTTTGGAAACGGTACTTTTTGTATCCTTCGTAATACGACGTTTTCCGAAGGAAATCAGGAAGGAAATGATTTGAGCGTAAAGGGAAAAATAGCTTTTTCTTTAGAAAAGTGGTACAAGTACCTAAAATCTAAAATGGGAGAAAGTAGAATCATTAGGTGGTGACATAGTGAAGGTAGATATTCAAAAAGTAAATTCCTATGAAGAAGAGCAAGCGCTGCTCCGTGTTGTCAAAGTGACGGAGAGTATTCAAAGAGCCATCAATGCTCTTGAAAACAGTGACCCTGTTATTACTGCCCGCTCTAATGGGGAAACGCTTCTCTGTCCCATTGATAAAATCTATTATATAGAATCCGTGGATAAACGAACCTTTGTCTATACAAAGGATAATTGTTTGGAAGTCCAATATAGATTATATGAACTGGAAACTATGTTAAGTCGGAATTTCTTCAGAGCGGCAAAGGCAATGATTATCAATATGAGGAAAATAAAGTCAGTGCGAGCAGAACTTAACGGAAGAATGACGGCAGAACTTTTGAATGGAGAGCGTGTGATTATTGCAAGATCCTATGTGAAAGAACTGAAAGAAAGGCTGGGACTATAATATGCAAAAAGTAAAAACTATTTTTAGTCAGACTTTAATGATTTCAACAGCCATTCTTTTTGGAATTGGAATTCTGATGTTTATTCAGCACTTTGTATCAGGAGTACAGACCCTAAGTTTGCAATGGAGTGACCCTCTTTCTATTTGCCTCACGGGATTTTTATCCTCCTTACCGACATATTTTCTTTTGGATATGGATAGTTTGAAGAAAAGCGAAGTCCGGATCAGAATCGGAATCCACTTTGTCTCGGTTCTCGGAATCGTGGTTTTGTGTGCAAGCCTTTTTCATTGGTTCGGACAAACCATCAACTTACGCATCATTTGTCTTATGTACAGCCTCATTTATCTCTTTGTCTGGTGTGCAACAGCATGGATGGCAAAGGTAGATGAGATTAAAATCAATGGAGCTATTAAAGATCTGCAAGATTCGGAATAAGAAATAAAGCGTTTCATGAAAATAAAGCCTTTCATGGAAAAAGTGCAACTCAGTAGGCTGTAAATGCAGCTTGGTAGGGTGGCACTTTTTTTATGCTTACAAGTTGATAAGCTGATTTATGTCAAAACCGGTGAGGCAGAATAACAAGTTAAGACAACAGGGCAGAATTGTGGGAAAAATTACAGGACAGAACCACAAGATGGAACCACAGGAACCATAGGACAAATTGGAACTACGAGGGGCTATAGGACTGAATGATAGGATGTAACTATAGGGAAGAATTACAGAAAGAACTATAGAGGCGCCAAGGAGGAGTGAATCGGATGAATGCAATTACAGTAAAGAACTTAAGCAAAAACTATGATCAAACGACTGCGGTGGATCATATTTCCTTTTCCGTGAAAGAGGGGGGGGTTTTTGCCTTTCTCGGAGAGAATGGTGCGGGGAAATCAACGACCATCAATATCCTCTGTACCATTTTTGAAAAGACAGAGGGAGAGGTAGAAATCTTTTCCCACAAGCTTGGAGAAGAGGATGATAAGATTCGAGAGAAAATAGGCATTGTTTTTCAGAACTCTGTGTTGGACAGCGTATTGACTGTAAAAGAAAATCTGCTGACGAGAGCCTCTTATTACGGAATACACAAAGAAGAAATTTTGGAGCGCTTATATCCTTTAATGCAGGCTTTCGAATTGGAAAGCATCTGGAATAGAAAATATGAGAAATTATCCGGAGGACAGCGAAGAAGAGTGGATATTATCAGAGCGCTTTTACATAATCCGAAGATTCTCTTTTTGGATGAGCCCACAACCGGGCTGGACCCCATGTCCAGAAAGCTGGTGTGGGAGTATATCGATTATCTTCGGAAAGAAAAACAAATGACGATATTTCTTACAACACATTATATGGAAGAAGTAAGAGATGCAGACAGAGTTGTGATCCTGGATAAGGGACGAATTGTAGCGGAGGACACACCGACGGCTTTAAAAAGGAAATACACAAATACAAAACTGATTTGGTATGTAGAGAAATGTAGTGACAATGAAGCTGTGCTGAAAGGCATAGAGCATTCTTATGAAGCGGATCACTACATTGTGCCATTGGAATCAAAAGAGGGGTTCCATCTCAGTGAGTTCCTCTATACAAATCGAAATAAAATCAGAGATTATGAAATTGTAAAAGGCAGTATGGATGACGTATTCCTACATTTAACAGGAAGAAAGCTGGAGGTATAAGATGAGGGGAATTTTGGGATTTATCAAGAGAAACGTATTGCTGTTTTTCAAGGATTGGCAGAGCATTCTATTCTCTCTACTGACATCCATTATTGTGCTTGTACTGTATTTATTATTCCTGAAAGGCACCTTTGTTAGTGCGATACAAAGTGCAATGGAGCAGTATCCGGGACTGGCTTCTATGGTTCCCCAAAAGAATATCGATATGTTTGCAAATCTTTTTTTACTGAGTGGCATTTTAGGCTCCGCAATGATTTCAGTTCCTTTTAGTTGTATTACTGTACTCGTAAAAGATAGAGCGAATAAAGTGGATTATGATATTCTGGCAACACCTATGAAAAGGGAACAGATTATCTTCGCTTATTTTGTATCGGCCGTGCTTACTTCAACACTTTTGACCGATATAATCCTAGCTGTCGGCCTTATTGGAATTCGTATGCAAGGGAATATGTATTTGAATGCGAGTCAAATAACGATAATGCTGAGAAATATACTGCTTAACGGACTTTTGGAGCATATCAATACAAGCCTTCAAGGAGTGGATCAGGGAATGTTTGTTCTTAGTCTGAAAGATTACTTTTCGTTTAAAGCAAAACTGTTTTATGGGTATCTGAATATGAATAAAATGCTGGGATATATCCTGGGGGTAATACTATTCTGTATCGTAGCGCAAATTATGATTTATTCCGGAAGCTATAAGAAGAACTAGGACAGAAAATGGACACTTAATTAGGAATAGTTTTCTTGACATGCAACTCCATAAGATACACACTATCAATTGATTGTAAAACTGTTGAAGGAGGTGAATGATGGAAGCAAGTAAAGTTATTAGAAAAGTGCATATGGATTGTCCATTATGCGATAAGAAGCATGATGTAGAGGAAAGAAAGCGCCTGGCAAGTATTACGATAAAAGGGGATAAGGTAGATTATGAAGAGCACTTTTTTTACTGCATAAACGCTGATGAAGAAGAGAGGGAATTTGAGACCGGAGCGATGGCAAATGAGAACCTGCTTAATGCAAGGAATGCTTATCGCGTTTTACACGGCTTATTGACTTCTGAATATTGATAAAATTGAGGCGATGATTTCGTATATTGCTGAAAGTGTATCGAATCTATTCAAAGTTAAACTAATGAAAATGCTTTGGTATGGGGATGCATTGTCCTTTAAACGACGCGGTATTGCTATGACGGGTATGGTATACCGTCATGAACCAATGGGGGCATTGCCTGTTGGCCATTATAGCCTGATGAATTTGGAGAATTTAAACATTCGAGAGGAAGAAAGTAATAATTACGATTTGATGCTTCATATTTATCCGAGTAAAGGAATGGATTATGCTGTTCTTACAGATGAGGATAGGAGCATCTTGGATGATGTGATAAAGAAGTTCAAAGATTATAAGGCGAAGGATATTATAGAGTATATGCATGGGGAAACGGCATATACGAAAACGAAGGCGGGAGAAATGATTCCATTTAGCCTAGCCAAGGACATTAGAGAATTTTGAACATAAATATCCGTACGTAGCTGTTTTGCAATCTTGAAATCTGTAGCATTGCATCCTTGATAGCCATATTGACATTCGGCATAGTGAAATTATAATGAATTTTAGGTTTATTAAAGAAAAACTTCCCTCTTTTAGCTTCCGGCCTTGCCGTTAAAATGAGGGGGGGATTTTAGGAGGAATAAAATGGGACTCTTAGACATTGTGAAGAAATTAGCTACAGGAGCTTCCGATGAGGACAATCGGAAAAACAAAGCAAGGATGCGGGAAATCTTTAATTCGCTGGTAGAAGGCGGAGACGACTACAAATTAATTTATTGTCACTTGGAGAACTACAACGATGTAGTTGTGGCTAGCATCACTGTCCACAGCAATTTCATTGTAGGCTATAAACCCGGAGAAGTTGTTGTGATTCAGGTCAGTCCGGATTTGACGGAGTATGGAGAAGCAGAGGTCTTCAACAAGGAAAATGGCGGACAAGTCGCCGCTTCCTGGACAGGGTTTTGTTCGGTAGCGAAGGAAGGAAAGATGTATCAGCTTGAGCCGATTACCTATTCGCCCGGAATCAATAGGGGAGCGAAGTATTGTGTGGCGGTAACGCAGTCCGGTGAAGAAGTCTCAGCCTTTCATAAGTTTTGTAAAGCAGGCTTCTAAAGAAAGGCTTCTAAAGAAATATAAAGCAAAAGAGTATTTGACAAGGCAGGCACTTGCATTTTTGCGGGTGCTTTTTTTGATTTTCAAATTTCCAAAGAATTAAGTTTTAAAAAAAGCGTTTCGAACAACTTACCGACTAATAGTCGAAAAAACTTGACAACTGATTTTCCCTGTTTTATCATAAAAACCGACCAATGGTCGAAAAATATCAAATAGGAGCAAAAGCTCAAATATGGAGCTCGGAGCAGATAGGAAAAACGGGTCGGATATAGAAAATGGAGGCGGATATGAAAAAAGGGGAACAAAGAAAACAGGAACTGTTAAAGCTTGCCTATCGCATGTTCATAGAAAAAGGCTATGAGAATACCAGCATTGACGAGATTGTAGCTAAGGCCGGTATCGCAAAAGGCACTTACTATTATTATTTTGCAAGCAAAGAGGAAACGCTGGAAGCAGTCATCGAAATGATGATAGAGAAGGAGAGTGCCGTAGCCAAGGAGCTTCTTCAGGCACCGCTTTCCATACCGGAAAAACTGGTTGCAGTTGTGAATGCCTTTCGTCCGGAGAAAGAGGAGGCGGTGATTACGGATGTTCTGGAAAGAAAGGAAAATATCGTTATGCACGATAAAATCTGCAAGAAAATTGTAGAGGTGGCGGTACCGATTTTGGCAGAGATTGTTCAAGAAGGAATAGCACAGGGAATCTTTTCGTGTACGTATATTGAAGAGCGAGTGAAGATGCTCCTGGTTACGAGTCAACATATGTTCGATTATGGAGATTTTGGGGAAAGAGATGTAGAGGTGTATATCGATATGCTGGAGAAGTCTCTGGGGGCAAAATCCGGAACCATGCAATTTATCAGCCAGGTCTTAGTAGAGGGGGCAAAGGAATGAGCAAGGGAATGAGCAAAGAACAGAATAAAGAACAGAATGAAGGGCTGAATAAAGGACAGTTCATGCAGGATAAAGATGAATATCGATACAGACCGTGGTTATTCTTTATCTGCGCTTATTTTTTCACATGGATATTCTGGATACCGGCAATCTTTATTTCCGAAGACAAGGCTGCGGTATTGATGTTGCTGGGTCTCCTTGCGCCGGCTGTGGTCTCGACGGTATTTGTGCTTGTATCCGGCTGTGAGGACTTGAAGAGAGATCTTAAGGAAAAGATTATAGGCTTTTATAAAGTAAAGTGGAAGAATGTGTTTTGGGCAGTAATTATTTATGCACTGATTATTGTTTTTTCTATGCTTTTATCTCTTTTGTTCGGACAATCTTTAAAACAGTTTTCCTTTACAGAAGATTTTTCCTTTACCGGAGTGGGAATAGGATCTGCTTTTGTGACCATTACGCTGGCTTCGATTATTGAAGAAGTAGGTTGGAAGGGATATTGTGAAGACTCCATAGGGCAGTATATGGACTGGTTTATTGAATCCCTGATTTTTGGAATCTTGTGGTCATTCTGGCATTTTCCCCTGCTCTTTATCAAGGGGACATATCAGGCAGGACTTATGATTAGTCCTCTGTACGTCATCAATTTCTTCGTGGGCGCCATACTTATGGGATATATCATCACATGGGTGTATCTGGTCAGTGACCGCTCAATTCTGGCCTGCATGGTTTTCCATCTGTTTGTAAACTTCATGCAGGAAAAAATCGCGATGACGGCGGAGACAAAGTGTGTGGAAACCATTGTGATTTTCATTGTAACGGCGATTATTGTACTGCTGAATAAGAAAATGTTTTTTGGAACGGAGCACGTTGGAAGACTCTTGAAAACACGATTTGGGGAGGGAAATTAAGATGAGTTCCGGAATGAAAAAGTTCCTCCTTCTTTGGATTGGGGAGCTCATATCGTCTATAGGTGGCGGACTCACTTCTTTTGGACTTGGGGTTTATGTCTTTCAAAAAACAGGCAGTGCGGCAGGAATGGCCTTGGTGACTTTACTTGGATTTCTGCCTACCCTTCTTTTCACTGTTCCGGCAGGAGTGTTGGCTGACCGTTACGATAGAAGAGTTCTGATGATGATTGGAGACGGTTGTTCAGGACTTGGCATCCTTTACATTTTCCTCTGCATGCTACATGGGGGAGAAAATCTTGTTCAGATATGTATAGGTGTGTTCATCAGTGCCATATTTTCCTCTCTTTTAGATCCTTCTTACAGAGCAACGATAACAGATCTATTATCCAAGGAGGAATTTTCCAAAGCTTCCGGATTAGTGTCTTTGGCAGGGAGTGCCAGATATCTGTTCTCGCCCATCATAGCAGGCCTATTGCTGGCGTATCATGACATTTCCCTATTGCTGCTCATTGATGTATCCACCTTTTTTGTTACGATTACGACGACTTTTATTGTAAGGCAAGGAATCAAGGCGATACAGCCTACAGAAAAGCAGTCCTTTTTGGAAAGCATAAAGGAAGGCTGGAGCGCGATTCATATAGAAAAAGGCGTTTTTGTACTTGTCCTCTGTTCTTCTCTGATTACCCTATTTCTGGGGACTTTGCAAATTCTTGTTGAGCCGATGATCCTTTCTTTTGCGGATTCCAAAGTGCTTGGCATTATAGAAACCCTATGTGCAAGTGGAATGCTTGTATCTGGAGTGCTTCTCGGAGGCATCGGAATTAAGAAGGAATATGGAAAAGTTCTTCAAATCTCCTTTTTTATGGCGGGAATCTTTATGATCGGTATGTCAATATTTGAAAATCTGGTCAGTATTAGTATATTTGGTTTCTTTTTCTTTGCTACCTTACCTATTTGCAACAACTGCATGGATTATCTTTGCAGGATAAATATACCGGATGCTTTGCAGGGGAGAGCTTGGGGATTTATAGGCTTTCTCTCGCAGATAGGATATGTTATTGCCTATGCTGTTTCCGGCTTAGCCGCAGATGGTCTCGGTAGTCTGAGCGGAATGGGTGTCGGACGGGGAGCTGCAATGATGATTGGTATTTCGGGTGTCTTTCTTTCTCTTGTGGCAGTCACATTTCTTCGTTTTCCGTCTATCAGAGAACTGGAAAAGAGAACGGAGTAGAGGAGTTGTAATAGGTAATTTCCAGAAGTCTAAGGCAATCTGTGAGTTTAAGGAGGCTTAGTCAATGCATCAGAAAAAAATGAATCTTTTCTTGCGCGTGCTGTTTATCATTCTCATCATAGCGATATCCGGTGCGGCGATCCTACAGATTTTCGCACCGGAATATATGGGAAGAAACTCTGCGTATGGCATTTCTATAGGATGGCAGAGAGAAATCGGCTTTTGGAATATTGCCGTTTTAGTCATATTGATTACGGCGTATAGGCACTACAATTGGACCTATCTAAAATCCATTTTGCTGGCTCTCATTCTTGGTGGAATCGGTATCGGAAGCAATCATTTTATCCATTATCTTAAGATGCATCAAATGGTAAATTTGATTGGCGCTGTGGAAAATTATCTTCTGGTTCTTGCCTGGATAATCGGATGGAAAATAGAAGAAAGGAGCCAGAATTTATGAGAATATGCGTAGTAGGCCTTGGCGTTATAGGCACAACGTACGGGTATGTGTTCCAAAAAGCAGGGCATCAAGTCGAACATTTGCTGAGAGAAGAGAAAAAATCGAAGGCACCGGAAAGTCTAAATATCA
Source organism: Oribacterium sinus (assembly GCF_963553175.1). Lineage (GTDB taxonomy): Bacteria > Bacillota > Clostridia > Lachnospirales > Lachnospiraceae > Oribacterium > Oribacterium sinus_B. The sequence goes on along the minus strand of NZ_CAUVME010000013.1, from coordinate 19,768 downwards.
GTTTATTAGACGGACGCTATAACAAAAAAGGAGAAGAAAAAGCGGATCAATACAAGGTGAATCTTGCAGAGCCGAATGCAGAGTATGATTTTATTATTTTGAGCGTGGCAAGCGGAAAAATAAAAGATGCTATAGCGACACTTTCACAAAACCATATTACAGGAAGCTTGATTTTGTTTTGTAACTGTTGGAATAGTCGGGAAGAGATTGATGAAATAGTGGGTGCTTATCCTTATATTATCGGCTTCCCTACTGCCGGCGGAAAGCTTGTGGGGAATGAGCTTGATTGTGTTCTCTTTGAACACATCATGCTGGAAGGTGAGGAAAAAGCAGGGATTTCCAATTACAAAGCTTTAACAGCTCTTCTCGCTTCCGCAGGTTTGAAAACGGAGATTCCTCACGATATGGTGGAATGGATATGGCTTCATATGGCCATCAATGCAGGTGTCACCTCTTCTGCTGCCCGGGAAGGGAAAATTGAACACCCGGCGCAGCTTGCTCTTAACCTGATGAACGATGCCTATGCCCTGTCTATTACAGTAAAGGCAATAAGAGAAACCATTCAGGTGGTTAAGGCGAGAGGCGTAGACTTAAGCTTCTATAAAAATGAACTTCTCCCGTATAGAATTCCGTCTACCTTTGCCGGAATTTTTATGAAACGAATGTTCAAAACGAATGAACTCACCCGAAGAATCATGACTTTACATAGTGATGTAGGGGATATGCTATATGGGTGCAAATGTGTTTATGAGACCGGGAAGTTAAAGCATCTCGAACTACCGATATTTTACTCTACTATGGATAAAATCTTGGCATGATTTTTGATTGACTTTAGGGATTGGCTTTTAACATTTGCTTTTAACATTGGTGTTGGCTTCTACTATTTGGAGAATCTCTAAGCACTTATCCGCTTCAAATATTTTTTCAATGTCTCTTGAATGCTGTCCAGAGAATCCACCATTCCCCGGTCAATCCATTTAAAAAGCACATTCCAGATAGCCCCCACATTGAAGGCAATGAGGTAGTCCGGCTCCAGTTCTCCCATAAGCTTTGCAAAGGGATTGCTACTCATATCCTCTGTTTTACTGTACTCCGGAAGAAATTCATTTAGGCGAATCAGGAGGAAATACAGCATTTTGTTTTTGTGCAGTAAGGAAAGAAGGGCTTTATTTTTATCGCAGAAGGAGAAAATAACAGTGAGCGGATCAACATTTTCCTTGGAAAGTGCCTCGGTATATTCCCCGATTAATTCGTTCAGAATGGACGCCAGTACATCGTCCTTGGAACGAAAGTTCAGGTAAAAGGTTTTTCTTGCAAGGCTTGTTTCCATAATAATCTGCTTTACGGAGATTTCTGCATAGGGATACTCTTGCATTAGCTTGAGCAGAGCATTGGAAATCTCCTTTCTTGACCGTACAGCGGATGGATTTTGGCTTTTCTTCATAGCATACTCTCCTAAAATACACAGAAAACAAAGATTGTGTATCTTTTTTGAAATGATTTACTTTCCTTCGATGCTACAGTACCATGCCCTTGCAAGATACACAAGTGAGTAGTTTTGGAGGAGAAAATGCAGGTTTTAATCATCAATGGGAGTCCGAGAAAAAATGGGGTAACGGCAGCAGTGCTTCATAGGATTGAAGAAAATCTTCGAAAAGCAGGTATAGACGTGCTGTTTTACAATCTGGGGGAAATGAAAATGTCCCATTGTACCGGCTGTAACTATTGCTATAGAACAGGGCATTGCTGTATAGAGGATGATGCAGAGCTACTCTCCAAAAGAATTGAGGAGGTGGACGGAATCGTTTTGGGTTCTCCAACTTACGCAAGTAATGTACCCGGATTAATGAAAGATTTTATCGATCGAGGACATTTTGTGATTGAACAACTGCTTCATAAAAAATATTGTATAGCGGTGGCAAGCGGGGAAAATTACGGCAGTCAAGATACTTTGAAAGTTCTGAAGAATCTTGTGTTATTTTCCGGAGGGAGATTGAGCGGAAAGCTTCGGATTCAGGCCGGCTTTAACGACCTTGAGGGAATGATGAGAAAGAGAAAAAGGGAGATTGATTATTTATCGCAAAGCTTTATCAGGGCAATGAGGCGTAAGCAACACTATCCTATTCAGAGCATAGTTCATTTTTTTATTTTCCATCTGGGAATCAAGCCCTTTGTAAAGAAAAAAGGCACGTTATATCAAGGCGTTAGGGAAAGATGGAGTAAGTTGGGGATTACCTGAATAAAGGAGATTTTTGTATTGGATGCAGAGAATCTATAAAAAAATATTTGACAAAAAGCAAAAATCCCTTATAATTGGCATGGCGTCAGTTACAAAAGGAACTAATTGACATTTTTTAGTAACTTTACGACAAGTACATATGGAAAGGAGTCAGCAGATGTCCAAGCAAAAAATCAATCTTTTTGTAGGTTCTATTGGAGCGTTTATCGGTATTTTTGTTTTTATTGCTTACATTCCCCAGATTTTCGCAAACTTGCAGGGAGACAAAGCTCAACCTTTTCAGCCGCTATTTGCAGCAGTTTCTTGCCTGATTTGGGTTATTTACGGATGGACTAAGGAACCGAAAAAAGACTGGATTCTTATTATTCCTAATTCAGCGGGAGTGATTTTAGGAGGATTAACTTTTCTTACTGCTTTGTAATCCCATGTAATGAATATGAAAGCCGGCGACTTCTTTAGGAAGTTTGCCGGTTTTTTATTACTTGCCATTTCGGTGGAATTAGTCTTAATAAGAGAAGAAGCTGAATATAGAGAAGAATTTAGATTCAACCGCCGGTGGAATAGGTAGAACTCAACCGCCGGTTCCTGTCATTTTCGACGGTTTCCGGTAAGCTTGTGTCGTGAAAGGAGGTGTCCGATATGGATCAAATCAAAATCGGAAAACTTATAGCAGCTTGCAGAAAGGAAGAGGGCATGACACAGGCGGAGCTTGCGGAGAAGCTTGGTATCAGTGATCGGGCGGTATCCAAATGGGAAACCGGAAAGTCTATGCCGGATTCTGGGATTATGCTGGAGCTTTGTGGATTTCTGAAAATCAACGTAAACGAACTCCTGTCGGGCGAAAGAATCATGGCAGAATTCTATAGTAAACAAGTAGAAGAGAACCTTCTCACAATGAAACGAGAATTGGAGGAAAGGGATAGGAGAGCCCTTAAGCTGGAATATTGGATGGGATTTTCGGCAGTGCTATCCGGGTCGGTCTTAATTCTTTTGGCATCCTTCCTTAAGATGCCCTTCTTGCTGAGGATGATACTTTCTGCCTTTGCCCTGATTATGATTTTACTGGTCAGCTTTATCGCGGTTGGCATTGAACAGAAAGCCGGATGCTATGAATGCGCGTGTTGCCATCATCGCTATGTGCCCTCTTACAGGCAGGTGATTCTTTCTATGCATAGGGGACGGGCAAGATATATGAAATGCCCGGTTTGCGGAAAACGAAGCTGGCAGAAAAAGGTATTAGGAGAGGAATAGAAAATTTTCATTTCATAAAAGTGCCGTTTACGGCAAAAATATGAAATGTATCTCTTGCGAATTTTCCGAATAATGAGTAAACTATTTTATAAAAGTGCCGTTTACGGCAGAAATATAAAATGGAGATCAAGATGGAAATCAATAGAGATGTGTACCTTAATCGGCTTATTGTCAGGAAACACAACGGTTTCATTAAAGTGATTACCGGAATCAAACGCTGCGGTAAGTCGTATTTGCTGAATACTTTATTCTATAAGCATTTACTTTCGGAAGGGGTAGGAGAGAGCCATATTATCCGATTCGCCTTTGATACAGCGGAGGATTTATTAAAGATTGGAGAAGATCCCATCGTACTGGATAATGAAAAAGAAGAGCGTAAGGTGGATCCCTCCCGATTTATTACTTGGCTGATGCCACAGATTCGTGGTGAAGGCATGTATTACCTTTTGCTGGATGAGGTGCAGAAGCTGGGAGCCTTTGAATCAGTGCTGAATGGGTTCCTTCGGAAGCAAAATGTTGATGTTTACGTAACAGGCAGTAATTCCAGGTTTCTGTCAAAGGACATTTTAACTGAATTTGAGGGAAGAGGGGATGAAGTGCATGTGCTGCCTTTATCTTTTTCCGAATACTATACATTCAAAGAGGGAGATAAAAGCGAGGCTTATGATGACTACTCCGTTTACGGAGGGCTCCCGGCGGTTGTGCTGATGAATACGGAAGAGCAAAAGACCAATTATTTGATATCCCAAATGAAGAACGTGTATCTTCGGGATATCGTGGCCAGATATTCGATACAGGATGAAAGCGCCTTGGGAGAAGTAATTGACGTCATTGCCTCAGGTATTTCCACCCTTACCAATCCAAGGAAAATTGCCGCAACGATGAATTCTGTTCATGGGACAAACATTAGTGATACAACAGTGGATAAATACATCACCTATGGGGAAGAAGCGTTTATGCTTACTCGGGTAAAAAGATATAATGTAAAAGGGCGAAAGTATATTGGAACCCCTTATAAAATTTATTTTGAAGACCTGGGTCTTAGAAATGCCCGACTGTCATTTCGGCAGATTGAAGAAACCCATATCATGGAGAATATCATTTACAATGAATTGCGATACAGGGGCTATCAGGTAGATGTGGGAACCGTGGAATCCAGGGAGAGGGATGTAAATGGGAAAGAGATTCGGGTGCAGAGGGAAATCGATTTCATTGCTACCTTAGGAAGTAAGAAGTATTATATTCAGTCTGCCTATGCCATTCCCGATAAGGAAAAGTATGAGCAGGAATGCAAATCCTTTGAGCGCACCATGGATTCCTTTAAGAAAATCATTATCGTAGAAAGAAGTATGAAGCCTCGCTATGACGAGAACGGATATCTGATAATGGGAGTCAAGGAATTCTTATTAGATGGGAATAGTTTGCTGATTTAATTCATGAAAAGTATCGTGTGGAAAGCCGCGATACTTTTTTTATAGTATTAAAGTCGAGAAATTAAGGTGGAATTCCACCGGAATTTTTCGAGTTAGTTTGCTTGAATCAAAAAAGTCCCTTGAAAAAGTTGTGAAAATACAAAAAAGTCCCTTGAAAAAGTTTATTCTTATTTGATTCCTGTTTTTAAGAGGTACTAAAATATTCTTTGGGAAGAACTTACATTGCAAACGATTCCATCTTGAATAGAGTAAAAATTTTGTCAGTTGATACAAAAGCAAAAGAGAGCATTGTTGCCAATATATTTTTCCATTGTTATGATAGAAGACGATGGAAGAAATTTCATCGATTATGTACACAGCAAAGATAAAAACGCAACGCATACAGAGAAGTATGCCAGAGCCGGTAGGTAGCCCGGCCGTCACAGAATCTTGTGGTAAGTAACCTTCCCCTCCGGGTTGTCCATTCTTTGTCCATAAAGCAATTTAGGAGGGATAAATATGGACAAGATGACTTGTCAAATGACAGTGCTTTTTGAAGGCGCTTTTTGGGTAGGCATTTTTGAGAAAACAGAGGGGAATCGCCTATCCGTTGCGAAGGTGACTTTCGGTGCAGAACCAAAGGATTATGAGGTACGTGATTTTATCTTAACGCATTTTTATGAGCTGAAATTCAGTCCGGAGGTCAAAACAGAAGTCAAGGAAAGGAAACAGAATCCGAAAAGAGCACAGCGAGAGGCAAAAAAGCAATTACAGCGGATTGGTATAGGGACAAAATCGCAACAGGCGTTAAGCTTGCAACATGAAGAGAACAAACAAAAGCGCAAAGAAAAAAGCAGAGAACAAAAACGTATTGAGGAAGAACGGCGATTCATACTGAAGCAAGCGAAGAAAAAAGAAAAACACAGAGGCAGATAACGAAAAATTGTGAGGAATAGCATGGCGGGATATTCGGTACAGGATTAAGGTACCATGGGAGAAGGAATTCATGTCATTGTCTCGGACATGTCAAACTCCCACCATAAATCCAAGAAAAAATCGTAGAAAGAAGTATGAAGCCTCGCTATGACGAGAACGGATATCTGATGATGGGAGTTAAGGAATTTTTATTGGATGGGAATAGTTTGCTGATTTAATTCATGAAAAGTATCGTGTGCAAAGCTCGCGGTACTTTTTTTATAGTACTAAACTCGTGAAAAAAAGGTGGAATTCCACCGGAATTTCTCGAGTTTTCCTTTATAAGAAACAGTGCGGAAAAAGCCGGAGATACCTTATTATCTTATTAATTGGGCCGCTTATTGATAGGAGCACAATAAAATGATAGAATAGACTCGTGAAAAAAAGGTGGAATTCCACCTTAATTTTTTGAGAGGATTTACATATGCAGATTAGACGTGGTTTTTATCTCCATAAAATTATAGAGAAAAAGGATAACGGTAGAGTAAAGATTATCACGGGAATCCGAAGATGTGGGAAATCTTATTTGCTTTTCCATTTGTATCGGGATTATTTGCTCTCAAGCGGTATCGAAGATGGACAAATCATTTCGATTGCACTGGATGAAATAGATACGCTGGAGTATAGGAATCCGTTTAAATTAAATGATTATATCAAGGAAAAAACGCAGGATGAAACGAAAAAATACTATGTGTTTATCGATGAAATCCAATTGTCGATTGCTGTGAAGAATCCCTATATTGAAAGCGACGAAAAGACGGTGACTTTTGTGGACGTGCTTTTAGGACTTATGAAGCGGGATAATTTAGATATATACGTAACGGGTAGTAATTCAAAAATGTTGTCCAGAGATGTTTTAACTCAATTTAGGGATAGAGGAGATGAAATTCATATCAATCCTTTGTCTTTTGCGGAAGTTTGTGAAGTAGTAGAAGATAAGTCATTGGCATTCCAACATTACAGTATATATGGCGGAATGCCCTATATTTATAGTTTGAAAAGTGATGAGGAGAAAAATCGTTATTTAAAAGATTTATTTCAAGAAACCTATTTAAAAGATATTCTGGAAAGAAACAAGGTAAAGAATGATAAAGAGGTTATGGAAGTATTATTGGATTTTACCTCTTCGGCGATTGGCTCTCTTACTAATCCCAGTAAGCTTTCTAAAAGATTTCTCTCGGAAAAACAAATTAAGATATCCTCCGGTACCATTTCAAAATATTTGGAGTATTTTGAAGAAGCATATTTGTTATCCCATGCAAATCGATACGATGTTAAGGGAGCTAAGTATTTTACCACGCCACTTAAGTATTATTTTACAGATATCGGGCTAAGAAATGCCAGATTGAATTTCAGGCAAGTAGAAGAGACCCACATCATGGAAAATATAATCTATAACGATTTAATTCGTAGAGGATATAATGTGGATATTGGGGTAGTGGAATATGATTGCAAAAAAGACGGAAAGAGGCAAAAAATTCAGCTGGAAGTGGACTTTGTAATGAATAAAGGGCATGAAAGATATTATATTCAGTCTGCACTGCACATAGACAGTGAGGAGAAGCAAGAACAGGAAACCGCTTCTTTAAAAAAAATAGATGATTCCTTTAAGAAAATTGTTGTTGTAAAAGATAATATTATCCCCCGACATGATGATGCAGGTATTTTATACATTGGATTGGAGAATTTTCTTTTGGATGAAAATGCAATAAATCTTTAACTGCTGCATAGTCATATCTTCGAATTACCACAAAATATATACTTTGGAAAGAACTTTCATCGCAAACGATTCTATATTCTTGCTAATGCAGTTTTCAATCGTTATGATATAAGGCAATGGAAGAAATTTCATCAATTATGTACACAGCAAAGATAAAAACGCAACGCATACAAAGAGCTATGCCAGAGCCGGTAGGTAGCCCGGCCGTCACAGAATCCTGTGGTAAGTAACCTTCCCCTCCGGGTTGTCCATTCTTTGTTCATAAGCATTTTAGGAGGGACAAATATGGACAAGATGACTTGTCAAATGACAGTGCTTTTTGAAGGCGCTTTTTGGGTGGGCGTTTTTGAGAAAACAGAGGGGAATTGCCTATCTGTTGCGAAGGTGACTTTCGGTGCAGAGCCCAAGGACTTTGAGGTACGTAATTTTATCTTAAAGCATTTTTATGAGCTGAAATTCAGTCCGGAAGTCGAAACGCAAGTCAAGGAAAGGAAACAGAATCCGAAAAGAGCACAAAGAGAGGCAAAAAAGCAATTGCAGCGCGCTGGCATCGGGACGAAGTCGCAACAGGCGTTAAGTTTACAGCATGAAGAGAACAAACAAAAGCGTAAAGAAAAAAACAGAGAACAAAAACGCATCGAGGAAGAACGGCAATTTATGCTGAAGCAAGCGAAGAAAAAAGAAAAACACAGAGGCAGATAACGAAAATAGTGAGGAATAGCATGGCCGATTTAAAACTAAGTCTTATACAAAAATATAAGTTGGAAAATGCATATACCTATATTTACAGCACAGGTTTTCTTTCTCCTGCGTGTCCGGAGCAAGGCGCAAACGCTCTCCTCTTAACCAGAAGAGAAGAATCCCCCGGAGCCTACACTGTTCTAGTCCTGTCCGAAACCGGCATACAGGAAATAGAGCTTGGGGAGGACTTTCTTGACCGAGAAAATGATCCGGTACTTTTTTCATTTGGAAATGGCTTCGGGGTAATCAAGGCAAAGAAAGAAATTTTCTATTTTACCGGAGATTTTTCTTCACTGGAAATCATCTCGATTAAGAACAGCCTCTTGCCCTTTCGTAAAGTACTGCCGGAAAATGCAAGACAACGGCATTTTCAGACCGTTTCAGACGGTAGCCTAATTCCTGTCTGCTTTGAAAAGGAAGTGTATTACGGCCTTTCCCGATGCTTTGCTTTATTAGACTTTGACCCTGTAAAAAAAGAAGCCAAGTGGAAATGCTTTTCGGAAATGGAGAAAAATGCCTTTACCCATCATAATGAGAGGACGAAGGATGCTCCGAAAATCGACAGTTTAAAAATGGAGGAAGGGGAACTCTACGCCTTTACTTCGGGAGAAAGCACGGGCTCGGTGAATAAATGGGGAATGGATTATTATGCTCTGGCAAAAATCTCCTCTGAGGGCAAGGTAAAGGAAAAGCTTTTGGAGTCGGAGCAATTGAAGGCGGGCGGAAAAAAGTCCGGGGTGAATGGAACTTTCACCCATTCGGATTATCTTATTATCACACCGCTTTTTAACAATGACGATTGGAAGGGAAAGCAAAAACTCTTTTCCCTAAGAACAAAGGAATATTTGGATATTGCCATGCCAAGGGGGATGACGAAGCATAGCTTACACAATATTTGTGGAGAGCTATGCCTCACTGCCCTGTATGACAGAGGATTGAAAGAAATCGGACTTTGTAAAATAGAGACTATTCCTGAGCCTTCCATTTTAAAAGCAGTGCAGAATTAATAATAACCAGTATACTTCCTGCATTGTGCACGAGAGCGCCCACAACCGGCCCCAGTATGCCGGTAATAGCCAGCACAATGGCAAGGAAATTCAGCGCCATGGAGAAGGTTAAATTGATTTTTATGGTTTTCATCATTCTCTTTGATAAAGCAAGAAGGTGGGGGAGCTCTTTAATTTCATCATCTACCAAAGCAATGTCTGCGGCGTCCACGGCAATATCACTGCCGATTCCTCCCATAGCGATACCGACATTTGCTTTTTTCAGAGCAGGTGCATCGTTAATGCCGTCTCCAATCATAGAGACACTTTCTCCTCTTTTTTGCGCTTCTTCTATCGCAGTTAATTTATCTTCAGGAAGACAGTTGGCCTTTACCTCAGTAATACCTACCTTCTTTGCAATGTTTAAAGCGGCATTTTCATGATCCCCGGTAAGGAGTACGGGGGTGATATGCAATTCTCTTATTTTCTGAATGGTATCATAGGATTCTGTACGCAGTGTGTCGGAAAGAACGATAAATCCTGCCAACTTTCCGTCGATTCCCATGTAAATGACGGTGCTTCCGTCAGAAAGATAGCTTTCTGCTTCTTTAGCGACCTCTGCATTCAGGTGGATCCTGTTAAAGAGTTTCGCATTTCCTGCATGGATGGTTTTTCTGTCAATTACAGCGGAAACGCCTTCTCCCGGCTCCATGTGGAAATCCTGGACGGGAAGAGTTTCTTTTCCGTAGCAATGGACAATTGCTTTCCCCAGGGGATGCTCGGACATTTTTTCAACGGATGCGGCATAAGCGTAGAGTTCCGCTTCGGAGTAAGAGGAAAGGGATTTCACCGCGGTGACAACGGGGGTTCCGTAAGTTAATGTTCCCGTCTTATCAAAGGTGATTTTCCGCACTCCGGCAAGACGTTCTAAGGCATCTCCTTCCCGAACAAGAAAACCGTGTTTTGTGGCATTTCCGATGGCAGCCATAATGGCAGTGGGGGTCGCAAGGACAAGGGCGCAGGGACAGAAAACAACCAGTATGGTGACGGCACGAATGATTTGCCCTGTAAAAAGCCAGGTGAGGGTTGCTGCGGAGAGTGCGATCACCACAATCCAGGTAGCCCACCGGTCAGCCAGTCCCACGATCTTTGCCTTGTCAGCGTCCGCAGATTGGACCAACTGAATCATACGTTGAATGGAACTGTCTTTACCGACCTTGGTTGCCTCCATTTCAAAGGCACCGTATTGGTTCACGGTTCCGCTGGAAACCGTATCTCCCACCGTCTTGTCTACCGGTAGAGATTCACCGGTCATTACCGCCTGATTTACGGAAGTTTGCCCGGAAAGAAGGATACCGTCTACAGGGATTGTTTCTCCGGGAAGCACCCGCAGAATGTCCTTAAGCTGAACCTGCTCTGCCGGGATGATTTGTTCTTCGTTATGGGAAATGACACGGGCAGTTTGGGGAGCGAGCTGCACCAGCTTTTCTATGCCTGCTCTTGCTCTGGCCACAGTCAAGTCCTCCAAGAGCGCACCGAGCTGCATGATGAATGCTACTTCTCCTGCGGCGAAATCTTCGTGGATGAAAATAGAGGCAATGAGCGCAAGAGAAACCAGAACATCCGCTTTAATATCAAAGCGGGTAGTCAGTCCGATCACTGCCTCCAGGATGATAGGGATTCCGCAGAAGAGAATGGAGAGCCAGGCAATGTCGAAGGGGAGGGGAAGAAAGGGAAAACGACTGTTCATGAGACTTAATAAAAGAGAAACACCGCCAATCACGAGGAATACAATATCTTTTTTCATTCCACCAACTTCCAACAATTCTTCCAATTTGAACATCATTTTTTTCATGCTTGCTTCTCCTTTTTTTGCTTTATTATCGGGAAAATGAAAATAAAAATTTTCTAATATCCTGGTTTATACCCATAGGGGTATAGCCACATAATATACCTATAGGGGTATAAGTTGTCAAGAAAAAATTAAAGCATATAAGAAAATGATTTTGATGTGAAAAGCAGCCAACGAGATATTGCACACTACGCGTGCGATACTCGTTAAGAATAAGCTGTCTCAGGCTTCGCCCGCGTCACTTGCTCAGAATAAAAAAGAGCCTATAGCGCGCTTTATAGTAGCTCCGCATATAGACTCAAACAGAATTCTTGAAAATCCTTACTGCATGTTGGCAAAACGTTCGATGGCTTTTGTGAAATTTTCAATTTCGGCCTCATCACCCTGCTCCACCGCGTCTTTAATGCAGTGGTGGATGTGCCCTTCCAAAATGACTTGTCCGGCTTTATTTAGTGCGGACTTAGCTGCGCTGATTTGAGACAGCACATCTTCACAGGGAACATCATCATCCACCATCCGATCAATGGCTTTAATCTGTCCCATGATTTTGGCAAGTCTCCGGTGTAAATTATCTGCATCCATACATTTCTTCATAGAGAACCCTTCTTTCCGGCATTACAGTGATAAGAATCATATACCCCTATGGGTATAACCATTCTATCGTTTTTATTGCTGCTTTTCAATGATAATCTTCTCCTTCTTTCTATACGCCTCCCATGCTTTTTTGTAAAAAAACCGCATAGATTCCCGACATTCATCCGGCTCAAGAATTACTGCCTCTTTTCCGAAACGCCGAAAATACGCCTCCAGCTGTAGTCTTGGCCAGTGGAAATACAGCGTATTTCCCTCTTTTTTCAAGACATCCGGTCTGTTTTTTGTGACAAGATGAAACTTTTGCATACCCTTATCGGTGAAGAGAACTTTAGCTTCTACACTTTTGGATGCAGATTGGGGGCTTCTTCCGGCAATTTCCTGTAGCTCCAGTTTTCTCGTTTCGTCCGGAAGAAATTTATCGGAAGAAGTAAATAGGGCGTGAATTCTGGAAATACGGAAAGTTCGAGGAATTCCGCTGGCGTGGTCCGTGCAAAGAAGGTAATTGCATTGTTCTTCTTTGGATGCGGCAATAAAATAGGGGCAAACCGTGAAATGCAGTTCGGGGGCGGAGGTGGAAGAGAAGCTGATGATGCTGTTCTTCTGAATAGCGGCATTTAATTCCAAAAAAGTGTCTTGGAAGAGGATTTTCTCCCGGTCTTTTCTGGAAATAGAAAGGTAGGAGCTGAAAAAATCGTTAAGATACCGGGAAAGAGAAACCCTGGAGAGCATATTACTTTCAATGGAACGCATAATATTTAAGGAGCGACCGCTGACCGTCAAGGTAATGGCGGCGTTTCGCTCGCTTTTTAATGTAGAACGAGTATTTCTCCCGGAACCTGCGGCAGTTTGCCTTGCATGAATATCCTGCATAGAGCGCACGATATCTCGTTCCGGTCTTCTAAGATAGGTATTCATGATTTTATCCGCGATGGCATCGGCGTCTTCCCGGGAAATCGAGGAAAATGCACTAAGGTCGGACAAAATAGTATCCAGTAGCCTTTCCTTTGTTTCACGATATTCATCAAAATATTGGAGCAAAAGCTCCTTCAAAAATCCATTCAGATTTATAGAGCCGTCCTTCTTATAAAAATCAAAGAGCTCCGCATCATTCAAAAGGCGTAATCGCATCTCTTCCGGAATGTAAATTTTGTACTTCTCCGTCATGATTTCCTCCTTCTTAAAAGAAAAATACCCTATTCGAATTCCCCATAATGGACTTGTTCAATGTCATAATAATAACGAAAATACAATACTTATACAATGAATTTGGGGTTGAAAAATATTTATATTCCTCAGCTTTTTATCTCCTGAAAATCGGTATATCATAAAGGCACGAAAGACACATACAGCAAGCAATTATGTTTGGAATTAGATCAAATGCGGATGTTGAATCCGGTGTGTCTTGTATAGCTTAGGGATATTCCCTAGGTAAAGTAAAACAGTCGGAAAGATACTAACAGCAAAAAATATGTGATATTTGGCTGAGTTAGCCGGCGCAGGGCTAAAGCCCCGGCGCTTCCGGGGGTGCAACTCCCCCTACTTTAAGGGGCAAATGTCCCTTACCTTGTGGCTGTTTCTTTTTAGAAGGAGGTAGGAGCAATGTTTTTAGAGGAATTAAGAAAAGAAGAGAATCTGACATATACGGAGAATGGCGCTCTTACCAACAGGAGCACGAACTCTTATTGTCTGGATCTTTTTGCTACCATTGGGGCTTTACGAAATGCAGAAGACAGAGAAATCATTTCCCGATTTATCAAGGCCTATACGGAAGACAGAAATATGGCGATGAAGATTCTCTTCTTCGCAAGGGATATCCGAGGAGGACTTGGGGAGAGAAGAGTGTTTCGGTCTATACTAAAGTGGCTTTCTCTTCATGAGGCGGAGTCCGTTCGAAAGAATATCACAAATGTTCCCGAGTACGGGAGATTTGATGACCTGCTTTCCCTTCTGGGCGGACCTTGCGAAAAGGATGTGATTCTCTTTATAAAGGAACAGTTGGAAAAGGATCTTTCTGCCCTGAAAACCGGGGAGAGTGTCTCTTTACTGGCCAAATGGCTTCCTTCCGTGAATACCAGCAATAAAGACACGGTAAAAATGGCAAAGAAGCTGGCAAAAGCAATGGGATTTAGCGATGCGGAGTATCGTAAAGTCCTTGTTTCACTGCGGGCGGAAATAAAGCTGATGGAGAATTATCTTCGGGAGAAGGATTACTCCTTCTCTTACGAAAAGCAGCCTTCTAAAGCCTTGTATAAGTATAGACTGGCTTTTCTTAGAAATGACAAGGAGAGATACTCCGCTTTTTTAGAAAAGGCGGAAAAGAATCCCTCCGTGATGAATACGGGAACTTTGACGCCCTATGATGTTGTAGCATCCATTTTCCATAGAGATATGGAGGAAGAGGACATCACGGAAGAAGAACGCCGTTCGATGGATGTCACCTGGAAGGCACTTCCCGACTATACAGGGGCGGAAAATGCTCTTGCTGTAGTGGACGGATCCGGTTCCATGTATTGGAACTGGGGATCCGGGTACATGCCGGCAGCAGTGGCACAGTCTTTGGGGATTTATTTTGCGGAGCACAACAAGGGCTGTTTCCATAACCATTTTATTACCTTTTCTGAAAATCCGAGATTGGTGGAAGTGCAAGGGCGGGATATTGTGGATAAACTTACGTACTGCGTGAGTTTCAATGAGTGTGCCAATACGGATTTACAGAGCACTTTCGACTTAATTCTGAAGACGGCCATTCAAAATAAGGCAAAGCAGGAGGAACTCCCGGAAAAACTCTATATCATTTCGGACATGGAATTCGACTATTGTGCGAACCATGCGGAAATGACGAATTTTGAGTGCGCAAAAAAGAAGTTTGCAAAGTATGGCTACAAGCTTCCGCAAATTGTATTTTGGAACGTGGAAAGTAGAAACCCGCAACAGCCGGTTACGAAAAATGAGCAGGGAGTTGCCTTGGTGTCCGGCGCTTCTCCGCAAATTTTTTCCATGCTTTCCGAGGGGATTTTAGATCCCTATTCCTTTATGCTGGAAACACTATCTTCCGAACGCTACCAAAGGATTTGTGCGTAGAGAGGGAAAATGTATGTTTAATATAGAGGGAAAGGTCAATACGGCAGTTTGTTTTGCATCAGTGGTGGAGGACTGCGCCATTCAACAAATAAAAAGAATGTGTGACTACGACTTCACAGCCGGGAGTCAAATTCGTATTATGCCGGATGTGCATGCCGGGAAGGGGTGCACGATTGGGACGACAATGACGGTTCACGACAAAGTCGTTCCGAATATTGTGGGCGTAGATATTGGCTGCGGAATGTACACGATTAATATGGGAAAGGCGGAAATGGACTTTGAAAAGCTGGATAAAGCCACGCACTTTATTCCGTCCGGAATGAGCGTATGGGATAGAGAACGGGAAGAGTTTGACTTAGAGGCATTTCACTGTTACGGGAAGCTAAAAAATCCGGATCGTCTTCGGAAAAGTCTGGGAACTCTTGGAGGAGGAAATCATTTTATCGAAGTGGATAGTTCGAAAGACGGAACGAAATATCTTGTTATTCATAGCGGTAGCCGGAATCTCGGGAAGCAGGTAGCGGAACTGTATCAAAACATCGCGATTATGGAACATAAGGAGGTGTCGGATATACCGGAGGACTTATGCTATCTAAGTGGGGAGGCTTTTCAGGACTATCTTCATGACGTAGAACTCTGCCAGCATTTTGCAAAAAGAAATCGAGAGATGATGGCGAAGATTATTTTCGCAAAATGCAATCTAAGTGGAACAGATGCTTTTCATACCATACATAATTATATTGATTCTGGAGAAATGATTCTTCGAAAAGGAGCGATAGCAGCACATGCAGGAGAAAGAGTTCTTATACCTATCAATATGAGAGATGGAAGCATTCTTGCACTTGGAAAGGGAAATCCGGAATGGAATTATTCCGCACCGCATGGGGCAGGACGGGTTATGTCCAGAACCAAGGCGCAAAATGAGCTCAGCATGGAAGAATACCGGGAAAGCATGAAGGGGATTTATTCGAGTTCTATTAATCAAGCGACCTTGGATGAGGCGCCTATGGCCTATAAGTCTTTGGAGGATATATTAAATGTCTTGGAAGATACGGTGGATATTATAGAAGTGTTGAAACCGATATATAATTTTAAAGCGTCTGAATAAGAAAAAGAATTTGTGCGTAGAAAGAGGGAAGTAAAAAAGCGGAAAATGCTGAGACAGTACAGTATTTTCCGCTTTTGATGCATAATGAGTATCGCTCGTAAAGCATATAGTATATCTTTTTTGGTTAGAACATTTCCGCAAGTTCTCTAGCTGAAGCCACCATGGACTTTATCTGTCGGGCGGTTTTCTCCATATTCCATTTTTTCCATGCCTTCTTATTCTTTGGGGGAGTGAATATGGCCAAGTCGCTTTTCACTATCAAGTAAATTCGGTCGTCGTTTAAGGAAAAGCCTAACCCGGAAGAAATTTGTCTGTCAAACCAGGAAATCATAGTCGGTGTCAGAAATTTTCGCGCAGCCTGTTCATCGGTGCAGAAGATATTGTAATGTTCATTGTGGGTAATATCTTCTACATCGATTTTCTTTTCTCCGTCACAGGCAGGAAAATGCCCTCCATTTGTTTCTTTCCCCCACACTTTCTCCGTAGGAACAATTCTTAGCTGTCCTTCAAAATGAGAATGATATTGTAAAGTATAAATTTGCCCGTAGAATTCGTATAAACCTTTCCTGTCTTTTCCCTTTTGGGGAGAGTAAGCATATAAGTCGGTGATTTTTAGCTCGGGTTGCTGCTGCAAATCCAGTAAACCGGCCGGGTAGTAATAAGAAAAAATCGGCACCGCTTTTTTAAATGCATTTAGAGGAAGATTATTGTTCCCGTCAAATTCTGCTTTGGGAAGAATGATTCTCATCATTGGAGGGAGTATTCGATTCAAATAGACTTCCTTAGTATCCGGTATTTTTATTATTTTAAAAATAATACTAAGAATTGCGGCTATGATGTATAGACCAACGATAGCCAGGAGAGAAGAACCAACTATCCCCCAAAGATACTTATTATAAAGCAGACATATGCTCTGAAAGGCGGTAGAGTGATTCCCGAGATATATCAGGATAGGCGAAACCAAAATACTTAAAAACGGAAGAGTGGAGAACAAGATCAAAAAAGGTAAGACAGGGCTTTCTTCGAGGTAGAAGCTTCTCTTCATTGCTTTTCGAGCTTTTTTGAATGTTGGAGACGTCCAAAGTTCTCTAAGCTTTTGCCGTTCTTCTTCTGTTAAATCAATTTGATGCATCGTTCTTCCTTTCTTATATTTAGGTTCTTATTGAAACTTTTTAAGTATAACATAAAGGAGTGACTTTTTGATGCAAGTGATGAAAGAATTTATATAAGGCTAAACAGCTTTAGCAGGTCTTTTGTGCTATGATATTTCACAAAGCTTTATAGGAGTGTGACTTATGCAAGTGACCATCAAAGATGATTTTGACTTAGAGAAAATTATTGAAAGCGGACAGTGCTTCCGGGGAAAATGCTTGGAGGACGGAAGCTATCGTTTTATCTCCGGAGATTCTGTCATTTACCTTCGGCCCGAAGATAGAGAAGCCGGAGTATATACGGTGTCCTGTGACCGGGAAAGCTGGGAAACGATCTGGTTCCCTTTTTTTGATTTGGAAAGATGCTATAGCGAAATCGCAGTTTCGGAAAGCGGAAAGCATGAATTCGTGGATCAGGCCATTGCCCATGGTCGCGGAGTAAGGCTCCTACGGCAAGACCCTTGGGAAATGCTACTTACCTTTATCATTTCCCAACGAAAGAGCATCCCGGCAATAATCAAATCCGTGGAAGCACTGTCGGAGAAATATGGCCATGATATTGTTACTGAACAGGAAAGGCTAAAGGCATTTCCTTCTCCGGAAGAAATGAAGGAAGCTACTGCGGAAGAGCTGGCAGCCTGCGGTCTTGGCTATAGGGTGAAGTATATTTTGGACGCAATACAAAAGGTCAATAGTGGAGAGTTGAATTTGCAATCCATCGCAGAACTTCCTGATAATGTATTGCTGGAAAAGCTGCAGCTCGTCAAGGGCGTAGGCATAAAGGTGGCAAACTGCATCGCCCTTTTTGCCTACGGAAGAACCGCCTGCGTTCCGGTGGATGTCTGGATTTTCCGCGCCATAGAGAAAGAATGTGGAGGCGTATCTCCATTTTCCTTGTATGGAGAAAATGCAGGGATTATTCAGCAATATATTTTTTATTATGAGAGAGGGGTTATCGGGCGCAAGGATGGATGAAAATGCATAAGAGGTTGTGGAGATACGGCTTTGGAATTCGTGAAATATGCATAGAAGGCTGAAATTTGATAGCGGTAAAAGAAAGTACGTAGGAAAGTATTCTAAGTACTTTTTTTTGCATTTAAATCTCGGTAAAGCATGTTTCTGAAAATAAAGTTTAACAAAAAAACTTTTGAAAATTAAGAATAACAATTGGAGAGGAGATTATACATTCTTATTTCATAAGATTATTTTATGAATGAAATAAAAAATTGAAATTTATAGTTCGTAGATAGAAAAAGTGTGATATGATGTTCGATAATATATAGCACTTGAAACTTTAGCTCAATTTAATACTAGAGCTTTTCGTTTTTTAAGTGTTCACCATATGTTGTTTTTAAAACAACGGCCTAGAGAGGATTGGATATGAGCTACGGAGATACCACTTTTATGATTCTGGCTACAGCTATGGTCTGTTTAATGACACCTGGATTGGCCTTTTTTTATGGAGGACTTACAAGGAAACGGAGCATCCTTATTATGATGATGCAATCCTTTATCTCCATGGGGATTGTCACCATTATATGGATTTATGGTGGGTTTGGCCTTGCTTTCGGCAGAGATATAGGCGGAATAATTGGAAATATTTCGGATTTTTTTGGACTGGTAAAAGTAGGTATTGAGCCTAGCGCAGTCCACGCCGCATCCATTCCTTTTATTCTATTTTTTGCTTATCAGCTCATGTTTTGTGTGATTACCGTTCCCCTTATGACCGGAGCCTTTGCGGAACGTCTGAATATGAAGGGGTATATGAGCTTTTTAGCGTTATGGACTATTTTAGTGTATATTCCGGTTTGCCATTGGGTTTGGGGAGGCGGTTTTTTGAGTAAATTGGGCTTTGTAGATTTTGCCGGCGGTACGGTAATTCATACTACCGCAGGTTTTGGTTGCTTGGCAGCAGTGTTTTTTCTTGGACGTAGGAACCAAAAAAATATAGCGATGAAACCGAACAATCTTATGGCGGCAGCTGTTGGAACCGGCCTTTTATGGTTTGGTTGGTTTGGATTTAATGCAGGAGGAGCTTATCAGGCGGGGAATCTTGCAGCAGTTGCTTTTGCAAATACCTTTATCGCTCTTGCAAGCGGTATGGTAACATGGACAATTTACGCCAGACTGGTTCGTGGTAAGTTTGATTTCGTGGATGTGATGACCGGATCAGTTGCCGGTCTGGCTACCATTACACCGATTGCCGGTTATATTGAACCCTATAAGGCTGTTCTTGTGGGAATTGTGGCGGGAATTATCTGTAACATAGCCTTGTCCTTTCAAGAGAAGAAAGGATGGGACGATGCGCTGGGCGTTTGGGGAGTCCATGGTATTGGCGGCTTTACAGGAACGATTTTAATCGGATTATTGGCAGATAAAGAAATAAACGGTGTTTCGGCAAGTCTCCAACAGTTGAAGATTCAAGTAGGGGGAGTCATATTTGTCGCACTATACGCCTTCATTTTAACAGCCATCATTTTAAAACTTTTATCGCATGTAATGAGAATCAAGCCAAGTGATGAGCAGATTCAACAAGGCTTGGACGAAACATTACTGAATGAACAGACTTATGACTTAAACCCATAATAAACTAAATTTTGGAAAGGAGGTGTTAAGATGCTTGGTGTTGTATTGCTCTACGTGGGAATTGTCCTCATT
>NZ_CAUVME010000012.1:0-68483 GCF_963553175.1 Oribacterium sinus | reverse complement strand
CCCCAAGAGGGATAGACGAACCGCATGGTTGGCAATCATGCAGAAAGAGGGAGAAAATGAGAGAAGGTATTCATCCAACTTATCACCAGGCAACCGTAACATGTAACTGTGGAAACACATTTGTAACAGGGTCCACAAAGCCGGAAATTCACGTGGAAATCTGTTCCAAGTGTCATCCGTTCTACACAGGAAACCAGAAGCTGGCATCCGCTAAGGGTAGAATCGATAAGTTCAATAAGAAGTTTGGAATGCAGCAGCAGTAAAAAGCAGGGCCTCGGCCCTGTTTTTTTGTTAATCTTTATGAAAAAAGCGTGATACTTTCTTGGGAACGATTGTTCAAAGGCCGGTACTTTAGTATAATTCTTCCTATTCCGGAAAGATAATTGGTTTATTTCCCGTTGAAACTTCTGTGTGTTTTGAAAATGCTTGGAGTTTGGAAATCATCTTCAAAATAGAAAAGAAAGAATAGAAATCTTTTTGTATAGCCGGATAGTAAGAGCTTTGGAAAGGAAGAATTTTGGAAAAACAGGTATATAGCGGTATCGGCGGTCAGGCAGTGATCGAAGGCATTATGATGAAGAATAAGGAGGACTATTCCGTTGCGGTACGAAAGCCGGACGGCAGTATTGATGTGATACAGGGAGAGTATCTGTCTTTAACGGACAAATACCCTTTCTTCCGCCTTCCTTTTTTACGGGGAATTTTATCCTTTTACGATTCTATGGCACTGGGGATGAAGTGCCTTAGCCATAGTGCCAGCTTTTATGAGGATGATGAGGGAAGCGAGCCGGGAAAGTTGGAGCAGTTTTTGGATAAGCTTTTCGGAGAGAAGGTGGAGCAGGTGCTTTCCGCCTTAGTGATGGTCTTTTCCTTTGCTATGGCTCTGTTTATTTTTGTGGCTTTGCCCACCATTTTGCTAAGCTTTGTGAAGAAATTTCTTCCTATTGAATCGGCTCTGGCCTTCTTGGAGGGCTTACTTCGTATTTTGATTTTTGTTTTGTATATCAAGCTTATTTCCCGGGCTAAGGATATTCGCAGGACCTTTGAATACCATGGGGCGGAGCACAAATGCATTAACTGTGTGGAGCATGGACTGGACTTAACCGTGGACAATGTGATGGCTTCCTCCAAGGAGCATAAACGTTGCGGTACCAGCTTTATCGTCTATGTGATGATGATTTCCATCTTCCTCTTTATGTTTTTGCATTTTGACAGCCTCTATTTAAAGATACTGTCTCGTCTTCTTTTGATTCCGGTGATTGCGGGCATCAGCTATGAGGTGCTCCGTCTGGTGGGAATGGTGGACAACCCTCTTACCCGCTTGCTCTTTATTCCCGGTATGTGGATGCAGGGCTTAACCACCAAGGAGCCGGAGCGGGACGAGGTGGAAGTGGCTATTGCGGCGGTGGAGCGGGTCTTTGACTGGAAAGCCTTTCAGAAGAAGGCCTTTCCGGAGAAGGTAGTTTCCGAGCAGGCGGTTTCGGAAAGTTCGATTTCCGAGCAGGCGGTTTCGGGGAATGCGAATTCAGAGCAGACGGCTTCAAAACCGGCTTCGGGGAATGCGGTTTCGGAAAATATGATTTCCGGGCAGACGGTTTCCGAGGAAAGGGAGGCGTGATGGAAGATTGGACGGCTTCCTGGGAAGATCTTGGCTTTCCAAAATTTAAGGAAGCAAGCTTGCAAAAAATAGAAACAACGGGGAAGAAGCTCCTTATGGAAGCCGGAGTAGAAGAAGAGGAGGCGGCATTGGAAGTCCGCCTCCTTTTACAGGAAAGCTTTTCTCTGATTACCGCCGGCTATCTTCTTAGAAAGCAGGAGCTCTTATGCAAGGCGGACAGGGAAAAAGTGGAAGCAGCCGGCATTGAACAAACGGAAATATTGGGAAAACTTCATTCCTTTTTTGAAAACTTTGAAAAGCGGAGAAGACGGATTCCCTTGGCGCAAATTCTGGGAAGACAAAGCTTCTACGGACTGGATTTTTTTGTCAATGAAGATATACTGATTCCTCGGGCAGATACAGAGTGTTTGGTGGACCTGGTCTTGGAAGACTATGCAGACTTGGCGAAGCAGGCCGGATCTTCTTCCTTAAATATTTTGGATCTATGCACAGGCAGCGGTTGCATCGGGATTTCTGTGGCAAAGCATTTGCCCTATCAGGAACTGCTTTTGGTGGATCTTTCGGAAAAGGCTTTGGCGGTGGCCAAGAAAAATGCGGAAAAGCATTTAGGGGAAAATGTTACGCTCTTGCAAAGTGACTTATTGACGGGGGTGCAGGGAAAGAAATTTTCCCTACTGCTCTCCAATCCTCCCTATATCGTCAGCAGGGTGATTCCCGGCTTGGATCGGGAGGTTTCGGAGTATGAGCCTAAGATGGCCTTGGACGGGGGGGAGGACGGACTGGTCTTTTATCGCCGGATTGCCAAGGAGGCAAAGGCGGTTTTGCTTCCGGGAGCAAGGCTTTACCTGGAAATCGGCTACGACCAAGGAGAGAGCGTAAAAGACATTTTCCAAAAAGAAGGATATGAAGCGGTGGAAGTTTTTCCGGATCTTGCCGGAAATCCCAGAGTGCTTCGAGGGATTTTCCCCGGAAAATAGTTCGTTTTTTCTATTGAAGAAAGAGTGATTTTTTATTTTTAAAAACTTAGGCTTCTTAGGGGGCATTATCGGGAGAAACAGTAGTTCTTTCTTGACACGATATGCCCAATCTATTAGTATAAGGATTGCGATTTAATCTATAGATTCTTAAAGGAATCTTAAAATTGGTTTCTGGCAAAGCCATAGGCTTGCAAGAGAAAGAGAGGGTAAGATGAGCTACTTAGAGATTGAGAAGGTCATTGGAAGAGAGATTATTGACTCCAGAGGAAATCCAACTGTTGAGGCAGAGGTTATGCTGTCTGACGGAACTATCGGAAGAGGAACTGCTCCTTCCGGTGCATCCACAGGAGAATTCGAAGCATTAGAGTTAAGAGACGGAGACAAGTCTCGTTTCGGTGGAAAGGGTGTTGCTAAGGCTGTTGAGAACATCAACACCATCATCAACGACGTTTTACTGGGAATGGATCCTATGGACATTTATGCTGTAGATCAGGCTATGATCGAGGCTGATGGAACCAAGGACAAGTCCAAGCTGGGTGCTAACGCAATCCTTGCTGTTTCTATCGCAACCTGCAAGGCTGCAGCAAACGCTTTAGACATTCCTCTTTACCGTTTCTTAGGCGGAGCAAACGGAAACCGTCTTCCGGTTCCTATGATGAACATCTTAAACGGTGGAGCACACGCTACCAACTCCGTAGATACACAGGAGTTCATGATTATGCCTGCAGGCGCTCCTTCCTTCCGTGAGGGACTTCGTTGGTGTACCGAGGTGTTCCATGCTTTACAGAAGATCTTAAAGGATGAGGGAAATACTACTGCAGTAGGAGATGAGGGTGGTTTCGCACCAAACTTAGCTTCCGATGAAGATACCATTGAGCACATCTTAAAGGCTATCAAGGCAGCAGGCTACGAGCCCGGTAAGGATTTCGTTCTGGCTATGGATGCAGCTTCCTCCGAGTGGAAGAGCGAAAAGGGTAAGGGCTTCTACCATCAGCCAAAGTCCGGTAAGGATTTCACCTCTGATGAGCTGATTGCTCACTGGAAGTCCTTAGTGGAGAAGTATCCTATCTACTCCATCGAAGACGGTCTGGACGAGGAAGACTGGGAAGGTTGGGAGAAGATGACCAAGGAGCTTGGAGACAAGGTTCAGCTCGTTGGTGATGACCTTTTCGTAACCAATACCGAGAGACTTTCCAAGGGAATTAAGTTAGGATGCGGAAACTCCATTCTGATTAAGTTAAACCAGATCGGTTCCGTATCCGAGACCTTAGAGGCCATCAAGATGGCTCACAAGGCAGGATACACCGCTATTTCTTCTCACCGTTCCGGAGAGACAGAGGATACCACCATCGCTGACCTTGCGGTAGCACTGAATACCTGCCAGATCAAGACCGGTGCTCCTTCCCGTTCCGAGAGAGTGGCAAAGTACAACCAGCTTCTTCGTATCGAAGAGGAGCTTGGTGCAGCAGCATGCTATCCCGGATTCGGCGCATTCAACAGAAAGTAATTTATACCATAAAACCAGTCTTCCGTGCTTTGCACGGAAGACTGGTTTTAAAATAAGGGATTGTAAAAAAATCAAAACAATAAAGAATTTTCGGTAATATAGGTCTGAATGAGGGGCAGTATGAGCTGGATACTTGCGAAAGACCGGCGAAGTGAAGGACTGTAAAAATCAATAATTGAAGCGAATAATGCAGTGTAGGTCTATAATAGGGGTAGTCTGAGCCCGTCGGTACTTACTGAAAGCGAGTGAAGCGAAGCTTGAAGTTAGTACCGCTACGAGGCGAGGCTAGCGAGAGCGTGCCCCATTTATAGACCTACACTGCATCAGAGCACTTTCTTATAACAAGTGCAGTCCTTCACTGCGCAGGGCGAGGTTAGCGGGAGCGTGCCCCCCATTTCAGACCTATATTGCTTAGAAAATTGTTTTGATTTTTTTACAATCCCTTCTTTTTTAATAGTCTTTCTCGTTTTTCAAACTTACACTATTTTGTCTTAAAAATCCCTTATACCTACAATCCCCTCCGCCGATACCATTTATAGAATTATTATAAATGTTCTTTCTTTTTGTGGCATGGAAGTATTAGAAAGAAACTTACCAAGGAGGGAAAATGAAATCTTTACGGAATACGCTTATCTTATCCATCTTACTACCGATACTGGTAGTTTTTATTTTGCTGGGTTTTGTGTTCATGCAGTTTATGGAAAAAAAGAGCACAAGAGAGGGAGATGCGGCTATGGAATCCTCAGCAGTGCAGATGGGAAGCGCTGTGGATACTATTTTATCTGAAATTGAAACCAGAATAGGCGTTATCGAATTGGCGGTAACAGATATTCCCGACCAGGATAGAATTCAGGCAAAGGATTTGGATTACTTTAAGTCCTTTGAGGGCAATATGAATAATCTTTTGGTGGACGGCACCAAGGATATTCCCGGCCTGGTAGCTTCTTATGTTCGTTACGATCCGGCATTAACCTACGGTACTTCCGGTACCTTTTATACCGATACGGACGGAGACGGAAAGCTGGAGGCGGTTACCCCTACAGATTTGGCGGCTTATGAGCCTAGTGATACGGAACATGTAGGCTGGTTCTACACCCCCTTGGCCAACAAAAAAGCCACTTGGATGGAGCCTTACTTTAATGCCAACATTTCCAAGACCATCATTTCCTATGTGGTTCCCTTCTATCTGAAAAATGGAAACAACTACGGAGTAACCGGTGTGGACTTCGACTTTGCTTACCTGGATGATTTGCTAAAGAAGAATCAGAAGTATGAGGGAGACAGCAGTTTCCTCATCAATGCGGAAGGAAAAATCCTTTACCATGCCCAGTATCAAAATGGTGAGAATTTCCAGGAGATTGAAGACGGTAAGTATGCCGATGCTTTCAAGGAAATGCAGGAAAAGGACCACGGTTTTATCCATGAAGGAAGCGGGAAATCCTCCATTTTAATGGGCTTTACCACTCTGGAAAATGGATGGAAGATTGTGACGGTTCCCAGCTATCATGAAATCTATGGAAGCTTAGAGAACTTTAAAATGACTTTTGCGGTTTTCTCTGTCTTCTTTGCAGCATTTATGCTGGTTTTGGCTGTTTTGGTAGGAAATCGTATTGCTCGCCCCATTGTGAAGCTTTCCAAGTCCGTGGAAAAGATGTCTCAGGGTGCATTGGATGAAAAGATTACCGTAAAGGATCAGACAGAGATTGGCGCTTTGGCTAAGTCCTTGGAGAGCCTGGGCGGACAGTTGAAAAATTATAAGCTTTACATCGGAGAAATTTCCGAGGTATTGAATCAGATGAGTGAAGGAGAGCTTTCCATTTCCTTACAGCATGAATACAATGGAGAATTTGCTTGCATCAAGGCAGCTTTAAATGCCTTGTCCGGAAAGCTTACCGATTTGATTGGTAATATTCAGACTTCTTCCGAGAGAGTTTCCGAGTTTGCAGGAAATGTGGCAAACAGTGCCCAGTCCTTAAGTCAGGGCTCCATTGAACAGGCAGGCAGCATCGAACAGTTGTCCGAGAGAATTCGTGCAATTTCCGATCATGTGGAAAAGAGTGCGGAAAATACCAAGCTTGCCAATGCTGAAGCTCAGAGCACTCAGGGCGAGGTAGAGAAGGCTGACCAGCAAATGCAGAAGATGCAGAAGGCTATGGAGGAAATTTCCGATAAGTCCGGAGAAATTTCCAAGATTATCAAGACCATTGATGATATCGCCTTCCAGACCAACATTTTGGCTTTGAACGCAGCTATCGAGGCGGCAAGAGCAGGAACATACGGTAAGGGCTTTGCAGTGGTAGCGGATGAAGTAGGAAACCTGGCACAAAAATCCGCCGATGCGGCAAAGGATACCACCACCCTTATTGAAGAAACCGTACGGGCCGTGGAAGAAGGCGCAAAGCTTGCAGAGCATACAGCAGTTTCCCTGCAGCATGTGGTTAAGGGCTCCGGTCAGGTCAATGATTTGGTAAATGAAATTGCCAAGGCAACAGAGGAGCAGGCAAAGGCCGTATCCGATGTACGAGAAGGCATTAACAGCATTTCCGATGTGGTACAGAGAAATACCGCAACTGCAGAGGAAAGCGGTGCTGCCAGCGAAGAGCTGAACCAGGAGGCTAAGGCACTGGAGAAGCAGGTGGCGGAATTTAAAATATAAGATAAAGAGGATGTAAAAAACCGAAAGATTTTCATCCCATATAGGTCTAAACAGGGGCACGCTCTCGCTAAGTTCGCCCAGCGGGTAGGGTACTAAGCGAAAAACTTCAGTTCCTTTGTTTTTCGCAAGTACCCACGGGCTCAGATTGCCCCTTGCTTCAGACCTATATGGGATGAAAATCAGCTCCAATGGTGTTTTTTACACCCTCTTTTTGTTATATTTAAAGAGAAGGCGTAAGGCTTGCGTGATTTTACGAAGGGAGTTTTTATGTTTTCCAAATGCTTTGTGACCGGGGGGAGCGGTTTTTTGGGGAGGACTCTTTTGGAGAGATTGCAAGAGCACTGTCAAGAAATTTATGCTCTTGTGCAAGAGGGAGATCCGCTGAATTCTTATATCCCGAAGGGGGTTCATGTGATGAAGGGAGACCTGCGGGAAGAGGAGAGCGTGGAAGCTTTTTTGGCTACTGCGGATTTCGATTCCCTGGTCTTTCATTGTGCCGGTATTATTTCCGTGGCAACTAAGCCCGGAGAGCAGCTGTATCAGGTGAATGTGGAAGGCACAAGACGGATTCTTAGACATTGTCTTCGGAAAAATGTGAAAAGGCTGATTTATGTTAGCTCCGTCCATGCCATCCCTGAAAAGAAGGAAGGGGAGTATATCACGGAGGAAAGTGCATTTTCCCCGGAAACGGTACGAGGGGCTTATGCGAAAACAAAGGCTATGGCGACGGCTTCCGTAATAGAAGCCATGAAGGAAGGTTTAAGGGCAAATATCATTTTCCCCAGCGGAATCATCGGCCCCGGAGATTACGGTAGGGGAAGCTTTACTTCTATGCTGCTATCCTTTATGGAAGGAAAACTTCCCCTTGCTGTGGGAGGAGGCTATGACTTTGTGGATGTGAGGGATGTGGCGAAAGGCATTATCCTTGCAGCGGAAAAAGGGCGAATAGGTGAAGGCTATATTCTTTCCGGAGAGTATTTAAAGATGGAAGAGATTCTGTCCATGGTAAAGGAAAAGCTTTCTCTTCCGAAAATGCCTTTATTCCTGCCAAGATTTTTAGCGGAGGGTATTGCGCCTATGTACGAAGGCGTTTGTGTCATCCGAAAGCAGCCTCTTTTCTTTACACCCTACGCCATTTCCGTCCTGTATTCCAATGGTTTTTTTAGCAGAAAAAAGGCGGAGGAGGAGCTGGGATACGCTCCGAGAAGGGGAGCGGAAAGTATTGGTGATACCCTTCAATGGTTAAAGGGCAGAAAAAATCCGGAGGTTTAATATACATTCATAATAAATCCGGGCGTAATATAAATTTAGAATATATCCGGGCTTAATATAAATTCATAATAAATGTAAGCATAATATAAATTTAGAAACAAATTCATTGAGCTTTAAGAATCTCCATGCTAAGATTACAGAATGACACCGATGACCAGATAAGGAGGATGCTATGGGATTTTTTGATGATTTAGGAAAGAAGCTTTCAGATGCAAGTCAGGATGTAATGCAAAAGGGAAAGGAAATGGCAGATACTGCTAAGTTCAACTCCCAGATTCATGATGAAGAGAAGAAGATTACAGCTGTTTACGGCAAAATCGGTAAGAAGTATTTTGAGGTTTTTGAGAATGCTCCTTCCGAGGAATTTAAGGCTTTCATTGAAGAGATTCATGCCGCACAGGCTAAGATTGCGGAGATTCAGGAAAAGCTGAATGCTTTAAAGAATGAAGGCAAGGCTGCAGTAGAGAATGCGGCAGCGGATGCAAAGGAAGCTGTAAATCAGGCTGCGGATAAGGTGGAGAATGCTGCAGAAGGTGCTGTGGATGCAGCAAAGCAGGCTGCGGAGCATGTGGAGAACGCAGCAGAACAGGCCGTAAACAAGGCAGAGGATGCTGTTGACAACGCAGTGAACGGAAACTAATTGTTTGCGTGCTATAAAGCATCTTAGTTAGGCATGGAGGAAAGAAGAGTATGAAAACAAAGTTAGGAGTATCTGTAGGCTTAGCGGCTGCCGGCGTTTATGTTCTGGCGGTGCTGGGAAACTACACTGCGATTTTACTTGCTGTGGGCTATATTTTCCTGATGGAAGAGGATGCTTGGCTGAAGAAATCCGCATTGAAGGCTTTAGCAACGATGCTTTGCTTCAGCTTTCTGCTGAGCCTCTTGGGCTTGGTTCCGGATGTGTTTAAATGGGTGGGAACCGCCTTGTCCGTTATCAATGTCAATGACGGCACACGTGCAATTACCGCTTTTTGGTCCTTGATTACCCAGGCGATTGACATTTTCAAAACCTGTATATTCCTGGCTCTGGCTTTTAAAGCACTGAATCAATCCACCATCACAGTTCCCGTCGTAGACGAGCTACTCAATAAGCATTTTGCAGAATAATCCGGGATGGAGACTTTCACAAGGACATAAACAAAATTAAATAAAAGATACTTTAAAAAGAGCGGTGTTCGCCTAGGCGACGCCGCTCTTTTTGCATAATTCTTAACAAGTATTGTTCACGGATCGAGCGGCATTCCGTTTGTCTTGATATAATAAGGAAGTGAGCATCATCCGAAGTTCCATCAATAGCCTTGAAATAAGAGGCAATCTGAACCCGCCGGTACTTGCGAAAAACAAAGGAACTGCAGTTTTTCGCTTAGTATCCGCAAGGACAGACTTTTCATCAGAAAAGTCGTCCTGTTGCAGACCAACTTCCGAAGGAATTTGCTTTGCGAAGCAAAGTGAGCAGTGGGTGACAAAACCACTGCTCAGTCAGGGTGAAGTTAGCGGGAGCGTGCCTCTGTTTCAAGGCTATTAGGTGGAACGAGGAGGGGCAATTTATATGGCAAAATTTATTGGAGCGCGCCTGGGAACCCCCGCTCTTTCCCCTTCCTGACGACATTTTATTGACTAGTGAAAAATCTATGTTAGACTAGGAATGTTTATAGAATATAGAGTGACAGCAGAAAATTCCTGTTTTCAGGATCTTGTAAAGATGTCGAAAAAACTGTTCTTTGCAGGATGAAGAAGATAAAAAAGATAAAGGAGAGTCTATGGAAAAAAAGCCTTATTATATTACCACCGCCATTGCCTATGCCTCAGGAAAGCCCCATATCGGGAACACCTACGAGATTATTTTGGCTGATGCCATTGCCCGCTTCAAGCGTTACGAGGGCTACGATGTATTTTTTATGACCGGAACCGATGAGCATGGTCAGAAAATCGAGGGGAAGGCCAAGGATGCGGGAAAGACTCCCAAGGAATTCGTAGATGAGGTGGTGGGAGAAATCCATACCATCTGGGATTTGATGGACACCTCCTATGACAAGTTCATGCGTACCACAGAGGAATATCACGAAAAGCAAGTGCAGAAGATGTTCCGAAAGATGTACGAGAACGGGGACATTTATAAGGGGAAATACGAGGGTTGGTACTGTACCCCCTGCGAGTCCTTCTGGACCGACTCCCAGCTTGTGGACGGAAAATGTCCGGACTGCGGAAGAGCGGTGGAGAAGGCAAGTGAGGATGCTTACTTCTTTAAGATGTCCAAGTATGCGGACCGTCTAATGGAGCATATTGAAAGCCATCCTGAGTTTATTCAGCCGGTTTCCCGGAAAAATGAGATGGTGAACAACTTCTTAAAGCCGGGCTTACAGGATCTTTGCGTGTCCCGTTCCTCCTTTACCTGGGGAATCCCGGTGGACTTTGACGAGAAAAATGTAGTTTACGTTTGGCTGGATGCCCTAAGCAACTATATCACCGGTATCGGTTACGACGTGGACGGAGAGCATCAGGAGCGTTTCAAGAAATACTGGCCTGCGGACCTGCATTTGATTGGAAAGGATATTGTCCGCTTCCATACCATCTACTGGCCCATCTTCTTAATGAGCTTAAATGTTCCCCTGCCCAAGCAGGTTTTCGGACACCCCTGGTTACTTACCGCTACTGCCAAGTCGGATGAGGGAACCAAGATGTCCAAGTCCAGAGGAAATGTAATCTATGCCGATGATTTGGTAAGACTCTTTGGTGTGGATGCGGTGCGTTTCTTCGTTATGCATGAGATGCCCTTTGAAAATGACGGTGTCATCTCCTGGGAGCTGATGGTAGAGCGTTTTAATTCCCAGCTTGCCAACATTTTAGGAAACCTGGTAAAGCGTACCATTTCCATGAGCAATAAGTACTTTGACGGCATTGTGGAAGATAAGGGTGTGACAGAGCCGGTGGATCAGGATCTGAAGAACACCGTTTTGGAGCAGGCAAAGCTTGCCGCATCCAAGATGGATGAGCTGAAGGTGGCGGACGCCTTAACCGCAATTTTTGAGATTTTCAGACGTTCCAACAAATATATTGATGAGACGGAGCCATGGGTTTTGGCTAAGGAAGAGAGCAAGGCGGATCGTTTGAGAACCGTGCTTTACAACCTGACAGAATCCATTGTCATCGGTGCATCTTTACTCAAGAGCTTTATGCCTTCCACAGGAGCGGAGATTTTAGAGCAGCTTTCCACTACGGAAAGAGATTTTGCCTCCCTTTCCGACTTCGGACTTTACC
Source organism: Oribacterium sinus (assembly GCF_963553175.1). Taxonomy (GTDB): domain Bacteria; phylum Bacillota; class Clostridia; order Lachnospirales; family Lachnospiraceae; genus Oribacterium; species Oribacterium sinus_B. Next base: position 57,195 of record NZ_CAUVME010000012.1, on the reverse strand, counting down.
CCTCCGGTAACAAGGTGGTGGCAGACCCCAAGACTCTCTTTGAGAGAAAGGATTGGAAAGAAGTAGAGAAGGAAGTGGAGAAGATTACCGAGGCTCAGATTGCCAAGGCACAGGCCGAGGAAAAGAAGGAAGAGGCGAAGAAGGCGGCGAAAATAGCTGCTTGTTCTGCAGGACAGGCCGGAACAGGTCTTGAGAAGGGCATTGACATTCCTTTTAAAGCAGAGATTGCTTATGAGGACTTTGACAAATGTGACTTCCGTATCGGAAAGATTATCCATGCGGAGGAAGTGAAGAAGTCTAAAAAGCTGTTGCTGTTCAAGGTACAGGTAGGATCTGAAGTAAGACAGATTCTTTCCGGCATTAAGTCCAGCTACAAGCCTGAGGATCTCTTGGGCAAGAAGGTTATGGTGCTTTGCAACCTGGCTCCCAGAGAGATTTGCGGCTATCAGTCCGAAGGAATGCTCCTTTCCGCCATTGACGAAGAGGGCAAGCTTTCCCTGATGACTTCCCTGGCGGATATGCCTGCCGGAGCAAGCATTTCATAATATGACGAACTACCAGGCCATTTTGAATACCAAGAAAAAAGGGGGAGGAGTTTCCGCGTTTATGCTGAAGCTCCTTGCCCTTATTTCCATGACTATAGACCATTTTGCCGCCATCGTAATCCTAAACGGAAAGCTTTACGGCTATTCCACGGAGTATTATCAGATGGCTATTGCTACGGAGGAGGGGCACAGATTGCTCCAAATCTATAGAATCTTTCGCATTATCGGCAGACTGGCCTTTCCGATTTATGCCTTTCTCCTGACGGAAGGCTTCCGCCATAGCCACGACCGAAAGAAATATTTTTTCAGACTGCTTTTGATGGGCATAGTCTCGGAAGTGCCTTTTGACCTGGCCTTTTTCAATCAGGTCTATAATTTTACCGTTCAAAATATCGGTTTTACTCTGGCATTGGGCGTGCTATGTATGGAGGGAATGCACCGTTTTCGGAAGAACGTTTTCTACAAATGGGCGGCAGTGCTGTCCTGCGCCGCCATTGCGGAGCTGATTCGGGCAGACTACGGAGCACTGGGCATTTTCTTGATTGCCGCACTGTATAATTTCCGTAAGGAAAAGGCACTGCGCCTGTCTTCAGGGGCTGCGCTGTCAGCGGCTCTGTCCTATGGAAGCTACTGCTTTGCAGCATTTAGCTTCCTCCCGATTGCCTTTTACAATGGAGAAAAGGGACGAATTTCCCTCAGTCGTTTCTTCTACGTGTATTACCCCCTGCATCTTGGTTTTTTCTATCTTTTGATATACTTAGGGGCAAAGATTACGGCGTAGGAATTGTCCGGGAAATAGTCATAAGATTATCCGTAGAACGGTGCAAAGAACAAGTGCCAAGAATAATTAAAAGATTATAGAGTATGTAAGGAAAACAGAAATCAAAAAGGAGAAGAAGATGATTTTTGATACCCATTGCCACTACAATGATGAATCCTATGGGTCTGATAGAGAGGAATTGCTCCGCTCCCTTCCGGAACAGGGCGTAGACCGGATTTGCGAAATCGGTTATAACCTGGAAAGCTCCAAGGCGGCTATTCGTTTAGCGAGAGAGCCTTTTATTCCGGGACTTCAAAAATATGCAGTAGTGGGCTTTCATCCGGAAAATGCGGATGAGCTTACGGAAGAATCGCTGCTTGAGATTTATACCCTGAGCCAGGAAAAGGAAGTGGTGGCCATGGGAGAGATAGGACTGGATTATTTTCGGATAGATAAGCGCTCCAGGGTGGAAAAAGAGCAGGAGGCGGAGGCCTTTGCCAAAGGGGAAATCACGGAGATGCAAGCGTTCAATCCGGACCCGGAGGTGCAGAAGGACTGCTTTATCGCCATGCTGGAGCTGGCCAGGAAAAGAAATCTTCCGGTAGTGCTCCATTCTCGAGATGCAGCTATGGACACCTACCATTTGCTTAGAGACCATAAGGGATATGTCAATGGGGGAATTGTGCATTGCTTTTCCTATCCCTTGGAAGTAGCCAAGCAATTTATTGATTTGGGTATGATGGTGGGAATCGGCGGTGTACTGACTTTTTCCAATGCCAAGAAGTTAAAGCAGGTGGCTACGGAGATTCCTCTAAACCACATTGTTTTGGAAACGGATTGCCCTTACATGAGTCCGGTTCCTCTTCGGGGAAGCAGAAACCATTCCGGAAACCTTCGTTATGTGGTTTCCTGCCTGGCGGAATTAAAGGGCGTTTCGGAGGAAGAAGTTATCCGGAAAACCACGGAAAATGCCTTACAGGTGTATCGCATTAAATAAAAAAACTTCGGGAACTCCACCCAGGATAACCCACGGCACATGAAAGGTTTACCTTAGTGCTGCTATGTTCCCATCCTGACACGGTTCGGTATCTCCCATTGCGTGGGGCCCAAGCTTCATTGCCCCCGAAGCTCATTGAGTATAACGGATTTTTAGAAAATTGACAAGGGAAAGGTTTGCAATATGCAGTTTTCGCAAATGATCTTTGTGGCGGGATTTCTCCCCCTGTTTTTGCTTTTGTATTTCGGGAAGAAGGAACTTGCTTGGAAAAATGCGGTGTTTTTCCTGGCATCTTGCTTCTTCTTGCTTTTTCAGGGACTCTTGGCAGTAGCCTTTCTTTGCGTCTTTAGCCTTTTTGCTTTTTTTATGGGAAAAGCTTTGGGAAAGGCTGGAGAGGAAAAAAAGAAAAAAATATTTTTCCTATCCTTAGCGGGCATTATCCTGCCGCTGGCTTTTTTTAAGTATAGTGCAGCTCTGCCCTTCCTACCGAAAATGGTAAAGGGCTGGATGCCCTTTGGCATCTCCTTTTACAGCTTCCGCTTTATTGCCTACCTTTACGATTGCTATCAGGGAAAGGAGGCGGAGCAGGACATTTTTTCCTTTTCTCTTTTTGCCTTTGCCTTCCCGGTGCTTTCTCAGGGGCCGATTCTTCGTTATTCGGAAATGCGGGAAGAAATCAAAAATCGTGCATTTTCCTATGAAGCCTTTTCCCATGGCCTGTTCCGTTTTACCTTCGGCCTTTGGAAAAAGCTGGCTTTGGCGGATGCGCTGGGCTCCCTTTCTGTAGAAGTTCTTAGCCTGGACAGTCTGAAAAATGTTTCTATGCTACAGTCTTCTTCTCCATCCTTTTCCTTTCTGGCAGTATTCCTTTCCGGTCTTTCCTATATGCTGCAGATTTTTTTGGATTTTTCCGCCTATACGGATATGGCTATAGGAATCGGGGAAATCTGCGGCTTTACCCTTCCGGAAAACTTTCAGGCCCCCTATAGCGCCCGTTCCATTCGAGACTTCTGGAGACGCTGGCATATTTCACTATCCATGTTTTTCCGGGACTATGTTTATATTCCCCTGGGAGGAAATCGCGTTCCCTTCTCTTTGCAAGTGAGAAATCTGCTCTTGATTTGGGTATTAACCGGAATCTGGCACGGCTCCACGGCAAATTTCATTCTTTGGGGACTGTATTTCTTTGTTTTTATCCTGCTGGAGCTTTGCTGTAAGAAGCTGTGGAAAAGAATTCACAAATCCGAAGGAGGGGCTTTCTCCATTGTTCTGAGATGCTTACAGCACGTCTATACCCTGGCGGTTTTGTATTTTTCCTGGATTCTTTTCCGCTTTTCTGATTTCCAAAGCCTGAAAAATATCCTTTGGCTTCATACTTTGCCGAAGAGCCTGGCTTTAGTGGACGGAAAAACCCTGCTGATTGTAAAAAGCAACATTTTTCTGCTGCTTGTAGCCATTCTCTTTTCCGGTAATCTTTTGAGCAGCTTAGAGGAAGAATGGCAAAAGCTCCTGTTCCGGGGTAAATCCCGTTTGGCAAGGAAGAAAAGAGCAAGTCTGGGATTTTACGGCATGGAGGATGCGGAGGAAGATTCTCCGGAAGCAGGGACGGATTCTCCGGAAGCAAGGATGGATTCTACGAAAACCTTAGTAAATACTCCGGAAGTAACGGCGATAGATGCCGGAGAAGCTGCTTTGAAAGGAGTTCCGGAAGCTACGATAGATGAGTCGATTTTTGCTGCTTCTTCCGATAGGAAGGATTTATTTCCTGAAGAAAAATATCCTATGCTAAAGCTTAGCTTGGACGGGGAAGGTGCTCCTCGCCCTGGGGAAACATCCGGGGAAACGGAAGTACAAAAGGAAGAAGCTATTTCACTTGCAGAAGAGGTAGAAGCAGAGGCTAAAGCGGAAGAGGGGGTAGAATCAGAAGTAAAGGCAGAAGCAAAAATAGAATCAGAAGAACTCTTGAGGGAAGAAAAGATGGAAGCAGAGCTCAGTCAGGAAAATCAGGAGGACTTGCTTCGCCATGAGAAAATTCTTCGAAGAATCCAAAGAAGAACAAAACTTAACATTTTCTTCTTAGACCATGCGGAGCAGTTGTATTTCTGGGGAAAGCTTTTGGCGGCGATTGCCTTTTTGCTCTTGTCCTTCGCCCTTATGGCAGGGCAGAGCTATATGCCGTTTTTGTATAATCAATTTTAAAAGAGTGCTGTTCCTTTCTTACGAGAAGGAAAGGATGGCAAATGCATAGAAGGCAGGGATTGCACAGGGAGTAGATGGGAATGGACGATCAGGGAAGAGAAGAACAAATTACAGAAGAACAAATTACAGAAGAAAAGATTATGGAAGAAAAATTAACGGAAGAGAACATCGTAGAAGAAAAAACTAAAGAAGAGTGCTCCTCAGAACAGCGCTCTACAGAAGAGGAATCCGTAGAAGAGGGAAGCATTGAAGAGGTTTCTATAGAAGTGGAAACGCCCAAAGCGACGAGTCCGGAAGAGACGAGTCCGGAAAAGCCCAAGAAGGATTTTCCTTATGCCAAGATATTTTCACTGGCCATGATGGGGCTCTTGTGCTGTCTTTTTGTGCTGGGGGTGTTTCTCCCCTTAAGACCGAGATATTCCGATGCGGAAAAAAGAGAACTGAAGCAGTTTCCTGCATTTTCCTTGCAGGGACTTTTTGCGGGAAGCTATTTCCGGGATATCACATCCTGGTATCAGGACAGCTATCCGGGAAAAGAGGAGTGGATGCTTTTGGCTTCGAAAACCAAGGCTTTCTATGGCTTGCAGGGAGAGCAGATTTACGGAGCCGCCGAGCAGGTCAAAGAAGAAATTCCCACAGGGGAAGGCGCTTTGGCGGAGACCTTCGCTTTAAAGAAGGATGCGGAAGACGGACAGAACGGGGCAGCAGAGGAAAAGGAATCCGATGGGGAAGACCGGGGAAAGGCGGAAGCCTGGGATAAAAAAGAAGGGAAAAAGCAGCCGGAAGAAGGAAAAGGAATAGAGGGAAAGCAGGAAGAGGCAGAAGCAAAGCAGAATGCGGAAGCAAAGCAAGGCTCCGATGCAAAGCAAGATACAACGAAAGGAAAAGAAGAAAACAGCAATTTTGAAACGGATGCGGAGGGAAATCTGCAGATTAAAAAGGCGGATAAGGCGGAAAATGTAGCAGGCGAACAGATTGGAAGTCTCTATCTGAACGGAGATTCCGCCTATGAGCTGTTTTATTTCAGCGAAAAGGCGGTTCGTGCCCACGCTTCTTTATTAAATACGGTGCAGGCCATGTTTCCCAAGGTGAAGCTTAGCGCCATGATTGTGCCCAATTCCTTTGGCGTGATCTTGGATCCGAAAGTGCAGGAAAAGCTGGCCTCCTCCGGCATGGATCAGGCCATTGCCTACAGCTATAGCCTGATGGATAAAAGAGTCAATACGGTAAATGTTTTTGACGCCCTTTCCGCACACAAAAAGGAATACATCTATTTCCGGACGGATCATCACTGGACTCAGCTTGGAGCTTATTATGCCTATCAGGAATATTGCAAAAGTATGGGCTACAGCACCAAGCCTTTGTCTGACTATCAAAAGCTGGATTTTCCGGAATTTTACGGAACCTTTTACTTCTTTATGAATCGTCCGGAAAGTTTGAAGGGGCATCCCGACCAGGTAACGGCTTATCAGGGAAGCATGAATACCATGAAATATACCGACAGCAAGGGGAATCTTCAGGAAGGAAAGCTGATAAATGATGCCAGCCAAATGCTTCCCGGCAATAAATATAACTGCTTTATGCTGGGAGATCATGGCTATGTGGAAATCCATAATGAAGGGGCTCCCCGGAAGAAGAGCATTTTGGTCTTAAAGGATTCCTACGGAAATGCCTTTGTGCCCCTTTTGGCACAGGATTATCGGGATGTTTATGTGGTGGACTACCGGCATTATCAGGGAAATGCTTCTTCCCTGATTCGGGAAAAAGGCATTGAGGAGATTTTATTCCTGAATAACATTATGGGAATCGGAGAAAGTCTCTCTCAGAAAATGTTGGCGGTATTTCAGTAGGTATCCAGTTTGCCCGGAGATGGTTTTGAAGCCGGCACCGGAGATATTTTGAAGCCGGTGCTGGAGATGTTTTGAAGCCGGTCCGGGAAATAGTTCTCATTGACACAAGTATTTATATCCCTTAAAATAAGCTTGTTAAAAGGTTGAATATGGTAACAGAGAGATTTTTGCAAGGGATTTTTGGCGTGGCCAACCCTGCTTTGCTTCACATATTTGTACATTAACAAAAGAATAGTGAAGGAGGTACAGACATTGAACCCATTGGGAATCGCCATCATTGTAATTGTGGCGGCAGTGGTGGGGGCAATCATGTTCATCCTTGGACAGAATAAAGAAAGAACCAATTATGCTCGGAAGGTAGGAACAGCTGAGGAGAAGTCCAGGGAGATTATTGATGATGCCATTCGCACTGCGGAGAACAAGAAGAGAGAAGCATTATTAGAAGCAAAAGAAGAAGCACTGAAGGCTAAGAATGAGCTGGATAAGGAGATTAAGGATCGTAGAAGAGAAATTTCCGACCTTGAGAAGAGAATTTTGAAAAGGGAAGAAAGCTCCGAGAAGAAAGCGGCAAGCTTAGAGAAGAAGGAATCGGATCTCCAGAGAAAAGAGGAAGGATTACAGACCAGGGAAGGGGAAATTGAACAGCTTCATAGTCAGAAGCTGATTGAGCTGGAAAGAGTTTCCGGCTTAACAAAGGATCAGGCCAGACAGGAATTACTGCATTCCGTAGAGGAAAGCATTAAGCACGATACCGCTTTATATATTCGGGAATATGAGGCCAGAGCCAAGGAAGAGGCGGAAAAAACCGCCAGAGAATACATCGTAGAGGCTATTCAGCGTTGCGCGGCAGACCAGGTAACAGAGTCTACCGTTTCCGTTGTACAGCTTCCCAACGATGAGATGAAGGGAAGAATTATCGGACGTGAGGGTAGAAATATCCGCACTTTAGAGCAGCTGACCGGAGTAGAGTTGATTATCGACGATACACCGGAGGCGGTGGTGCTGTCCGGCTTCGATCCTATTCGTAGAGAAGTAGCCAGAATTGCACTGGAAAAGCTTATTGTAGACGGCAGAATTCACCCTGCCCGCATTGAAGAGGTGGTGGAGAAGAGTCGTAAGGAAGTGCACGACAGCATTAAGGAAGAGGGAGAGTCTACTCTCCTGGAGCTGGGCGTTCACGGTGTGCATCCGGAGCTGGTTTTCCTTTTGGGAAGAATGAAGTTCCGTACATCCTTTGGACAGAACGCTTTACAGCATTCTATAGAGGTTGCGCAGATTTCCGGCCTTTTGGCACAGGAGCTGGGCTTGGATGTTCGTATGGCTAAGCGTGCAGGTCTTCTCCATGATATCGGAAAGGCTATTGACCATGAAGTAGAAGGAACCCATGTGGATCTTGGTATTGAGCTTTGTCAGAAATACCATGAGCCTGAACCCGTTATCAATGCTGTGGCATCTCACCACGGCGGAACGGAGCCCACATCCTTGACTTCCTTCATCGTGGCCGCAGCGGATGCCATTTCCGCAGCAAGACCGGGAGCCAGAAGAAAGGCTTTGGAGACCTATACCAACCGTTTGAAGGAATTGGAAGAGATTGCCAACTCCTATCACGGCGTAGAGAAATCCTTTGCGGTACAGGCCGGACGCGAGGTTCGCATTATGGTAGTTCCGGAAGAAGTGAGTGATGACGATATGACCATTATGGCCAGAAACATTTCTCAGCAGATTCAGGAGCAGATGCAGTATCCCGGCGTGATTAAGGTAAACATTATCAGAGAGTCAAGAGCAGTAGATTATGCGAAATAAGGCTTCGGCACAGGGTTCAAAAGAGCTTTGTGCCGTTTCTTTGATTTTCCGAAAGTGAAGCAATCCGCTATTTTCCTTAGGCGGATTTGGATAGAGAAGTAACGAGTTTAGGAGAAATTTGTCTTATTCTAAGAAGTAAGGATTTTAAGAGAAATTTGTCTTATCCTAAGAAGTTCTTTCAATATTTTTTCTGATTCTCCACAGAATTTTTGTTAAAATTTCGGAGAGAAATAGAAGGGATAAGAAATACATTTTTGCTAAGTTAACGGACATATTGTTGGAATATGAGGTTCAAGAATGGGAAGAGAGATAAGAGAAGGAGAAAGAGGACATAAGAGAGGAAAGAAGAAATCCTCTGCCTTTCGCTTTATCCGGAGGCTGTTTCTGGGCAGTGTTTTGTTTCTGTTTGTGCTTTCTGTATTGGGCTATGTGATTTTTATCCGTCCGGAGGTGAATCGTCTTCGGGGGATTGCCTATGACAAGCTGGCAGGCAGCAATTTAAAGGATTTAACCAAGAGAGCGGATACGGTGATGTTTGATACTGACGGACAACAGCTTGGTACCATCAATGCCGGGCATTTTGTGTACGATAAAATCGAAGACATTTCCCCGAATCTGCAAAATGCCTACATCGCCCAGGAGGATAGAAATTTTAAAACCCACCATGGAGTGGATTATAAGGCCACACTTCGTGCGGTTTTTCAGCTGGTCAAAAATCGGGGAAGAATCACTCAGGGCGGTTCTACCATTACCCAACAGGTGGTGAAGAATACCTATCTAAGCCAGGAGAAAACCTTTACCAGAAAGATTGTAGAAATCATGTTGGCGCAAGAGCTGGAGAAGATGTACAGCAAGGCCGACATTATGGAGATTTACTGTAATACCAACTTTTACGGAAATAACTGCTACGGTGTGGAAGCGGCCAGCCAGTATTACTTCGAAAAGCCTGCAAAGGACTTAACGGTGGAAGAAGCGGCTATGTTGGCGGGGATTTCCAACGCTCCTTCCCGATATGAACCGGTGCGCCACCCTGATTTGGCTTTAAAGAAGCGAAATCAGGTATTAAAGTCTATGGAGACAGTGGGGTATATTACAGAGGCGGAATATGAGGAGGCCATCGGAAAGCCTTTACAGATTTCCCAAAATGTGCAGAAGGGTACGGATGAGGATTATATGAACTCCTATGCCCTCTATGCGGCTACCATCCGTATGATGGAGGTTAATAAATTCCCCTTTACCTATCATTTTGAAACCCAGGCAGATAAGGAAGCTTATCAGGATCAGTACGAGGAACAATACAATTTTTACAATCGGGAGCTTCGGGCGGGAGGATACAAAATCTATACCTCTCTGGATCCCAAGATCCAAAACATTTTACAGGAAACGCTGGACAAGGGACTGTCCAAGTTCCAGGAGGTGCAGGAAAACGGAAAGCTTTCCATGCAGGGTGCCGGCGTAATCATTGACAATAAAACAGGCTATGTGGTGGCTACCGTTGGAGGAAGAGGCACCGAGGACAAATATAACCGTGCTTACTTAAGCTATCGTCAGCCCGGTTCCGCCATTAAGCCTTTGCTGGATTATGCACCGGCTTTGGATCTGGGTGAGTACAATGCGGCTTCCGTTATTGACGACCATAAATTTGAAGACGGACCTTCTAATTCCGGTGACCACTACTATGGGGCGGTGACCATGAGAGAGGCTGCCAACCGTTCCTTAAATACGGTAGCATGGCAGATTTTAGACGGTATCGGTATTCAGAACGGTTTGGATTATTTGGAGAAAATGCATTTTTCCGGAATCAGTGTGAAGGATAACGATGCCTTGGCAGTTTCCATCGGAGGTTTCACCAACGGTCTTCGTGTGGTGGATATGGCAAAGGGCTATTCCACCCTGGCCAATGGAGGCGTATACAGTAATAAAACCTGCATTATCAAGATTGAATCCGATAAGGACGGCGTAGTTGCAGACGAGAAGACCATCCAGAATACTCAGGTTTTCCGCGAAGATACCGCCTTTATTATGACGGACATTTTGAAGGGAACCATGAATACGGAGTATGGTACCGGTCGCGGTTTACAGCTGAAAAACAAGATGCCGGCTGCAGGAAAAACCGGAACCAGTAACGGTTCCAAGGATACCTGGTTTTGCGGCTATACCAAATATTACAGTGCGGCAATCTGGGTAGGTCATGATATGCCGGTGGAAATGCCGGGAATTTACGGCGCCACCTATGCCGGAAAAATCTGGAAAAATACCATGGATATTCTTCATGAGGATCTGGAGCCGGAGGATTGGGAAGTGCCGGATACTGTAGTCAAAGAGGCGGATGAAAAGTCCGGTATTACAGACTACGTTTCCAAGACCGCAAAGCAAAGAGGCGAAGAGAATCGGAAGAAGAAGGCGGAAAAGGAAACCAAGGCACAGATAGAGAAGGACATCAAGACCTATGAGGCCATGAAGATTCAGAAGCTGGAAGATGTCTTTACCGCCAGAACTCTTTTCGGAAAAATCCGGGATTCCTTAAATGATGTTACGGATGAAAAATTTAAAAAGGAATATCAGGAGCGACTCTTTACAAAGCAAAAAGAATTCCTGGTGATTGAGGATAAGTGGAAAGACGAGATTGATGCCTACATTGCCAAGAAGGAAGAAGAATCCAGAGTACAGGAATCTATAGCGGAAAGTAAGGCAAAGGAAGCGGAGGAAAAGGCGCAAAAGAATGCCAAGCGGGAGTCCTTCTTATCCGCCTTGACCGGCTTACAGAGCTTGGAGTATAGAGACGGAGATACGGAGGCATTGATTAATGACGCCATTGAGCGTTTGCAGGAACTGAACGGCAGTGAAGACTATTACAGCTTGAGTCAGCAGCTGGATGCGGCAATTCGCCGTGTTAGAAGTCTGCCCAAGAAGGAAGAAGAAACCCTGGAGAGTAAAAGTGGAGAAGGCTCTCCCTTCTATAGCGGTCCGGGACCGGGAAATTATCTTGGAGAGCGAGACAGTAACAACGGCCCGGGAGTAAGCCCATAGAGGGTTCGACGAAGGAACAGATCCTGGAGTAAGCCCATAGCGGGTTCTACGAAGGAACCGATCCGGGAGTAAGCCCATAGGGGAATCCACGAAGGAACCAATCCGGGAGGAGTTCTTAGGAAGGAAAATGGTTTATGGCAATAGGGAAAATTCATCCGGCTTGCAAACAGTATTTATGGGGAGGAGAAAAGCTGATCCGGGAATACGGGATATCCTCTCCTAAGACTCCCCTTGCGGAAGCTTGGGTGCTTTCCGCCCATCCGGATGGAGACAGTCGAATCAGTTTTTCTGAAGGAGAGCTTTGTTTTGAAGGAAAGGAACCTTCCGAAGGAGAGGTTTGTTCCGAAGGAAAGGAATCTTCCGAAGGAGAGAGTTTTTCCGAAGAGGAAAGCTCTTCTGAAGGGGAGAGCTTTGCCGAATATCTAAAATGCCATCCTGAGGCAGTGGGAAGCTTTGGAAAAGCCTTTCCCTTTTTTCCAACGCTGATTAAGCTGATTGATGCAAAGAAAGCCTTGTCCATCCAGGTACATCCCGATGACAGCTTTGCTTTATCCCGGGAGGGGCAATACGGCAAAACAGAGATGTGGATTGTCTTGGAACGAGAGGAAGGCGCTTTCCTGTATTTCGGATTTCAAAAAGACTATACGGAAGAAGAAATCCGAAGAGCGATAGAGGAGGACAACTTTCCTTCTCTTCTTTGTAAGGTGATGGTAGAACCGGGGGACGTATTTTTCATTCCGGCAGGAACCGTACACGCCATCGGAGCAGGTATCCTGCTTGCGGAAGTACAGCAAAATTCCAATCTGACCTACAGAGTTTACGATTATGGAAGAAAAGATGCCCAGGGAAATACAAGAGAACTGCATGTGGAGAAGGCTTTAGAGGTGATGAACCGAAAACAGCTTTCCGCATATAGGCAAGAAGCATTCAAAAAGCAAGGGAAAAAGCCGGTAGGAGAAAAGGCGGCAGGAGAAAGCGCGACAGGAGAAAAGGTGGCAGGAAAAAACGTCTACCTGGAACGAATCGGTTCCTGCGAATATTTTACAGTAGACAGACTTTTCTTAGAGGAAAATGCTTTCTACAGCAGAAAACTCACGGAAGAGAGCTTCCTTTCTCTCTTGGTTTTGGAGGGAGAAGGGGTACTTACCGTAGAAACTAAGCATGCTAAGGAAAAGCATCAGGATGGTTCTCCGGAATATAAAGAGGAAACTTACTCTTCCAAGGGACAGAAATCCAAGTGCTTTGTAAAAAAGGGAGAAAGCTATTTCCTCCCTGCGGAAGAGGGACAGTGGTCATTAAAAGGCACAGGAAAGTTTTTATTGACTTTCCTTAGTGAGAAAAACTAAGCTTTGAAGGACTAGGCGATAGTTTATGGAAAAGTTGTAAGTTAAGCCGGAAGAAATAGTAGTATGTTCATGCAAAAGCACTAGTTTAAAAGGGCAAGAAACATTTAGGATGAATCCATTTTCTAGGGAAGGGAAGGAAAAGTATGAAAGCAATTTCTGTAAAGCAAATGAGTCTAGCGGCTATTATGACAGCGGTATGCTGTATCTTATCGCCGATTTCCATTAATATCGGACCGGTGCCGATTTCCTTAGGCACCTTTGCAGTATGTTTATCGGTAACGATTCTAGGAAGAAATCTGGGAATGCTTTCTTACCTTTTATATCTCTTGCTAGGGTTCATCGGCTTGCCGGTTTTTTCGAATTATGGTGCCGGTGTGGAAAAGCTACTGGGACCGACAGGAGGCTATTTAATCGGCATGATTTTCCTTGCTTTTTTTGGCGGCTTTGCTGTGGAGCGTTTTTCCAAAAGCTTTGTAAAACAGTATCTGGGCTTGGCCTTCGGTATTGTTCTCTGCTATTTACTGGGGACTTTATGGTTGGGAAAGGTTTTGTCTATGGATTTTGGTAAGGCATTATCGGTAGGCGTGCTTCCCTTTATTCTTCCGGATGCCATCAAGGTCTTTTTGGCACTGGCTTTAGGAAGGAAAATCAGGAGCAGACTGTCGTTTTTACAGGCAGAATAAAATTTTGGGTTAGGGAGTAAGGATGGAAGGTCAATTTTCAAGAACCGAGCGATTGCTTGGAGCTGAGGCAGTGGAAAAGTTAAGTAAAGCCAAGGTAATTGTTTTTGGTATCGGCGGAGTGGGAGGCTATTGTGTAGAGTCCCTTGTGAGAAGCGGAGTCGGACAAATCGATGTGGTGGATGACGATGTGGTTTGCTTAAGTAATTTGAACAGACAAATCATTGCCACAAGGGATACCGTAGGAAGAGCCAAAGTGGAGATTGCGGAGGAAAGGATTCATTCCATCAATCCGGACTGTAAAGTCCGGGCTTTTCGCTGTTTTTATTTACCGGAAACCAAAGATCAGTTTGACTTTTCTGCTTATGATTATGTGGTGGATGCAGTGGATACGGTGGCAGCAAAGCTGTCTTTGATTGAAGCGGCCAAGGAAGCCGGTGTGCCGATTATTTCCGCCATGGGAGCAGGCAATAAGCTGAATCCTGCCGGGTTTAGGGTGGCGGATCTGTATGAAACTAAGATTTGTCCTCTGGCCAAGGTAATGAGAAGAGAATGTAAAAAAAGAGGAATAGAAAGCCTGAAGGTGGTGTATTCCGAAGAAATGCCCAGGAAACCCATAGAGCCCATAGAACAAGAGGAAGAAGTGCAAACGGTTTCAGAGCTTCCTCACACTGAAAACAGTGGAGCGGATTTGGAGATTGCTAAAGCGAAGGAAGCCGGAGCGGATTTGGAGATTCCTAAAGCGAAGGGAAAACGGTCCATCCCCGGATCTGTTGCTTTTGTTCCTCCTGTGGTAGGTTTAATTATGGGGGGAGAAATTGTGAAGGATCTGCTGCAATAGTTCGATAATCCGGTAAGAAGCATAGCTTTTGTTTTTTATGAAAAGTAAGGGGAAATCTTATGCTTTTATACTTATGATTTATCCGTTTAAAGACGAAAATCTTTTGATAGGATAAAGGAGTGGAAGGATGTCACTGAGAAAACCCAAGGATAAGGAACTGGAAAGCTATATAGAAAACCATATCGAAGAAGCCATTGAAAAAGAATGGATTCAGGTGTATTTGCAGACCAATATTCGTGGATTATCAAAGCGTGTTTGCGGAGCGGAAGCTCTATCCCGTTGGATAGATCCGGTATATGGGATGATTTCTCCGGGGGAGTTTATACCCGTGCTGGAGAAAAAAAGAAAGATACATCTTCTGGACCGATATGTAATGGAAACGATATGTCGGGAGCTTGGAGAAAGAAGAAGACGAGGACAGTTTATCGTACCGATTTCAATGAACTTTTCCCGTCTGGATTTTGATGTGCCTAAACTTCTTCAAGAGATGGAAAAAATCATGGAAAGGAATTCCTTGCCGAGAAATTATCTTCATATTGAAATTACGGAAAGTGCCGTAATGGAAAATGAAGCCTATATGAAGGATACGGTAAGAGAATTGCACACTCTGGGCTATAAGGTATGGATGGATGATTTCGGCTCCGGATATTCCTCTTTAAATCTTTTGAAGGAGTTTGAGTTTGATACCTTTAAAATTGATATGCGTTTCCTCAGTGATATGGGGAAAAAGTCGCTTATAATCATTTCTTCTATTCTGTATATGGCGAAGGAAATCGGGATTCATACGGTAGCGGAAGGTGTGGAAACGGAAGAGCAATATCGTTTTTTAAAGGTGGCAGGTTGTGAAAGAATGCAGGGCTATTATTTTGCCAGACCTGAACCCATGAAGGAGTGGTTTGCTTCCACGAAAGAAAACTGTGAAATGGAGACGGAAGAAGATTGTTATCTGTATGATGAAATCGGTTTTGTCAATATCATCAGTCCCGTTCCTTTTGACTTGGAGCGCTCTGATTCTTCTCCCAGCATACACGGCTTTGAAACAGGTCAGCCGGTGGCAGTTTTATCGGAAATTGACGGCATGTTAAAGCATTTGAATTTCACCCAACCGTACCGGAAGAATTTGCTGGAGCTGGGTTATGAGGGAACTCATCAATTTCAGGATTTGTTAAATGACAGATCTATTCTTTTTACGGATAAAATGCGGGATATTATGGATGTAGCCAAGGAATCCGGACGAATTGAAGCCATGGATTTTTTATCCGGAGGCAGGCATTGTCAATTTCAGACCAGACTGGTAGCCAGAAAAGGAGAGAAAAATATTTTTTTGGTGCGCTTGGATATCCTGTCCAATATCAGAAGATTTCAAAAGAATAAGGAGTTTCAGGAGGCATTAAGTCCACTATATACCGTCTATGATATGGTTTTTGTTTTTGATTTAAAGCAGAATATATTAAATCCGGTTTATGTCAACGAAATCTATGAAGGAGTTCATGAGAGTAGTAATCTTCGGGGAGAAATCGAAAAGTTTGTGGAAAATAAAGTCTATCCGAAGGATAAGAAAGCCTGCTGGCAGTTCTTAAATCCTGACACTATGGCGGAAAGAGTGGAATGTGCGGAGAATGATTTTCTTTTGGCGTATTTTAGGAGCAAGAATCGTAAGAACGAATATGTATGGAAACGTTTCGTCTTAATCCGTTCTCATGAGCGCTCAAAGCAGGATAGGGTGATTTTCGGTATTCATACTTTGAATATGGAGAAGGTATCTATGATGCATAAAGAAGATTAAAGAATTATTCAAGAAGAGGACTTTTTTGAACGCCAGAAATCTTTGTATGTGTGTAGAAGATTGATGTGTGTAGAAGATTAATGTGTGTAGAAGATTGACGTGCGTAGAGTATTGATGTGTGTAAGTGTAGAGTATTATGTTTAAGTTCGGAGTAGTACCAGTTTAGATATAGGGGAACAGAGTAGGGGAAAGTTTTAAGAAAGGATAAAGAATGAGTGACAGGGCAGATTCATGGTTAAATCTGGATTATGACACCATTACGTTACGGCTTAAAGAATTAGCATCCGCATTTCATGCTGTCAGTATTGTTAACCCGTGGAACAAAAAGGTGGTAAAGCTTTACCCAGACCGCGTAGAGGAACTGCATTCGGTTTGTGATGCACGATGGAATCGTAGAGGAGATTGTAGATTTTGTATTGTTGCTAAAGCCATGTCTACCAAGGGCCGGGCAGAGAAGTTTGAATTTATTGATGATGATATCTATTTTGTGATTGCTCAATATACGGAAATTGAAGGAGTGCCTTATGTTATTGAAATGGTGTCTTCCATGGAAGAATCTGCTTTAATGGGGGTTTCCGGAACCGGTGGAGTGATTGAAAAGATAGCGCATCTGGATATGGCTATCTATGCCGATAGTCTTACTAAGGCCTGGAATAGAAGATTTTATGATGAAAAGGTACAGGAAAAGCAGTATCAAGCTCTGGCCATGATTGATATTGATCATTTTAAAGATATAAATGACGGCTATGGTCACGTAGTGGGGGATTTGGCTTTGAGATCTTCTGCGGATTTGATTCAATCTTGTGTTCGAAGCTCGGACCAACTGATTCGCTATGGGGGAGATGAATTCATTCTTTGCTTTTCCAAAATCACAGAGGAGGCTTTCCGCAGAAAGCTTCAGCGTATCCGTAAAAAGGTGGAGCAGCTATGCTTCAAAGAATATCCGGATTTGCATATTACCTTAAGCATCGGGGGCTATTATGAACAGTCCATCGTACGGAATCTTATGCCACTAGCAGACCGAATGTTATACACGGCAAAGGAACAGAGAAATACCGTTAAAATCGGAAAAACGGTTGTGCTGGAATAAAATACTTATTCTTTACGAAAAAAATGTCGAAAAAATATTGTTCAAAAAGTAAAAAGGAAAAGTAGAGAAGGAGAAACCATGGAGAATTTGATGGACAAAAGGAAAGTACTGTTTTTATTCCTGCCGTTACTTGTATTATTTGTTTATGACCGCATTGGAGATGTTGTAATCTTCATTATTCATAAAGCATTTGATGTATTTGCTGTAAGCGAGTCCTTTATCGATACCAGTGCCAGCTTTATCGATGCTACCACAGCGGTGGTTTTGTCGGTAATCTGTTACCTGTTTTATCGCAAGGTCTTTCCAAGAAAACAGGCAGAAGTAAGTTTACCGCTTTGGCAAAATATCCTCTTTGCCATTGTCATTGGATTTGGTGTAGGAGGATTGGCAACCATCTGGTTGAATTTTGCGGAGTTTGTAGGAAATAATATCCCGTTTTTAGGAAAAGAATCAGAAGCCTTTTCCACCCTTTACGATGATTTGGATCAGGGACCCTTTATCTGGACCTTCTTAGCCATCGTGGTTGTGGGACCGCTGGTAGAAGAGATTTTATTCCGTGGTATTATTTTTAGCAGCTTTGAAGAAGTAACGGATATTCTTTGGTTCCCTGCCGTGCTTTCCGGTGTGATGTTCGGCGTATGGCACGGAAGCTTTATTCAGGCCGTGTATACCGCTATGACCGGTATAGCCCTTGGTTATTTCATGAAGAAAAGCAGATCCCTGTTTTTCACAGTACTGGCCCATGGCGTAAATAATTTAAGCGGAACCTTGCCTCCGTTTTTAGATACAGCTTTAGTCAATGGATTTATCAATATCATGTCTTATCTTTGCATTATCCCGATGTTTTGCATTTTTGCTTATCTTCACTTCCGGGGGAAGAAAGAAGCAGAATTAGATAATCCAGAGCTGTATACAGAAGAAGAGCCAGCTCCAGCAGAATAACAAAGGGAAGATAGCGGAATAGAAAACCGGAACCCTTGAAATAGAATAGAGCTAAAGGAAGGAAGAGCATAAGGAAGATGCCCAGCAGCATTTTCTTTCTGCCTTCCTTTTTTCTTTTCTTTTTTTCACGGTCTGCAAGGGATGAAGCTGGAGAAGAAGGAGAGGAAGAAGCTGAAGAAGAAACAGGCGAAGAAAGAGTGGGAGAATCCGGAGATGAAGCAGAGGAAGAAGCAGGAGAGGCAATAATAGAAGGCAAATGAAGAGATGCCAGGAATCCCTTTTTCTTCGGAATGGTATTTGCTGCATCCGTATAGGAATGCTCTTCTTGGAAATGATCGGAATCTACAGCGGCTTGTGTAGTAAACACAGGCGTTTCCTGCTCCTGTTTTTGGAAGGAAGAGCTGGAGCATTGGCATAAATCCAATTCCGTATAATTCTTTTCTAATTCTTCTGAGGGTGTAGAAGGTATTGCTTTTTCAGCGAGGGGTTTAGAGAAAACTCCGGAGGACGCTTTTTCCCCGGAAAAAGCCCGGGAAGAAGGCAGGGGACTTTTTTGCATGGTCTTGGAGGAGCTTATTGCCTTTTCTTCCGATTTTGGAGCAAGCTGTTTCTGCTCTTGAATATGAAGGATTTGCAGGATGCGAGATAATTGCAAGCCGCCGTGTTTTTGCTCTTGATACAGTAAAAAAGCCGCCAATACTACAGCTTCCTCTTCTTCATCAATATTTTCCAATACCTGCTCCAAAAGGGCAGACAAGCCTTCTTCCGGATATTCTTCTTTGAAGGGAATGAGAGGAAAGAGAAATTGCTGATTTTCCACATCATAAAAGATTTCTTCCCAGTCAATGGATAGGAGTGAGGGAGAGAGAAGATATTCCTCCATATTTCGTAGAGCATTCTGTAGGGAGAGGAATAGTGCACTAAGATGTGATAGCCGCATTTTTCTTTGAGAAAAATACAGACAGGCCCTTTGATAGGGGGAAAAATCATATTGTAAGAAATTCTCCCCTCCTTCTTCCAGCAGTCGAAAGGATAAGGTTCCCGGAATTTGGCATTGCCGAAGAATCTTTTGCTCATGATTTTCCTCTTGAGGAACGCTATGAAGATACATAAAGCTGTGTTGAAAGTCATTTTTAAATTGAGGACTGTAGTTTGACATAGATTTTCCTTTCTCTATCTGCGCTTTTATAAGAATAATGGAGGCTAGGGACTTTACGGATTTCCTGTTTTTTCTGTTTCTGCTGTATTTTTCTTAGTATCCGGAGTTTCGTTCTTTTCTCCCGACGGAGAGTTTTCGTCTTTTTTTCGTATGAGTAAATCCTCGGCAACGGAAAAGAAGCGAGTATAGAGCTCCACCTTAAAGTAGTCCTTAGGTTTTTCCAGACTATGGCTTTCTACTTCCTCGTGATAGGCTGCTTGTGCTTTCTCCCGTATACGTTCATGCAGTTGAATATTTTCTTGTAAAAGGATTAGGAGGCATAAAAAACAAATACCTAAGAGCACAGTGGTTTCAATGGTATGCATAGGGATTCCTTTCTAGTGTATGTAAAATCAATTATTTCAAAGCACAGATTATTCTTTTCCCTTTTGTTTAGAAAAAGGAAATACCAAGCAAATACAGTACTCCGGGGAGAAAACAGGGAAGGAAGGGAAAACGGCAGTTTTTAGGATTTTTCTTTTTCAGCTTGCAGGAACAAAACAAAAACATGGATACTATGGTGGAGCAGGAGAAGGCGGTAATAATCAAAAAGAAGAAATGATAAGCATTACAATAAAAAGAGGAAAGCAGAATAAATAAACTATCCCCGTAGCCTATGGCTTCTCTGCTCCACTTGGAAAGGAGAAGAAGAAAAAAAGCGAAAAGAGTAGGGAGAAGGATCAAGGGGAATTCCTCCATGGATAGGGAAGAAAAGAAAGCATAATAAATCTTCCTAAAGAAAATGCTATGGATGAGCAAGATTCCCCCAAATAGCAAAAAAATCATAGAGGGTATTCTTTGCTTTCGACAGTCAAAAAATAGGGTGAAAGCAAAGAACAGGAGAAAAAGAATTCCTTTGCTGATAGTAAAATACTGTGGTTCCGCCATACTCTTTCCTCCTGTTTCTGTACAAGTTTTTCGATTTATTTAAGTCTTATTTACCGCATCTGGGACAGGGATGTCTGCCCTCCGCCAAAGCCTGCTTGAGCGGAATCTTATGGACACTGGAACGCATGGCCGGGCAGTCGGTGCTGCTGTGATATCGCCTTCCGGCTTCGGTGTAGTACACTACAGGACTGTTTGGATCCGGGTGGCAGGCTTTGCAGGGACAGAATTTTCCACCGTATTTTGCATTTGTGCCGTCGATTCTTCTGGCGCTGCAGCTTAGAAAGTCATTGGAAATGTAAGTGCACTCCGAAGACAGATGATAGACCTTGGAAGGCCCGTCTATCACGTAAACCATTTCCTCCTCATTCTCTTCTTCTGCATTTTCTTCTTTTTCCCAACGGGCACCCTTGGCACCAACCCAGGCTCTTCTATGGGCAACGATTTCCTGTCTCATGTTCTTCTTTTGTAGAAGTCCGAAGGGTATGGGTTCGTCGTACTGTAAGTTCAGATAAATATCTTCTTCGGTAATATGGGAGCGAAAGCTTTGAATGTTTTCCATTCCCTCCGTGGGAATAGTATTCGGGAGAAGGATGTCTTCCAGTGCGGTTTCCGAAATTTCCAGAATCTGATCGATGTGCTCTATATCCGCGATATCTGTTTTTTTCAATCCATAGTGTTCCAGATATTTGGCCATACAAAGGATTCTGGCGTTCTTCTCCATTTCTCGGCTGATGCGGATTTCCCGGTTCAAGATAAAAAGGGGAGTCATCAGAATGATGATGGCAAAAAGAAAAAGGCTTAAGGAAAAGGCTGCTTCTATCGTCAGGGAGGCAAGCAGATTCTTTTGAGAGGAAGAGGAGAATAAAGCCTCCGCTTTGTCCACTTTTTTTCTACACAGTCTTGGTTTTCGAAAGGAAAGAAAATTGCTTTGGCCTCTCATAAATACTCCTCTTGCTATTTTTTATAGGAAAACGGCTCCATAGCTCTTTTAGAACCATAGCTTGTTTAGAACCATAGCTTGTTTAGAACCATTGCCGCTTTCATGATATTCAGTATTGGAATCTTAGTGGCTGAGATTTTTGTATTTATAGTCGGAATGAAGGGTGAATTGGTAGTGCTCTTCCGGGCGAAGCCCCAGACTTTCCAAAAATCCTTTATGGTAGAGGCTGTGCTTAGATTTAATTCCGGCGTCTGTGGAAAGAAAATATAGGCAATGCTCTAATTGAAATTGGCTTTCCTTTTCTGATACGGTGCTTTGGATATTCTTCTCCATGCAATATAGCATTCTGTCATTGACTTTGCTTTGGGACAAACATCCGGAGGCAAAGAGAAAGGCTCTGCAATAATCTTGATAGGATAGTCCGTGCTTTCCCTGATTTTCGTCGCCACCTTCTTCATTTATGTTGAAAGTAAGCAGATGAGATAGTGAGAGCCGCCAGCTTTCTTCACTATGCATAAGAGGAACCCGTTTATCATCCAAAAGCTGTCTGACATCGATTAGAGATTGGGCAAAGGCCCAAATACCGATGACGAAGAGGGTAAAGACCTCTATCACAATGGGGTTTAAAGTAACGACAAGAAAGGCTGTAACAAAGGCTTTGGCTTCTTCCCGCATCTCCGGACTTTTCATTATATAGATAAAGTTCATAGCTTCTCGGAAAGCTAGAAGAGACAGGACCTGTGCCGAAAGGTTTGCATAGTCGCTCTTTTTCTGGTGGATAAGATACTCCACCTCCATGCCGTTTGCTCCGCTATAGGGAATGGATTTATCGTCATCCTTTTTATGATAGGAATGGAAGTACCGTAAAGAGTATTCTCCCAAAAGCCCCACCTGTAAGGGATTGGCCTTGGAGTTTGTAGAAAATCCGGGAGGTACGGCGTATTTTTCATCATCACTTGGACAGGGTACTCCCTCGGGAAGGAGATATTCCAAGAGCTTTTTCTTACCCAGATTTCTAAGGTTTTCCAAGGCTTTTCTATTTTGCTTGTTAATTTTTGTGACCTGTCCGTTGTAGGCCGGAAGGGAAAAGCTGTTCCATTCTGCTTCTTCGGAATGATAAAAGTCTTGAATTTCTTGGGATAAGTCTTCTTCATCATCGTCCTCCTCGTCTTCATTTTCCCTTCTTGCTTCTCGTTCTTCCTCCAACCATTCCTCAAAATCTTTTACTTCTTGCTTCACCGTTTCTGCCTGTGCTTTTAAGCTGTCACACTTTGGCGGAAGAGCTTCAATGTTTTGCCTTATGCTGCCCTCCGCATCCAAATATTGGTCGTAGCTGCTTAATTCAGCCTCTATAGCGGCAATGCCGTCTTCTTCCAAATTTGGCTTTTCTTCTTCAAAGTGTTGCCGCAATTGGGCTACTTTTTCCCGAAGGGAATCGGCAGTGGATTGGTACCTTGGAACAGTTTGCTGAATTCTTTCCAGTCCGGCAGTAAAGCCGGCACAGGAAGAATAAAAAGCTCCCGGATTGTGGGCAGAAAGTGCTTTTGCGCCGTTCTTATGCTGTGTTGCACAAGCTTTGCACTCCATATCGATGGTCTCAATTAGTCCTTCCAAGGCTTCAATATCTCGATGGCTTAGGGAATATTTTTTTTGTAATTCTTCTATACTTTTGGATTCTTTTTCTTTCTTTTGAAAATCCTCCAGAGTAGCAAGGGCTTCCGTGTCTTCTTTCTTCTCTCCTAAAAATTCTATGGCATCCTTTGCCAGAAGTGCCGGCATGTATTCCAGCACTTCTTCTTCAAAATAATGGTCTTCGCAAAGGATTCCCCGATTGGGAAAGAGAAAGTCTTCCTTCTCCACCTTGCATGGAAAGAGATCCTTGGCTTCTGTATAAAGGGAGGTGAAGCCCTCCAGTTCTTCTTGCAGCAGCTTATCATCTCGATATTCCAGGGCATATATACGGTAGTTTTCCCAAAGAGGTCTATGAAATTCCGAAAAAAGGGACTCCATGGCACTGTTTAAGGCGGTTTGCATATAGAGCTTTTGGGAGATTGTTCTGGCGGATTCCGCAATGGTAAGCACCAGTGCAGCTACCAGAACAAAAATTAGGGAAAGAAATACCGTAATTGATGCGGAGAATTGTTTTTTCGCCATAAACTCTTCCTTTCCAAAAAGGGGAAGTATCAAGAAAGCACTTTAAATACCCTTACTTTGATCTTCGATTTTTTTCATAATCTCTTCCAGCACTTTAACAATTTTTGCTTTGAAGATAATAACTAAGCCGATTAAGACCACCATAATGAGAACCAACTCAATGGTGCCGATGGCCTCATCACCATTCAGCAAATCCCTTCGTTTTTTCCTGCATTGTTCTATTCTGGAAAAAAGCCAGGCGTCCACTGCATAATGGGCATCTTCTAATGCGTATTTGTACATCGTAACCTCCTTTTGTGTGTGGCATGATTGCCGAGTGAATGTATGGGCAAAGAGAATGCTTGCTGTTTTCCAAGAACTCTCTTCGTCTTTTTAGTGTAGGGATTGCATGGCCGGATACAGAATCATCAGCATAATGACAAAGAGTTGTAATATTAGAGGAAGCAGAAGCTTGGTTCCGGCTTCCTCTCCCAGACGCTTTGCTATATGTTTTCGTACGGAAAAAGCTTCCTCCATTTCCATATAGAGCTGACGGGAAAGATCCTTGCTGCCATTTTTCCTGTTTTGTTCTATGAGACTGATGAGCTTGCCATAGGGCTTTAAAGCAATTCTTTTCGAAAAATTCAAATAGGCCTCTCCCTCCCCCACATTGCTTGCCAGCTGGTTTAAGAGGGTATTTAACTCCTCATATAAGGGGTGGGATTCCTGATGACAATTTTTCACCAGATAGTTGTAGTGCTTGGCTATTTCCGAAAAGCTGTTCCGTATGGCCAGGCCTGCTCCAAGATAAACTACTAACTTGGAAACCAATTCTGCATAATCCAGGGTAAGGGAGGACAGCCTGGATTTTTGACGGGTTTTCTGTTGCTCTAAAGCTTGCAGAGGGAGAAGAAAGCAGGCAAAAAGACCTAGAAGCGGAATCAAAAGATAGCGAAAATTCTTTTTTTCGGAAAAATGAATGTGATGCCCCATAATTTCTTTGGGCAAAAGCAGTTTGTCCGTGGAACGGGTATGCTCATTACTGTACTGCAATGTATTTTGAAGAGCCATTTCCAAAGCTTCGGTTTCACTTAGCTTTAAGGGCAAAATACGAAGGGCATAGGAGTAGGTGGGTGAGTTGTAGGTGATTTCATTATTTTCGTTAAAGAAACTGCTGATTTCATCCCCTTCCACTTCCTCTTCAGGATGAATATTGGCGCTGAGAACTACTTCCAATGTTCCTGTAAGAATCTGGTCTTTTTCCAGATATTCATGATGGATTTGTCCTGAGTCTTCTAAAATATCTCTATACTTTGTGTAGCTTTTATCGCTATCTTGAAGGGGAGTTTCCTTCTGATTGGTCCATAAGCTTTCCGGGCGAAAACTCCAGGTAGCTTTGATATTTTCCGGGCTAAAGATTTTTTTGAGCTGTATGTTTCCGGAGATGCCGTCAAAGCTGTCTTCTTCGCTGAGAATCAAGCTCTCCATTTTTTCTTGCAGCTTCGCAAAAGCTTTATCCGCCTCTTCCTTGCTATAGAGTCTTGGAGATACCGTGACATAGATTTCTTCCTTTTTCTTTCCTGAAATTCCCGTAACATTGAGGGGGATTTTTTTCTCTACTCCTCCTATAGGCTCTCTTTGGATTTGATTTCCGGGGAGGAGGAATTGCTTTTCCGTTCCCTGCATAAAAAGGAGGGCGGCAAGAAGAAAGGAGACAATCAGAATAAGAATTTGCTTTTTCAGGAGTTCTGTTTTAGAGCCCGGAATACGAAACCATAATTTTTTGAGTTCTTGCTTTATTGTGTAGGGGTTCATAGATAGTCCTTTTTGGTGACGCCCGGAGAGGGGAGACATGATAGAAATACCGAATGAGAAAGAAACAACGGACACGAAGAAATGCCGGAGGCGACAGAAATGCCGGGGGAAATAGCTGACCTTTGATATCCTTACACGGGGATGGCAATAATCTTTTGGGAGAGGTAAATGGCCAGAAGGTATATACAGAGACAAAAGCTCATTACTCCTCTTCCCATAATGGTGGAATAAAGAATCCGGAAAAATTCCGGAGAGCTGGCATTTAAATAAAAAATCATAAAGAAAGGCACACCGTTCATAATCTTTTGCTCGAATCGTCTGGAAGCATTGAGGGTGATGATTTCTTCGGTAATGGTCAGTTTATCCCGAATAATTGTGCTGCTCTGCTGAATAATCTGAATCAGATCTCCTCCGGAGCGCTTTGCCACCAGGAAGATTTCCGAGAAATTATGGATATCATCAACGCCGGAACGAAGAGCAAATTGGGAAAGCGGTTCTTCCAGAGGACGATTCATGGAAAGGGAGCGTTTGATTTGCTTTAGCTCCTCCACCATATAACATTTCTTTCCCAGAAGATTTTCCAGATCCGGGATGCAGGCGAATAAAGCATTTTCCAAAGAATATCCGGCACTTAGATAGGCACTGAGGATGGAAAGCATTTCTTTAAATTGAGAAACCAATACCTCCTGACGCTTTTTTCTTAATTTATCTCTTTGGAGAAAAGGATAGAAAAAGCTGAAGGGAAGCAGAAGCAAAAAGAAGAGAATATGCTGGTAAAAGGCATAAGAGAAGAGCAAAAGAAGCAATAGAAACTTGACCCATAGGAAGAGATATTCCGGGAGATAAATGATGTACTCTCTATAATCGACTACGGAGTTTGTCTTCGTTATGGAGATCCGACAGCTTTTCAAGAATTTTGCCATTGTATTGATATAATTTTTTGAGTTTAACTTCTCCATTTTCAATCCCCATAACTTCCGATATTTCCAAAACCCGCCGTTTGTGATCTTTGGTTCTTCCAAGATGCACCATAATTTCAATGGCGGAGGCAATCATGTTTCTAATGGATGGGAGAGGGAGGTCTGCGCCTTGCAACACCATGGTTTCCATACGCTTTAACATATCCGTAGAGGAATTGGCGTGACCGGTGGAAATGCTGCCGTCGTGACCGGTGTTCATGGCATTTAACATATCCAGACATTCCTTTCCTCTAACCTCTCCAACGATAATACGGTTCGGGCTCATTCTGAGGGAGGCTTTAATTAAATCGGAGATACTGACGGCTCCTTCTCCCTCTGCATTGGCATTTCTGGTTTCCAAAGAAACCAGGTTTTCCACGGATTGAATCTGCAGCTCCGCGCTATCTTCAATGGTAATAATGCGCTCCTCCTTAGGGATGTACTGGGAAAGTGCGTTTAAGAAGGTAGTCTTTCCGCTGTTGGTACCGCCGGAAATGAAAATGTTATAAGAGGAACGAACCAGAGACTGTAGAAAATGACTTGCTTCCTCCGTAAGACTTTCCAGTTGAATCAGCTTTTTCATGGTGATGGGCTCCGGGAATTTTCGTATCGTGACCGTAGGTCCCTTTAGCGCAATGGGAGGAAGCACCACATGAACACGGGAACCATCTTCTAAGCGGGCATCTACAATGGGACTTTTGGTATTTACAGCCCGATTGATTCGGGAAACAATCTGTTGAATCAAATCCGCAAGCTGTTCTTCACTTTGGAAGGAGCCTTGCCAGCGCTCCATTCGCCCCTTCCTTTCCACAAAGATTTCTTTTGGACCGTTAATCATGATTTCACTGACAGTGCCGTCATCCAACAGTTCGGAAAGAAGATCCAGCCTTCGAAAGCTGTCAAAAACCGCGCTTCTTAGGTAGAGTTTTTCCCGTAAAGCCAGATCTTTTCGGCTTAAAAGGGCAGAGTCGATTTCCTGATACAAATGGCTGTCACTGACTTGTTTTTCTTCCAAATCCAGCAAAAGCTCCTTTTTGATTTCTTGTTTTACCTGATCCAGGGCCAGCACTTTAAGCTCCTTTCCGATTTACCTTACGGTTCGCATTAAGGCTCATATTAAGATTCACATCACATTATGATTCTGCCAACTATCTTTATTTTGATATTATCTCGATATTTATTTCGATTTTTATCTCACAAAGGCTTATAAAGCCATTTTTCGGTATTGCTCCGCTTCCATCTGCTCTTCTTCGTATACCTGTCGTAATAAAAGTTCCCGACAGTATTGTTCCAAAGCAGGGGAGGCGGCGCTTTCTTCCGTTAGAGCGGGGAGATTGCATTGGATGAATTTTTCCGCTACGCCTTCTCCTGCATTTTTCTCCAAGTATTGTTGAAGAACGGAAAGCTTAGCCTTGCTTTTCCGATCCTCCAAAACCGGAAGAAAGACTTTTCTGGCCAGGCTGAAACATTCCAGATAACGGCTCATACTGCTATCGGTATCTACAACCAATGCATCGGCGCCCGCCTCTTCAGCAATTTTTTCCAAGAAAAGAGAAAGGTCTCTTTGAGAGACACTGCTGATATCCTCCGGACTTCGAACGGGATGGATGGTGACATAGTTATCCTTTGCATAGGAAAGGGCTCGTAAAATCATCGGGGTCAGATGATTTTCTTTAAAGTGATATAGTGCTTCCGTTAAACATTCCTTCTCCTTTTCCTGCTCCTTTGGAGAGAAGGCGGACTCTTCCAGACTGAGATAGAGTGTCTTTCTATTCTTTCCCAATTCTTTGGCTAAGGCCTGGGAAAATGTAGTTTTTCCCAAACGACCAAGGGGGCTGTAGACCAGAAATACATCCGCACGATGCTGACCGCCTTCCGCTAAAAGCTCCAACTCTCCGTACTGCACCAGAATTTCCCGCATGATTTGGTCTCCGGACTGGTATTTGTAGATACAATTTTCTTTCCGTTGCTTGGTAAGCAGATTTTCTTCGGAAAGATAAAGGGTTTTGTGGGATTTTGGAGAAAAATGAAGGTTTTTCGCATTCTTTTCGGAGAGAAGCAGAAGATCCACCTCCTTTTTCTTGGAGAAGCTTTCCAGGCTTTCTTTGTTAAGAATCGGATAGATTTGGAAGGGAAGCTTGGTGTTTTGTCGAAGATAAAGGCTAAGGCGCTTGCAATATAGGGCATCTTCATCGTAGATGGCAAGAATTTTTTCCATGACGAATATCCTTTCTGTGGAAATTAAGAATTTATCCTTTCATCAGCATAATCGGGGTGTAGCCGAGAAAGAGAGAAAAAGCGTAAGGAATGTCTTCTATATGACAAAAGAAAAATAGAAGGAAAGAGAAAAGGGATGCCAGGAGGAGAAGAGGAAGACTTTCTTCCAAGGGTAAAAGGGGGATAAGAAGGGAGCATAGTTTCCAGTCAGCTCCTCCGGCGGCGGTGAAATAAAAGAGGGGATAGCTTACGAAAAGACTTAGAATCCAGTAGATAAGGGTAATAAGGGATTTTTTCAGATCTGCGGCTTCAAAGGGGAAAGCAAGAAGGAAGAAAAAGAATGAGGGAAAAAGTATAAAATAGACTTTGGGGATTTTCCGTTCTTGTAAATCTTTGATGGCTGCATAGAGTAGAAAAAGATAAAGAAAATGATGTTTGAGATAAGGCATATCCACCTCCTGAAAAGGATTATAGCTTTAGCCTTAGAAATCTCCTATACTCCACATTCGGATAATATCCACTTACGGATAATATCCGAATGTGGAGTATATAGGGGAAAGTGTAAGGATATGCTTTTCTCCTTTGCTCGGCGTGAGGAAAAAGTCATAATGAGAGAAAAAAAGACAGTCTTTGTGGAAAACAAATAAGTTTTGACAGAAAATTTAGTGATTATTTTATGCTGAAAACCGTTATCATATAAGTTTAGACATAAGACCCAAGGGGTAGCTTTTTAAAGAGGATGTCAACAGGAATTTATCAAAGAAGCTTTTCAAAGATACTTTCAAAAGAAGCTTTAAAGATACTAGGAGGATGACCGTTATGCTACAGATTCGAAAAGCCAAGCCGGAAGACTTAGCACAGATTATGCCTTTATACGAAAAGGCCAGAGAATTTATGGCAAAAAACGGGAATCCTACTCAGTGGGGAAAGAATAATCCTCCGGAGGATTTGATTCGGAAGGATATCGAAGAGGGCTATTTTTATGTAGCGGAGGACGAGGAGATTGAGCTGGCCTTTCATTTTCATGTGGGAGAAGAACCGAATTATAAAGAAATCTATGAAGGAGCTTGGCATAGGAATGAAGCCTATGGCGTCATTCATCGGGTGGTATCCTCCGGGAAAATTCCCGGTCTTGCCCAGCTGTGCTTTCAGTTTTGTAAGGAACAGCATCCCTACCTTAGAATCGATACCCATGAGAACAATCAGGTCATGCAAAGGGCAATTCAGCGTTTCGGTTTTCAATATTGCGGGGAAGTTATTGTAGGAGACGGGACGAAGCGATTAGCCTATGACTATTTTGCCTAAAGGCTTCAAAACTCCCTCAGAGAATTCCAAAAGTTAATCCTATTGTGGAACTTAGCTTGGGAATTAACACTCCAAAACTTTTTTGAATTTTTGCTGCCCCCGTATTGACAAGCAGAGGAACATTCTGTATTATCGTACTGTTGCAAAACAATGCGACGTTTTCAGGGAAACTTGAAACGCCGGCGTGGCGGAATAGGTAGACGCACAGGACTTAAAATCCTGCGGGACAAAAATCCCATACCGGTTCGACCCCGGTCGCCGGCATTGTGAAGGAATGGCGAGACTGTCTCGCCGTTTTTTTTACAAAAAATCAGGAGATATACCCAAGTGGTTGAAGGGTCCGCACTCGAAATGCGGTAGGTCGGGAAACCGGCGCGAGAGTTCGAATCTCTCTATCTCCGGGATAGGCTGGGAAGGGAAAGCGCGTGCAGCGCATTTTTCTTTCTCGGCTTTTTTTAAACGTTAGGAGGCAAGAGGATGCAGGAATTCATTTTGGTAGCGGAAAAGTTATTTATCGGCTTTTTAGCTTTGATTTTTGTCATTAACATTTCCGGAAAAGGCAATCTGGCGCCCAGCACAGCCTCCGATGCGGTGCAAAACTATGTATTGGGTGGTATTATCGGCGGCGTAATTTATAACGACAATATCAAGATCTGGGAATATCTGGCGGTACTGGCAATTTGGTGCGGTCTGGTTCTGCTGCTTCGCTATGTGAAGATGCACAATGTGAAAATGAAGCAGGTTCTGGACGGTATTGCCCTTCCCGTAGTGGATGAGGGCGTTATTCTCTATGATAACTGCAAAAAGCTGGGACTTTCCCCCCACGATCTTTCCTTTAAATTACGAACCAATCGGGTATATTCCGTAACAGAGGTGAAAAGAGCTGTTTGTGAGCAGAACGGACAGTTGATTATTGTAAAATACGGAGAGGAAAATCCGAAATTCCCCCTGATTACCGATGGTCACCTTCAGAAAAATATTCTGACCATTATCGGAAAAAACAAGGAATGGCTTCAAGAGGAATTGAAAAAACAGGGCTATCAAAGTATGCACGAGGTCTATTTGGGAGAATATAACAAAGGAGAGCTCAAGTTATTTCCTTATAAGAAATAAAAGAGAAGGTTCAAAAGAGAAAAAAGCTTCTTTTCCATAAAGCGGACAGGTTCTCCCCATGGGGAGATTGTTTCAGTTCAGCCAAAGGAAAAAGAAGCTTTTTTTTGTGAGGAAAAAATGTTATAGTAAACTAACTTTGCCGCAAATAGACATCCTTGCTTTTTTCTGTTGAAAGCCAAAGCATAGATTTATCGAAAAATCGAAGGAGGATTTCTTGTTTTTTGGAAAGGAGCGTTTTATGGAATGGAAGATAGAAAAGCATCAGATTCGTTATGAAGAGGCCGGAAAAGTCCTGGCGGAAATAACCTTTCCTTATTATAAGGCAGAGGAAAAGGTCTATGAATTTGACCATACCTTTGTAGATCCCTCTCTGCGGGGGCAGGGGATTGCAGGGATCTTGGTGGAAAAGGCCATTGCAGAGGTCAGGGCACAGGATGGAAAAATCCTTCCCACCTGTCCTTATGTAAAGGAATGGTTTGCCCGTCAAAAAGAGGAAGAGGGGATTTTGTATCGTGAGCACTAAAAAGATATTGCCTCATACTTCTTTTTCTTTTGTACGCCTTTGCAAGTCTTATCTTGTCCTTAGCGCCTGTCTCGTCCTCGGTGTCTGCCTTATTCTTAGCGCCTGTGGAAAGAAGAATCGTTATCAAGACCAGTTTATGGATGTCTTTGATACGGTTTCTCTGGTCATCGGCTATGAGGGAAATGAAGGGGATTTTCAGAAAAACTTCAAGGCCGTGCATAAGCGCTTGCAGGAGCTCCATCAGCTCTTCGATGTGTATGACGATTATCCCGGGGTACAGAACTTAAAGTATGTAAATGAAAATGCCGGCACTGCTCCGGTGAAGGTGGATCCGGAGATTATGGCCTTACTGAAGTTCGGAAAGGAAATCTATGAAAAGACAGACGGAGAGGTAAATATCGCCTACGGGGCTGTCCTTCGCATCTGGCATGACTATCGGGAGGCGGGCATTGCCAATCCGGAAAATGCAAGTCTTCCGGAGGAAAGTTCTCTTTTGGAGGCGTCCAAGCATTGTAATATTGAAGATTTGATATTGGATGAAGAAAACTCCACCGTGTACTTTCAAGATCCGGAGCTGAGGCTGGATGTAGGAGGCGTTGCCAAGGGCTGGTCAGTGGAAAGGGCAGCAGAGCTTTTGGAACAAGCCGGTGCCAAGCATTATTTACTGAATATCGGCGGAAACCTCCGGGCTATCGGGAAAAGAGGAGACGGAAAACGCTGGGTTTGCCCTGTGGAAAATCCCTTTTATGTGGATGGACAGGATACGGAGCAGTTTGCGGTGGCAGGAGAAATTGAAGATACTTCTTTGGTGACCAGCGGAGACTATGAGCGTTTTTATGTGGTAAATGGTAAGCGCTATGCTCACATTGTAGACCCGAGAACAAGGATGCCTGCCGACAGCCATCGTTCCGTAAGTATTTTGACCAAGGATTCCGGCCTTGCAGATGGACTTTCTACGGCTCTTTTTATTCTGGATGTGGAAGAGGGAAAGGCGCTTCTGAAGAAGTTTCAGGATGGCGGAACGGATGTGGAAGCCATGTGGATCGAGCCGGATGGCACCCAGGACTATACGGAGAATTTTTTGACGAAAATATCGGCAGAGGCGGATTCCTAATTACAGCCGATTTCACGTGCGGAAAAGCTTTACAGCGCGGAGAAACTTCTCGGTGCTTCAGCCTGTTGGAGTGCGGGCATTTTCCAAGGATAGATCAAAAACAGTTTTTCCGATACCAAGCAAATCTAAACTTTTCATAATCCGAGAGAAAGAAGTCTTTACAAGGCTTCTTTTTTCTATTATACTAATGCGACACGCACGGTAGCGTGGAATTGAATCCGGAAACAAGGATTCTTGGTGATAAGTTGTTTTGCTTATGTTTTTGATTTTGTGCAAAAAAAGCGGGATAAATCTTGCTTTCCGGCCGGGGATATGGTATTTTAGTACGGCTGTGGCATGATAGCGTTGAAGGAAAAGATTACTATAGAAATGAAAGCAGTAATGTATAAGTTTCTACAGAGAGCTTTCTGGAGCGAATGTCAAGTTTTGAAACTGACGGCAGGTCACTGTACTACAATCTAAGCACCAAGCAGCGGGTGCGGCGTGTGTATTTTTATAAGATACGCGCGGAAACGTGTACAGTCACCAACTTATCGTCAATAACCCGATAGGAGGCGACTTTTTTTATGGCAAGTCAAGTAATGAGAATCACCCTCAAGGCTTACGAGCATGGTCTTGTGGACGAATCCGCCGCAAAAATCGTAGAGAACTGCAAGAAGACAGGTTCTCAGGTTTCCGGCCCAGTACCTCTTCCTACCAAGAAGGAAGTTGTAACAATTCTTCGTGCAGTGCACAAGTACAAGGATTCTCGCGAGCAGTTCGAGCAGAGAACCCACAAGAGATTGATTGATGTCATCAATCCTAACCAGAAGACCATGGACAGCTTACAGAGATTGGAGATGCCCGCAGGTGTTTTCGTAGACATCAAGATGAAAAACAAATAATTCTAGTATGAACCGATTACGGTTCCGCTGTAGAAAGGAGAACAGATGAAGAAAGCTATTTTGGCAACAAAAGTAGGAATGACACAGATTTGGGATGAAAATGGTGTGTTGATTCCAGTAACTGTACTGCAGGCCGGTCCTTGCGTGGTTACCCAGGTAAAGACCCTTGAGAACGACGGTTACAAGGCAGTTCAGGTGGGATTTTTAGAGAAGAGAGAGAAGCTGGTGAACAAGCCTCTTAAGGGACAGTTCGACAAGGCCGGCGTTTCTTACAAGAGATTCTTAAGAGAATTCCGTTTTGAGAATGCAGAAGAGTATAAGGTTAAAGATGAGATTAAGGCAGATATCTTTGCTGAAGGAGATAAGGTAGACGTAAGCGCTACTTCCAAGGGTAAGGGATTTGCATCTGCTATTAAGAAATATGGACAGCACAGAGGACCAATGACCCACGGTTCTAAGTTCCATCGTCATCAGGGATCTAACGGTACATCTGCAACACCATCCAGAGTACTTCCCGGTAAGGGAATGCCCTCTCACATGGGTGCGGTAAAGGTTACTACTCAGAACCTTACTGTAGTGAAGGTTGATGCAGAACAGGGATTAATCCTGGTTAAGGGTGCGGTTCCGGGACCAAAGAAGGCTCTTGTAACCATCAAAGAAGCTGTTAAGTCCTAAGACGAGAAGGAAGGAGGAACATACTAATGGCTAACGTATCTGTATTTAATATGCAGGGTAAGGAAGTTGGCAAGATGGATCTGAATGATGCGATTTTCGCAGCACCGGTTCACGAGCACTTATTACACCTCGCAGTAGTTGCACAGCTTGCTAACAAGCGTCAGGGAACACAGAAAGCCCTTACTCGTGCAGAGGTTTCCGGAGGCGGAAGAAAGCCTTGGAGACAAAAGGGAACAGGTCATGCAAGACAAGGTTCCATTCGTGCCCCGCAGTGGAAGGGCGGCGGAGTAGTATTTGCCCCGACTCCAAGAGATTACACCACCGGCATGAACAAGAAGGAAAAGAGAGCAGCGTTAAAGTCTGCACTGTCTAACGCAGTAGCAGAGAACAAGCTTATTGTATTGGATGAGATTCGTTTCGACGAAATCAAAACCAAGAACTTCCAGAGCATGTTAGACGCTTTCAAGGTAAACAAGGCTTTCGTTCTTCTGGATCAGAATGATCAGAATACTGTGCTTTCTGCAAGAAATATTCAGAATGTAAAGACAGCTCAGGTTAACGAGTTAAACGTTTACGATGTTTTGAAGTACGGCACTGTATTAGCTACAAAGGCGGCTCTTTTAAAACTTGAGGAGGTATACGCATAATGGCTAACTTACAATATTTCGATGTGATTCTTCGCCCTGTTGTGACTGAGAAGTCCATGGCAGACATGAGCGAGAAAAAGTACACCTTCCTGGTAAATCCTGAAGCGAACAAGATTCAGATCAGAGAAGCTGTAGAGAAGATGTTCGAAGGAACAAAGGTAAAGGCTGTTAACACCATGAACCTTGACGGAAAGAAGAAGAGAAGAGGAATGGTATTCGGAAAGACAGCTAAGACTAAGAAGGCAATCGTTACATTGACTGCTGAGTCTAAAGAAATCGAGATTTTCAGCGCACTGTAAATTGCTAAGAACTGCGTGAAAAAATTTCTCAATTATACGCAGAAAGAAGGAGAAAAAGGAAAATGGGTATTAAGACATATAAAGCTTATACACCGTCCAGAAGAAATATGACCGGTTCCGACTTCGCTGAAGTTACCAAGAAGACACCGGAAAAATCTCTTTTGGCTAAGAATAAAAAGACTGCTGGTAGAAATAACCAGGGTAAGATCACTGTTCGTCACCACGGTGGTGGAAATAAGCAGAAGTACAGAATTATCGACTTTAAGAGAAACAGTAAGGACGGCATTGTGGCAACTGTTGTAGGTATCGAGTACGATCCAAACCGTTCCGCAAACATCGCACTTCTCTCTTATGCAGACGGATCCAAGGCATACATCCTTGCACCTAACGGTTTGACTGACGGGATGAAGGTTATGTCCGGAGCAGAGGCAGAGGCAAGAGTAGGAAACTGCTTACCATTGTCCGCTATCCCTGTAGGTTCCGAAATTCATGCTATCGAGTTAAAGCCCGGTAAGGGAGCACAGCTGGTTCGTTCCGCAGGAAATGCAGCACAGCTTATGGCGAGAGAAGGAAAGTATGCAACCTTAAGACTTCCTTCCGGAGAAATGAGAATGGTTCCTATCGAGTGCCGTGCAACCATCGGTGTAGTAGGCAACGGAGACCACAACCTCATCAATCTTGGTAAGGCGGGAAGAAAACGTCACATGGGTATCCGTCCAACAGTTCGCGGATCTGTTATGAACCCTAACGACCACCCACACGGAGGTGGAGAAGGTAGAGCTCCTATCGGACGGAGCGGACCTAGCACACCTTGGGGTAAGCCTGCACTTGGTTTGAAGACCAGAAACAAGAAGAAGCTTTCCAATAAGCTTATCGTAAGAAGACGTGATGGTAGAGCCATCAAATAATTGAGGAGGAGAAAGAAAAATGGCACGTTCTATTAAAAAAGGACCATTTGCAGATCAGAGTCTTTTAAAGGCTGTGGATGCACTGAATGCACAGAATCAAAAGACAGTAGTGAAAACTTGGTCTCGTCGTTCCACAATCTTCCCGTCATTTGTTGGACACACCATTGCGGTTCATGACGGAAGAAAGCATGTACCTGTATACGTTACAGAGGACATGGTAGGACACAAGCTGGGAGAATTCGTTGCAACAAGAACTTACCGCGGACATCACGGTAACGGCGACGAAAGAAGAGGATAATCTGCATAGAGAAAGGAGGACATGAAAAATGTCAAAAGGTCATAGATCTCAGATTAAAAGAGAGAGAAATGCAAATAAAGATAAAAGACCTTCCGCTAAGCTTTCTTATGCTAGAGTGTCTGTACAGAAAGCTTGCTTTGTTTTAGATGCTATTCGTGGCAAGGGCTTGGAAGAGGCATTGGGAATCGTTACCTATAACCCAAGATATGCTTCCACATTGGTTAAGAAACTTCTTGCGTCCGCAGCTGCTAATGCAGAAAACAATAACAATATGAATAGAGAGAATCTTTATGTTGCAGAGTGCTTCGCAAATGCAGCTCCAACATTAAAGAGAATCCACCCAAGAGCACAGGGTAGAGCTTACAGAATCTTCAAGAGAAGCTCACACATCACTGTTATTCTGGACGAAAGAAAGTAAGGAGGCAAGGAATGGGACAGAAAGTCAATCCGCACGGTATGAGAGTCGGTATCATTAAGGACTGGGATTCTAAGTGGTACGCAGACAAGAAAAACTTTGCAGATAATCTTATCGAAGATCACAAGATCAGAGAATTTTTAAAGAAGAAGCTGTATTCCGCAAATGTCTCTAAGATTGAAATCGAGAGAGCGGCTGAGGATAAGGTTCGCATTATCGTATTTACTGCTAAGCCCGGATACGTTATCGGTAAGGGCGGAGCGGAAATCGAGAAGTTAAAGAAGGATGTTCAGAAGATTACCAACAAGAACATCTTCATCGATATCAAGGAAATCAAGAGACCGGATAGAGATGCACAGCTTGTTGCAGAAAGTATCGCGTTGTCCTTAGAGAACCGTGTATCTTTCCGTAGAGCTTTGAAGCAGGCTATGTCCAGAACCATGAAGGCAGGAGCTTTGGGAATTAAGGCTTCCGTTGGTGGACGTTTGGGCGGAGCGGATATCGCAAGACGTGAGTTCTATAGCGAGGGAACAATTCCTCTTCAGACTCTTCGTGCAGATATCGATTATGGATTTGCTGAGGCCGATACTACCTATGGAAAATTAGGAGTAAAGGTATGGATTTACAAGGGCGAGGTACTTCCTGCCAAGAAAAATAAGGAAGGGAGCGAGAAATAATTATGTTAATGCCTAAGAGAACGAAATTCCGTAAGCAGATGCGCGGAAGAATGACCGGTAAGGCTACAAGAGGCAATACCGTTAGCCATGGAGAATTCGGAATTATTTCCACTGAACCTTGTTGGATCAGATCCAATCAGATCGAGGCAGCCAGAGTTGCCCTTACAAGATACATTAAGCGTGGCGGTAAGGTTTGGATCGACATTTTTCCAGACAAGCCTGTATCTGCAAAGCCCTTGGGAGTACGTATGGGATCCGGAAAGGGTGCTACAGAGTACTGGGTTGCAGTAGTTAAGCCGGGACGCGTGTTATTTGAGATTGCCGGTGTACCGGAGGAAATTGCAAGAGAGGCGTTACGTCTTGCTTCTCACAAGCTTCCTTGTAACTGCAAAATCGTCGCAAAGGCAGATCTGGAAGGCGGTGATAACTAATGAAAAAGAAAACATATTTAGAAGAGCTGAAGGCAAAGTCAGCTGAGCAGCTGAATGAAGAGCTGGTTTCCGCAAAGAAAGAACTTTTCAATCTGCGATTCCAGAATGCAACCAATCAGTTGGATAATACAGCCCGCATTACCGAGGTTCGGAAAAACATCGCTCGGATTCAGACTGTTATCACTGAGAAAGCGAAAGCGTGAGAAGGGAGAACAGAATAATGGAAAGAAATCTGAGAAAAACCCGTACCGGTAAGGTGGTTAGTGCAAAGATGGACAAGACCATCGTTATCGCTATTGAAGATCACGTGAAGCACCCTCTTATTGGAAAAATCGTAAAGCGTACCGTTAAGATTTACGCTCATGATGAGAACAATGAGGCTGGTGAGGGAGATACAGTTAAGGTAATGGCAACCAGACCTTTATCTAAGACCAAGAGATGGAGACTTACTTCCATCATTGAGAAGGCGAAGTAATATAGGAGCAAGGAAGGAGCATATATGATTCAGCAGGAAACAAGACTTAGAGTTGCTGATAACACAGGTGCAAGAGAGCTTCTTTGCATCCGTGTTATGGGAGGCTCTACCAGAAGATATGCCGCCATCGGAGACATCATTGTAGCTTCCGTAAAGGACGCTATTCCCGGCGGACAGGTTAAGAAGGGTGACGTTGTAAAGGCCGTTGTGGTTCGTACAGTGGATGAGACCAGAAGAAAAGATGGTAGCTATATCCGTTTCGATGAGAACGCAGCAGTTATCCTCAAGGAGGATAATACCGCAAAGGGCACCCGTATCTTTGGACCGGTAGCAAGAGAGTTAAGAGATCATGGTTACATGAAGATCGTATCCCTCGCACCGGAAGTATTATAAGGAGGGGAGCCAGATGCGTAGAATTAAGAAAGACGATATGGTAAAGATCATTACCGGTAAGGACAATGGTAAGCAGGGTAAGGTTTTATCCTTCGATCCAAAGACCAACAAGGTAGTGGTAGAAGGTTGCAACATGGTAACCAAGCACCAGAAGCCAAGTCAGGCTAACCCACAGGGCGGAATTGTTCGTAAGGAAGCAGCTTTGGATGCATCCAATGTAATGCTTGTTGTTGATGGACAGGCTACTCGCGTAGGATTCAAGCTTGAGAATGGCAAGAAGGTTCGTGTGGCTAAGAAGACCGGTAAGGTTATTGACTAAGAGAAAGGAGGAATAAAGGATGGCTAGATTAAAGGAAATTTACAATAGCGAAATCAAAGAAGCTATGCAGAAGAAGTTTAACTATAAGAATGTTAACGAAATTCCAAAGCTTGAAAAAATCGTCATCAACATGGGTGTTGGTGAAGCAAAAGAAAATTCCAAGGTTCTCGACAGTGCAGTACGTGATTTAGAGATCATTACCGGACAGCATGCTGTAACAACAAAGGCAAGAAAGTCCGTTGCGAACTTCAAGATCAGAGAGGGACAGGCAATTGGATGTAAGGTTACTCTTCGCGGAGAGAAGATGTACGAGTTCGCTGATCGTTTGATCAACTTGGCTCTTCCTCGAGTAAGAGACTTCCGTGGTGTGAACCCCAATGCCTTCGATGGTAGAGGAAACTATGCCCTTGGAATCAAAGAGCAGATTATTTTCCCTGAAATCGAGTTCGACAAGGTAGATAAGGTTAGAGGAATGGATATCATCTTCGTTACAACTGCAAAGACTGACGAAGAGTCCAGAGAGCTTCTTACCCTGTTCAATATGCCTTTTGCGAAATAATCGGAGGAAAAAATGGCTAAATTATCAATGAAATTAAAGCAGCAGAGACCTGCAAAGTTCTCCACAAGAGAATACACAAGATGTAAGATTTGTGGACGTCCCCACTCTGTACTTCGTAAGTACGGAATCTGCCGTGTATGCTTCCGTGAGTTAGCATATAAGGGAGAGATTCCAGGGGTGAGAAAAGCATCTTGGTAAAATGATTGTAAAACGAATATCGATTGCATAAGCATTCGATATTTCGTTTGCAAAGAGGATAGTGCATAGGGCGCATCCTCATAGATAAAAAGAAAGGATATCCGTAAAAATGAGTATGAGTGATCCAATCGCAGATATGCTTACAAGAATTCGTAATGCAAACACTGCAAAACATGACAGCGTATGTATCCCAGCATCTAAGATGAAGCAGTCTATTGCTGAGATTCTTCTGAAGGAAGGTTACATTTCCAGCTGCGAGTTAGTTGAAAATGGAAAATTCCAGGACATTAAGATCGGACTGAAGTACGGTTCCAACAAGAATGAGAAGATCATTTCCGGAATTCGTAGAATTTCCAAGCCGGGTCTTCGTGTATACGCCGGCAAAGAAAATATGCCTAGAGTACTTGGTGGACTAGGTACAGCAATCATTTCCACAAACCAGGGTGTAATCACCGACAAGGAAGCAAGACAAAAGGGTGTAGGCGGAGAAGTCCTTGCCTTTGTATGGTAATCTGTCGGAATATATTTTCTGAAAACAGTATTTTACTGAGAATTTAAGAGAGGAGTATACTATGTCACGTATCGGAAAGTTACCGGTCGCGATCCCGGCAGGCGTTACTGTTGAGATTAAGGACAATGTAGTAAAGGTAAAGGGACCAAAGGGAACCTTAGAGAGAACCTTTGCAAAAGAAATCACAATTAAGGAAGAGGATGGCCACTTAGTGGTTACTCGTCCAAATGACAATAAGAAAGAGAAGTCTCTTCACGGATTATCCAGAGCTTTACTGTTCAACATGGTTGAAGGTGTAAGCAACGGTTACGAGAAGAAGCTGGAAATCAATGGTGTAGGATACAGAGCGGCAAAGCAGGGCAAGACCTTGACTTTGACTTTAGGATATTCTCACCCTGTAACCATGGAAGATCCGGAAGGCTTGGAGACCGTATTAGAGGGAGCCAACACCGTATTTGTCAGAGGAATCGACAAAGAGAAGGTTGGCCAGTATGCTGCGGAAATCCGCTCTAAGAGAGCACCGGAGCCTTATAAGGGTAAGGGAATTAAGTACTCTACCGAGGTCATTCGTCGTAAAGTCGGTAAGACTGGTAAGAAATAATAGGAGGAAAGTAGAATGGTTAGCAAGAAAAATAAAGCCGAGCTTCGTCAAAAAAAGCACGCAAGAATCAGAAACCGTTTATCTGGTACTCCTGAGAGACCACGTCTTGCGGTTTTTCGTTCCAATAAGCACATGTATGCACAGCTTATTGATGACGCTGCAGGGAACACCCTGTGTGCAGCTTCTACCTTAGATAAGAATGCGAATTTGCAGTTTACCGACAATGTTGAGGCAGCTCAGTATGTAGGTAAGGCCATCGCTGAGAAGGCTTTGGCAAAGGGAGTCAAGGAAGTGGTATTCGACAGAGGCGGCTTCCTGTATCATGGTAAGGTTCAGGCCCTTGCAGATGCTGCAAGAGAAGCCGGACTAGTATTCTAATCGAGAGGAGAAATCACTAAGATGAAGCGCGAAAAAATTGACGCAAATCAGTTAGAGTTAAATGACAGTGTAGTAGCCATCAAGCGTGTTGCTAAGACTGTTAAAGGTGGACGTACCATGAGATTCTCCGCTCTTGTAGTAGTTGGAGATGGAAATGGACACGTTGGCTGCGGTACCGGTAAGGCAACTGAGGTACCTGAAGCGATTCGTAAGGCAAGAGAGGCTGCAGTAAGAAACATGGTTACTGTACCTGTAAATGAGGATAAGTCTGTACCACACGATTACCTTGGAAAGTTCGGAGCTTCCACAGTTCTTCTGAAGAAGGCTCCTGAAGGAACAGGTATCATCGCCGGCGGACCTGCACGTATGGTGTGTGAGCTGGCAGGAATCAGAAACATCCGTACAAAGTCTTTAGGATCTAACAACAAGACAAATGTAGTTTATGCAACTTTACAGGGACTTACTTCTATGAAGACTCCTGAGCAGTTCGCTGCACTCCGTGGCAAAACTGTAGCAGAAATTACAGGTTAAGAGGGAGGGTAGAAATGGCAGATAAATTAAAAATTACTTTAGTGAAGTCTCCTATCGGTGCCATCCCTAAGCAGAAGGCAACCGTTCAGGCTCTTGGACTTAAGAAGATTCGTCAGTCTGTAGAGCTTCCGAACAATGGCACCACTAAGGGAATGATTCAGAGAGTCAATCACTTGGTAAAAGTGGAAGAGATTTAAGGAGGCGACTATGGAGTTATCAAAGTTATCACCTGCAGAGGGCTCTAAGCACTCCCAGAATTTCCGTCGTGGCAGAGGTCACGGTTCAGGAAATGGTAAGACAGCAGGTAAGGGACACAAGGGTCAGAAGGCTCGTTCCGGAGCACCAAGAATCGGTTTCGAGGGTGGACAGATGCCCTTATTCCGTCGTATTCCTAAGAGAGGATTTACAGATCCCAACTCAAAGGTAATTACAGGAATCAACGTTTCCGTATTGGAGGATCGTTACAATGCAGGAGATGAGGTTACTTTAGAAAATTTACTGGAGAAGAGAATCATCCGTAAGGTAAATGACGGTGTTAAGATTCTTGGAAACGGTGAATTAACAAAGAAGCTTACTGTTAAGGTAAATGCTTTCTCCGAGAGCGCAAAGGAGAAGATTGAGGCTGTGGGCGGAACCTGTGAGGTGATCTAAATGCTTCAAACAATACGAAATGCATTTAAGGTAAAAGATTTAAGAGACCGTCTTATTTATGTTTTCCTTATGCTCGTAGTAATTCGTTTTGGATCAAATCTTCCTATCCCGGGTGTAAATCCGGGATATTTTGGAGATTTATTTAAGAGCATGGCCGGGAACGATGCTTTCGGTTGGTTTAATACCATGACCGGAGGATCCTTCGAGCAGCTCAGTATTTTTGCATTATCCATTACTCCCTATATCACTTCCTCCATTATTATTCAGCTTTTAACCGTGGCGATTCCCGCCCTGGAAGAAATGCAGAAGGATGGAGAAGAGGGAAGAAAGAAGCTGACAGAGTACACCAGATACGTAACCATCGGTTTAGCACTTTTAGAGTCTACAGCCATGGCAGTAGGATTTGGCGGTTCCGGACTTCTGATTGGATATGCAGAGGGTTCAGTCTTTCGTAAGATTGCCGGCGTAGTGATTTGCGTAGTAGCAATGACAGCCGGATCTGCACTTCTGATGTGGATTGGTGAAAGAATTACGGACAAAGGAGTGGGAAATGGTATTTCTCTGGTTCTTTTGTTCAATATCTTATCCTCGGTTCCACAGGATTTTCTCACACTTTATGAGAGATTTATTATGGGAAATAACACTGCGAAGATGGTTGTAGCGGCTATTATCATTGCTGCGGCAATCTTCTGTATGGTGGCGTTTACCGTAGTTCTGCAGGATGCAGAAAGAAGAATCCCGGTGCAGTATAGTAGAAGAGTACAGGGAAGAGGACTTGTTGGCGGACAGCAGTCTCAGATTCCTTTAAAGGTGAATACGGCAAGCGTTATGCCGGTAATCTTTGCTTCCTCCTTAATGACCATGCCGGTAGTTATCGGACAGATTATAAGGGTGGATCAAAGCTCTATTGTAGGACAAATTATCATGGGATTAAATTCCGGTTCTTGGGCAAACCCCAATGCTCCGATTTATTCCTTAGGTTTAGTTCTCTACATTGCCCTACTGTATTTCTTTGCTTACTTCTATACTTCTATTTCCTTTAATCCCTTGGAAGTAGCAAACAATATGAAGAAGCAGGGTGGTTTTATTCCCGGAATCAGACCGGGAAAGCCGACCAGTGATTATCTGGAAGGTATTCTTCGATATATCATCTTTATCGGAG
The DNA here is from genome assembly GCF_963553175.1 of Oribacterium sinus. Lineage (GTDB taxonomy): Bacteria > Bacillota > Clostridia > Lachnospirales > Lachnospiraceae > Oribacterium > Oribacterium sinus_B. The sequence continues at coordinate 14,109 of NZ_CAUVME010000012.1, read as the reverse complement.
CCACCGGACTGGCTATTATTGCATTAGTTCCCATTATCATTTCAGGCGTATTTAACGTCAGCAGAATTTCCTTCTCCGGAACTTCCTTAATCATCATCGTAGGTGTTGTTTTGGAAACCTTGAAGGCCATCGATTCTCAAATGGTAATTAGAAACTACAAAGGATTTTTAGACAACTAATCTATAGCCTCCTTAGTTTACTAAGGAGGCTCATAGTGGTTTATCCCATCATGAAAGAGGCCCATATTGAAGATTATCATGTTAGGAGCGCCTGGTGCGGGAAAAGGAAGCCAGGCAAGTCGTATTTCTAAGGTTTACGGTTTACCCCATATTTCCACCGGAGATATTTTCCGGGCTAATCTTAAAGGGGAAACAGAGCTTGGTTTAAAAGCAAAGACATATATGGATCATGGGGAGCTGGTTCCCGATGAAATCACCATTGCGATGCTTCTGAACCGTTTGGAAGAAAAGGATTGTGAGAAGGGCTATATCCTGGACGGATTCCCCAGAACCATTCCTCAGGCGGAAGCTTTAGAAAATGCACTGGCTCCAAAAGGAGAAAAGATTGATCTTGCATTGGACGTTGAAGTACCGGATGATGTGATTATTCACAGAATGGCCGGCCGCAGAACCTGTCCCCATTGTGGCGCGATTTTCCATTTGGAAACCTTAAAGCCGAAAAAAGAGGGAATTTGCGATAACTGCGGTGAGCATCTTGTGCAGAGAAAAGATGATGAAGAAAATACGGTGAAAAATCGTTTAAAGGTTTATCATCAGAGTACCGAACCATTGATTTCCTTCTATAAGAAAGAGGGAATCCTGGAAGAGATTGACGGAACAAAAGATTTGGAAACGGTATTTGCAAGGGTAAAGGAAATCTTAAGCCAAGTGGAAAGGAAAATCCATGATTGAGATTAAGTCTAAAAGAGAAATTGAACTGATGCGGGAAGCAGGCAAGGTTCTTGCAGAAGTACATGAGAAAGTAGGAGAGGCGGTAGCCCCGGGAAAGAGCACCTACGAACTGGATAAGTACGCAGAGGAGCTCATCCGAAAAGCAAAATGTACGCCAAGCTTTCTTCATCTCTATGACTTTCCGGCAGCTTGTTGCGTATCCGTGAATGAGGAGTTGATTCACGGAATACCGGAGAAGACAAGGATTTTAAAAGAGGGAGACATCGTTTCCTTCGATATCGGAGTAAATTACAAGGGCTATCACAGCGATGCCGCAAGAACTTGGGCGGTGGGAGAAATCGCTCCCAATGCCAAAAGACTGGTGGAAACTTGTAAGGAATCCTTTTTCCGGGGAATCGAAAATGCGGTTCCCGGAAATCATTTAAATGATATTTGCGGAAGCATCGGAGATTATGTAGAGGCCCATGGCTACGGCGTAGTTACCCAGTACGTGGGACACGGCATCGGCCATCAGGTTCACATGGATCCGGAAGTCCCCAACTATCGCATGAAGAAGAAAGGCCCGAAGCTACAGGCAGGAATGACCTTGGCCATAGAGCCCATGATTACGGAAGGTAATCCGGAGGTCAGGGTTTTATCCAATGACTGGACGGTGGTTCCCCTGGACGGTAAGCTTACGGCACATTATGAAAATACAATTTTAATCACAGACAACGGACCGGAAATCCTAAGTCTATCGAAAGGATGAATTGAGTATGTCGAAATCAGATGTAATCGAAATTACAGGTAAGGTAATCGAGAAGTTACCAAATGCCATGTTTCAGGTGGAACTGGAAAACGGGCATCAGGTATTGGCTCATATTTCCGGAAAATTAAGAATGAATTACATTCGTATTTTACCGGGAGATAAGGTGACTATTGAGCTTTCTCCCTATGACTTATCAAAGGGAAGAATTATCTGGAGAGATAAGTAGGGTTTCGCTTTACATTTCAAGACTGTTTTGCTAGAATGATACGGCAACTCTGTTCAAATTCGTAAAGGAAAGGGGAATTTTACTTATGAAAGTAAGATCATCAGTAAAACCTATCTGCGAAAAATGCAAAGTAATCAAGCGAAAGGGCTCCATCAGAATTATCTGTGAAAACCCTAAGCATAAGCAGAGACAAGGTTAATTAACAGGAGGAAATCAAAGATGGCTCGTATTGCAGGTGTGGATTTACCTAGAGAGAAGCGAATCGAAATCGGTTTGACTTACATCTACGGAATCGGAAGACCCTCAGCAGACAAGATCCTTGCAGAAACCGGCGTAAATCCGGACACAAGAGTAAAGGATTTAACTGACGATGAGGTAAAGACTCTGGCGACCTATATTGCAGAACACCAGATGGTAGAAGGTGACCTTCGTAGAGAGATCGCTTTAAACATCAAGCGTTTGCAGGAAATCGGTTGCTACAGAGGAATCCGTCACAGAAAGGGACTTCCCGTAAGAGGTCAGAAGACTAAGACCAATGCAAGAACCCGTAAGGGACCAAGAAAGACCGTTGCTAACAAGAAGAAGTAAGGTCTGAACAGTAACTAATGGATCTTCATGTTTTAAATACAGGAAGAAGAGAAAAAGGAAAGTAGGTTAGTTTAACTATGGCTAAGTCAACTGGTAAGAGAGTGACAAAAAAGCGCGTAAAGAAAAACGTTGAACGCGGACAGGCACATATCCAATCATCTTTCAATAACACTATCGTTACTTTGACAGATGCTCAGGGAAATGCTTTATCATGGGCAAGTGCCGGCGGTCTGGGATTTAGAGGTTCAAGAAAATCTACTCCATATGCAGCGCAGATGGCTGCTGAGACTGCTGTAAAGGCAGCTTTGGTACACGGCTTAAAGTATGTGGATGTAATGGTTAAAGGACCGGGATCCGGAAGAGAGGCAGCAATCCGTGCTTTAGCAGCAAACGGATTGGAAGTAACCTCCATCAAGGACGTTACACCGGTTCCACACAACGGATGCCGCCCACCAAAGCGCAGAAGAGTATAATGTTCTGTGCCCGGGGAATTATAGAATTTCCTTTAGCGGCATAAGCTTATACAGAACAGTATGACCATGTGGTCAGCCTGAAGAAGCCTTATCGGTGTAAAGGGCGTATCAATTTTTTAGGGATGTTGGCTTGTTGAGTCGACAAAACTTGATATTTAGGAGGATAAAATGGCAGTAGATAAAGTTCCTGTGCTTAAAAGATGCAGGTCACTTGGACTGGACCCCGTATTTTTAGGAGTGGATAAGAAATCCAACAGACAGCTTCGTAACCCAAGAAGAAAGATGAGTGAGTACGGTCTTCAGCTTAGAGAGAAGCAGAAGGCAAAGTTCATCTATGGCGTATTAGAGAAGCCTTTCCGTAACTACTATGCTAAGGCAGAGAAGTTAGCAGGACAGACCGGTGAGAACCTTATGATTCTTTTAGAGTCTCGTCTGGACAACGTTATTTTCCGTATGGGAATGGCTAGAACCAGAAGAGAAGCTAGACAGGTTGTAGGACACCGTCACGTAACCGTTAACGGAAAGATTGTTAACATTCCTTCTTATCTTGTATCTGCAGGTGATGTGATTCAGATTAAAGAATCCATGAGAACTGCACAGAGATATAAGGATATTGTGGAAGTAACCAACGGCAGAATGGTACCGGCATGGTTAGAGATGGATGCTGAGAAGCTTAGCGCAACCATCAAGTCTCTTCCACACAGAGAAGACATTGACGTTCCTGTAAACGAAATGTTAATCGTCGAGTTGTATTCTAAGTAATGATAGCCTAAAAAAGGAGGCAGCATGTTTGATTTTACAAAACCAAACATTGAAATTCTTGAAATTTCAGAGGATAAGCGTTTTGGTCGTTTCGTATGTGAACCACTGGAACGAGGCTACGGCTCAACCCTAGGAAATTCTCTTCGGAGGATGATGCTTTCCTCTCTGCCCGGGGCTGCGATTTCTGCAATTAAGATCGAAAATCTGTCCGGAGACAAGGTTTCCGGAATTCAGGAAAGTTTCCCTGAGCTCTTAACCAATCTTAAGAGCATTGCGGTGATTTTGCCGGAGGAAGTGGAAAGTCTGGAAGTTTCCGTTGATTTATCCGGAAAGTCCGAGATTCTGGCTGAAGATTTTATTGGAGAGTCGGAACTTAAGCTGAGTAATCCTACAGAGCATATTGCTACTGTAGAGGCGGGAGCCCAAGGCTCCATTTCCCTCTTTATCAGTAGAGGACAGGGTTACTCCGGAGAAAAGGCAGAAGGAAGAGTAGAAGCACCAAAGGAATATCAGGACATTGATGCTTTGTATACTCCTGTGGAAAGAGTAAAAATGTCTATCGAGAATACCCGTGTAGGAAATATGACGGACTATGATCGATTGACTTTGGATGTATATACCAACGGAAGTATGTCTCCGGAAGATGCGATTTCCAAGGCGGCACAAATGCTTTTTCAGCACCTGGATTTGTTTGTAGCGCTTTCTGAAGAAGTGGCTGCAACAGAGCTTATGGTGGATAAGCCCGAAGATGAAAAGGGCAAAGTAATGGAAATGAACATTGATGAACTGGAATTAAGTGTCCGTTCCTATAACTGCTTGAAGAGAGCAGGAATCAACACAGTGTCCGAGTTAACCTCCAAGACACCGGAGGATATGATGAAGGTTCGTAATCTTGGAAGAAAGTCTCTTGAGGAAGTTTTGGCGAAGTTAAGAGATTTGAATCTGGGATTATCATTTCCGGAAGAATAGATAACAGTAAGGCCAACCGGTAAGACTAAAAAGCACGGATAAGGAGAAAACATGGCAAATTATAGAAAGTTAGGAAGAGCTTCAAACCAGAGAAAGGCAATGCTTCGTGCATTAACCACTTCTTTATTGGAGCATGGAAAGATTTTTACTACTGAGGCTAGAGCGAAGGAAGTTCGTAAGCAGGTAGAGAAGCTTATTGCTTTGGCAGTAAGAGAGAAAGATAACTATGAAATGGTTGTCGTTAATGCAAAGGTTGCAAAGAAGGACGCTGATGGAAAGCGCGTTAAAGAAGTAAAAGACGGTAAGAAGGTTACCGTTTATGAGGAAGTAGAGAAGTCCATCCAGAAGGATAAGCCTTCTCGTTTGCAGGCTCGTCGCCAGATTCTTGCAGCTACCTATGTTCCAACTGTTAGACCTGCAGAAGCAGCCGGAAGAAAGAAGAACACCAAGAAGTTAGACTTGGCAAAGAAGCTTTTTGAAGAGATTGCACCAAAGTACGAGAACCGTCACGGTGGATATACAAGAATCGTAAAGGTAGGTCTTCGTAAGGGAGATGCTGCTATGGAAGTTCTTTTAGAGCTTGTATAATATTTTACAAAACGAATAGAACAAAGTTGCTAAAAAAGAGGAAGCTTGCTTCCTCTTTTTTATGTCTAAAGCGTAAAAACTGGCGTATTTGTATAAGGACTCAGGAAAATTACTGAGTAATATTTCTAAAACAAAATAAAAGATAAAGAGCTTATAGAAAAATGGAATATCAAAATGTAAAAAAATGATATTGCTTCTATAAATAAAATTGGCAAAATAAGAAAGAAAAAATAATTAGGAATATCTCTTATTCTATAAATATAATTGACGTAGCATAAAAATACAGGTAAGCTATGGGTTAAAATATTGTGAGAAATAAAGAATTTTCTTATTTTCAAATCATGAACTGATTTAGTGAGAAAAAATGAGCTTCAGGAGATCACAATACTTTTTCATTATAGGATGGAACAGCCAGCAAGGAAAAAGACTAAGAATCAAGAAAAAAGACTGATAATCAAGAAAAGTCGAAACGATGGAGGCAATAGCATGGGAATGTTTAGGACGCCCTATGGAAAAGGCGGCGTTCTTTCCAAAGAGGCAGATGAAGCCAGAAAGAAGCTGTATAAAGATATACGGCCTTTGGAACTGCAAAGAAAAGAAAAACGGCTTTTAATTGCCTGCTATTTCTTTCAACTTCCTTTTCTCTTGATTCCGGGATTTTTCTCGAAGCCGGCTTTATCCCACAAACTTTTTCTAACCCTACCCTATGGGATGTGCATTATCCAGGTGTTTTTGGCCTCAGTTCGATTCTTAGGATATCTTCGGAAGGAAGGCACCGTGGACGGATGGACCTATCAAAAAAGCTTTATCCCTTTGGAGGGAAATGTAGTTCTTTCCTTCCTTTTTGCGGGAATCCTTCTTCTATTCCAAGGGATTTATCTCCTAAGAGGGGGAAGAGATGGAGGGCTTTTAGGCGAAGTTATGGTTTTAGCTTTGGTTTTGGGATATTTCGTTTCTTCTATTCTGTTTTGGCGGAAGTTAAAACAGAGCTTTTCTTCTTGGAAAATGGAGGAAAGAACAAGCTATAATGAATGAAAATGCAGTTTGAAAGGAAGCCAAGAAATTACTAAAAGGAGGAAGTAGAATGAAGAAAAGAAAAGCGATTATGGCATCACTGCTTGCATCAGTGATGGCGCTTTCCGCATTGGCAGGATGTTCTCCCAAGAAAGCGGAGGATGGAACAAAGGCTCAGGGCGAAAGCGGTCAAGAAGCTGCCGGCAATACCGACGGTTCCTTGGTTTTTGCTCAGGATGAGTTTAGTGCGAAGTTTTCTATGTTCTTTGCGGAGACTGTACAGGATCAGGATGTAGCAAATTTAACTGCGACTACTCTCTTAAACTCAGATCGTAGCGGTGCCATTATTTACAAGGGTATTGAAGGGGAGACCAAGGAGTATAACGGTAAGGAATACACCTATAAGGGAATTTCCGACCTGGCAGTTACCGAGAATGCAGACGGAACTGTATATTATGACTTTACTTTAAGAGACGACGTAAAGTTCTCCGACGGTAAGCCTTTAACTGCTGATGATGTGATTTTCTCCATGTATGTATATTCAGATCCGACCTATGACGGATTGGCTTCTATTTACTCTTTACCGATTCAGGGTATGGAAGAGTATAGAAAGGGTATGGAACCCCTCTTTAAGCTGATTCTGGCTGCAGGAGAGGACAATAAGGACTTCTCCAAGTGGACAGAGGAGCAGCAGACAAAGTTCTGGGCAGATTACAAGAAGGCTGCCGAGGCCTTTGTGAAGGAAATTGAGGATACCTTGATTGCCAATGGAAGCAATAAGGAAGGGGATTCCGTAGCGGCATTTGCGGCAAACTATGGCTATGAAGGCTTGAAGGAAGATGCAACGGCTATGGATTTCTTCAATGCTATGGTAGCAAAGTATAACGGCAGTGTAACAGATATGAGCTCTGCAGAGAGTGCAGGTACTCCCTTTACCGAGTTAATGGAAAGCTATAAGGACTACTCTGTCGGTGTGGAGACCGGTAATTCCGCTCCCAATATCAGCGGTATTCAGAAGACCGGAGATTATTCTGTACGTGTTATAACAACCAGGGTGGATGCTCAGACGATTTATCAGCTTACCTTTGCCGTTTCTCCTTTACATTATTATGGAGATCCTGCCCAGTATGACTATGCGAACAATAAGTTCGGTTTCCCCAAGGGAGATTTAAGCGGCGTTCGTGCAAAGACCACCCAGCCTTTAGGTGCAGGTCCCTACGTTTTTGAGAAATATGAAAACGGTGTGGTTTCCATGAAGGCAAACGAGAATTATTATCTCGGCGCACCGAAGACCAAGAGTTTGAAGGTGAACTATGTTGCACAGGCTGACCGTGTGAACGCCGTATTAACCGGAACAACGGACGTAACTAATCCACAATACACTACAGAAATTGCAGATGCCATTAAGAAGGCAAACAGTAACGGAGAAATCTCCGGAGATAAGATTTACACCTCTGCTGTAGATGCCTTAGGTTATGGCTATATCGGTATCAATACCCACAATGTTTCTGTAAACAATGAGCCGGGAAGTGAAGCTTCCAAGAATCTCCGTCGTGCCTTTGCCACTATTTTCTCTGTATACAGAGACCTTGCGGTAAGCAGCTACTATGGAGACAGAGCGAGCGTAATTAATTATCCGATTACCAATACTTCTTGGGCGGCACCTCAGCCTACCGATGACGACTATCAGATTGCTTTCTCCAAGGATGCAAAGGGAGAACCGATTTATACCTCCGGAATGTCCGATGAGGATAAATATGCAGCAGCAAAGAAGGCGGCTTTAGGATTCTTAGAGGCGGCAGGCTACACCGTAGCAGATGGAAAGATTACTGCAGCTCCTGCCGGGGCAAAGATGGAATATGAGGTAATGATTCCCGGTTCCGGAACCGGAGACCACCCCTCCTTTATGATTTTGACAGAGGCACAGAAGGCCTTTGCGGAAATCGGTATGAAGCTTACCATTAACGATATTTCCAACAGCTCCGATATGTGGAATAAGATTCAGGCTAAGCAGGCAGAGATGTGGTGTGCGGCTTGGCAGGCAACACCGGATCCGGATATGTTCCAGGTATATTACTCTGATATTGCAAATGGCGGAGTAGCTCCCGGCGGTTCCAACTATATGTACCAGATTGAGGATGCAGATTTGGATACCATGATTCTTCAGGCGAGAGAGTCAACGGATCAGGAATACCGTAAGACCATGTATAAGGCTTGTCTTGACAAGATTATCGACTGGTCCTGCGAGGTACCAATCTACCAGAGAAAAGAAGTAACCATTTTCTCTGCACAGCGTGTTCAGGTGGATACCATTACTCCGGATATGAGTCCGTTTTATAAGTGGTATACCGAGATTGAGAATCTTCAATTAACAAAGTAAAAGTAAACGGATTGTTCCGTCTACATTTTTCGGGTAATAGCCGCATTTCCTGAAACTTTAGGAAGGCGGCTATTCTTGATATGGAAGAGTAGGTTTTTCAGTGAAAAAGTATATTATCAAACGATTATTATGGTCCGTAGTGATTCTGTTTATCGTGGCTTTCTTGCTTTATATTTTAATGCGATCTCTACCAACCTCCTATTTGGAGCAGATCGCCAGACAGAAGTCTCAACAGCCCGGCTCCAAAAGCTTTGAAGAGTGGATGCAGCAGTTGGAGGCTACTTACGGCATGGACAAGGGAATCGTTCCCGGATTCTTTGCCTGGTTGGGTAAGGCTCTTCGAGGAAACTTCGGAGACAGCTGGAAGTACACCGTGCCGGTTACCCAGAAATTTAAAGAGGTAGTGGGTATTTCCTTTATCATGAGCTTTGTGGTTATGGTTTTGGAATTTGCGATTTCCGTGCCCTTGGGCATTATTGCGGCAACCAAGCAGTATTCCTGGCAGGATAATGTGATTTCTATCGTAGCTTTGGCAGGAATTTCCCTTCCCACCTTCTTCACAGCTTCTCTTTTGAAGCTGGTATTTTCCGTGAAATTACAATGGTTCGACTTAGCCGGACTGGTGGGAAGAAATTACGATATTCTTTCTCCAAGCGGAAAGAAGATGGATATTGCTTTACACCTGGTTTTACCGATTCTTACCCTTCTGATTGCCAGCATCGGAGCGTATATGCGATATATTCGTACCAATATGCTGGAGGTATTAAATTCGGATTATATCCGTACTGCAAGAGCGAAGGGCCTTTCCGAGGGACGGGTAATTTATCATCATGCCTTCCGAAATACTTTGATTACGCTGGTAACCATCTGGGGTACCTCTCTTCCCGGATTATTTTCCGGAGCCATGATTACGGAGCAGCTCTTTTCCATTCCGGGAATCGGTTACACCTCTTATCAGGCTATGATTTCAGGAGACATTCCGTTCTCCATGTTTTACTTAGTGTTTATTGCCGTTTTGACCTTGATTGGAAACCTGCTTACGGATATTTTATATGCCGTGGTAGATCCTCGAGTTCGTATTGATTAGGAAAGGAGGGGAAAAGATGTCTGATTTAGAAAATTCTGTAGATAAAACTACACAAGAAACTGTGCAGAATACGGAAGAGTATAGCGATGCTAATGCATCGAAGAATGCTGAATATTCTTTAAGTGATGACCGTCGTGTCAAAACCCTCTCCCCCGGAGCAATGGTGGCAAAGCGTTTTTTCCGAAACCGTATTGCGGTTTTGGGTATGGTGGTTTTGATTTTCATGTTTCTCTTCTCCTTCTTAGGAGGAGCCCTAATGCCCTACGGAGAGTCTCAGCTTTTCTACCGTAAGGACAGCCAAAGCCAGAAGTATGCCGGCGTTAAGGTAAACACGGAGCTTCGTTATCAGCAGGCGGAAAAGGATAGCTTCCCTGCCCTTGCCCAGGCCCAGTTCGTATTGGCCAAGGGAAAGAAGCTGACAGAGTTTGCTGCAGGAGGCGTAGACTATAGCTATGAAGAGGCGGGAAAAGACTTCTATATCATTACGAAGAAGGGAAGCTCTGACCCGGTAGCCTTTGCGGCAGTGGACACCGTGACTTCCGTTTCCGGAGCAGGACAGATTCCTTTTGCGGAGCAGCTAAGCATTTTAAAGGCCTTGGCAAACGGAGAAAAGGAATTTACTGATGGAGGCAGCAGCTACACCCTTTCCGAGGATGGAACCGTTACAAAGGACGGAACAGCCTATGCCTATGCCAGCCGTTATGTGGTGAATGCCATTATGAGCGATGTGAGCTTCTCTCAGAAGTTTAAGGAAGAGCTTCTGGAGCAGATTCAGGCGGGAGCTACCAGCTTTAGCTTTACCGACGATGACGGAGTAGAGGCAAACTATACCATGGAATATGATGCCACCTCCAAAACCTATAATATTCTGCAAAGCAGAGAGCAGATGGTCTATGACTCTTATTCTCCACCCAGCAAGGCCCATCCTCTGGGAACCGATAAGAACGGTATGGATATGTTGACCAGACTGATGTACGGCGGAAGAGTTTCTCTTTATATCGGCTTTGTAGTTGTGATTATCGAAACCGTTTTGGGAATGCTTCTGGGCGGTATTTCCGGATATTTCGGAGGCTGGATTGATTCCTTAATCATGAGAATTGTGGATATTTTCTACTGCATTCCCACCATTCCTATCTACATCATCATCGGTGCGGCTATGGATGCGATGAGGGTGGATCCTCAGATTCGTATGTTTTACCTGATGATTATTCTGGGATTTTTCGGTTGGCCTTCCATCACCAGATTGGTGCGTGGACAGATTCTTACTTTAAGAGAGCAGGAATTTATGACTGCGGCGGAGGCTACAGGCATTAAGCCCGTAAACCGAATCTTCCGACACCTTTTACCAAACGTTATTCCTCAGCTCATTGTTACCTGTACCATGAGTTTGGGAGGCGTAATTTTGACAGAGGCGGTATTGTCCTTCCTGGGACTTGGTGTAAAGTTCCCCTTTGCTTCCTGGGGAAATATCATTAACGATGTTAACAATACCTATGTCTTAAGTAACTATCTCTTCATTTGGATTCCTGCCGGTGTCTGCCTATTGCTTACCGTGTTGGCCTTTAACCTGGTGGGAGACGGCTTGCGAGATGCCTTTGACCCGAAGATGAAGCGATAAAAGGTTTCGGTAAAAAATCATGCTTTCCGGCATTTGCCTTGGAAAGCTGTAGGAAGATAAGTTGAGGATAGAAAATGGCAAGAGAAGACGGTTATCTTTCCGGAAAAGAAGCCCGGAGGATATCGAAAGAAAATAGAAAAATTACTGCTACCTTAGAAAAAAAGCGGAAGCGGAAAAATGTCCCGGAATCAGAGTATTTGACGGAAATGAAGAATCCGGAGAATACGGTGGAGTTTGAGAATCTTCGGACCTATTTCTACACCGATGCCGGAACGGTAAAGAGTGTGGATTCCGTGAGCTTTTCCGTTCCCATGGGAAAAACCGTGGGAGTTGTGGGAGAGTCCGGTTGCGGAAAGTCCGTAACCAGCCTTTCTCTGATGCAGCTTTTACAGCGGCCTCAGGGACAGATTGTGGACGGAGCCATTCGCTTAAATACGGGAGATAAGGTTTACGACATTACCAAGACCCCTGAGACAGTGATGCAGCACCTTCGGGGAAACTTTATGTCCATGATTTTCCAGGAGCCTATGACCTCCTTAAATCCGGTTTTCAAAATCGGAGACCAGGTGGATGAGGTGCTTTTGTTCCATAAGAGCGGTTATGAAACGAAAGAGGCGGCGAAGAAGCGTACCATTGAACTCTTGGAAATGGTGGGCATTGCCAACAGTGAGGGCGTTTACAATATGTATCCCCACGAGCTTTCCGGCGGTATGCGGCAACGTATCGTAATCGCCATGGCATTGGCCTGCTCCCCCAAGCTGATTATTGCGGATGAGCCCACAACAGCCTTGGACGTAACCATTCAGGCACAGATTCTGGATTTGTTACGAGGCTTAAAGGACAAGATTAACTCCTCCATTATGCTGATTACCCATGACCTTGGGGTAATTGCGGAAATGGCGGACTATGTAGTGGTTATGTATTCCGGTCGTGTGGTAGAGGCGGGAACGGCAAAGGAAATCTTTTCCAATCCTTCCCACCCCTACACCATCGGTTTAATGGCTTCCAAGCCTGTGGTAGGAAAGCATGTGGATAAGCTCTATTCCATTCCCGGAAAGGTGCCAAACCCCATTAACATGCCGAATTATTGCTACTTCCGAGATCGTTGTGACAAGCGGAAGGGCTGCTGTGACGGGGCTTATCCCGGAGAAATCAGCCTCTCCGAGACCCACAGAGTAAGCTGCTACCTGTATGATGAGGAAGCGAGGAAATAATGGAAAATAGCATTTTAAAGGAGACAGAAGCTAAGACTGTCCGGGAAAATGAAGACAATATTTTAGAGGTTCGTGGCCTGAAGAAATATTTCCCCATTCGAGGAGGCTTCTTTAATACGGTGGTGGGACAGGTAAAGGCCATTGACGGTATTTCCTTCTCCATCAAAAGAGGAAGCACCATGGGGCTGGTGGGAGAGTCCGGTTGCGGAAAGACCACCACAGGAAGAACCATCCTGCGTTTAAGCGGAGAGAAGACAGCGGGAGATGTGCTGTTTAACGGAAAAGAGGTTTACGATATTCCCAAATCCGAGTTAAATGAACTACGCACCAAGATGCAGATTATCTTCCAGGATCCATTCTCCTCCCTTTCTCCCAGACTTCCTGTAGGAGAAATTATCGGAGAAGCGGTAAAGGAGCATCATCTGGTTCCCAAGGAGGAGTACGAGGACTACATTGACCGCATTATGGATAACTGCGGTTTGCAGCCCTTCCATAAGGGGCGTTATCCCCATGAGTTCTCCGGCGGACAGAGACAGAGAATCTGTATTGCCAGAGCCTTGGCGTTGAATCCGGAGTTTGTGGTATGTGATGAGCCGGTATCCGCCTTGGATGTGTCCATTCAGGCACAGATTATCAATCTCTTAAAGGATTTACAGGAAAAGTATAAGCTGACCTACCTCTTTATTTCCCATGACTTATCCGTGGTAGAGCATATCGCGGATACGGTTGGTGTAATGTATCTTGGGAATTTGGTGGAGTTTGGAAATACGGAGGATATCTTTGCCAATCCTCTCCACCCCTATACCAAGGCTTTGTTCTCCGCGATTCCCATTCCGGATCCGGAGGCTAAGATGAATCGTATTATTTTGGAAGGAAGTATTCCTTCCCCGGCCAACCCTCCCGAGGGCTGTAAGTTCCATACACGTTGCAGTCAGTGTATGGAGATCTGTAAGAGCAAGGTGCCGGAAGAAAAGGATATGGGCAATGGGCATAAGGTTTGCTGTCATTTGTATGATGATGGAGCTGTGAAGAATCATCAATAAGGTTTTCTATGCAATATAGGTCTGAAAATGGGGGATGCTCTCGCTGACTTTGTCTACAAGAGGAGTTGTGAAGAAGTAAGACGGTTTTCTATGCAATATAGGTCTGAAAATGGGGGATGCCCTCGCTGACTTTGTCTACAAAAGGAGTTGCGATAAACCATCAATAAGGTTTTCTATGTAATATAGGTCTGAAAATGGGGCACGCTCCCGCTAGCTTCGCCACGTATCGGATACTAAGCGAAAAACTTCAGTTCCTTCGTTTTTCGCAAGTACCGACGGGCTCAGACTACCCCCTTTCAGACCTATATTACCGAAAACCTGTCTAATTTAATTCTTCGCAGCTTTTTTTGTTGGCTGTTAGTGAGTACGGCATAAGTAAGATATGGCTCAGACTCCCCTTTTCAGTCCTATATTACCGAAAACCTGTCTAAGATAATTCTTCGCAGCTTTTTTTGTTGGCTGTTAGTGAGTACGGCATAAGTAAGATA
>NZ_CAUVME010000011.1:0-75036 GCF_963553175.1 Oribacterium sinus | reverse complement strand
AGGAGGTCACCTATATGGTAAATGATGAAGTTAATAATAAGGCTATAAATATTGAGATAAAAGTGGCTCAGTATTCAGCAAAGGCTATTTTAAAAGCTATGAAAAAGATTATAGAAGATGCCGATGAAAAAAGCCAACCACTTGCAGATTATATTAGTGAAAAAAGAAAAACTAATTCAAGGAAACTTAAGGATATGGTAAAGAAAGGTCAGCTGGAAAATATTGATGAGCAAATCGAAAATAAATTCTATGCTTTTAAGGATTACGCATATAGGCGTAAAATAAATTGGGGGTTTGTTAGAGATAAAGATACAAGACTTTATATTAACAATACAAACTACACAAAAGAAATGAATAATGAAAACTGGAAAAGGCTAGAAGATTTATTTTAATGAGGTGTTAAATGATAGAAAACAATATTCCAAAAGTATTTATATCATATTCGTGGGAAAGCAAAGAACACTCTGATTGGGTTAAATCTCTAGCAGATAAATTGTTAGCAGATGGTATTGAAGCCATAATAGATAGCTATGATGTAAGTCCAGGGGATAGACTTCCAAAATTTATGGAAAGCTCGATAAGAGATAGTGATTATGTAATTATAATTTGCACTGAAGAGTATAAAAGGAAAGCTAATAATAGAGAAAAAGGTGTAGGTTATGAAAGTCATATAATATCTGCGGAACTCTACAATAATCACAATGATAGGAAGTTTATTCCAGTCATTAGACAAGGAGATTTTAATTCAGCTTTGCCTACTTACCTAGATGGAAAACTTGCAATAGATTTAAGAGGTAATCCATTTAATGAAGATTCATATAAGGATCTTATTGCATCAATATTTAAAGTTAAAAAGAAACCTAAAGTAGGTATAAGACCATATTATGTTGATGAATATGAACCAATAACAATTGAGGGAGACGATATAAAAATAGTGGGCATTATAACAAATGAAGTTACCTTGCCAAAAAATGATGGAACAAGAGGTTCTGCTTTGTATAGAATCCATTTTAGATTATCTAGCAAACCAACTAGCACATGGTCTGAATTGTTTTTAAGAAATTGGAATTACCCACCAAGTTTTACATCAATGCATAGACCTGGAATAGCTAGAGTTGAATCTGATAAAATCATTTTAGATGGAACAACAATCGAAGAGGTAAAACAATATCATAGAGATACCTTAATCTTGTGTGTAGAAAAAACAAATGAAGAAGAAAAACAATATAGAAGAAGAGAAGAACAATTAAAAAGAAAGAAGCAAGAAGAAATAGAAAATCATTATAGAAATATAGAAGATATTTCAAAAGACTTAAAATTTTAATTGTGACACTTTGAAAGGGATAGCAGAAATGATATCTCTTTTTTATTTTAACGAAAGACTAACTATTAATAGTCAAGCATAAGATTAAGATTTTTAGAATAAAATACGGAAACGTATTTTAGATAGATTAGTACATTGAAAACTGTATGACGAATAGAGCATCAGCGATGATGCTCTCAGAAAAGATTATGAGCTAATTTAACTTATAAAGGCTGATATGACGTATGGGTTATTTCCATCCGAAAGATGGTTCTGACAAGCTTTTTAATCACATGGCTTATTGCGACATAGTGAGATTCTTATAGTCCTTCATTGCTCTTGTGCTCAGTAAGTGCGGTGGACTGGATTGCCCTTTTTACAGGCCTATACTGGATCAATCGCTTTAGCTTTGGGATTCTTATAGTCCTTCACTGCCTCAGAGCTTAGAACGCTCCCATACTTTACATATCTCCTTACCAACTTTGCTAATACTATCATTTGTTTTCATTGTTAAAGCGGTTCTACTGCAATATTTGCAGCCTCGAATACTTCTTTTACCTTATCAAAATCACTGCTCATAAGGTTAGCTTTTTTTAGATTTGGAAATTGCTGTAGTTCTTCCAAAGTGATTTCATTTAGGTCAAAACTGTCGTCTTCTCCATCCCACTGGGGAATAATGTTCATGTACACATCATTCCCGCCGTCCATGTAGAGCATTTCCACATAGGGGGCAAAGTTCTTTGGAATTTCCATTTCCTTAAAGAAATTCATCGCAGGTTCTATAATGGCATCACTGTCCGTATCGATATTTTTGCCTTTATATTGGTCGGCAAAAGCATAGATATCAAATTCCGGCTTCAGCAAATGCAGGTCATACATCAAGACTTGAATAATCGCTAATTTGAAATTCAAAGTATCAAAATGGAGAATATCGCTTTCACTTTCTTTAGTAAAACTTGGCAAAGCCGACTCTTTGCCAGCAGTATTTTCTCTACTGGTCACAATCTTAGCCAGTTCAGCTTTAAGATAATTATTTTTATAGCTAAAAGCAGCCGTCAAAGGGATTATAAAAACAGGTAAGAACACAATGATTCCTGTAAGAGCAAGACCTTGAGAGTGATTTCCTGTATGTCCGCCTTCCGAAATGTGATTCAAAAAGTCTGCTACCCTAGTGAAGATTTCTCCTCCTACAACGAATAGCAAAATGAATTCTAAAGTCAATAAGCCCAAAATGATAATCATCATTCTCTTTGCAGCCTTATCACATATTTCTATTTTTCTTTCTATGCTGATGGATTCCGCAGCGGGTATATTGGAAAACCACTTTTCTGCTCTTTCCTCTCTTGTCATAATGAATCTCCTGTGCATATACAAGTTTTCACTGATTGTGCAACAGTATTATACAAAATTCATTTTATTTTCTCTATAACAAAAGTCTCCCATCATTTTCAAATAGTATCCGACAAGTTAAAGCAACTAATGCAATATAGATCTGTAAAGGGGCAATCTAACCCATCGATACTTGCCGGATGCGAAAGACTCAGAATTAGTGAAGGGCTGTAAAAAACCACAAGTTTCAGCGACTGATGCAGCATATCCCTGTAAAAGGGGCAATCTGAGCCCGTCGGTACTTGCGAAAAACACAGAAACTGTGTTTTTCGCTTAGTATCCGCTACGAGGCGAAGTTAGCGGAAGCGTGCCCCACTTACAGGGATATGCTACATCAAAGCGTATCTTATATAATTATAGTCCTTCACTACAACAAAGGGCGAGGTTAGCGAGAGCGTGCCCCACTTACAGGGATATGCTACATCAAAGCGTATCTCATATAATTATAGTCCTTCACTACGACAAACTAGGTTGGCAAGAGCGCCCCCAATACAGGTCTATACTGCAATAGAGCGGGCAACTTTATTCTTCACCGCTTTCTTTTTCTTTTCTGCGAAAATCAGTACTCTATCCAAAATGCCTAAAAGCGAAGGCATCAAGAAGATTACGAAGAAGAGAGAACACACGGCGCCTCTTCCGATCAATTTTCCCAGCTGTCCGATGGCCGGAACGGAGGAGATAAAGGAAATCACATAGCCGACCACCGCCAAAATCGTTCCGGAAACAAAGAGGGAGGATAGGCTCTTTTCAATGGAGGCAATAATGGCTTCCTTTCTGCTCTTTTTCTCTCTTTCTTCCTTGAAGTGATCCAAGGTCAAAATGGCGTAGTCCACTGTTGCGCCCAGCTGAATACTGGACACGATAACATAGCCGATAAAAATCATATTGGTGCCTTCCAGGAAGGAGAAGGACATATTGCTCATAATGGCCAGTTCGATAGGAATCATGGCTACAATAGCAAAGAGTACCGACTTAAAGGAAAGCATAACCACAAGAAAAATCACAATCATAGACAGGGTATTCACCTTGGCATTGTCTGTTCGAAGGATATTTTCCATGTCCATAGTGGCGGTGGTATCTCCCACCAGATAGCTGTCTTCTCCGGTGTAAACCTTTAAAATCTGTCGAATGGTGCTTACCGCCTTATAAGACTCCTGACTTTCTCCGGGAAGATTTAGGGTAATAACCATTCTGCTGTAGCCATCTTTTCTGACTAAATCTAAAGAGGACTTTGGTACCATAAACTCCGGTACTCCCTCCGGTAATAAGGAGCTTAAGGACTGCACATTTTCCACATAAGGAAGGGAAGTTAAAAGATTTCCCAATGCCTTCTCTCTGTCGTTTCTTCCCTCCGGATAAATAGCAATCAAAAGATTTTCTTCTCCGAAAACCCCATTGATTTCTTCTTCCATTTCAGAAATCTTTGTACCTTCTCCCTTTACCACCGCACCATTACTGAAGCGGAAGTCATTCATCCCCTGCATAATGTTCAAGGGGTAGACTAAAATAAGGGTGAGAATCAAAACAAGGGGACTAAGTTTATAAGCGAACTTTGCCAATGGCTTAAAGGAGGGCACAAAGGGCTTATGTCTGGTCTTTTCCACAAAGTTCCACATCCGAAGCAAAAGAGCCGGCATAAAGAAAATAACTGTTAAAAGGCTGAACACCACCCCTTTTGCCAGCACGATTCCCATATCCTTACCGATTCCAAAGCTCATGGCACAGAGAGCCAAAAAGCCTCCCACAGTGGTTAGAGAAGATGCCAGAATCGTGCTTAAGGATTTTCCTACCGCATAGGACAGGGCTTTTTCCTTATCCATTCCTTTTTCTAAGCCTGTCTCAAAGCTATGAAGCAAAAAGATGGCATAATCCATAGACACCGCAATCTGTAAAATTGCCGCAACGTTATTGGTGATAAAAGATACCTTTCCCAGAAACACATTGGTGCCCCGGTTTAGTCCCACCGCCAGCAAAATGGTAATCAGGAATAGGAAAGGCTCTCCGTAGGAATTGGTCATTAAAATTAAAATCAGGAAAATAAAGCCAAGTCCCAGAGCTAAAATCAAGCCCATTTGGCTACTAACCTGTTCCTCCACCGTCTTACTCTGTACCGCAAGGCCTGCATACACCGCCTTGTCTCCCAAAAGGCTTTCGATTTCCCTAAGGGTCTTCTTTGTTTGTACGTCACTGTCTCCCTTTACAAAGACCACATGAAATAAGGCATTTCCATCTTTATAATCCAGGTCCTTTTCCTTCTCCTTTTCTTCCATAAATTCAGGAGCATAGGCACTTTTGGAGCCTGTGGAAAAACTCACCCGGTCTACACCGGAAATATGCTCAATCTGCTCCTTATAAGAGAGGGCTTCTCCCATGGAGACATTCTTTATCATGATTCTTGCCGTTCCGGGATAGCCGAAGCTGTCCTCCATCTTCTGAATTCCCTGCTGAGTAAGGGAGGACTCCGGAAGATATTTACTCAAGTCGTAATTCACCTGTACAAAGAGGCAAAGAATCAGGGAAATGCCTAAGAGCCCCCAGAAAACTCGACTGATTTTTTCTCTATATTTAACAATAAAATCTGCACATTTTTCGCTTATACTCATTTACTTCCCTCCTTTGAAAATAGAGGTGATTCCTTTCCATACCTTTTTTGCCACTTGTCCCAGTCTATCCCAGAGGCTAGGCTCTTTCGTTTCTTTAGTCTTTACCGTTTCTTCCTTTACTTCTTTGATTTCTTCGGTACGTAAGGTCACAGCCACATCCACAATATTGTCATTTTCGGAAGGCATTAAGGACTCAATGGGTCTGTTAGGATCAATTTCCAAAACACTGGACTTTTCCCCTACATTTTCATCCCACTTCTTCTCCACAAGGGCTTCCAACTCTCCCTTGGCATTACGAACAGCTCCGGTAGAATCCAAAACAGCCTCTCCGTTTTTCAGCATTTTCTCTGTAGCATTTAAATTATTTTCAATAGAAGAATAGGCCTCCTCTCTTTTTCCCCGAAGGTAAGCATCCTGTTCTTGCAAGGTTCCTCGTAAATCCTCCATGGTTTTCTGACTGTTCTCCAAAAGCGTGTTTAAGTTCCTGCCGGTTTCCTCTCCCTTCTCCGCATAGCTTTTCAGGGTTTCCTGCAATCTCTTCACATCTTCAATGTTGTCTTCCAAAACGGAAAGACTCTCTTTAGAGTTTGTCAGTCCGGAATGGGCATTGGAGGAAAATTCCTTTAAGGCAGGACTTAGCTTTTCCATAGCAAGCTTCTGCATCTCCGCCTCTGTACCGGCCTCCTCTGCCTGCATAGAAATATATTCCTGCACCAGAGCCATAATCTGATCCTTCAAAGGAGAGCCCTCCAGCTTAGCCGATAAATTCGCTAAGCTGTTCTGTACGGATCCCTGCTTTTTTGCGGAAAGTAAGGCTTCCACCTGGCTTAGACTCTGCTGTGCCTTATCAATCTCTGTCTGACCGGGTACATCTCCCCGAAGGGCTACCAGAGAATCCTCCAGCTCAAGCATGGCATTTTGCAAACGATTCATATTGCTCTGGCTTTCGCTGATATTGTTCTTGGCATCCCGACTCAGTCCGTTGAAATCCTCCACATTTTCCGTAAGAGGGCTGATGCTGCTATCCACAGTCTCCATATCCTGATAGATTTGGTCTCTATTGTTTTGATAAGCTCTTCCCTCTTCCTGTGTCTTCCGAAGAAGAGCTTCACTGTTGTTAATGTTTTTCTGCATCGCTTCCACGGATTTCTGAGAGGCATCCAAGGAATCCAAAAGGCTGTTTCCTGCGTCCTTAAGGGCGCGGTAGGAGTCCTCCGACTCTTCCTTTGCCTCTCGTAAATCCGTAATTTTCTCCACCTGAGAGGAACGAAGGGGAGCCATCTGAAATTGTAAACCGGAAAAACTGAAGGAGTTGCTTCCCACCTCAATGGTAAAGTCGTCTTCCTCTCCGGGAAGGAGGACAAAAATCACTTCCTTCTTCTCTCCCAAGGATACCACCTGAGCCTTTTCCGCCTTTAGGGATAAAATGTCCTCTGCGCTAAAGCTACTTTTAGCCATCAGCACATAGTTTTTCGCTGCATAATCCTGGGCGTTGGGATTCTTTTTAAACTGCACATGAATTTTCACCAAGCCCTTCTCTCCCGCAAGAGTTTCCGGCTGTACCTCCAAACCATTCAGCTCGTAGCGAATCTGAATACTCCAAGGTAAGAGACCGTAGGGTTCTGACGTTTCCCCCTCCAAAAAGAGAGAGTCTACATTTCCCTTGGACAGGTCTAAGGTATGCTGATTTCCATTGGACTCTACCGCTACACTGTTGCTAAGATTTTTTACATTTTCATAAGTTCCGTAATCTGTAAGACTGGAATACCCCTTAGTTTCATACTCTCTTACCAAAGAGCCCTGCTTGAATTCTCCGGTGGGGCTTAATAAGGCATAGTAGTTCTCGTGATAGCGAGGTTTTTGCACCTCTGCCAAAGCCGAGATGGACAGGGCAAGGACCTGACTTAAACAAAGAGCAATACAAACTGCTCTTTTCCATTGCTTATTCCTTTCACTGCTCCTTTGCTTACCATTTCGAGTATTCTTCTGATTATCGTTTTGATTGCTTGCTATTGCTCTATTGTAAATTCTCTGATTTTTCATGCTTGTACCCTCCTTGTTCTATACGATTCCAATGCTACTTTTGTCTTTAAAGCACTTCTGCTTTCAAAACCTTTCCCCATACTGTTTTACTCATACTATTTCAATGCTTATTTCTTTGTTTTTCTCCTTTTTTTGCTATACTAAAAAGAAAGCCATGAGCAACAGTAGCTATCCTAAGCCTTTGGCAAAGGAAAAAAAACGGACAATATGGGACATATGTGGTATAAAAATGAAAAAACAAGAGTGTAGGGAAAGAACCCAAAGACAGTTGGCGGAAGCCTTGGAATTTTATTTACAAAAAAAGCCCCTGGAAAAGATTACCGTTCGGGAGCTGATTGAAAAGGTCGGCATCAATAGAAAGACCTTTTATTATTATTTTCCGGATATTTACGGACTTTTGGAATGGATGGTAACACAAGAAAGCCAAAGATTGATTTTTGAAATTCAGAATCAGGAGGACTATGAGAATTCCCTTGCTCTGGTTTTTGATTCCATTGAGAAGAACCGTCATTTTGTAAACTGTGTCTATGATTCCATGGGTAGGGATGCTTTGGTTCGTTTCTTAAATAAGGACTTCCGTAAAGTAATCTCCTGGGCCATGGAAAAAGGAATGGAGGATGTCTTACAGAGGAATGGGGGAAAAATAACGGAAACTTCCAATCCCTTGGGCATCGAGCAGAAGTTTTTGGATACGCTGGTGGACAGCTATATCGCCAGCATTGCACAAATCCTGCTCCTCTATCTTCAGAAAAAGTCCCCCTTTAATAAGCAGGAATGTATTCGATTTATCTTGCGGTACCTGCAATCCACCATACCGGCGGCATTGGAAGAATTTGGGAAATAAAAATAAAGATATTAATATTTCCGTATAAAATGTGAGTTCTTACGAGATAAAAGAATCCCTAAAATCAAGCGGTATGATTTCATTTCTGTCTGATTTTGGGGATTCTTTGGTATCCGGAAGTGAATCTATTCCTTCTTTATTTTAGGAAGCATAATCCCTGCTGCCTTTTTATGTATTTCGATATTTCCCGTCTTATAGGCACCCCCGAACTCTCCGTCCAAAGTCCATTCCACCGGCTTTTGCCCTTGAAACTCCAGATACCGGGTTTTAAAAAAACTCACATAAGGGTGATCTTCCGGGATGTCTCCCCGAAGCAGGGTTCCTACAATCTCTCCCAGCTCTCCAATATTTTTCGGAGAACGAATCAGTAAAACCTCGAATTCTCCATCCGCTAAATCTATATTCATCTTTTCCTGAAGGTTCTGTCCCGGCAGACCTGAAAAGCCTGCCACGGAATAGGAATTGGAAACCGCTCCGAAAATATATTCTCCCTCTTCAGAAAAATTTTCAGCAGAGATTTTTAAGGGAATACTCTGGCTCATATTTTCCGGTAAAGTACGAAGAGATTCCAGCAAATACGCTAAATGTCCCAAATTGTTCTTTAATTCCTGGTCTGTCCCATAGCTCACCTTGGTAAAGGCTCCAAAGGCCGCAATATAGTTAAAAAATCTCCCCTGAAGATTCCCCACATCATAAGAAAAACGCTCTCCTTCCACCATGGCTCGAAGATTCTCCTCTAAATCCTTGGGAATCCCTAAAGAATGGGCGAAGTCATTGGTGGAGCCGCAGGGTATATAGCCCATGGGAATATCCAGCTTTTCCTTCAGTATGGCATTCATAAGATAATGTAGCGTTCCATCTCCTCCTGCGCAAACTATCAAGTCGAAATCTTTACCCAGTTTTTTTATCAGCTCTTCCGTTCGTAAGTTCTTATGCTTGGGAAGAATAGGAAAGACTGTTACCATACAGCCTAATAAAGAAAGACCTTCTACCACCCGATAGCAAAGCTCCTTTCCCTTCCCCTGTCCACTCTGTGCATTCATTAAAAGCAATACTTTTTTCATGGTCTTTCCTCTTAGTTGATGCGTTACATGGGATAATCCTACCGTGTTGTTCTTTAGGATTTAAATAGACCTCCAAAGTGACTTCGGAATTATTTGTAGAATTACAATACAGATCCAAAGTAACTTCGGAATTATTACCTTACTATTATGTCGTACTCCTGACTAGTCACATAGTTTTTACTATTAAAAAAGAGGAATCCATCCGCTTGGATATTCTTCCTCTCTTCCTTCTTTTATTATGCGGTCTTCTTAGCCGCAGGACCTAAGTCCTTCATCTTCTGTTCTAAGCGTGCTTCCTTCTCTTTCGCTTTAGCCTGGAAGTCCTTAAAGGTATTCTCTTCTACAACACCTACGAAAACTTCCTGATAATCCGGGCTACCCTTTTCCTGAATCCGCAACACATAACAATCGGAAAGTCCATAAAGTGTTCCCTCTTCTTCAGCATTTCGGAACTCTTCCTCGGGAATAAAGCTAAACTGCTCTCCGTCCTTTACGGTCTTCTTCCATAAACGATTGCGAACACCCTTGTCCTCATCCTGTAGGTAGGTGTTCTTGTAAGCAACAACCTCTACTTCTCCCTTACCGGATACGGAGAATACCGGATTCTCATGGACAATGTAAGCTACTCTGGCAGACTTGCTGACAGGATCGTTTACCTTTCCTTCCACATATTCCACATGAAGCTGTAACTGCTCCTTCGCAAAAGCCGAGAAGGAAAAAAATAAAACGCCAAGAAGGCATATCATTAATAATGAAACTCTTTTTAACATAGAGAACTTACCCCTCACAATGAAAAATAAAGCCGGTATCTCACCGGCTTTATCAGTATATCCGTTTTTCGTTATCATGACAATCCACGGGGAAAAAGATACAGAGTTTTGTAAAACTTTCGTAAGAACTTAGAATTTTGAAATGTTCTTCACGAATTCAAGAGATTCTAATTCTTGAATCGTCCATTATACCTTAAGCTTTTTGAGTCCCAAGAGGCATGGATATATTTCTGTTCTGTAAAAGAAGGAACAGAGAGTATCCAATGAAATTTGCCAAAGTATACAAGACTAAATCATTAACATCCACCACAAAAATCGGGGAATGGAATAGGATATTCAAAAGAAGCTGAATACATTCAATACCAAATCCAATCAATACCGCATAGAGAAGTACCTTCTTTTTCTCCTTCACTACGGAAAAGAGAAGTCCCGGTAAGGGAAGAAATGATACTACAATTATAAGATTGGATAGCATGTTGTATCTCAAAAACAAGAACGGATTCAACTCAATATCCTGAAGGATCTGCGGGATGGATAAATCCCTATGGCTTATGCTATGAGGAATGAGATAAATCAACACAAGCAATGCCATATAGTTAATCAATCCCCAGCGATGCCCGTAGCTATACTTTCTCTTTGAAGAAATAAAGTAAATCAGTCCAAGTGCAAAAGCTAAAATAAGCACTCTACTATAAGGATACTGAAAAAGGAAACTAATCATAAGAATCACCCCTTTCAAATTTGTGGAAATAGATTGGAGATGTCCTTCCTTCCAAAATATAATCCAAACTTTCAATGCCTTCTCAATGAAGATAATTGTCCGCCGTACTTTTCACCCGTATGCTATTGTCTATTGTGATAGGTTTTAGCACTTAACTAAAAAAATTGCAATATAATTAAGCTTTCTAAAATATTAAATCTTTATTGACCTAAATCTCCAAGAAAAGTCACTTAATGAAAATGTTTCTACTAAAAGAAAAAATGAGGGAACCCTGTCCCTCATCTTTTTTCATTTTATTCTATTTTTTATATTTGCTATTACTCCAACACTATCTTCATAAAGCTCTTCTTCCCCTTCTGGAGCAAGGGTTCATTCTCCAGTTCGGAAAGGGATAGCTGTCTTCCGATATCCGTAATCTTCTCTCCGGCAAAGCTTACGCCGCCCTGCTGCACATTTCTTCTGGCTTCTCCCTTGGATGGTGCCAAACCGCTCACAACCAAAAGGTTCAAAATGTCGATTCCCTCTGGATACTCTGCCTTCTTTAGGACGCACTTCGGGGTATTTGCAGAATTTCCGCCACCTGCAAATAAGGACTTGGCTGCTTCCTCCGCCTTCTTAGCTTCCTCCGCACCGTGTACCAGCTCTGTCAAATGGTAAGCCAGTATTTCCTTAGCTTTATTCAGCTCTGCCCCTTCCCAGGCATCCATCTTCTTGATTTCTTCCATAGGAATGAAGGTCAGGAGACGAAGACATTTTCCTACATCCGCATCATCCACATTTCGCCAATACTGGTAGAAGTCGTAGGGACTGGTCTTAGCCGCATCCAGCCAAACCGCACCGCTGGCGGTCTTTCCCATCTTCTTTCCTTCCTTATTGGTAAGCAGGGTGATGGTCATGGCATGGGCATCCTTTCCCAGCTTCTTACGAATCAGCTCTGTTCCTGCCAGCATATTGGACCACTGGTCATCTCCGCCGAACTCCATGTTACAGCCGTAGTCCTCGTAAAGACGATAGAAATCATAGCCCTGCATCAGCATATAAGAAAACTCGAAGAAGGAAAGTCCCTGAGAAAGACGGTTCACATAGCATCTGGCTCTCAGCATTTCATTTACGGAAAAATGAGGACCTACCTCTCGCAAGAACTCCATAAAGTTCATATCTCTAAGCCAGTCCGCATTGTTTACCATTAATGCCTTCCCCTCGGAGAAGTCAATGAAACGGCTCATCTGCTTCTTAAAGCAGGCACAGTTATGGTCAATCATTTCGGTGGTCATCATTTGCCGCATATCGGAACGACCGGAAGGATCTCCGATCATACCGGTTCCGCCTCCCACTAAGGCGATAGGCTTATTGCCTGCTGCCTGCAAACGCTTCATCAGGCACAGCGCCATAAAGTGCCCTACATGAAGGGAATCCGCAGTGGGGTCGAAGCCAATATAAAAGATTGCCTTTCCTTCATTGACCATTTTTCGGATTTCTTCTTCATTTGTAACCTGGGCAATCAATCCTCTCTCTTGTAATTCTTCGTAAACTCCCATACTGCTTCCTTCCTTTTCTCATCATTGACTGAGCAGGATCTGTCTTTCTTTCAAAAGAAAAATCCTGCCTGATTTTACATCTCTCTCACGGCGCGGGGGTATCTCGTTCTTAAGGAGTATCCCGGCAATAGTGCGGGTATATCACTTACTTTCATTCCCTCAAAAATCAAACTGCTCTTGCCGTGCTGTATTAATATTTAGTCTGCTGCTCGTACTCGTAGACATTGGAAATCAAACGAACCGTATCCTCCCAGCCGATACAGGGGTCAGTAATGGACTTTCCGAAGATATGTTCCTCCACCTTACAAGCCCCCTCGATCAGATAGGACTCCACCATCAAGCCCTTCACAAAGTTGGCAAGTTCCTGGGAGTACTTTCTGGAATGCATGATTTCCTGGGCAATACGAAGCTGCTCTCTATGTTGCTTTCCGGAATTACAGTGATTCGTATCCACCACTACCGCCGGATTCGCTAAATTTCTTTCTTCATACAGAGATTGCAGAAGCTTTAAGTCCTCATAGTGGTAGTTTTGCACCATTTCTCCATGCTTATTCTGCAAGCCTCGCATAATGGCATGGGTATAGGGATTTCCGGAGGACTTTACTTCCCATTCCCGGAAAATGAATTCATGGCCATGCTGTCCTGCATAGATGGAGTTTAACATTACCCCTAAGTCTCCTGAGGTGGGATTCTTCATGCCGCAGGGAACATCCACCCCGGAAGCCACCAAACGGTGCTGCTGGTTTTCTACGGAACGGGCTCCCACCGCAATGTAGGACAGCATATCGGACAGGTAGGACAGGTTATCCGGATAAAGCATCTCATCTGCGGTACTGAAGCCTGTTTCCTCCAAAACTCGCATGTGGAGCTTTCGAATGGCAAAAATCCCTTCAATCAGATTGGCACGCTTTTCCGGATCCGGCTGATGGAGCATACCCTTGTAGCCTTCTCCTGTGGTTCTCGGTTTATTGGTATAGATGCGGGGAACAATTAAAATCTTGTCCTCCACCTCTTTAGCAATTTCTTTAAGCTTGTGACAATACTCCAGTACAGGATCCTCATGGTCTGCGGAACAGGGCCCGATCACCAGCAAAAACTTGTGACTTTCTCCTATAAAAATCGCCTTAATCTCCTCATCTCTTTTTGCTTTCTGAGCAATCAGCTCGGAAGACAACGGATACTGTTCCTTTACCTCCGATGCAGAGGGTAACTTATGAATGAATTCTAATCCCATACTTTCTCCTTTCTTTTCTGCTAAAGTATAAAGGAAGTTGAAAAAAAGTGCAAGAAAAGAGGATGCCGGTCGTAGGCATCCTCTTTAGGCTATAGCAAATGGAATAGCTATCTCTTTACAGGGCACTCTCCTTAAAATCTCCGATGCAGGCAAGACTTTTTACAGGGCATCCCCGATAACTTTCTTTAAGGTATCCGCAGAAGCCTGTAATGCTTCTTTCTCCTCCGGGCTTAATTCAATGGATACTACTCTTTCCACGCCCCCTCTTCCCACAATAGCAGGAACAGAAAGAGACACATCGTGAATGCCGTATTCTCCGTGCTGCATACTGGAAACCGGCAGGATGGATTTCTCATCTCGAATAATGGCTTCACAGATTCTGCGAACGGACATGGCAATACCGTAGTAGGTAGCCTTCTTCTTTTCAATAATTTCGTAGGCGCTGTTCTTTACATTTTCCGCAATGCGTCTCATGGACTCGTCATGCTCAATGTGCCCCCGAAGTTCGCAGAAATCGTTCAACGGAATACCGGATACATTGGCACTGCTCCATGCGGCAATCTCGCTGTCTCCGTGCTCTCCGATAATGAAGGCATGCACGGAACGGTTATCAATGGAAAGGTGCTCTCCCAGAAGATATTTCAGTCTTGCGGTGTCCAATACAGTTCCGGAGCCGAATACCCGATTCTCCGGGAAGCCGCTAAGCTTTACCGCCGCATAGGTTAAAATATCCACAGGATTGGCTACAATCAGAAGGATTCCTTCATAATTTCTCTTGGCAATCTCCGGAATAATGCTCTTAAAAATTCCTACATTCTTCTTCACCAGATCCAAACGGGTTTCTCCCGGCTTCTGTCCTGCTCCTGCCGTAATCACAAGGATGGAGCAATCCATTAAATCATCATAATCTCCGGCATAAATCTTCATAGGCTTTGCGAAGGGAAGTCCGTGACTGATATCCAGTGCTTCTCCCTCAGCTTTTGCCCGGTCCGCATCGTTTAAAACCATTTCGGAAAACAGTCCGCTTTGCATTAAGGCAAAGGCAGAGCTTGCTCCTACAAATCCACAACCGATAACCCCTACTTTTCTCTCTTGAATATTCATTTTGCATCCTTTCCGGGAATTCTTCCCCCACTCCTTAAAAGCTTTGGACAAGAGTAGTATAGACTAACTCCTAGTTGTTTTCTAGGAGTTTTTGAATTTTATACATACTTTCCCTTACTATTTCGACCATATTCAAAGTTTCTTTACTCCGTATTACTTGTCTTTAAACCTCTTTGCCCATAAAAGGGGCTGTGAAAATCAAAATAAGAAATAGATTTTCGGCAATATTGCTTAGAAAACTGTTTTGATTTTTTTACAGCCCCTTTTACCGAAGCTCCTCCTCTTCCAAAAGTCTCCGTTTCTTTTCCAGATACTCCGGAAAACGCTCCAAATAAGAATGCATATCCTTTCCATTGTCCGTTCTTTCGATTCGGCCTTTCGGAAAGAGAATCTTACTGGAAGCTCCTGCCCCGATTCCTAAAACACTATGCTTTTCTTCCATCATAAAAATGTTGTAAAGGCACTCCTTCCCTTCCTTGGCAAAACCGATATTTTCCAGATTTCCCGCCATGTTTTTCTGGCGATAAAGATAGTAGGGCTGTAAATCCAATTTCTCCGCCGTATCCATACTGCAAAGCATCATCCACTCGATTTCTCTTCTCTCCTGTCGCTTCTTTAAGGAAGGCAGATAGGGAATGGAAAACTCTCTATCCAAGGAAAAGCTTTCCGCCTCTCCTCCTGCCTGATAGATTTCTCGAAAATGATTTTCCTCCGCCTTTAGTCTGGCGGCCCGCTTCACCGCCAAGGAATGTACCGTCAAGCTATCCGGCGCCAGGCGCAGGATTTCGGAAAGGCTTTCCTCCACCTGCTGCAAATGCTCTCCCGGCAGACCTAAGATTAAGTCCATGTTAATGTTGTCAAAACCTAATTCCCTTGCCAGAGAATATTTTTCCTTCACCTCTTCCACGGAATGTTTTCTTCCGATAATGTCTAAACTTTTCTGATGGAAGCTTTGGGGGTTAATGGAAATTCTATCTACAGAGAAATCCTGTAGAAGCTTTAGCTTTTCCCGATTAATGGAATCCGGTCTTCCGGCCTCCACCGTATATTCTATGGCGCCCTTTCCTTTGGAAAAGCAGTGCTTATCCACTAAGGAAAGCAGGATTTCCAGATCCTTTTCCCCTAGGGCTGTTGGGGTTCCGCCACCGATATAAATGCTTTGCAGCTGCTTTCCTCTTTTCTCCCCCATTTCTCGCAGCACAAAAAGCATTTCCTCCTCTAAAAGAGAAAGGTATTTCGGCATCCTTTCGGAAAAACTTACCATAGGCATGGAAAGGAAGGAGCAGTAGGCACAACGGGTAGGACAAAAGGGAATATTGATATAAAGACTGTAACCTTCGGAAATGTTTTTTCCGTAAGCCTTTTCCGCCCTTTGTAAAATATCTTCCTCCTGTAGGGAAATTTTATATAAAAGCTCCGCCTTCTCTCCCTCCAAACGATACTCTTCTTTTAGAGCAGGGAACAAAATTTCGGGACTCTGTCCCTTTTCTTCCCGCATTTTCCGGCAAAGCCCTACAGGACGAATGCCGGTTAAGTCTCCCCAAGGCAGGCTTCTTCCACTTTGTTTTTCCAAAATATCATAAAGATAGGCCTTTAAAATGGACTTATCCTTTCCCCTATCTCCGGTAAAGCTAAGCTCTTCTCCGGTGATTTCCAGAGAAAAGAGGAACAGAGAAGGGTCGAGAATCCCCTCCTCTGTTAAAATGCGATTTTTCTTTTCTTCCGGCTTATGCTTTAAGCTCTTTTTATTTACCTCTGTGGGCTGTCCCACTTCCTTCGCCCGCTTAAAGGCATTCTTCTCCTCCTGTGTGGTTTCCATCAGGCGAATCCCCTGACTGCTATGAATCTGGAAATCTTCCCCGGGGTAAAATGCCTTACAGAGCTCCCGAATGTCCGCTTCAAAAGGAAGCACCTTATCTCCTAAAAATAATCGAATCACAAAATCCTCTTTTACATACTATATAAAATCTAACTGAGAAATCTCTGAAAACTCTTGATGAATATACACTATAGAATTTGCTCTATAGGATTTACTCTATAGGATTTACTCTATAGGATTTACTCTACAAAATTCAGCCTACAGAATTCACCCTACAAAATTTTTAATTGAAAGTCTTCTTTACATTGCTGTCCAAAAGTTTGTTAAAGCCCACCCAGCCGTTGGCTTCCTTGGCCTTTCCGGACTTTTCTCCCTGCTCAATAAACTCCCGCATGGTTTCCAGCTTGGCATCCGTATTGTCCGCAAAGGAAAGGAGCAAAGCCTCCATGGTAGCCGGCTTCTTGGGAGAACCGTATTCCAATTCCCCGTGATGGGACAGGATACAGTGTAAAAACTCTGTCTTTATATTCTCCGGAAAATCGGGAATCTCCTGCATCTTTTCCGAAAGCATGGTGTAGCCGATTAAGATGTGACCTAAAAGCTGTCCCTCGTCGGAATAATCATTTTTCGGAAAGGGAGTAAGCTCCTTGGTTTTTCCGATATCATGGCAAAGAGCCGCACTTAACAAAATGTCTCTATTGATATCCCCATAGTGTCTTGCGTAAAAATCGCAAAGCTTGGCAACAGACAGGGTGTGCTCCAAAAGTC
Source organism: Oribacterium sinus (assembly GCF_963553175.1). Lineage (GTDB taxonomy): Bacteria > Bacillota > Clostridia > Lachnospirales > Lachnospiraceae > Oribacterium > Oribacterium sinus_B. The sequence continues at coordinate 57,836 of NZ_CAUVME010000011.1, read as the reverse complement.
CTCCCACATAGCCGTGATGCACGGATTTTGCAGCGGAATGGAAGGAAAAGCATTTGTAAAATTCCTTATCCTCCACAAAAAGCTTCTGTAACAGCTTCTGTAAATAAGGGTTCTGTACGGTCTTAATCAGAGCAAATAGTTCCTTCCCCATTTCTTCCCGGTCATGCTTACTGACCGGTAAAAAATCCTCCGCCGCATAGGTTCCCTCGGAAGCCACCGACAGGCGCTGAATACTTAGCTGATTTACCCCGTTGTAAATGCTGACATTTCCCTCCACGTACACATAGTCCATGGGAGAAAAGTCCGATATCCCCGGAGAATTGGGTTCCCATACCTTGGCATCAATGGTGCCGGTTCTGTCTTGCAAACAGACATTCAAGTATTCCTTCCCATTTTTTGTTACCGCAGCGTTCTTGGTTTTTACCAGATACACATTATTTACCCGAAGCCCATCTCGAAAGTTCTCAATAAAACGATTGGGGTTAGGAACTCGTTCCATATTCTTTCCTTCCTACCTTGCCTGTATAGGGCAAGAAAGCACTAACTCTACATACTCTTTACCATTATAACGGAGAAGTTCCACGGGAACAACCGCTCCTTCCGCCTGTTCCTGCAAAGTATCCTGAAAAGCCTTGCCGGTATCAACGCTCTTTCCGTTCAATTTTATGATAATATCCCCGGGAAGAATTCCAACAGAGTAGGCGGGACTGTCTTCCACCACCTCCGTGACATAAACCCCTTCCGGAATTCCCAGCTCCTTCATGGTCTTGGAACTGTTTTGAATCTTTACGCCGAAATAGGGAAGAATTCCTCCATTACTGAGTCGTTCCAGACTTTCTAAAGCATCAGATATTCCGATAATCTGTCTTCCTGCTTTTCTATCCTCTGCCTCCGTGTAGAAGCCTACCCATTCCCCCTTTGTGTTTAAAACAAAGGCTGTGCTGTTTTCTTCTCCGGAGAACTGCATCTTGATTTCTTCCCAAACCCTGTCCTCCGAAGCCTTGTCATAGGACAAAACGCCGATGGTGCTTAAAGCTGAGGAATAGGCCTGTCCCAAGGGGGAGCCTAAAAGCAGTACCGTGTCTCCCTTTTGCAGAAGTCTGGAATTTCCTCTGGGCATTTCCTGAATTTTCTCCCACTCCTTATCCGTTAGAGAAGAAAGTTCTACGGTAAGAACCACCCATCGATCCCTGCCGCTTTTCCCCCGAAGAGTGGCGGGAAGCTTTTTTTCCCGGTTAAAGGTGACCTCGTAGCCTGCCCCTGCCTTGGCCTCTCCCAAAAAGAGAATCACCGCCTCTTCTTTGGTCTTTTTTAAAATCACCCCGGTACAATGCTGGTTTGCTTCACTGAGAGAATCTTCTCCGGGAGTATGAATACTGACCTCTACCAAGGATTTTTCACCTTCGGAAATCAGCGTTTTGGCATTGGACATCAGGCTGTCATAGCTGGATACGGAGAAATCAAACTTTTGCAACTCTGACTGTACTACATCTTCAATCGCTTCGGTTTCCGCCGTGCTTTCCGATGCCGCTTCCGTACTTTCTTCCACCAGGGCAATGCTTTCCTTTGCTTGCTCAACTTCCCCCTGGGAAAGGCGTTTTCCCAGAAAAAAGAAAGAAAAGGCTGCCGCTATACCAAAAAGCCCGCCGGAAAGCAGAATCAGTACCGCCTTCTTCAGCCTTTTTTTCCATTTTCCCTTAGGACCTACGATTTTCTCTCGAATAAAATGTTCTTCCATCTTGCGTTCCTCTAAAGCCCTGCTATCTTACTCTTCTACCCGTTCCATTGCGGGAAGTGAAAAGCTGAATTCCGTACCCACTCCTTCCGTGGAAACACAGTCAATGTTTTCCTCGTGGGCAGTGATAATACTTTTTACAATGGCCAGTCCCAAGCCGGTACCGGCTTTATCCTTTCCTCTGGAAATGTCCGTCTTATAAAAACGCTCCCAAATCTTCCCCAAATCCTTCTTGGGAATTCCGATGCCCTGATCCTTAATGCCCACCAGCACCTTCGTGCCTTTTTGCTCCGTCCGAATCTGAATCTCCGAATCCTCCTTGGAGAATTTTACCGCATTGTCCAAAAGATTGTAAAAGACCTGCTGAATCTTAGGATAATCCCCATTGACCATCTGTTTTTTCTCTGCAAACACCAGAGAAAATCCCAGCTTTTTCTTCTGACACTGCATTTCAAAGCTGGCACAAACTTCTCGAATCATCCGGTTTAAATCAAAATTGCTTCGGTTTAAAGAGCTTCCCTGATCCAGCTTGTTTAAGCTCAGCATGGACTGGGTCAGTTTACTCAGGCGCTCCGTCTCGGAAATCAGCCGAAGCAAATATTTTTCCTCCGCCTCCTTGGGGATAGTTCCATCCAACATAGCCTCCAAATAGCCCTTTATGGAGGTTAGCGGGGAGCGGAAGTCGTGGGAAACATTGGCAATAAACTGCCTTTGGTAGTCATCGGATTTTTGGATTTCCTCCGCCATGAAATTCAGAGTATCCGCAAGGTAGGACATTTCATCCCCTCCACCGACGGAAATCCGATACAAATATTCTCCTGCCGCATAATGTACCGCCCCTGCCGTAATTTTTCCCAGCGGTCGATAAACCCAAAAGTAAAAAACGAAAAAAATGGAAAGAGACAATACGGCCACAGCCAGAAAGCCTCTATAGAAAATGCTGAACAGCATTGCTTTTTCCTGCTCTATTCCCGCTACGGATTTATGTAAAATCAGGTAAGCAAGATTTTGGTAATTTCTCTGAATGGGAGCCTGGGCCAAGATATGTTCCTCAGGCAGTAAACCGTGAAGATTGCCTCGGAAAGCAATTTTTCCACCGTTTTCCGTAGGATCAAAATCACTCACAATCTTTCCGCTCAGATTGTCCTTCCCCTTATGCTGTAGAATTTTCCCGTCCTTATCCACCAAGGTCCATTCCACGTTACTTCTATGAATGTTACCTTCCATCTCCTTACTGAGTCTATCCAGAGAAAGGGCTCCGTTTTCCTCTTTGGAATAGAAGTTGGCAAGCCTGGTAGCCTCACTATAAAGCTCCTGTCCCTCTCTTTGGTATAGATTCTGCCCGATAGACTTTTCTCCGTAAAAATAAAGAAAAAGAAAGCCAAAGAGAAAAAACAGCAGGTAGGTGATGATAAATTTGATAAATAATCGTTTTCCCAAATTCCCTCCTGCCTTATTCTATCCATCTCAACCTGAGCTTAGCTTCCGGTCTTTATCCTAATCTGAACTTGTACCCTATGCCCCAGACTGTGGAAATCTCCCACTCTTCCACCTGGGGAAGCTTCTCCCGAAGCCTCTTGATATGCACATCCACTGTCCGGGAATCTCCGGCAAACTCATAGCCCCAAATATGATCCAAAAGCTGCTCTCTGGTAAAAACCTGATTGGGAGAGCTGGCTAAGAAATACAAAAGCTCCAGTTCTTTTGGGGGCATATCAATAGCCTTTCCTTTATAATGCACCGCATAATTGCTTAGGTTGATTACCAAGTCTTCGTAGGCGATATATTTGCCCTTTCGTAAAAGGTCTTCTCCCCCTTCCTTTTCCTTATCTTCCTCCAAAGGTGGCGAAAAGACATGCTGGCTTCTTCGCAAAACCGCCTTCACTCTAGCTACCAGCTCCTTGGTATCAAAGGGCTTTAGCATATAGTCGTCCGCTCCAAGCTCTAAGCCCAGCACCTTATCAAAGGTCTCTCCCTTTGCGGAAAGCATGATAATGGGCACATTGGAGCTTGTGCGTATCCTTCTGCAAACCTCATAGCCATCAATTCCCGGAAGCATCAGGTCTAAAATAATCAGTGCCACCGGCTCCTTTTCCAGACTTTTCAAGGCTTCTTCCCCGTCTTCACAGATACGGGTATCGTAGCACTCCTTTTCCAAATATAGGGAAACCAACTCTGCAATGGAGCTGTCATCATCCACAATCAAGATTTTTTGTTTTTCCGCCATGCTTCCTCCTTTCTAATGTTTTCCAACTTTCCTTACGTTAAAAATCGCCGAAGCTGCTTTTCCCTTCAAGCTATGCAGTAGATGAGCGTTTATCGGCTTATTTCTGTAGTCTATGCAGAACTTAAGCTGCATCGGCTTTTTACTTCTTAAAAAAGGCAATGCTGACACCGTCAGAGCCTTCCCCATACTCTCCTAAACGGAAGGATTCGATATGCTTATTCTTTTTCAAGCATTCCTGCACCATCTTTCGAAGGGCTCCGGTACCTCTTCCATGAACGATTCGTACCTGAGGCAGTCTGGCCAAAAAGGCATCATCCAAATATTTATTTAATTCCGGCAACGCATCCGCCGTCATTTTTCCGATTAAGTTAATTTCCGGAGAGATTCCCAGCACCTTTCCTCTTCCGATGGAGGCGACTTTTCCCTGATTCTTTTCCGGCTTTTCCTTTTCCTTTTCCTTATGCTGGATAAATTCCACATCCTTGGCGGAAACCTTGGTGCGAAGCATACCGGCAGTAACGGTGAACATTCCATTTTTATCCGGAAGAGTGGTAACCGTTGCCACCATATCGTGCATGCTTAAAACCCTTACCTTGTCTCCGATGGCCAATTTCTTTAAGGAAATGGTTTGGGAAGGTCCCTTTACCATGGTGGAGGACAGAGCCTCGTCATTTTCCCGTATCTTTTGGTGAAGCTTGGTTCTGGTTTTTTCTCCCTCTAAGGCACTGCTCTTTCCTGCCTCCTGCCGACGTAGTTCCTTTACCACCTGGTCAGCGGTTTCCTTAGCCTCCCGTAAAATCTGAGCAGCCTCTTCTCTGGCTCTTTGCAGGATTTTCTCTCTTCCTTTTTCGATGCCTTTGGTGGATTCTCTGGCACGCTGCTTTAAACTCTCCACCTCCGCCTTGTAGCGCTCAATTTCTTCCTTTTCCCTCTGGGCAAGTCGTTTGGTATTTTCCAAATCCGCAATTACATCTTCAAAATGCAGGTCTTCCTCTCCCAAACGGTTCTTCGCAGAAGCAATGATGTCCTTTCGAAGACCAAGCTTCTCCGCAATGGCAAAGGCATTGGACTTTCCGGGTACACCGATCAAGAGATGATAGCTAGGCCTGAGACTTTCCACATCAAAGGCGCAGGCGGCATTTTCCACTCCATCAGTAGACAGGGCGTAAAGCTTTACCTCCGCATAGTGGGTGGTAGCCAGGGTTCGTATTCCCTGTTGGAAAAGGTGGTCCAGAATAGCCAATGCCAAAGCCGCTCCCTCTGTAGGATCTGTTCCTGCCCCAAGCTCATCAAAAAGGCAAAGGCAGTCTTCCCTTGCCCCCTGTAAAATCCGTACCGTATTGGTCATGTGGGAGGAGAAGGTGGAGAGACTTTGCTCAATGCTTTGCTCATCCCCGATATCTGCATAAATCTCCCGATACACCGTAATGCTGGAGCCTTGGAAAGCCGGAATAAAGAGTCCCGCCTGCCCCATCAATTGGAACAATCCTAAAGTCTTTAAGCAAACCGTCTTACCACCGGTATTGGGTCCGGTAATCACCAAAAGACTGAAGTCATCTCCCAGGCGAATGCTGATGGGCACCACTTTGTCTTTGGGAATCAGAGGGTGGCGGGCATCCAAAAGCACCGTCTTTCGTTCCTGATTCAAGATGGGCTTTACCCCGTCCATCTTATTGGCAAGTTTTGCCTTGGCAAAAACAAAGTCCAAATGACTTAAAATCTTTACATTTTCCCCCAGTTCCTCGGTAAAGGGCGCTAAAGAAAGGGAGAGCTGTAAAAGAATCTTCTCCACTTCCTTTTTCTCTAAAGACAAAAGTTCCCGCATATCATTTTCCAGCTGAACAATGGAGAAGGGCTCCATAAAAAGAGTAGCCCCTGAGCTACTTTCATCATGAACAATTCCCCGGAAAGCATTTTTATATTCCGCCTTAACAGGGAACACATGCCTTCCGTTTCGAAGGGTTATCACCGGATCCTGCAGCATGGAACGGTTATGCTGTAAAATTCGATTTAATTCCTGGTTGATTTTTTCCTCTAAGCCCTTTTCCTTCCTGCGTAGCTGGGAAAGCTCCGGACTGGCATCATCCGCCAGCTCCTCTTCGGAAAGGATACAGCGCTGCAGCTCTCTTCGAATATCATCCAAGGGGGCTAAAGCCTGAAAATACTCCTGTAAAGCATCTTCCCTCTCTTCTCCCTGATCCTTTGCTTTTTTGGTCTTTTCTAAAATCAGGATAATATCATATAGCTCCGGAATGGAAAGGGCTGTGGATAAGGCTAAACGGGAAAAATAGGGGCGGACTTCTTTGATTCCCCGAAAGGAAATTCCTCCCCCTAAACGAATGCGGTCTTGTGCCGCCTCTGTTTCCGAAAGACTCTGCTCCACCTCTAAAAAGGAAGAAGAAGGCTCTAAGGCCTTCAACTTCTCCTTACCCAAAGAAGAGTCTGCCTCCTCCACTAATCGGTCTATGATTTTGTAAAACTCCAATGTCTTTAAGACCTTTTGGTTCATTCTATCCCTTTCTACTCTTGGACGAACTTGTCCGGATTTACTTCCGCTAGACGATATCCATTCAAAGCATTTCTATTTTATACCTATTTATAGAGAAAACTATTCCCTATCCAGCATCAGCTTTGCACAACCGTAAATTCCTGCATCATTTCCAAGCTTAGCCAGCATCAGCTCCGCCTTTTTGTTTAAAATCGGTGTGTGCTCCTCGTAATGCTTCTTAATAATCTGTAAGAGGAAGTCTCCTGCTCGAGAAACGCCCCCACCGATAACGAAAATCTCCGGGTCCGCAATCATGGAAACCTGTGCCAAAACAATTCCCAGATAACGCATACTGCATTCTAAACTTGTACTGGCCAGAATGTCTCCCTCCTTAGCCGCTTCACAAACAATCTTTGCGGTAAGGGCTTTTCCATAGATACGAAGAGAAGAAGGATCTCTGAACATCCGAAGAAAACGCTCTGCCTCCTTCACTATTCCGGTAGCGGAAGCCACCTGCTCCAGACAACCCATGCCGCCGCAGGCACAACGTTCTCCCTCCACATCCCGCACATGGATGTGTCCGATTTCCGCTCCTGCACCATGAGCGCCGGTAACAATTTTGCCATGCAGAATCAAACCGCCACCTACGCCGGTTCCCAAAGTTACCATCAGCATATCGGAGAAACCTCTTCCTCCTCCCTGCCAAAGCTCTCCAAGGGCCGCCACATTGGCATCATTTCCTACTGCACAGGGAATCTTTCCGCCCATCAGCTCTCTCATGATTTTTGCCGGATAAATGTCTTTCCAGCCTAGATTTACCGCAACAGGCACATGTCCGTCCGGCTCTACAGGTCCCGGTACACCGATCCCGATTCCTGCCACATCCTCATAGGCAATGGTCTTTTCCGCCAAATGCTTCTTTAACTCCTCAGCCACATCCGGAAGAATATACTTTCCCTGCTCCGCCTTTCTGGTGAGTACCTCCCACTTGTCCAACAGTACGCCGTTATAGGTAAAGATACCGCATTTTACGGAAGTTCCCCCTACATCAATGCCTACGCAATATTGATTCATCTTACCCCTCCTCTGTAGCTAGCTACACACCTTACTCTTCTGAATATTTCTAAAAGCACATAGCTGAAGCTTTTTCTATTTTACCCGAATAGCTTCTTCTCTGTTTCGATATGCCAAGAATAAATCCGTTCCCCCGAACTGAATTTTTGACAAAGAACGAATATATTGCAAACCTTCTTCGGTCTCCCCATTATAACGCAGTCTGCCTTGAAAATCATAAACTTTAAAATATTTCTCTTGATAGAGAATTACCTTATCCTGACTTAACTCCATGTTGTTGCCCATAAAGTCTATGGGTTTATCCAAAATTTTCTCTCCGGTCTTTCGGAAAATCAAAAGTCTATAGGGTTTTTCCTGCTTTTTCTTTTTACTTCCGGAAGAGACTTTCGTCTTTTGCTTTTCTTTACCGGAATTCTCTTTGCTTTCCGTAAGGGTACTTCCACTTGCTACAGGACTTTGTTTCTTTTTCTTCGGGTCTTTAGTATTGCCGCCCTTTGCGCCCTCTTTACCTCCGGATTTTCCCCCATCCTCCTGAGTCTCGCCTCTTTGATCCGTAAGAACTGCAAGATAGTTATTGTCATAGGAAATCATCCGAATCGTTTCCGGAATTTCCACCTTCTTCTTCAGCTCCGGACTGGTTCTTACTTTCGTGGAGAAGAAAGCCAAGCCCCCGTCATACGCCGCAAAGGATTCCTCATCGGTAAAAAAATGCACTCTTCCTACAATACCCCCGGAAAAATCATCGGTAAAGCCTCCAACCACTCGGTCAGCACCGGCATTTTTCCCTAAGGAAGAAAAATTATAATAAACCACTCTGGATTTCACAGCGGTCTGCTCCAAATGGGCAAATGCCACACAGAGCTCCGTCCCATCCGGAGATACGGATAAATCCATGGGATAACCGTCCCCCGACATCACCGACTTGATGCCGATGTCCAGATTTTTGCCCTCCTTGGAAAATACCGTGATATAGGTTCCCTGATCCTCCGACAAAAGCGCATAAACTACACCCTTTTCGGAAATCCGTAATTTTTCTATGGTACTGGGAGCTTCTCCCTGCCCGCTAAGTCCCTGGGAAGAAAATATATACAGCTTGGTGCCGCCCTGCTCTCCGACGACAGCATAATCTCCGGAAACGGAAACCAGAGCTCGTCCCATTTCAAAGGCCTGATCCCAAAGCACCTTTCCCTGGGAAGAAACATACTTCGCTCCGTCCTTACTGAGTTTGATTACCCCATCCCGGTAAGGAAAATAGCTGTATTCCTCCTCTGCTCCCTTGCCTTCTTCCAGACTATCCTTCCATAGAAGTTCTTTTTGTCCAAAACGCCTTCTTCCGTAAAAGAAAAAGCCTACCGCAAAAAGAAAGAAAAGAATCAACAAAAAAGGAAGCCAAAAGTTTTTCGCAGTTAAAGAAAACGGATTGTCTTCTGCCCTTCTTCCTTCTTCCTGCAGCTCTTCTTCAAGACCTTCTTCCGCCTTACTTCCTATGATGACCCTTTGCTTTAATTTCCTTTTTCTTGATTCTCTTTCCCGATCCGCCAAAGCCTACTCCCTATCTTAACTTAACGGTATCACTGCTCCGGATACATTCCTTTAGTAATATAACTTGGGGACGTATCCTTTTTGCGATACAACTGCTCCGAATATACTCCCTTAGCGATATAATTGTTCCGGATATAAGCCCTTTGCAATACATTCCCGTAAAGCTTCTTCCGCCAATGCACGGTCTTCCTGATAGGTCACACCGAACCAACGGTCATGATCCTCTAAAACCTTTACTCTGGCCTTTCCTTCCTTCATCAGGCAATCCACCTCTCTGGGCAACAGATACTCAGACTTCGCTTCCTTGCCGTATTTCTCCAACCAAGAAGGGAATTTTTCAATCAGTACATCCAGAAAATGCTCCGGAAGTCCAAACATGTTCATGGAAGCAATGGCATCCTCCTGCAGCTCCACAACTTTCTTCTGTTGATTTTCTCCTCGTAAAATGCCGTCTTCCTTGCGTTCAATATTGTAGGTTTCGGAAATGGACTGAAGATAGCCTTCTGCACTCACCTGACAAATTCCACGATTTACAGAACCGTACTTGGAAAGGGTATTTACCAAATGATAGCCTGCCATGCACATTTCCATCATACCGGAATCCGCTCTGTCTGCCTGTAAGAAATTATTGATTAGACGAAAGCCCTCTTTTCCGTAGAAATCATCCGCGTTAATCACTCCAAAGGGTCCCTGTACCTGCTTTCTGCACTGCATTAATGCATGGGCTGTTCCCCAGGGCTTTGTGCGCCCCTCCGGCACAGAAAATCCTTCAGGCAGTGCCGTGATTTCCTGAAAAACATAATCTACATCCGCAATCTTTTCGATTTTCTTCCCAATTATTTCCCGGAAGTCCGCCTCAATATCCTTTCGAATCACAAAAACCAGCTTTTCAAAGCCTGCTTCCAGGGCATCATGCACGGAATAATCCATGATAATCTCTCCATAGGGACCAATTTTTGCCAACTGCTTAATGCCCGCACCATAACGGGAGCCCAATCCCGCAGCCATGATTACCAACGTTGTTTTCTTTCCCATAAGTCTCTCCCTTCGGGTGGATATTGTATAAAAAAGGAATGTACTGACAATCCTTTTGCTATCTCTTTTCCTATCCTTTAAAGATAAGGGAAAAATGCCGTTTCGTCCAGTCTTTCTAACGGAATTCTGTAAACAATGAAGAAAGCATGCTCTGACGCAGTGTGGGTCTGAAATCGGGGCGCGCTCTCGCTATGTTCGCTCTTCGTAGTGATGGACTGTAAGCAATGTAGAAAATACGCTCTGATGCAGTATAGGTCTGAAACGGGGGCACGCTCTCGCTAACCTCGCCTCGTAGCGATGGACTATAAATAATCAAGAAAACTCGCTCCGATGCAGTACAGGTCTGTAATTTGGGCACGCTCCCGCTAACCTCGCCTTCGTAGCAGTACTAACCTCAAGCTTCGCTTTGCTCGCTTTCAGTAAGTACTGACGGGCTCAGATTGCCCTTATTACAGACCTGTACTGCATCTTTCGCTTCGTTTATTGATTTTTGTAGTCCTTCACTTGGTCAGCTCGCCGTTAGTATCAAGGGGCTCAGATTACCCTTTATTTCAGACCCACACTGCATCTATCGCTGCTTTTATTGAGTTTTATAGTCCTTCACTTGGTCAGCTCGCCGTTAGTATCAAGGGGCTCAGATTACCCCTTATTTCAGATCCACACTGCATCTATCGCTGCTTTAATTGAGTTTTATAGTCCTTCACTTGGTCGGCTCACCAGCCCAGATACCTCTTATTTCAGACCTATACTGCATCTTTTACTTTCTTTATTGGTTTTTTACAGTTCTTCACTTGCTCAGTCTTCTTCTGCTGTTAGCTGAAGATTCTCCATGCGGTTATAAAGTTATTGGCCCACCAGCCGGATAAGCTTCTGTGCACCACGCGGCCATTGGAGGATGATGCATCGATAACGGAGCCTCCTCCGGCATAAATTCCTACGTGTCCTCGTACCACCACAATATCTCCTGCCTGTAGTTCTCCCATACTTACTTTCTTAAATCGTCCCGGATTTCTCCAACCGGAGGAGGTCATATAGGAGGTTCCCACGCCCGCCTGATTCAAACACCAGTATACAAATCCGGAACAGTCAAAGGAATTTGGTCCTTTGGCTCCCCATACATAGGGGGAACCGATTTTGGATGAGGCAATGGAAATCAAAGATCCTGCAGATCCGGAAACAGTTGCACCGCCCACACCGGAAGAAATACTTCCGCCGGATCCGGTATCTCCTCTTCCTGCCGGAGCGGAATTTCCTCCGGCTGCACCGCCTCCATTACCACGGCTTGGTGTCTTCGCCTTTGCTTTTGGCTTCGGCTTAGACTTGGCTGTGCCGGACTGAAGAAGCTGCAGCGTTTTCGCTCCTGCTGTTCCGTCTGTTCCTAAACCATTCACGGACTGGAAGGCAATAACCGCATCTTTTGTCAGCTCTCCAAAATAGCCGGAGGCTTTATCCTGAGGAAGATAGCCGTATTTTACCAAAAGATTTTGCATATTCTTTACATCATCACTTTGTTCGCCAAGACGCATACCGAAGGGCTTGGCATTTTCAGAATCCATAAGACTTCTGGTATCCGGACCGAGGTAGCCATCCACCACCTGGTCATTTCTGGACTGAAAGGCACGAATGGCATTTTGCGTACTAAGTCCAAAATTTCCATCCGCCTCTCCGGAAAGATATCCCAACGCAATCAGACGATTCTGGTATTTTTTTACAATCTCACTCTGTTCTCCAAGGGCAATAATATTGGCCTTTACTTCATCAGAGTATAGAAGATTGTAAGTGGTCTGGCCCACCGTTCCGTCTATCGTCAGTTTATTGACTTCCTGCAATTTCTTTACTGCAGTTTCCGTATCCTGATCAAAGGTTCCGTTAATCTGGCCGCTTTCCGTAAGGTATCCCAGGTTATACAAACGGTACTGAATCTTGGTAATATCGTCTCCCTGGAAGCCAAGCTTTGCCGCATAATGGGGAGCGGATTCCGACATCAGAGCATCCCAGGTGTCTACACCGGTAATACCGTCCATTTTCCGTCCTGTCTGTCTTTGGAAATACTGCACTGCCTTGGAGGTGGCATCTCCGTAATAAGTGGTCGGTTCATCCTCCTCCATATAGCCAAGGTTCATCAATCTTTGTTGCAAATCCTTAACAACAGAATTAATTACACCTACGGTAAGATTGACCGGTGCTAAGTCCTCTGCCTGCCCGTCAATGGTAACTCCTTCAATAGAGGGAAGAACATTGGCATTTAAGCCAAGAGCCGCAATGGCCATCACTCCTTCCGACTCCGCTTCAGTTGTCAGGACAATATCCGAAGAAGAAGCAGCCTGCTCCTCAGCGCCAAGCTTCTTCTCACAAGCAGTAAGCCCCAATAGACCGGCTACTAAGACAAGAGAAAGTCCTCTATGGAATAATTTTGAATTCCGTATATGATCTTGCATATATTTTTGTACCTCTTATTTCTATAGATGAAAACGCTGTTCTATGATACCATAGGCACTGTTCCTATCCTATAAAGAAAATCTTAATTTTGATTAGGAGGAGAGCCGGTAAGGTATAAAAAAACAGTAAAAATCAGGGATAAAGAAGAAAAAGCTAAGGGAGACTTTAATAAGTTTTTGAATTCATAGAAACTTAACGTTGAGTAAACAAAGAGTTTTAGCAAATATATATATGGATTTGTTCCTTCAGTAAGCATCACCAAATGTGCTCCGCACATTTTTGTGTAGGACAAAGGTGGCGCAGGCGGGAATGCAAGCATTTCCGACTGCACCGCCTTGTCCTACGCAATGCGGAAAGAATGCTCGCATTCTTTCCAGGTGATGCTATAGATTTAATCAAGCTCGCTTTTTTCTTTAAAATTTGAAAATCTGTTTTCATGTTTGTTCTAACATTTCGATATTGCTTTCCCTCCTCTAATTCAACCCCATTTATAAAGGAGTACCTATGCGTTTACGTCATATCCCCGGTTCCGAAGATTTTGTAGCAAATTCTCACTATGTTTTATCAAATCCGGAACAGTACAAGGGAGCTTTTTCCGAAAAGCTCTTTGGAAATACCAATCCTTTGCACATCGAAATCGGTATGGGCAAGGGGCAGTTTATCTTTGAAATGGCCAAAAGAAATCCGGAGATTAATTATATCGGAATTGAGCGCTACGATAGCGTTTTACTGAAAGCGATTCAAAGGAGGGAAAAACAGGAGCCTGATCTTACTCTCACAAATCTTTTCTACATCAGTATAGATGCCAGACTTTTGGCAGATGTCTTTGATCCTGAGGAAATCGGAAAAATCTACCTGAATTTCTCCGATCCCTGGCCAAAAAAAAGGCAGGCAAATCGAAGACTTAGCAGTCCTGTCTTTTTAAAGATTTACAAAGAAATTCTGGCAAAAGACGCCTTCCTGGAAATGAAGACCGATAATCAAGACCTATTTAGCTATTCCTTGGACAGCTTGGCGGAATGTCACTGGCAGATTCTGGCAAATACAAGAGATTTACACCACGATCCTGTCCTGAATGAGGGAAATGTGATGACCGAATATGAGGAGAAATTCTCTTCCAAAGGAAATCCGATTTGTAAGTTTATAGCTAAGCCTTAGTGAGTTTTTTCCATAAAGTCTCAGCACTGTTTTTCCATAAAAAATACTTGCCTCGCCTATCCCTATCATGCTATACTCAGTCGGTATGTAAATTTGAAAGGAATGGTTTTCCATGAAGATTTTTTTGGTTATTGTATTTGTATTACTGGGCTTAGCATTGTCTGCCATTATTCTGATGCAGGAAGGAAAGAGTCAGGGCTTAGGCGCTCTCTCCGGTACAACAGACAGCTATTGGCAGAAGAATAGAGGTCGTTCCGTTGAAGGGAACTTAGAGAAGTTTACCAAGTTTGCGGCTTTTGCCTTTTTTGCTGTGGCATTGGTGCTGGACATTATTTGGTAAGATTATTTCCTCTGTATGGTAAGCCTGCATTTTATGCAGGCTTTTTCTCATATCCAAAGATAATCCATACAGAAAAATAGAACGGCTAAGAAAATGAGCGTTCAAAGAGTTCACCGGAAAACTCGTTGAGCCTTCAAGGATTTAAAAGATTTAAAGGAATTAAAGAACAAAAGGAGTAAAATGCGGGAAGAGCAAAGGGATAAGTTAAAGAAAATTATATTGGATCTGATTAAGGATCCGAGCTACCACCCCATGAAGGAAAAGGAACTTTGCTTCTTTCTTGGCGTACCAAAAGAAGAAAAGGCAGCCTTTCAGGAGCTTCTTATGGAGATGCAGGAGGAGGGCATTATCGGCATTTCCCTGCAGGGAAAATACAGCAGGGCAGAAAGCTTTTCCCAAAAGGGCACTTTTCATGCCAGCAGACGAGGCTTCGGCTTTGTTTCTCTAAGTGAAAAGGAAGAAGAGGTCTATATTCCCAAGGGAGAAAGCGGTAATGCCATGGACGGAGACCTGGTAAAAGTCATCCTTACAAAAAGGGCGGAAAACGGCAGTAAGGCCGAGGGAAAAATCAGCAAGGTTTTAGAACGTGCCAATAAGGAAGTGCTGGGACTTGTAAAGGAAAAGCGGGAAGGCCTCTATCTTTCCCCGGATAATCCCAAGCTTCCGGATTGTATTTTGATTTCTCCGGGAAGAGATAAGGGTGCTGTTCCCGGAGATAAGGTTGTGGTAGAAATCCTTTCCTATGGTCCTTCCAAGGAGAACAATGCACCTCGAGGTCGAATTCCCCGGAAAAGAATCAGTTCCCTTCTCTCCTACCCTGTTGGAGAAGTAAAGGAGATTTTAGGAAATAAAAATGATCCGGGAATGGATGTGCTTTCCGTGATTCGATCCTTCTCCCTACCGGAGGAATTCTCCGAGGATGTACTTTTGGAGGCCAATCAGCTTCCCAATGCCGTATCCCCTGAGAAGGCTGAGGAGCCGGGACGAAAGGATTTTCGAAAGCTTACCACCATCACTATTGACGGAGAGGATGCCAAGGACTTGGACGATGCCATTTCTTTGGAATATTTTCCGGAGAAGGAAGAATACCGCCTTTATGTGCACATTGCGGATGTAAGCGACTATGTGAAGGAAGGAAGTGCTCTGGATTTGGAAGCACTGGAGAGGGGCACCTCCGTTTACCTGACAGACCGGGTAATTCCTATGCTGCCGAAGGCTTTAAGCAACGGCATTTGCTCCCTCCATGAGGGTGTGGACAGACTTTGTCTCAGCTGTATCATGGACTTTGACCGGGAAGGTCGCCCCCTTTCCCACGAAATCACCCCCTCCGTCATTTGCTCCGATAAAAGGATGTCCTACCACAAGGTTACGGCGCTTTTAGAGGATAAGGAATGGGAGTATCCGGAGGAAAAGCTTTCTTATCAGCCCTTCCGGGAGCTTCTTACGAAAATGCGGGAACTGGCAAGGCTTCTTCGAAAATCCAGAATGGCCAGAGGAGCTTTGGATTTTGATTTTCCCGAATCCAAGGTATACTTTGATGAAAATGGAAATATTTCCAAAATCTGTGCAGAGGAAAGAGAAGAATCCCATAAGATTATTGAGGAATTCATGCTCATTGCCAATGAAACCGTGGCAGAGGAATATTACTGGCGGGATATCCCCTTTTTATATCGTATTCACGAAAAGCCGGATTGGGAAAAATGGCAGAATCTCTCCCACGTTCTCTCCTCCTTTTCCTACATTTTAAAGACAAAGGATCCGGACAGCCTTAGACCAAAGGCCTTGCAGGAGGTGCTTTCCAAATTGAAGGGAAAACCGGAGGAAGCCATGCTCAGCAGCATGATTCTTCGTTCCCTAAAGCAAGCCAAGTACAGCACGGAGCCGGAGGGACATTTTGGACTGGCCAGTAAGTATTACAGCCATTTTACTTCTCCCATCCGTCGTTATCCGGACCTGCAGATTCATCGTATCATCAAGGAAAATATCGCCTATCAGGAAAATGAGAAACGGAGCAAGCATTATGAGCGGATTCTGCCGGAAGTGGCAAGCCAAAGCTCTCTTCGAGAGAGACGAGCAGAGGAAGCGGAACGGGACTGTATGAAGCTGAAAAAATGTCAGTACATGAAGAACTTTTTGGGAGAAGTCTTCCCGGGAAGAATTTCCGGCTTAACCCAGTACGGCATTTATGTTACATTAGAGAATAGCATTGAAGGCATGATTCCTCTTCGCTTTATGACAGAGGATTACTACATTTTCAATGAGGAGGAAATCAGTCTTAGGGGCGAGGCAAGCGGAAAGACCTTCCATATGGGAGACCCCATGTGGATTTCCGTTTATGCGGTGGACACCCTCAGCAGAAGTATTGATTTTCTTCCCTACTATCCGGAAGATGCAGAAGGAGGCAATAGTCTTGACTAAGGAAAGCATTAAGCAAATCGCCAACAATAAAAAAGCCTTTCACGACTACTTTGTGGAGGAAAGCTTTGAATGTGGAATTCAGCTCTTCGGAACCGAGGTAAAGTCTCTTCGTCTGGGACAAGCCTCCATTAAAGAAGCCTTTTGTCAGATTCGAAACGGGGAATGCTTTGTGGTAGGCATGCATATCAACCCCTACGAGCGGGGCAACATTTTCAATAAGGATGCCTTAAGAGACAGAAAGCTTCTGCTGCACAGGCAGGAAATTCATAGACTTCTGGGGAAAATCAAGGAACAGGGCTATACTCTTATGCCCCTTTCCCTTTATTTTAAAGGAAGTCTTGTAAAGCTGAACATGGGACTCTGCCGTGGTAAAAAGCTTTATGATAAGCGGGAAGATATGAAGAAAAAGGCTCAGAGAAGGGAATTGGAAAAGGAATTCAAAAAGGCGAATATCAGAGTATAGAGAACAGATAGGGAATCTACAAATCTCCTCTATCATCTCTTAAGTAACAGTTCTTTAAACGCCTAATGATTTCTTCTTTACTCTGTCGCAGACCTAACTGTTTTGTATCCAGTTCTTCAGTTTCCATCTTTAATAAAAATTCAGAGATATCTTTTTTAATGATTCCCTTCGTGGGAATCATTATTTCTTCTCCTAAAAGTTCAGACATGCGACATACATCATTTCTGTGTTTACGGATATCTCTACTATCAATTTTTTCGCCAAATTTTCTTCTTTCTGTTAAATCCAGCCATGCCTTCATTTTAAATGGAATCAAGTAAGGAGTATTCAGAATACTAACTCCATCCAATATTACCGGCCCATTTCTAAGAAATTGGTAGTAATCTTCATCTAAGAGAATTGCTGATAGACTCGATAACTCCTCTTCTAGCGGAATCGGTGTTAGTACTGCGTCCTCCGGTAATACCATTTTATCCGTTCTTCTGGAAAATATTTCAATCATAGCCGGATAAGAATCGTTTTTAGGTTTAGAAAATCTATAAAATTGACTATTTCCACTACTTTTGTTTCTATGTTCGTATCCCGCTTCCAAAATATAATCCCAAAATTTCCGACCAAACTCCACAGTCAGGACTTCAAGAATCAAAACAAGATCAAGATCTTTTGTTGCTCTAAATTCCATATCAAAGTTTGACATCAGTAAGTCACAAGCGGTACCGCCAATAATAATATAGTTGGATTCATAGTCTTGAAACCATTCTCTGAAACTATGTAAGCCTCTTATCATATTTCTTCCTCCAAAATTCTTCCATCATTTCAGTAAGAGAAATCTGTATGCGTTCATCCGCATTATCCTTTAAACTTAAATACAAGGAAAGAGCATCTATCTTCCCCTTCATTCCAAACAGCTTCGGATCATAATGCCATACTTCCAGCTGAATTTCTTTGTCTATATCCGTCATGAATTCATAGCTATTACCATAAAATTGCATAGTAGCATAAGTCTCTATTTTGGAAGGACTTAGCATGGAATATTCTGATAATGCGAAAATTCCGGCCTTTAAGAATTCATCCTTCAAATCTTTTCTTTCAATATACAACTTTTTCTTTACCGGAGATATTAAAAATTTTTCTGCAACTGTAAATAATTCTTTTCCATGAAATTCCGAAGTAACAAACTTGCTAACACCTCTTTTATGGCTTTTAATAATTCCGGTATCTTCCAGCTGTTTTGTAGCTCTACTGATAGTCATCAATGAATAGGATAGATGATTGGACAGCTCGCTGAGACTAATCTCCTCTTTTCCACTATATAGGAAATATAAAAATAAAACCTGTGCCGCAGGACTGATTTTTCTAGGAGCTAACATTCTTTTGCTAAATTTTTCTTGCAATGCTACTCCCATGAAAGGAAGAAATATCTGCGTCCCTTCCATTACAAAGGGAATTCTTGCCTTTATTAGACTTTCCCTTTGTCTGGGTAGACATTCATCAAGCACTAAAACCACAGGAATATTCACTATTTCAGCAAGTTTTTGTACATGCTTTTTCACTGAAACTATATCTTCCATTTTTCCCTTTATATACATGAAGAGACAATCTGTTTCATCCAACTTTGCCTTTTTAAAAGAATAGCGATCTGTTAGAAAATATGGTATTTTTTTTCTATCTTCCCAATCATTATATTCTGTTTTTATATCAAGTATCCGCTCTATATACTCCATTTCATTCCTCCATAACTACTAAAACGTATTATAACTTTATTTATGTTATAATACAATATTAATGTTATGATATAGTGAATTGTAGCTATAATATCCTCCCATAAACTTTAAAGATAAAAAAATAGCCACTGTAGGAACTCTAACTTTTGTGGCAGTTCAGAACTCCTATAGTAGCTTTTTTATAATAAATTTTGCTTATAATGAATTATTCTACTTTACCTTTACGCTTTCGCTTCCATATTATGAGAGCGTAAAAGTAAAGTATTATAATGCAGCTAAATGAAAAACATTCTTAACAACACTTCAACAATATATCGCCGAAGTCTAAAATCCCAATTCCTCATTCACCAAAATCACATGAATTCGGTCATTATGGCGAGAAAAGCGGGTAATTAAAATCTGACAGCAGATGGTATCCGGAGATTTACAATCCGAGCACTTTCCCGTTACCTTACAGGGTGTTTTAATATCAAACCTTTGGGTATTGGTGGGAGCCGTCACGTTTCTGGCTCTCTTCATAGCGCTATCCAGATCAGGACAAATCTTCTGTATCCCCACAATAAACACCACCTTCTTCGGTCCCTGAGCAATACAGGATACTCGATTGGAATTCCCGTCAATATTTACCAGAACTCCATCATCCGTCATGGCATTTGCACTGGCTAAGAAAACATCCGCATCATAGGCCGCAAGCAGTGCCGCCCTTGGCTCCATTTGACTTCTATCAATAAAATTGTATTCCCCTTCCTTTAAGGCAGACACCAAGCCAATCTCCATAGCACTCATACAGCCGCCCATGGAAATGCTGCTACCCTTGGGAATCAGATCCAAAGCAAGCTTCAAAGCCTCTTCCTTGTCCTTGGCATAATAGCCTGTCATATTTCGAGACTTCAAGCCCTTAATAACCGTCTCTGCCAGTAACTCATTTCTCTTTTTTCCGTAAATATCCATAAGCACTCCTTCCAATAAGACTCAACAGAATATTTTTAGCACGAGTTCCCAAGCTTTTCAAGAGAGGTAGACAATCTGAGCTCGTCGGCACTTAGCAAGAAAGAGTGAAACGAAGTTCGAGCTTAGTACCGCTACGTAAGCGAAGTTAGCGAAAGCGTGATTCCCGAAGAAACCCACCTTAGTATTTCTGCTATAAGCCATACCGCAGTAGTTTTGGTATAGATTTAGTAAAGCAAAAAGCCGATGGGGGAGTTTGAAGTAGACAATCTGAGCTCGTCGGTACTTAGCAAGAACGAGTAAAGCGAAGTTCGAGCTTAGTACCGCTACGTAAGCGAAGTTAGCGAAAGCGTGTCTACCGAGAAATCCCCATCGGCTTTTTGCGTATCCTTATTCTATTATATAACTACGAGGCTATGGCCTAAGCATCCCTCAGTCTTGCGCCCTTTTCCTCCAAAGCCTTCAAAAGACTATTAGTACATCCTACAATCTCCTGCTCTGTAAGGGTGTGGTCCTTGGCTCTGATGCTAACCTTATAGGACATGGACTTGTAGCCCTCCTGCACCTGTGCTCCCACATAGATATCGAAGAGCTCAATACTCTCCAAAAGCTCTCCCGCTCCCTTTCGGATGGCCTCCTCCAAGTCGCCGGCCATCACATTTACCGGTACTAAAAGAGAGAAGTCACGGGTAACCGCCGGGAACTTTGCCACCGGCTTATACTTTCTAAAGTCTCCGGAGAGAGGATAAAGAGCCTCTAAATCCATAATAGCCACATAAGCCTTTTCCTTCATATCAAAGTTCTGCAATACCTCCGGATGAATTTCTCCCAAGGAGCCTAAAAGCTTTCCTTCGTAAGAAATATTTGCCTTTCTTCCCGGATGGTAAAATGCCTTTTCGCAATCTTTATCATAGTGGAAATTTCCCTGTAAGCCGGACTGACGAAGCAGTTCCTCCACCTCTCCCTTTAAGCTGAAGAAGTCTCCCTCTCCTGCAAATCCAAGGGTCAAGGTCATTCTCTCCTTCGGAAGCTCTGTCAAGGGAAGAGCCTTGGGGATATAAATCTTAGCCATTTCAAAAAGCTTGGCATTCTTGTTCTTGTGATGCTCATTTAAGCTTAATGCCTGCAACATTCCCGGTACGGAGCTGGTACGCATTACGGAGAAGTCCTCTCCCAAGGGGTTGGCAATGGTAATCTGCTGCCACTCCATAGCATCCTTGGGGAATAAAAGCTTCTCATACACCTTCTTGGACTCAAAGGAATAGAAATAGCTCTCAGAATAGCCCAAAGCCTCTGCCAAATGACGAAGCTTCTGATTTAACTGTAAATCCTTAGCCTTGCCCCCGACGGTGGTAGCCTTTGGCAGGGTGCTGGGAATCTTGTCATAGCCATAGAAACGGGCAACTTCCTCCGCAATATCCGCCATTCTCTCCAAGTCCTGTCTAAAGCTTGGGATAACAAGGGATAGCTCCTCCCCATTTGCACCGTTCTTTACCTCTACGGAAATCTCCAAAGCGGTCAAAATCTTCTTCATTTCCTCTCCGGAAAGAGAAAGTCCTAAAAGATTGTTGATGTCAAAAACGGAAACTGTAAGCTTGGTATCCTCCCGCTTTACAGGATAGCAGTCCAACATTCCTCCCACTACCTCTCCTGCTCCAAGCTCTTCAATCAAGGTGCAGGCTCTATCCATAGCCATTTCGCAAAGGTTTGGATCCAAGCCCTTTTCAAAGTAAGCGGAAGCGTCGGTACGAAGTCCCAGTTTTCTTCCGGAAAGACGGATGTTGGTACCGTCAAAGCAAGCCGCCTCCAAAACTACATTCTTCACCTGATCGGTAATCATGGAATTCTCTCCTCCCATGATTCCTCCCAAGGCAATGCTTCTTTCCCCGTCCTTAATGCAGAGGATACTGTCGCTAAGCTCATGCTCTACGCCGTCCAGTGTGGTGAAGCTTTCCCCTTCCTTGGCTCTCTCCACAATAATCTTATGTCCCTTGATGGTGTCGTAGTCAAAGGCATGCATGGGCTGTCCCAGCTCCAGCATCACATAGTTGGTGATGTCCACGAAATTGTTGATGGGACGAATTCCTGCGGTGCGAAGACGGATCTGCATCCAAAGGGGGGAAGGAGCAAAATGCACATTTTTAATCAGTCTTGCGGTATAGCGCTTGCAAAGCTCCGGAGACTTTAATTCTACAGAAAGATAAGAAGAAACATCCTCCTGACTGCCAAGCTTTTCAATCTTTGGATACTGGAGCGCCTGCTTAAAAGTCGCCGCCGCTTCCCTTGCCAAACCAAGTACGGAGAAGCAATCCACACGGTTAGAGGTAATTTCATACTCATGTAAAATATCCCGAAGGCCTAAAAGTTCTGCCGCATCCACTCCCACCGGAGTTCCTTCCGGGAAAATGTATAAACCGCTCTCCGGTGCTTCCGGGAACAAGTTCTTTTCGCCTCCAAGCTCTTCAATGGAGCACATCATACCATTGGAGGGAACGCCCCTTAGCTTTCCGGCACGGATTTCCACGCCATCCTTGGGCTTACTGCCGTCATGGGCAACTTTCACCTTGCCCCCGTCCAAAACCACAGGAACAACGTCTCCCTGCTTCATATTCTGTGCACCGGTAACAATCTGAATCTGTTCATTTCCGATATCTACCTGACAAATGGAGAGCTTGTCCGCATCCGGGTGCTTCTCCAAAGAAAGGATCTTTCCGGTAACAATCTTTTCCAGATTCTCCCCCAAATCCTCCATGGTTTCTACCTTATTTCCTGCCAATGTCATGGCATCCCGGAATTCCTGTCCGCTTACGGAAAGTCCCGGAACATAGGCTCTCAGCCAATTCATGGATGTATTCATATTTTCCCCCTAACTCTTAAAACTGCTCCAGAAAACGCAGGTCATTTTCATACAAAAGACGCATATCATCAATTTCATACTTTAGTAAGGCAATTCTTTCTAAGCCCACACCGAAGGCGAAACCGCTGTATTCCTTAGAATCAATGCCGCAGCTCTCCAAAACCTTGGGATGCACCATACCGCAGCCCAAAATCTCAATCCAGCCCTCTCCTTTACAGAAACGGCAGCCCTTTCCCTTACATTTAAAACAGGACACATCCACCTCGGCGGAAGGCTCCGTAAAGGGGAAGTGGTGGGGACGAAGCTTGGTCTTGGTATCCTGTCCAAACAGCTCCTTGGCAAACAAATCCAGAGTTCCCTTTAAGTCGGAAAAATGAATATTTTTATCAATAACCAATCCCTCAATCTGGTGGAAAGAAGGGGAGTGAGTAGCATCCACCGCATCGGAACGGAATACTCTTCCCGGACAAATCATACGAATAGGCGGCTTATGAGTCTCCATATATCTTGCCTGTACGGAGGATGTCTGGGTACGGAGCAAAATATTGGAATTAATATAGAAAGTATCCTGTTCATCTCTTGCCGGATGCCCCTTCGGAATATTCAGCTTCTCAAAGTTGTAGCTGTCATACTCCACCTCAGGTCCCTCCACCACCTCATAGCCCATACCGATAAAGATTTTCTCTACCTCTTCCAGCGCTAGGGTATTGGGGTGGGGATGACCATAGCGAATCTTCTTGGCAGGAAGAGTAATATCAATAGTCTCCTCCCGCATTTTGGCTTCCCGAAGGCTTCTTTCCAGGTCTTCTCCATGGCTCTTAATGCTCTGCTCCACCTTTTGGAACATTTCATTTACCAGTTGTCCAAACTTAGGTCTTTCCTCCGGACTAAGATCCTTTAAAAGCTTCTTCGCCTCAGTCAGCTCTCCCTTCTTTCCTAAGAATTGTACTCTGATGTCATTCAAGGCTGTCAAATACTTGGAACCTGCAATCTGTTCCTCTGCCCGTTTTACAATCTCTTGCAATACTTGATGATCCATACACTCTTCCCTTTCCACTTTGAACTTTGTTTTACTTCCTTTTACAAAGGAAATCCGCTTTCTTTTGAGAACTCTTTTGGAGTTTATCTTTTTTAGAAATAAAAAAGCCCCTGTCTGTTCTCAAACAGACAGGGACGATTGCTCGCGGTACCACCCTGTTTTTCGATTCTTTCTTCTAAACCAAGAACCGAACCCTCATTTTGAATGTAACGTATTCCACGGTTTTTGCTACTCTCCTTCACAAAAACAGCTCCGGCGGGAAAATTCCATCGGGAAGATAGAAAGGACTTTCAGCCAAGGTCCCTCTCTCTAGGCTATCTTTTCTCCCTTTGTACTGGGCGCCATCTTCGCTTTTCAACCGACAGTTTATTGCCTAATGAAGGAAAAGTCAAGCTTTAGGCTCCTACTCCGGCCGCTTTCTACATCTACTCCGACTCTGACTCTTTCTATTCATTCTCCGGACTGGCCTCTTTGTGCTGATTCTCAAACGCAGGCTTTTTCTCCTTCTTTTCCTCTTCGTCTTTCTCCTTACCTAAATCTGTTGCTTCACTCCAGACACGAATCTGACTCTTAGTGGTTTTCTTCACCACATACATAGCATAGTCCGCATTTTTCTGGAGCTGATCCGGGTTAGTTCCTCCTTCGGGGTACCAGCTGACACCGCCGGAAAGACGGAGCTGCTTCTTTTCTCCATCCGGAAGCATGATGAAGCTGTTGTCAATGGTCTCCTGTAATCTTTCAATCAAGGCATTGATACGGCTCCGATTGCCCTCTTCATCAAAGATAAAGGCATTGAACTCGTCTCCGGAAATACGGGAATATATGGCTTCATCCCCCAATCCTTCTCGCATGGCATCGGAAGCACAGCGGATATATTTGTCTCCATATTCATGACCGTAGGTATCGTTTACAATCTTCAGATTATCCAGGTCCATCATGATATAAGCACCGATAGCATTTCCTCCGCCTTTTTTCTCCAAAAGCTCTCGGATTCTTCGTCCGAAGGCTCTTCGGTTATAAAGGTCTGTAAGGAAGTCATGGTCTCTTTCGTATTGCAGATTTCTTTGTTCCTGTAAAAGTCGATCGGACAAATCCTCCAGGGCCTCCGACATCTGATCAATCTCTAAAATGCCGGTTTCTCTGAGACGAAGTTTATCCGTCGTCTTATTACTGCGAATCGCCAGCGCCAGCTTCCGAATAGGCTTTTGCAAAAATAGGGAAATCACAAGGCTTCCCACGATTCCGATACCCAGAGTCAGAATAATGGTAACGGACATGACGAAGGTCATCCTATCCGCAAAGCGGTTCATCGTCTTATAGGGAATAGCCGCTCCCAACTGCCACTCCATATCAGTGAAAGGTCCTACTGTGGAAAAAAGATGTAAAGGCATACTGAAGGTAAAATAATTCTTCTTATCCGAAACAACTTTCCCTTCCCGGTCTTCTCCTATCGTAGCTTCTATCGAATTGAGCTGAATGATATCCTGGTAGCTTGTACTGCTTCCCTCTGAATTTCCGCTTTTATGAATACTGAGAAAATACGAGGCAGTTCCACTACCGTCCAATTCTCTGGAGGGCAGATTTTGCTTCAAATAATCCACCAAAATATCCACTCCCAGAACTCCATACACCCGTCCGTCGGAAAGCCGTAGGGGAACTGAATAGGCAATGGCTTCTCTGGTTTCGCCGAATAAGGTATAGGGTTTACTCCAAAATCCCATATCCTCCCAGGTCACATCCGGCTTACTGTAAAAGGTCGCTTGGGTAGGTTCATATAAAAAGTCATAATAGGGCACATCTGCCGTACCGAATTGAAAGCTGGTATTCCAGGTTTTATCGGTAGCAATCTGGGTATTTCGTACCACCAAAAGAGGAGAGCGTTCAATCAGTAAATCCAAGTTTTCCGAGCTGGCTCTGGATTCCGGATCCAAATCTCGAAAGTACAGACCCGGCTTATCCATATATTTCTTGGACGTCATACTATCTTCCAAGTTATCCGCATTTAATATCATGAAAACGCCGGTAACGTGATTGGTCCGCATCATACTGATTAAGTCCATACTGACTGCACTTAAGAAAGGAGCGGCATTTTCGGAACTGTCATCAATAGCCTCAATGTCCATCTTTCCCGCATCCACAAGCCCATCTGCCAAAAGATTAATCTTTTGCACGGTTTGGCTGACATTCATCCACTGATTCACCATCAGGCTTTCCAGATAATTTCGTCTCGCTTCCACACGACTTTCGATGATATCTTGGGAATTTTTATGAATCAGAGAAAACAAGCCCTGACCATAAATAGAAATCATCAAAATCAAAATCTCCAAGATAACCAACCCCATCAAAGGAATCAATATTTTCGTAAAAATCGGTTGTTTCTTCATACGCGTCCTTTGGCAACTTTTGCTCCCCGTATTGATAAGGAGTCTTAACTATCTGACAACAAATAATTTATTTCCTGTAATATAGTCTCATAATACTGTTCAAAATTCTCGTCATTATCATACTCCGCTATAGCATCCTCTCTGGATACGCCGGAAGCCATTGCAGTCTCAATCTTATACCGATCCGACAAAGCCTTATCCTGAAGCTCATATTCCAGAGCTTTTCTAATTTCTGCCAGATTAATGATGGAAGGGGTAAAATACAAGGTGTTGGAAGACATGGTGGACAAAGCCTTTTCCAAAGAAGGATCCATTCCGCTCCCCTTCTCCTTGTCAATAGCTTCCACGGTAAAGCTGTCTACACGTACCGGAAGATATTCTGCAGAAAGGGCGAACTGGGCATTTTCCTCATAGCTGGTCAGCCACTTTAAAAATTGAACGGAAGCCTCCACTCTCTTCTTATTTCCTTGAACAACACCCATGCCGATCCCCTGCTGCATCGCAATCTCTTCCCCTCCTTCAAAGTGAGGAGCCGGCAAAACAATATCGGTAATGGCATGTTGTTCCCGGTCCGAAATAATCACTTCCTTCGGAAAGTAAACACTGGAAGCGGAAGATGCGGTATAGGCCAGAATATCTCCTGTCTTCACATCATCGGACCGAAAACGCCCCTCAGAGGTGAAATAGCCTTTAATAATAGGAACATATAAATTATCCCACAGGGTTTTCATCACTTCTTTTGGGAATTGCACCTTAGGATTTCCTTCCTCATCTACAGAAATTAAATTCACGCCCAGCTCTCTGGCTCCTACCAGCATATAGTTCGCATAGTCATCAATGCCGTAGAACGCTTTGCCGTCATCCGGCGTTTCCGTAAGCGAATCCGTATACCGGTAGTATTTTTCTGCAACATTCAGTAAGCCTTCTTTGGTGCTTAATTCCGAAAGAGATGTTCCGGTAGCTTCCGCAAAGCTATCCCAATCCGTTTTGTTGATATAGAGGAGCTCCGTGGACTTGGCCACAGGCAAAATCTTTACGCCTCCATATTTCCTCCCCAATCGCCCTTCCTCAAGAAAGCTCGGCACAAAAGCACTCCAATCTTCTTTGCTGAAATAGGAATCCAGGTCTGTGAGAACCCCTTCCTCTTCCAATATCATCGCTGTATCGGTATGCAAGCTGACGATGTCCGGATAATCCCCCTGGGCTAATTTCTTTTGGTTAATCCCGTATAAATTATTCTGCAAATCCAAGGTGGAACCGGGGTTATAGGCCTTCACCTCTACTCCGATATCCTTTCCACGACCTTCATTGAAACGATTAATCGTTCGCTGAAAGGCCTCCTGTTGAATACCGGAAAAATAGGTCCAAACCGTGATTTCCAAGGGCTCTTCTTTCACACTAAAACCGCCCCTTTCTTTGCTAAAGGGGCTTTCTGCAGAACTGACCACCTTGGTACCGCAGGCCAAAAGCCCCAGTGCCATGGTCAGTAATACCGGCAATTCTAAAATCTGTATTATACTTTTCTTCATCTCCTTAATCCTTACATTCTCCCATAGCCCATGCGTATTTTTGTACAAAAAAATATCGGCGTTGTTATTAATAGCAATAATGCATTTTGTATAGCACTATAATTTTTTAACAAATGGGAAAATTTTCGGCATTTAGGATGAGAGCAAATTCTCTTTCCCATCCAAAATGGCTTCCAACAACTTCCCCTCCCGGTCATATCGTAAAGTTAAAGAGAAAAATCCCTCTCCCTTTGCCAACAATTCCAGAAAGATCCGGTCTCCCTCCCAAAGGGGTAATGCTTTCACCTCTTCATAGGAAAAATATTGCAGTTCACCTTCCAAACATTCCTTTAAAGGACCTTCTTCCAGTACGGCAGTGAATAAAAACATATAGCTGCAATCTTTTTCTCCATAGAAAAAGCTTACGATTCCCCTTAGTTGATGGCTCAGGACATGCAGTCCCGTTTCCTCGAAAACTTCTCGGTAAAGACAATCCTCCGGGCTTTCCCCCGCTTCAAAATGCCCTCCTACACCGATCCATTTTCCTTTATTAATATCTTCCTTTTTCTTATTCCGGTGAAGCATTAACCATTTTCCCTCTTTCTCTACATAACAGAGAGTGGTTAATACACCGTCAGCAAATCTTTTCTTCTCCATACGCAACAGTATACACAAAAATTGCACAAATTCCAAGTATGATTTTTGCGCAATTTACATAAAAACAAAGGTGCTTTCCTTTATTTTTAAGTTTTATATTCTCCTTTACTACGGTCTTCCGGATACTCCTGCCATGTAAGAAATAAGGACATTATTCCGGGAGCTTAAGAAAGATTCCCCGCATATTTCTGCAAAACTCTTTAAGGATCAAGAAAAAGAGGACCTGCACTATGGCGATCCTCTTTCTAAGATGCTGTCTAATTAATACTTGTCATCATCCGGTAAAATGCTTCTCTTATACTCAGTTTTCCGGATTTTTCCTAAATCCTTGGCTAAAGCCTCTTCTCTTTCCGCCTTTTCCTCGGTGGAAAGCTTTTCCTGATTCTGCAGCGGAGTTTTCTTTACTCCATCCTGCGGTACATAGTGAGCATCTCCGGGAATGGGAATCTGGGATAAATCCATACCATCCATACCGCTGATATCCACTAAAACCTGTCCTTCTTCTACCACGGATGCTTTCGCAGTTTTTGCCTTTTTCTTTTCTACCGGCTTCTTAACAGGAGTTTCTTCCTCCTTCAGCTCATCTGCTTCCGCAGCTTTTATTTCTGCTTTAGCTTCGGACTTTTTTTCGGTTTTGGCTACCGTTTTTTCTGCCTTCGCTTCCACCGGCTTCTCTTCTACCGGCTTCTCGAGCTTTTGTTCTACCTGCTTATCATTCTTTGGTCCAGCAGACTTCTCTTCCTTTTTTGCCACCGGCTTTTCTAATTTTGCTGTGGCAGACGTTGGTTTTGCTTTCTCTACTACAGGAGCATTCTTTACTTCCTCTACTGCCGGAGAAGCTTCCGTCTTTTCCAATACAGGAATGACTTCTATATCATCAACTACCGGAGTAGCTACCGGAGCAGTCTCATCCTTCTTTGTTGCAGCAAAGCCATTTAATTCTCTCTTATAAGGCTCTGTTCTTAACTGGAACTTCTCTAACAATTCGTTCAAGCGATCTGCCTGTCCGGAAAGCTCTTGAGATGCTGCTGCGGACTCTTCCGCTGTTGCAGTATTGCTCTGTACTACGGAAGAAATCTGGTCAAGACCTGTAGTAAGCTGCTTGATTCCTTCAGCCTCTTCCTCGGATGCGGAAGAAATGGAGGTGATAATACCGTTAATCTTCTCTGTTTTCTGGGATACTACAGAAAGAGACTCTGCGGTTTCCTCTGTAATTCTTGCTCCCTTATTTACCGCCTCAATGGTTTCCTCGATTAAGCTGGAAGTGTTCTGAGCCGCCTTTGCAGACTTCTGGGCAAGGTTTCCTACCTCATCCGCTACAACCGCAAAGCCCTTTCCTGCCGCTCCAGCTCTTGCCGCTTCGATAGCCGCATTTAAGGAAAGGATATTGGTCTGGAAAGCAATATCATCAATGGTCTTAATAATCTTACTGATTTCCTGAGACTTCTCGGTGATGTCCTGCATTGCTCTGGACATCTCGTTCATCTTCTGGTTACTGGTTCCTACCGCACTGCCGGTTTCCTTGGAAAGTCCGGAAGCATGCTGAGACATTTCCGCTGTTTCCTTGATTTTTACGGAGATATCATTCATGGTTGCGCTGAGCTCTTCGATGGAAGATGCCTGCTCCGTTGCGCCCTGAGACAGGGTCTGAGCGGAACCGCTAACCTGCATTGCGGAAGAGTTTACCATATGAGAGCTGTTCTGAATTTCTCCCATGGTTACATTTAAATCGTCTAAAATATCGTAAAGACTGGTAAGTAACGGCTCATACTCCCCGTTATAAAGCTGGGTATTCCAGAATTCGAAGGAGAAATTTCCCTTGGCAATCTGTTCCAACTTTCCTGCCAAATCCTGAATAATACTTCGGATTCGTTCCACAACCTTTTCCATGCTCTTGGCAATCTGTCCGATTTCATCCTGGTAAGGATAGTTGATTTCCTTGGAGAAGTCTCCCTCTGCCACGGATTCTCCCACGTCGGCAATCTTCTTTAATGGATTTAAGGACTTCTTGATGAAGAAATAGCTGAATCCTACCAAGAGTGCAATTCCCAGAACGGAAAGGGGAATTGCCAGCATAATCATGTTACTGATTGCCTTGGTATATTCCTTTTCGGAAACCTCAATGGCTACCCACCAGGTTACGCCTTCTATCTTTAAAGGACGGGCATTAAACTGCACCAGGTCTCCATTTTCATTTTGAATATGGGTATTGAAGGGTTCTCCCTGATCCAGATAGGATTGAAGCTTTTCCATACTATCCGCAGGAAGAATATCGCTTAATTGCTTTCCCTTAGCCTCTTCGTTCATACTGAACATGATGTGACCGTTTGTATCAAATACATTGCTGTATAAGCTCTGGAAACGCTCATCCTTCTGTTCAATGATTTCAAAGGAAGTCATATCCATATCGACGATAACGATTCCCTTAAACTCATCCTTATATATAATCGGTTCAATAACGGATACAACCCATCCCCCATCTGCACTTTCATCCTCATAGGCATTGGTCAGATTTAATCCCTTATTCTCCTTTGCCTTCAGGTAATAGTCCTTCTGAGAATACATGCTGTAAGGGTAAACCATCAGCTTTCTCTTCTCCGCATCAGTTCTGCTCATATAGGGCGCATAGTTTTCGATACCCTGATAAAAAGCATTCGGCTCCAAGAAAACACCGATTCCCACATAGGACTCATTATTGCTTAAAGAAGCATAAATGGAGTCCAAAAGAGTTGTCTCCGCATTATAGCGACTGGCGGGAATCGCTGCATCCACAATTCGGGAACGGAACATGGTTCCTGCCATAGTGGTGGGCTCTAAAATATTGTGCTGGTCATCCTCAATGGTCCAAAGATGGGAGGGAACCCCTCCCGCCATATCGTTCTGATCATATATACTTACAATGCCTTCTTTAATGGTGTTCGCCGTAACCTCAGCCTGGGTAACCACGTTATCCAGATCTGCAATTCCCAAACGAATCTTATCATCCATATTTCCTCGTAAAGCACCGTAAATGGCAGTCTTTCCCATGGAAATAATAGCAATGCTTAAGCCTGCCATTAAAATTATGCTAAGAAGTCCTATTGCCACAGACATTCTTGAACTGAGCTTCATCTTTTTCCAAAAGGATGTCCCAGTGGTATTGCTTCTTTTTTTCATTTTGTATTTTTCCTCCTTGAAAAATTCTACTTCCTGTTTTCTTCTCTAATTCATCGTCCGATTTAGCCTTTTTTATAAGGTAAATTCCCTTTTCCCCGGCACTTTCTTTATTTTTCACAAAAGACTTAAGATGTCCCCTGTAAACTAAGTGTCACATCCTGTGATACTCGTTAAGAATATAAACAGCCCCTTGGGACTCTGCATTATCCCTAAACCGGGGGTTTACAGTTTCTCAAGAGGCAGTCTTTTTTATTTTATGCTTAAGCTTAAGTATAGTATTAAACGCTCATTCTATCCTATACAGTTATATTTCATGAAGGCTTAATGCATATTTTTATGAAAACTCATTTTAAGTGTATTCTGGTTAGTCCTCGTTTTTTAATTGAAAACGATTTACCAAATCATTCATGATATTAGCCTGGCCGGAAAGCTCCTCAGAAGCTGCCGCAGACTGCTCTGCCGTTGCGGTATTGCTCTGTACCACAGAGGAAATCTGATCGATTCCCGTTGTCAGCTGAGAAACGCCTCTAGCCTCTTCCTCCGATGCGCTGGAGATGTTTGTGATAATGTCGTTAATATCCTTCGCATGGTTGGATACGGTTGTCAAGGATTCTGCGGTTTCTTCCGTAATCTTGGCTCCCTTTTCCACCGCTTCAATGGTTTCCTCAATAAGGCTGGAAGTATTCTGTGCCGCCTTTGCAGACTTTTGAGCCAGGTTTCCTACCTCATCCGCAACCACTGCAAAGCCCTTTCCTGCTGCACCGGCTCTTGCCGCCTCAATAGCTGCATTCAAAGATAAGATATTGGTCTGGAAGGCAATGTCATCAATAGTCTTGATAATCTTACTGATTTCATTGGACTTCTCGGTGATTTCCTGCATTGCCCTGGACATTTCTTCCATCTTTTGATTACTGAGACCTACCGCCTCCTCTGTTCTTTGAGAAAGTCCGGAAGCCTTCACCGCCATTTCCGCAGTTCCCTTAATCTGGGTGGAAATGTCGTTCATGGTAGCACTTAATTCTTCAATAGAAGAAGCCTGTTCCGTTGCACCCTGAGAAAGTCCCTGGGCACCGGAGCTTACCTGCTCCGCACCGGCATTAACCTCCTTGGCACTGGTCTTAATCTCCGACATGGTTTTATCTAAATCATTGGTGATTTCCTGAAGGGAGGTAAGAAGGGGACGATAAGCTCCCGGATACTGCTCCGCATTGTCCAAAGAAACACGGAAGTTTCCCTTTGCCAATTCTCCTAATTTCTCGGAAAGATCGGAAATGATTTCCCGAACATGCTGCATAACACTCTGGATAGCAGCGGCCAAGTCTCCGATTTCGTCCTGCTGATCGTAGGAAACCTTCACATCGAAGTTTCCTTCCGCAACAGCCTTTCCCGCCAATGCAATTCCCTGTAATGGATTTAAAGCCTTCTTAATTAGGAAGTAGCTGATGGCAATCAAAATCATAAGACCTACAATACTGAAAACGGCACACATGATAACCAACTGGTTTCTGGCTGCCATAAATTCACTGTCGGCAATGCTGATCATAGACCAAAGGGTGGAACCGTGAATGGTTAATGGACGGAAGTACATTCTCTCTTTTACCCCTTCTGCATTCATCACCGTTGCGGTAAAAGCTTCTTCCTTATCCATATTTTGGCGAAGCATTTCATAGGTATCCTTACCCAAAACTTCTTCCAGCTTCTTTCCAATTGCCTCTTCCTTCATGGAATACAAAAAGCTTCCATTTGCATCTAAGATGTTGGTTGCCAAAGAGGGAAAACGCTCATCGGTCTGCTGAATGGTGCTGAATACTTTGGTATTAATATCCAGAATAACCGCTCCCACAAAGGCATTGTTTTCATCAGTAATAGGATTTCCCAAACTGATCATCTGAATATCCGGATGAAGGGTATCGCTATACACATCGGTTAATACCATTTCGCCGGATTCTTTTGCCCCGTTATACCAGGAAGAGTCCTTGTAAAAGCTGTACTGGTAAGACATTACCCCCTTCTTTTCCAAATCCTCTGCAGACATGTATACCCCGTAATCGGAAACATTGTCGGAGAAGCCGTTTGGCTCAAAGAAGATTCCTGCTCCTACCAAATCCTTATTGTCGGTTAAGGCGGACTGTAAAGAATCCAAAATCACGGTTTCCGCATTGTAACGGGAAGCAGGAAGCTCCGCATTTACAATTCTGGAACGGAAGGTAGTTGCCCCCATCCCCGGATTATTGACTACTTCTCCGGTAGCTCTGTCCTTTACCACCCACTGGTTCTCCGGCGCCTGTCCGATGCCGTCATGCTGACTGTGCATGCTGTGAATACCGTTTTCCAGAGTCATGGAAATAGACTCCAAACGAGAAATAACCTGTTGCAAATCTCCGATGGCCATGGTGGCCTTATCGTTTAAGTTGTTATCCAGAGCCGAGCTGATGGAATGCTCCCCTGTCTTAATGATTGCCACACTCATGGCAAAAAACACCAATACACTGGCAATTCCTAAAATCATCGATAATCTTGTGCTGATGGAAGAACGCTTCTGCTTCTTCTCTACCCCAATACCCTTTTTCATTCTGTTCTTTCCTCCTTGAAAAAACAATTTCTACATCGCATCTGCTTTATTCTCTCACGTTAATAAGCCAAGGTATAAATCGGCGTTTTTCCAAGGAGGCATAAGAAAAGTTTATGGATTGAACAATCTTTTTTTACGAATACTTGCGTTTTTTGATGGAATAATCGTTATGCCGGAACGTTTTTCGATGAAATAATTGTCATACCGGAACATTTTTCGACGGAATAATCGTAATAAAAACAATTATATAATGAAAAGCGAATCATAGAAAAATCGGCAGAAGTAGCCCTAGCTACAACTGCCGACTTTTCCATCATATATTTTTCTTATAGAAAAGATTTCATAAAAACCTACGCTATAGCATGTTCTGCTGTTGCCATCTTGGAATGCAGCTTTGTTTTACTCATTCTGGTACGAATATCATATACCAGCATAAATCCTACCAGGATAAAACCAAGATAGCCATTCATACCATACAGAACATTTACCAAGCCCTTATAGGGAAGAAAACAAGCTATCACGCAACCTACAACACCTCCAATTACAGTGAGTAGCTTATATTTCTGTGTTCCTTCCTTTGCCACCTTTCCAACACCGGTCCATAGTAGCGGAACGGAAGTGGTATAGATTCCACAAAAGATGATGATTGCAAGTGCTTGGGCAAGAATAGGCGATATACTATTGGCAAGCACTAATGCAGGAATATCAGCATGTCCTGTTTCACCGATATAGCAAATCAACGCAATACTGGCAAGTACAGCCGTTCCCATAATAAATACTGTAGAAAGTAACATACCATAATTTACTTCCTTTAGCTTATTCTTTGCCCCAACCTCTCCCAGAAATGCCGCAAACCAAAGGATGACAAATCCTCCGTAGGAGAAGCCGGAAAGTAAAGGATTTCCATTTCCTACCTGAGCCAGTTTCAAGTCTCCACTATCCACCTGCTTCAGGTTAGCAGTAAAATTTCCTATACCTTTTACTCCACTCATAACGGA
The DNA here is from genome assembly GCF_963553175.1 of Oribacterium sinus. Classification (GTDB taxonomy): domain Bacteria; phylum Bacillota; class Clostridia; order Lachnospirales; family Lachnospiraceae; genus Oribacterium; species Oribacterium sinus_B. The sequence goes on along the minus strand of NZ_CAUVME010000011.1, from coordinate 23,074 downwards.
AACCAAAAGTATAATTACAATAATCAATGGACCTATCTTGCCTAATGCATTTAATATTCCATCCAAGCCAAATATTGCTGTTGCAATGACACAAGCAGTTAATATCACTGCACCTACACCATTGGGAAGTCCCCATTGCTGAGTAGCTGTTGAATTTGCTCCTCCACACATCACAATAAAACACATATAGCAGAAAAAGGCCGAAAAGTAATCATAAAAAGTGCCAATATACTTTCCGCAATAGTGATTATAAATGTCTCCTCCTCTTGAAAGACTCAAGCGATTTCCATTAGTTGCAAAAGATAGATTCGTGTAAATATAAATTACTGAAATAACTAAAATTACAATCCAAAGTTTGCTCCCGTAGGAGGCTTCATATTGCATGACCTCCTGCATTGTAGCAAATCCGGCTCCGATATAGAAAGCAATACAGGCGCCACAGAATCCTATGATTGCTCCTAGGCTACATTTCTTCTTGTCCATATTTCTCTCCATCTTATCCTATTTCCTGCCATCTTTAGGATTGACACGAAAAACAATTTTAAAAGTCTTCTTCAAATACAGTCTGCTCTGTAACAGGAACTGTCAATGTCTTTAGAGCTCTTCTTACTAAAGCTTCACGAATTTCATAGCTCTTAGGTTCACCCTTAGTTGGATCTCCCAATGGGTAAGGAATACCGATTGCCGGGACAATTCGATTTGCTCCAATCGTCAAAGAAATAGGTACAACAGTACAAATATGAACAACAGGAATACCTGCACGGTCAATTTCTTTTACCATCGATGCACCGCATCTTGTACAGGTTCCTCACGTGCTGACCATGACGACAGCATCCACATTATCTTCCTTTAACATGGGTATATATTCTTCCGCAAAACGCTTAGCACTATTTGTTGCAGTTCCTGTACCTGTAGTTGTAATGAAGTAATCGGTCAGTTCTCCAAATACTCCTTCCTTTTGCAGGTTCCGCAAAGCATCCACAGGAATACAAAGATCAGGATCTTCCATGACAAAAGCTCTATCATATCCACCATGTATTGTGGTAAAATCCGCCTTATCTGCATGATCCATACCGGCAATTGAATACTTTCCCCACTTTGTAGCATTCGATGACTCAATATGGTCAGGATTTCCCTGTGGTACAACTCCACCGGAGGTGATGAGTGCAATCTTAGCATGGGCAAGATCCTTTAATGGAGCTGCAGGTGCCACGTGGTCAATGACAGGCATTGGATAGTCAGTATAGATTTCCTCACCTTTAATCTTCTTTACTAATAGTTCAACCGCTCTCTCAGATCCTCTTCTCTCATTAAAGTAATTTACACGAATCCCCTGTGGAATATACCCCTCCTCTGCAGGAGAAAGTATTTCGCTACCATCTATCTTCTTCTTTAAAAGATTAGCCATCTTTGGAGCAGCTTTTTTCATATCTGCAGAGGAATCTTTTGTCTCAATAATATGAACATCTTTATAGAACATATCTGTTCCCGGATTCTCCACATACATGCCAGTTACAGAAGGAATGCCCAACTCATCTTGAACAGCCTTTGCCATGGTTCCACATGCCACACCATAGCGTCCGGCATTAAAAGCGGGTCCGGCAATAAAGCCATCCGGCTTTTCTTCCTTAATCAGCTCTAAAAGTTGAGGAACCACCCCTTTTTCAATATTTGAACCAAAATAGTTATCTCCACAAATTACCGTTGCTACTATTTCATATCCATCTCCCAGCTCCTTTTGTAAAGCAGTTCCGGGTCCAACCGCACCCTTTCTTACTTCCGGAGCTATATCCGCCTTTTCTTCTCCACCAATTCCTGCGAAGAACTGGTTAATATAGTGTACTATTCTCTTTCCCATAGTATTTTCTCCTTCCTTCGCAATTAATAAGTTCTTGCACAAAGCTTATTGAATCCATTAGCAATTGTAGAAGCGATAATAATTTGAATTTCCGCATCAAAGGATCCATCTTCATGCTTACAGCCAACCCAACCGCCAATCTGCATTTCGATGTAATCTTCCATGCCGATAACCTTATCCATTTTGGGAAAATGAATAACTACATTACCGTTACCGCAGGATATCATGGTATCAGCTTCCTCACAAACGTCTGCAAGAGAATATGACTTTCCATCTTTTCCGGGGAACTCATCTGTAATCAGAACAACTTTCACTCCCCGTTGTGTCGTCTTCTTACAATTCATCATTAAGTCAGTATCCGGGTTTCCATAACCCTCTTCAGTAAGAAGGACTCCATCTAATCCAAGATACTCACATAATTTAGAAGTCATATCAGAATGCCTTTCCTTATCCATCAGAAATACATTCTCATTCGTCAGAATAACGCCCAGAAAGTTCAAAGTTTTTCCATGCTGTTTGAATAAATCTTCAATGACAGGATTATGTAAATGATGGTATGTCGTCACCTTATCACAGGGTGCCACGCAATTGCCGGAAGTAATTGCACCATCAAAAATTTCTTCAGGATACATAATAGTAGGAACAATCTGTTTAGCATCTACACCATAGTAATAGGTATCATGTAAAAGTCCCTGAGATTGCAACATATGAATATATCCTACCTTAGGTAAGTCAGGATATTGGGCAACTTGCTGAAGCAAAGGCTTGGTTTCAAAGACCTCCCATTCCTTTGGCTCATGCCCTTCCAAAGCTTTAGCTAAATATACGGCAGCATTAAGACCTGCCATTCTACCAGCATTTTCATAAACATGAGTCTCAAGGCCATCCTTGGGCTCGATTACTACACATACGTTCTGTGTTTTAGAGAAGGGGCAATAGTCAGCAGCAGGACCTGTCATATCAATGACTCCCTCTTGGAAACCTACAATCTTTCCAACTGTTACTACACAAGCGCCATCCATACACAAAGTTTTTCCATGTCCAACTTCGGTAACTTTTCCCATTACACCGGGGAATACACATCCCGGGCCCTCTACCTTTAACCTAGGTTCAATAACATCTTTCACGGGAGTGATACGAATAGATTCTCCCGGCCTAGCCAGTTCGATGCGACAAGCAAGTAGACGATCATCCTTTAAGATCAAATCGGACAATTCTTTGGCATTCACGTAAAGAGTGTTGTCCTTAATTTCCGTCTTGTCGCCAAATTGTACATCTGCAATATGAATTCTTCCTAACTCCAATTTCATGCAAAATTTCCTCCTTGGCAATTTTCGTCACACACACCGGTGAGACAGTAGTTAAAATTAAATTATTTATATAAACCCGGCCGAGGTTATAAACTATAAACTAAATTCTACATCACCCATTGTCTTAACAAAGAAGACTGAAGAGCTGACTCCACTACAGACATGTCAATAATTTGAAAGTCCTTTAAACACTTTTCATTCCATCTGGGATTCTTCATCCCCTTACTTAACTTATCTGCTGTTTGAATACTGAGTTTTATAATTTCTGAATCCCTTTCTGCAGAAAATACAGCGATATCTTTGGAGAGCAATACTGACTTGTACGGACATTGCTTAGGCTTCAAATTACTAGCCAGGGGATGAGTCATTAAATGATAGCCTTTTTCTATAAAGCTCTGTGTTTCCCTTAAGATGTCGCAAAAATCATATTCAGCTAAATACTGTACAAAAATACTATCATGATTCTGATATTTTTGAGAAATTGACGGATTATTTGTTATAAAAATAAATTTTTTATGCATTTTCTACACCTCCGTGAGTATGTTAATACATTAACGTATTATTTTCATTTTGTAAAATTATATTTTTTTATGCACTTTTATTTTATATAAAAAAACTTTTATATCTTTTTTACATAATTGTGTGCTTTTCTTATTTGGTTTTCTTATATATATCCACACTTTCTCTTCAGTATATTCATTTTTTATAATTTTTAAAAATTCAAAAAAATATAGAGCCTCCTCTTGGAGACTCTATATTTTTTTCCTTAAAAGATATTGCTTTCTAAGCTTCAATATCTTGTGCAAATATTTTATATTATTATTCCGTTAATCGATTCTGTGTATTAATCTTCCTTTAACTGGAAGCGTCTTACCAAGTCGCTTAAGATATTGGCCTGTCCGGAGAGCTCTTCGGAGGCTGCTGCAGATTCTTCCGCTGTTGCGGTGTTACTCTGTACTACGGAGGAAATCTGGTCGATTCCTACAGATACCTGCTCTACCGCTCTGGACTGCTCCACAGAGGCTTCTGCAATCTGATTTACCAAATCGGTTACTTTTCCTGCACCGGTAACCACTCTCTGTAAGGATTCTGCAGTGCTGTCTGCCAGAACAGTTCCCTGCTCTACTGCCTGAAGTGTCTCCTCAATCAACATGGTAGTATCCTTTGCCGCATTTGCAGACTTCTGTGCCAGATTTCCTACCTCATCCGCTACTACCGCAAAGCCCTTTCCGGCTACGCCGGCTCTTGCCGCTTCGATTGCCGCATTCAGAGCCAGGATATTGGTCTGGAAGGCAATATCATCAATAGTCTTGATAATCTTACTGATTTCTCCGGACTTTTCATTGATGTTTTCCATGGCAGCCTTCATCTGCTGCATCTGCTTGTCGGAGTTGCTTACTTCCTTGCCGGCATTCTGAGCCTCTACATTGGCAAGACGAGTGTTCTCCGCTGTCTTCTTAATGTGCTCGGAAATATCATTTACCGTTGCAGAAAGCTCTTCGATGGAAGAAGCCTGCTCTGTAGCACCCTGAGAAAGTCCCTGGGCACCGGAGCTAACCTGTTCTGCACCGGAATTTACCTGAATTGCACTCTGCTGAATCTCTGCCATAGTATTGGAAAGATCTTCAGTGATATTGTTAATGGAATCAAAGAGAGGTCTATAGGATCCGCTATAGTATTCCGCATTCTTCATTTCCAGATTGAAGTTTCCATGAGCCAGCTCAGTGAGCTTCTCGGAAAGGTCGGAGATGATAGAGCGGATTCTCTCCACAACGTTGTTCATGGAATGCATCAAAACGCCGATTTCATCATTGCTCTTATAAGAAAGATCCATGGAGAAATCTCCTGCGGATAATTTCTCTCCTGCCTCTGTCACCTTCTGTAATGGCTTTAAGAAACGAGTAATCAAAACTGCTGTTACGATGACTAAAAGGATTACGGTTGCTATACCGGCAGTTGCTCCGAACTTTACCAGACGATCTACTTCTCTGTCGTAGTCTTTCTCAGAAATATTTAATCTAACCCACCAGGTGCTACCGTGCATATCGATGGGATGGAAATACTCTCTTCTCTCCTGATTATGCTCATTTACAACTTTTAAGGTAAAGGCTTCTTTCGCTTCCATCTTTTCGGAAATGGCTTTGTATGCCTTCTCCGGAAGAAGCTCTTCCAGTGTTTTTCCGTTTACTTCCTCATTTTTACTGTGAATCAGGCCTTCTCCATCAATCATATTTACAAACATAGAGGGGAAGTCAGGATCCTCCATGCTAATGTTAAGTAACATATCTTCCTTTACATCCAGAAGAATAGCACCCACAAACTGATTGTTGTTCATGATGGGCTTGGTGATGGCAAACATTCTCTTACTGGGGTCTACCGTATCACTGTAAACCGGGGAAACATAGGTATCTCCCTTTTCCTTCGCTCCGGTGTAATAAGCGATATTTTGATACTTCTCATAGGGGAAGTTCATGATTCTTCTATTCTCCACTTCATTTCTAAGAAGCACAGGTGCATAATTATCAATTCCCTGATAGAAGGCATGTGGCTCGAAAAGAACACCGATATCCTCCAGATTTTCATCATCCTTCATGTTGGAATAAAGCGCATTCAGCATTACCACCTCGGCATTGTAGCGGGAAGCCGGGATGTACGCATCCACCACACGACTACGGAAGGATGCATTTTCCATAGGGGTAACGGTTTGGTCATTGCCCTCGATATCTCTAATCTTCCATGGATTACCGGGTTTTCCGCCGACTTCATCATTTTGCTGGAAGACAAAGCTGATACTCTGCTCGATATTGTTCGTAATGGTATCTAATTTTGTCATCAAATCGCTCAGATCGGAAGATGCCTCTGCCGCCTTATCCTCCATATTGGCATTGATTCTCTTATCCATGGCAATTCTAAAGCTGTGAATCAGGAAATATAGCAATCCCAATAAAATCACAAAGGTCAATGAACCCAGGATTAAGGACATTTTCTGACTAAGCTTCAGGTTCTCGTAAAATGAGCCTGTGGCCTTTTGTTTCTTCTTCATATTTTTTCTTTCCTCCTTGAATTTCGTGCTCCTAAATCATTTTTTAATGAAGAACTCTTAGATTCATCGACCATCCTCAAGCATATATAAGTGAAAACTGTTTTTTCGCTTCTTCTTATTCCTCTCGAAGGCTGAATCTTCCCACCAAATCGCTTAAGATATGGGCCTGTCCGGACAGCTCCTCAGAAGCTGCTGCAGACTCTTCCGCTGTGGCGGTGTTGCTCTGTACTACGGAGGAAATCTGATCGATTCCTACGGATACCTGCTCTACCGCTCTGGACTGCTCCACAGAGGCTTCTGCAATCTGATTTACCAAATCGGTTACTTTTCCTGCACCGGTAACCACTCTCTGTAAGGATTCTGCAGTGCTGTCTGCCAGAACAGTTCCCTGCTCTACTGCCTGAAGTGTCTCCTCAATCAACATGGTAGTATCCTTTGCCGCATTTGCAGACTTCTGTGCCAGATTTCCTACCTCATCCGCTACTACCGCAAAGCCCTTTCCGGCTACGCCGGCTCTTGCCGCTTCGATTGCCGCATTCAGAGCCAGGATATTGGTCTGGAAGGCAATATCATCAATAGTCTTGATAATCTTACTGATTTCTCCGGACTTTTCATTGATGTTTTCCATGGCAGCCTTCATCTGCTGCATCTGCTTGTCGGAGTTGCTTACTTCCTTGCCGGCATTCTGAGCCTCTACATTGGCAAGACGAGTGTTCTCCGCTGTCTTCTTAATGTGCTCGGAAATATCATTTACCGTTGCAGAAAGCTCTTCGATGGAAGAAGCCTGCTCTGTAGCACCCTGAGAAAGTCCCTGAGCACCGGAGCTCACCTGCTCCGCACCGGAATTTACCTGTACTGCACTCTGCTGAATCTCTGCCATAGTACCGGAAAGATCTGTGGAAATATTTTGAATGGAATCAAACAGTGGAAGATATGCTCCGCTGTAGTACTCCGCATTATTCATTTCCACATTGAAGTTTCCTTGTGCAAGTTGATTTAATTTTTCGGAAAGGTCTCCGATGATGGAACGAATTCTGGAAACTACATCCCCCATGGAATGCATTAATTTTCCGATTTCGTCCTTGCTCTTATAGGAAAGATTCATGTCAAAATCTCCTACGGATAACTTTTCTCCTACCTCTACCACCTTCTGCAGGGGCTTTAAGAAATAGCCAATCAACAGGGCGCATGCAAATGCAAGAGCAAATACCGTGCTAAATCCTGCTACAATTCCCACATTTCTTAATCTGTCCACTTCCTTACTATAATCTTGGTGAGAAATACTGAGTCTTGTCCACCAGGTACTGCCCTCCATGTCAATGGGGTAATAGTACTCTCTTCTTGCCTGTCCATGCTCATTCACAATATTAAGAGCAAAGGCTTCCTTGGACTCCATCTTTTCGGTAATGGCAGTACTTGCCTTCTCCGGAAGAAGTTCCTTTAAAGTCTTTCCATTTACTGTTTCTTTTTTGCTGTGAATAATCCCCTCTCCATCAATCAGGTTCACAAACATAGAGGGGAATTCTTCATCGGTCTGACTTGCGGTAAGTAATACCTCTTCCTTCACATCCAAAAGAATGCTTCCCAAAAACTGATTGTCCTTCATAATAGGATGATAAATCGCAAACATTCTCTCTTCCGGCTTTGTAATATCTCCGTAAACCGGTGTAATAAAGGTAGATCCCTTTTCCTTTACCGCCTTATAATATATTTCATCCTGATAATTGGAATAAGGATGGTTGGTAATCGCTCTTTTATCCAGATCTTCTTGGGAAAGAATAGGGGCGTAATTCTCTATCCCCTGATAAAATGCATTCGGCTCAAATAAAATACCGATATCTGCCAGATTCGGTTCCGTCTTAAGGTTTGCATACAGCGCATTTAAAATCACTACCTCCGCATTGTAACGGGAAGCAGGAAGGTAAGCATTTACCACACGGCTTCGAAAAGCTACATTTTCCATAGGGGTAATGCTCTGGGGATTCCCATCCTCATCGTTAATGGTCCAGGGATTACCGGGAACGCCTCCCACCTCATCATGCTGGTCAAACACGAAGCTGATACTTTCCTCAATATTATCGGCTGTGGCATTCAGCTTGGTCATTAAGTTATCCAGGGTATAGGAAGCCTGCTCTGCCCTTTCCGCCATGCTGGCATCTACCTTTTTGTTCATAGACAATCTAAAACTATGCAACAAAAAATACAGTAAGCAGAGCAGCAGTACAAAGGTCAGCCCACCGATAATCAATGACATTTTCTGCCCTAACCCAAGGTTCTCCAATAAAGAACCCTTCATTTCTTGCTTTTTCTTCACGCTTTCATTCCTCCTTGAATTTCGAACTCCTATTTTTATTGTCGATTTTATAAAGCTCATAGGTTCATCGGCGTAGCCCATACTTATATAAGGAAATTAGCATTTTATCAAAGAATTTCCCTAGGCAGCTGAAAAGATGCAAGGAGGCAGTTAAAAACTTTTAAGAAGTCAGTGAAAAAGATTCCGGAAGCTTTCTTGTACTTTCTTTCTGAAAATGCTATTATGCAAAAAACTTTCTTCTTATTATATGGAAAGATTTTCAAATTCCGCTAAGGGATAATAAGGCCAAAAAAAGCACAACACGAAAACAGGAAGCGCGAAGACACAATTCTAAAAAAAGCAAAAAGAAAAATCTGCTTTTCTCTTATAAAAAAGCAAAACTGTCCGATATTGTGTTGAGCTAAAAAACAGAGAGAAAGGATAGCTATGTCATTATTTTATGGAAATGGAGTAGCCCTCACGGAGAAGACCCTGGATTTACTCTGGGGACGGCAGAATCTTACGGTGAACAATATCGCCAATGTGGATACGCCGAATTACAAGTCAAAATATCTCACTTTTGAGAATGAACTTCTCCACCGCATTTCTACTGCGGAGCAGGGTGGACGAAAAAAGGTCGCCATCGGGAATGCAATACAGTCCCAGAGGGCAAGAATTCACAGCACAAAAAACGAATCCAGTCGACTAGATGGAAATAACGTGGACATGGATCAGGAACAGGTGGAGCTTGTTAAAACCACCTATGCTTACCAGTATATGGTAAACTCTGTAAACAATGACTTAAGAAGACTTATGGCAGCAGCGAAGAGCTTCTAGCCCCTTTTCCATAGGATGATAGGAAGAGGAAAATGACGATTTCAGGAAGAAAGGATGCTTCCGAACTTTTCTGGAATACTGAGTTTTTCTCCCTTTTATGGAGGAAATGGGTATAGAAGCACTGCCGAAACGGCGGTGTTTTTTTTCGGCATTTTCCAACTTTGCCTTATGGCAGTAGGGATTTTGCCGATAGATAACGAGGATACTGCTGTGAAACAGAACACAGTTTAGTAAATAGGAAAAGGTGGTAAAACTATGGATAGTACAATGGAAGGAATGCTGGACACCTATCTCTTGGAGACGGAAGCGCTCCTGGATAAGTTGGACGAAATGCTTATCGCAGACGAAAAGGTAGGGGATTTCTCCACAGATGACGTAAATGAAATTTTCCGAATCATGCACACCATTAAGGGTTCCAGTGCCATGATGGAGTTCACTCCTCTCTCCAATATCGCTCACCATATTGAAGACATGTTCTTCTTTATTCGTGATAAGGGAATTGATTCTTTAAGCGGAGACCAGAAAAGTGAACTTTTCGACTTAATGTTCCGTTCTGAGGATTTTCTTCGTAGCGGACTGGAGAAGGTAAAGGCCGGCGAAGAGTTGGATAACAATGTTGAAGAATTTGCAGGTTCCATCAATGCTTTCTTGGCAAAGATTTCCGGAAAAGCTCCCGCAGACTCCGCTCCTGTTGTAGAGGCGGCAGACAGCACAAAGGCTTCCGGTGAGAATCGCAATCTTCCAAAGGATGATAAGGCGAAGAAATTCATCCATGTCTTCTTAGATGAAGGAATCGGCATGGAAAACCTTCGTGCATTTATGATTGTAAATGCAATCAAGGAATTTGACTTAGAGTTCCGTTATTATCCTGCAGATATGGATAGCAATCCGGAAACAGCACAAACCATTATCGATGAAGGATTTTTCCTTGCCTTCGATAGTGATGAAGACTGTGAAAAGGGTGAGAAAATCTTACGAGAACAGAGCCATATCCTCTCCTATGAGCCTGTAGAGGCAACAAAGGCTGAGGCGAAGGCTGAGGTTAAGAGCGCAAATGCGGAAAGCAGTTCCGCACCAAAAGCAAGTAAAGAGCCTGCAGCGGCTCAGCAGACTGCACAGCAAAAGGCTGCAGCACCTGTAAAGCAGAGCTTGATTTCCGTAAACCTGCAGAAGCTGGACAGCTTAAACGACCTGGTAGGAGAAATTGTTATTACCGAATCTATGGTAACCTCCTCTCCTGTTCTTCGTATGCTGCCTCAGGAAAGTCTCGACAACTTCATGAAGTCTGCAAGACAGCTTCGTAAGTTAACCGACGATCTTCAGGATATTGCCATGAGCTTACGAATGGTGTCCATCTCCGGTGTATTCCAGAAGATGAACCGTATCGTTCGTGATATGAAGCAGAAGCTTGGAAAAGACGTTAAGCTTACCATCATCGGTGAGGATACCGAAGTGGATAAGACTATCGTAGATAGCATCCAGGATCCTTTGATGCACATTGTCCGTAACAGTATGGACCACGGTATCGAGGAAACCAAGGAAGAGCGTATCGCAGCAGGTAAGGATTCTCAGGGTGAGTTAATCCTCTCCGCTTCCCACACTTCTTCCGAAGTTATCATTACCGTTCAGGATGACGGTTACGGAATGGATCCGGAAAAGCTTTTAGACAAGGCCGAGGAAAAGGGAATCCTTTACAAGCCTCGTTCCGAATACAGCAAGAAAGAAGCTTTGGGCTTGATTATGCTTCCCGGCTTCTCCACCAACACCGCAGTAACCGAGTTCTCCGGTCGAGGCGTTGGTATGGACGTAGTAAAGAAGAATCTGGAGTCTGTTGGAGGTACCATCAGCATTTCCAGTGAAATCGGTAAGGGTTCAACCTTCACCATGAAGATTCCTCTTACACTGGCTATTATGGACGGTATGAAGGTAAATGTTGGAGATACCATCTTCACCATTCCTATCGTAAATATCCGTCAGTCCTTCAAGGTAGATGATTCCGAAGTCGTATTTGACGAGAACGGAAATGAGATGGTAAAGAGAATGGATGTTTTCTATCCAATCATTCGCCTGAACAATTTCTACGGCATCGAAGGAAAATACACCGAGTTACAGGACGGTGTTCTCATCTGGGTAGAGGCCGGAGACAAGTCTTGCTGCCTATTCGTAGATGACTTAATCGGAGAACAGCAGGTTGTGGTAAAGCCACTCCCCGCCTACTTCAATGCGTATGACTTAAAGTCCAGTGGTATTAATGGTTGCTCCATCTTAGGAGATGGAAACATTTGTATCATCTTAGACGTGCTAGGCTTGTACTCTCAAGCCATTGAAAACATTTAAGGAGGGAAGCAGCATGGCAGAAGAATTGATGCAAGAAGAATTATTAGAAGAAGTTGAAAGTCAAGAAAACAAGCAGGACGAGAAAGATTTAACCGATGCAGAGCGTTGCTTAACCTTCGAATCCGGCGGATTGGTAATGTATATGAGCACAAGCTATGTCATTGAAATCATCAATGACCATAGCATCACTGCTCTCCCCATGGTTCCCCACTATGTAAAGGGAATCATCAACTTAAGAGGTTCTATCCTCCCTGTTGTAGACATTCGTTTACTGATGGACAGAGAAGCCGAGGAATATACCTCTAAGACCTGCATTATCGTATTAAACATTGATTCCGTACCTATCGGTATCATCGTAGATAAGGTACGTCAGGTTATCGACATTGACACCAGCGAAGTACAGCCTATTCCTTTACGGAATCGTCAGAAGCTTTGCAACGGCATGCTTACTTTAGATAGCGGAGAAGTTGCTATGTCCTTTGACGCAGCTTCCTTAGTGCAATCCTCCTCTACTTCTGAAGTAGTATAAGAGGGATTTTATGAACGATTTATCTGATGAGGACTTTAAGCGGCTTTATACCTTTATGCAGGAGAAATTCGGCATTGACCTAAAGCGTAAAAAGCCTTTGATTGTAAGCCGTCTCTCTTCTATCCTGGAGAGCCGGGGATATACGGACTTTCACGATTATGTGAATGACATTATCCAAAAACAGGACCAGGATATGATGACTACCCTGCTGAATAAGCTCACCACAAACTACACCTACTTCATGCGAGAGGAATCTCACTTTGATTATCTGGAAAATGTGGTGATGCCCCAGTTGGCAGAAAAACATAAGAATGACCGGGTGCTCTCTATCTGGAGCGCCGGTTGCTCTTCCGGAGAAGAGCCCTACAACATTTCCATGTATCTCTTAGAGTACTTTGGAAAGTTAGGAGGAAACTGGGACACTCGTATTCTGGCTACAGACATTTCTCAAAATGTCTTATCCAAGGCGGAAAACCCGAAATACCTTCCGGAAAGCTTGGAAAAGCTTCCAAAGAGCTGGAAAAACAAGTATTTTGTTCCCATTGAAGACGGTTACTACACCGTCAGTGAGGAGCTTCGAAGAAATGTTATCTTCCGCCCCTTTAATCTCATGTCTCCCATCAAATTTAAAAGAGACTTTGATTTAATCTTTTGTCGGAATGTTATGATTTACTTTGACCAGCCCACCAAGGACGCCTTGGTAAAGCGTTTCTATGACGTGACTTACCCCGGAGGACACCTCTTTATCGGACACTCCGAGGGACTGACAAAAGCCACTTGCCCTTATACCTATGTGAAGCCTGCGATTTATCGAAGGGATGAAAAATAAGAGCTAAGAAAAGCGCTTTATAAAGAGAATTATCAGCAACACAAATAAAGTGATAAAGCATATCTTCTATCTTTTGGAGGGAGATGTGCTTTTTTATTTTTACGCTCCCGCTAAGTTCGCCCCGGCTAGCGGTACTAAACGCAAGGGTAGTGCATATATAGGGAGCTTCGGAGCACTAGCCACCCTCCAGCCACAAGGCACGCTCCCGCTAACTTCGCCCCAGCTAACGGTACTAAACGCAAGGGTAGTGCTTATATAGGGAGCTTCGGAGCACTAGCCACCCTCTAGCCACAAGGCACGCTCCCGCTAACTTCGCCCGACTAGCGGTACTAAACTCAAGCTTCGCTTCGCTCGCTTTTGTTAAGTACCGAGGGGCTCAGATTGCCTTGTGGCTAGGGGGATGCTAGTGCTCCTTAGTTCTCGATATAGGCGAAGATGTGGATATGCAGTGCTCCTTAGCTCTCAAATATAAGCGAAGGTGAGAATAAACAATGCTCTTAGCTTTCAGATATGCCGAAGGGTGAGAATAGGCAGCCCTCTTTTATCAACTATACTCTATATTATCAATATACGGATAATATCCGAATGTGGAGTATAGGAGTTTTGCTAAATTGGTAGTAAGATAGAATGCAATAAAATTCAAGTGTTTTTATTCCTAAAGCCTAAACTTAACTTGAAATCTTAACTGCAATATTCTCGTTTCCATTTATCTTTTCTAAAAATTCAATTTACCTCTCTATCAATTTCTATTATCCAAATTATCTATAGGTGATTTATGAAAAAAACAAATTCTACTAATGCTAAAGTTAAAAAATCCGCTCGTTCAGAAGGTAAATCAAAGAGTACAAGAAAAAAGATGGATGCTCTGGAAAAGAAAAAAATCATTGCATCTCTTACTTTGATGGATGACCTCTTTATTCAAGTGGTTCTGGAAGAACAGGCTTGTACGGAGTATATTCTGCAAACGATTCTGGACAAATCTTCCTTAAAGTTAAAGGAGCAAAGACTTCAAAAGAGTCTGCCAAATCTGCATGGAAGAGCACTGGTATTAGATTGCTTATGTACGGATGATAAGGGCTTACTTTATAACATTGAAGTACAGAATTCTTCTGCCGGGGCAATTCCTAAAAGGGCTCGATATCATGCCGCTCTCATGGACACGCACACATTTAAGAAGGGAGAAAAGTTTTCCAAATTACCGGAAAGCTATGTTATATTTATTACAGATAAAGATGTATTGGGAGAGGGAGAACAGTTATATCAAATTGAACGTGTTATCAGGAAATCCGGCAATTTGTTTAAAGATGGTTCCCATATCTTATATTTCAATACAGCAAGTCAAGATGATAATGCGTTAGGAAAGCTGGCTAGAGACTTTAAAGAAGCCAATCCTAAGGAAATTCAATCTGAAATTTTGTCTCATAGAGTAGCCTCATTAAAGGAAGGTAAACTAGATAGGGAAGGAGAAAAGAAGATGAATGTTTTATTAGAGAAGTATAGAAAAAAAGCAGTGGAGGAGGGTATGGAGAAGGGACAAAATCGTCTGGCTCTCTTGGTTGGACGTCTACTGGAAGCAGGACAGATGGATGATCTTAAGAGGGTTTCTTACGATGAAGATTATCGGGCAAAGCTTTTGAAGGAGTTTGGACTTTAATTGATTCCACTAAATTGATTCCCTAATCAATGCGTACTTTCCTAGCTGATAAAAGTGTTAATTCGTGCTATACTACCCACAGAATATTTATTTTGTGGGGAAGAAAATGGAGTATCAGGATCAGAAAAAGCATATTGAATTAATTGCTATGGGTGCTTCTACAGGAGGAACCGAGGCGTTGCTTGCCGTATTAAAGGAATTACCGGGAAATCTGCCGCCCATCGTCATTACCCAGCACATGCCCCCTGTTTTTACGGGAATGTATGCAGAGCGTTTGAATCGTCTTTGTGCCATGGAGGTGCGGGAAGCAAAGGATGGAGACGAGCTCTATTCGGGACTTTGTCTTATTGCTCCCGGAGGGCTTCAAATGCGAGTTCACAAGGATGTTTTAGGAGCCAGAGTTTCCTGCACCGAAGAGGATAAGGTTTCTGGACACTGTCCTTCTGTAGATGTACTCTTCCACTCCGTTGCTGAGCAATATGAGGCTTCCGCCATCGGCATTTTACTGACAGGCATGGGAAAGGATGGCGCCAAGGGACTTTTGGCTATGCATGAACGGGGTGCTTATACCCTGGGACAGGATGAAAAAAGCTCTGTGGTCTATGGAATGCCCATGGAAGCCTACAAGCTGGGGGCTGTAAGTCAGCAGGGAAATCTGGAACAGATTCCACAGTACCTATTACAAAGGCTACGTTTCAGCTAATACCGATTAGTAGGCATTTAAAGAGAGTTTTAACATCAGCCTTACAAGATGGTTCTATCATCATCGTTACAAGATAGCTTTATCATCAGCCTTACAGAATTTCACGGTGAAATTTCTCTGTAGAATTCTACAGCGGAATCAAATCACAATCTCCCCTCCATTTTGTTTGTTAAATATTAATATTTACAATTAAAAAGAACAGGCTTTCTCTTTATAGCCTGTTCTTTTTTTGCCGATACATAAGTATAGAATGTTCCTCCTGAACCGGGAGGCCATGATTTTTTTGGAAATTTTTAGGATGATTTGTATATATTTAGGGAGATAACATGGGGTTCATCGGAACAGGATTAAGTAAATTAGGGGCAGCCAGTGCCCAGCAGCTTGGAATCGCAGCAGCCGCTTCTCTTTCCGTAATGGCGGTCAGCTTTTCCGCCATTGCCTATCAAGGTTATGTAACGGAAAAAAAGCAGGAGCAGGCACATAAGAAAAGCACTCTTACCGCTGAAAGCCGTTTTCAAGAGGTTTTTTATAACGGAAATTATGAGCAGGCACCTGCCGTATTGGGAGAAAATGAAATTCCCGGTACAGTAAGTGACGGAGAAGGTAGTGGAGACAGAGCTTTACCCGCTGAAGGAAGCGCCGACAATACCAATACCTCCGGCGGTCAGGGCGGTTCCGGTTCTACTGCATTTTCTGCCAATGCAGACGAAAGCAGTTCTGCAGAAGCAACTACGGCAAATGCAGAAAGCACAGGCGCTACAGAGGCTGAATCTGCAACAGAAGAAAGTACAGAAACCATTACGGAAATTGTTGACGGACAGAATAAAAAAACGGTAAAGAACAATGTGCAGGAAAGTGTTGCTCCTGCTCAGGAAGCAAGCTCTGCAAATGCAGAAAATGCTTCTGAAGCAGCAACTGCCGCAAAGCCTGTGGCAGATTTAAACACTCCGGAAACCGTGGAGGAATCTGCGGCGGACGTCAGCAATGTTGGCGGACTTCCCGTAAAGTCCGATTCTTTTTCCCAGTTTTACGGAAGTTCCACCTTTAACGATTACAATGTTTTCTTAGATACCGCTATGGGTCCGATGACCTACTATAACCAGCATGACAGCCATTGGGCAAAATATCTTTACGGCGGACAGGACTCTATCAGTAAATACGGCTGTGGACCAACTACTGTAGCGATGATTGTGTCTTCCTTCGGAAATGTAAATGGAAGCATCACCCCGAAGGAAATGGCGGAATGGTCTTCTCATTATAAGTTCTATGCGCCTCAAAGCGGTTCTTATCATGATTACATCCCCTCTGCCCTCTCCGCCTTTGATTTAATGGTGGATTCGGTACAGGAAAGAACTCCGGCAAAGGTAGCTGAACTTTTAAACAGCGGACATATTCTGGTCGCATTGATGGGTAAGGGCGCATTAACCAATGGAGGACATTTTGTTATTATTACAAAGCAGAATCCAAACGGCACCGTATCCATCGCAGATCCCAACAGCTATAAGAAAACCCAGCAGGATTGGGATCCGGCACAGCTGATGAGGGAATTAAAGAAGAACTATGACGGTGGCGGACCACTTTGGGCCGTAAGCAGTCCGAAAAATTACGGAAGATAAATAAGATAGCACACGCCATACGAATAATACTTGTTAAAAATGTGATGGCGCAGTTCGCACACAATATTCATTAAGAATAGGTCTGAAATCGGGGCATAGGAAGATTACCCCTGATTTCAGGCCTATTTTTTTAAAGAATAATATCTTTTGTTTCCGCTTTATACCACTTTATATCGCTTTATCTTTATATTTCTTATCTTTATATTTCTTATCTTTCTATCTCTTTCTCTTTTTTACCTCTTTCTTTTTTTATCTCTTCCTCTTTTTTTCTCTTCCTCTTTATACGTATTCAAAATCTTCTGCTGCCTTAAACCAGCTCTTTCTTCCTCCATGGAAGATAAAGGCTAAAATGGCAATGACCAGATATGCTATCGCGAATTGGGAGCTTGGATAAAAGCCAAGGGAGGCACTGTGAATAAATCCAAAGCAGGAAAGGACAAAACCTACGAGAGCCGTAATGGCCACCTTATCCAGTCTCTTGTCGATGACAAAGGTTACCATGGTTCCCAAGAGAATTCCTATAATGATGGCTCCGGACTTGGTTGCCGGCACGCCGTTCCACATCACACCGGCATCTTTAATCATTTGAGTAATCTCCGCATCATACTCGTTAAATCCGGAGGCCTGCATCGCGGTTTGCAGGTTGGCAAGGCTTAGAGCTCCCGTAATCTGGGTATACATATAGTCGGCAACGGGAGGCACCATGGCTACCGCAATCGCCGCATAATGCTTTTTATCATTGTCCTTAAAGGCCTGAGCCACCATAACCACGGCGCACCAAAGGAAGGTGATGGCACAAACTGCCGGAGGCACCACACTGTTTAGGAAGGTAAAGAGTCCGAAAATTCCCGCTGCACCTAAAATTGCTCCGGAAATTACGGAATAGCCTATACCGGCCTCAGACTTCTTAAGGCCTGCGTGCCCCAGCCAAACCGTATTGGGAATCACACCTCCGCAAAGAGCGGAAAGCATGGTGCAAATGCCGTCTGCAAACTGGGCTTCCCGCACATTGTAATTATCTCCTGCCGCATTAGAGGCCTCCACATTATCCAAGGTCTCAATAAAGTTATAAATCTCCACCGGAATAATAATGGTTAAATACGGTGCCACAATGGCGAAACCGTCAATCAGATGCTCAATACTGTTGACAGGATTGGGAACATAGAAGCCTATGCCGCTAAAATCCGGCTGAATTCTGCCAAGACACAGGGCATAGATGATTCCTCCCACAATCGCTATCACAAGTGGCGGAATCTGCTTTGGAAACATATATCCACCGAATAATCCAAGCGCCGCCACAAAGAGGACAGGAAGACCTATCATCGGATCTCCTAAAATGTCAAATACCCCCTGGGTTGCCATCCAGATAAAGCCGATGCCCGCAACCGTACCCAGAAGAGCCGCTCTTGGAATTCTCTTCTTTAACCAGGGGCCGATAATGCCGCCACAGAATTCCACAAATCCGCCGATAAAACAAGCTGCCACTCCGGCAGACCAGGCCATTTCCGGATCTCCCAAAGCATAGTGCAAAGGCATAATTACGCCATAGAGAAAAACAAACATGGCCGGAGTGGAAACTCCTGAGGGAAGGGCAGTCACATCCGCTCTCCCCTCCTTTTGGGATAATCTCCGTGCCATAAAGGCATAATAAAAGCATCCCAGCATAAGACCTATAGACATTCCCGGAATAACTGCACCGAATACGATTTTATCCGGCCATTTCAACACGCCTGACAGTGTTGCAATAACAATGAGATAGTTCACGATATTATTGGTAACCAGGTAAGTAATTCCGCCAATATCCCCTCTTCTAAACCATGGTACCAAAGCCTGATTTTTGTCCATTTCTTTCTCCCATTATCTAAGTTCATCCAGTTCCACAAGATTTGCCGATATTTCACTTGACTTGTAACGCCACAGGGATAATCATCTACTCTGCCTCAAGGGGAATAAAGGAAAATGTAGTAACATCAAAAAGTCCCATATCCGTAAGCTTAATCTCCGGAATTACTGCAAGAGACATAAAGGTTAAGGTCATCACCGGTTCCACCGTTTCATTTACCCCAAGCTCTTCATGGGCAAGCTTATGAATAGCTGAGAGCTTTTCCTCTACCCACTCTCCGCTTTGATCACTCATCAACCCTGCGATAGGCATAGGCATACTTTCAATCACTTTGCCATCCTTAACAAGAATAATGCCGCCTTCCTGTTCTTCCAGCGCTTTGATAGCAAATGCCATATCTACATCATTTGCCCCCACGGCAATAATATTGTGAGAATCATGAGCAATACTTACGGCAATAGCCCCCTGTTTAATGCCGTATCCGGCCAGAAGTCCGTTGGCAACATTTCCTAAAGCATGATGCCTTTCCGCGACACTTACCTTCACAATATCCACTTCCGGGTTTCTCACAAAGTTTCCGGCAGAATCAAGGTCTACAGTGGCTGTTGCCTTCTTCGTAACCACGCCGCCGGGAAGAACCTGAATAAGATTTACCTTATTGCTCTTCAGCTTCAACTTCAGCTTCTCCTTGGAGAAGTCGGCAAGGTGCACACTTCCTTTCACAGTATCAATAGAATGCTTCTTCAGTTCCGGCAGGTACTTACCATGCTCCGCACAAAGCTCACCCTTAATCCAAACCTTTTGTACACGAAAATCCTTAAGATTATCAAAAAGTACAATATCCGCTCTATAACCGGGAGCAATGGCACCTCTATCTTTGATTCCAAAGCATTCACAGGCATTGATGGTGGCCATCCGGATGGCTTCCACAGCATCAATCCCGGCTTCCACGCACATCCGGAGGTGATTGTCCAGATGTCCCTCATGTAATATTGTCTTAGGCTGTCTGTCATCGGAGCAAAGAATGCAACGTCTCGCATTCTGCGAAGTAACCCCCTTAACCAGCCTTTCCAAGTCCTTACAGGCAGAACCGTCCCGCAGCATCACATACATACCGCAGGCAATCTTATTTTGCATATCTTCTACGGAAGCACATTCATGGTCAGCCACAATTCTCGTTGCCGCATAAGCATTCAGAGCCTTTCCCGAAACGCCGGGGGCATGACCGTCCACAGGTTTTCCCGTTTCCTTGGAGAGCATAAGCTTATCCAGATCTCCTTCCGAAGCAGCTATCACGCCCGGAAAATCCATGAATTCTCCGATACCCAGAATATCCTCCGAATCAATGAATTCTCGCATTTTCTCCACATCAATCACTGCACCGGAGTGCTCAAAGACCGTAGCCGGGACACAGGAGGGAAGCATATACCGTATATCCAGCTTTGTATTCTTGGCTGCATCAATCATATATTGAAGACCGGTTAGCCCACATACATTCACAATCTCATGGGGATCTGCGATAATGGTGGTTCCCCCATGAGGAACCAGCAATCTTCCCAGCTCTTCCGGGGAAAGGTAGGAAGACTCTACATGGATATGGCTGTCGATAAAGCCCGGCGCAGCGTAGGCTCCTGCCCCATCCACCACTTCCTTAGCTTCATAGTCCCCTACTCCTGCAATCATGCCCTCCGTAATCGCTATGTTTCCTTCCGTGATTTCTCCGGAAAAAACATTGATAATCTTACAGTTTTTAATCAAAAGATCCGCCGGGATTCTTCCGGCAGCAACATCAATCAAGTTCTTTAAGCACTGTTTTGTCATACTTCCAACCTTTCCAAGCATATCTATCCGGCAATTTCAGCCCATTCCGGTGTCTCTATCTGACTATTTCAGCCCATTCCGGTGCCTTTATTCGGCTATTTATCCCATTTTGTTGCCTTTATCCGGCTATTTATCCCATTTCGGTACCTCTATCCGACTATTTATCCCATTTCGGTACCTCTATCCGACTATTTCAGCACCTCCAAAATAGGATCAAAGCATCTTAGGTTGACATAATCCACAGGTCCCGCATCCGTTATGGCATAATCAGGAATTGCCGTAATGGGCAGGAAGAACATATACATCATAGGATCCGGCAAGTCTGAGCCTAAGTCTCTTGCCGCTTGATCGATGCGCTTTTCACGGGCTGCCACTTCCTCCGGTTCAAGATCCGTCACAATTCCCCCTACAGGGAGAGGAAGAAATTCCTTGATTTCTCCATCACAAACCACCACCTGTCCGCCGCCCTGCTCAATTAAGTAGTTTGCCGCGATAGACATATCCTCGGCATTTGCCCCCATAACCACCAGATTATTGTCATCGGGAGCCGCAGAGGACGCCATAGCACCTTTCTTTAGCTTCCAGCCTGAAGCAAAGGCAAGGGCTTTGTTGCCATTTTTCCCAAAACGTTCCAGAACCGATACCATAAGCACATCCTGTACCGTATCCGGCTGAACGATGCCTTCCTTAACCTCCAGTACCACATCTCTTCTCTTTCGAACAAAGGGGCCCTTCACATCCATGGATAGAACCTTTACTTTGCCGGACTCTACCGGTGCCTTATATTCAAAGTCTTCTTTCCCGGTCAGCTTACACTTTAATTTACCCTTCAAAATCGGGCTTCTCTCCGGAGCCTTCAGCTCATAGCTTAACTTATGGTTCTTTGCCACCATTTTTCCATTCGTCATGACTTCCTCGATATTAAAGTTCTCCAAGGAATCCACAAAAAGAATATCCGCAATTCTTCCCGGGCAAATGGAGCCTACCAGATGGTCGATTCGATAAGCCTCCGCACTATTGATGGTAGCCATCTGAATGGCTGTCATGGCATCCACCCCGGCCTTCATAGCCAGTCTTACCACATTGTCCAAATGCCCTTTACTTAAGACATCCGTAGCCGTTACATCATCCGTACAGAAGCTGACTCTTCTGGCAAAATAGGGATTTACCTCTGTAACCGCCTTGATATTTTCCGCAAGGAAATGGGTTACGGAGGATTCACGAATCAGCATATGCATGCCCTTACGCATCTTTTCCACCACTTCCTCATGGTCATAGCTTTCGTGGTCAAGCCGGACTCCTCCACAGAGATAGCCGTTTAAATCATTTCCTCGAGCCATAGGGGCACAACCAAAAACAGGAAGACGGTTATTGTAGGCTGTTGCGATGGCGCCTAAGGTATCTTCATCCTCTTCCTGCACAAACTCACGAACGGTTTCCCATACCCCGTAACACTCATCCCACTTCTGTACTTCCTTATGGGTATCCTTTGTAAAATTATAAGTCACCGTAGATTCCGGAATGGTGTAAGGAGTCTTAAAGGGAGCTCCCCAGAAAACCTTAAGAGGGCTCTTCTTCATTTCCTCCAGCACTTCCCGCAGACCCTCCAAACCGGAAACCGAAATATACTCATCCAGACCGGAAACCATGCTGGTGGTTCCCCTTGGTACAACAGCCTTGGCATAGCTGGTAATGCTTAACTTACTGCACTCGCTATGGATATGACCGTCAATCATGCCGGGAACAAGAAAGCGTCCCTTAGCATCAATGATTTCCGTGTCCTTTCCAATGTAGGCACTCACATCACCCACCGCCGCAATCATCTCGTTATAGATGGCAATATCCGCCGGATAAATTTCCGCGGACATTACATTAACCAATTGGCCTCCCTTGATTACCTTATGGGCAGGCACCAGGCCTCTACCGGCTTTTACTCTTTCCTTTAATCGTTCCACTGTCATTTCCATGCTGAACCTTCCTTTCGTCCCTTCCAATGGCTGATATTTTATTTTCAATAATTGGCGATTATAGCACTATTGTACAAATATGAAAAGCAAAAAGTTTTTTATTTTATGCTATATAACCAGAATTATTTTTAGATTGTTTACAATACAGACAAATAGAAAGTCTATTTTCTTCTATTACTTTTGAATAGTAAAATCAGGCTTAGAAATATTTTCAATAAAAAAGCTGAATCCTTTATGTCCTTGGCTTCAGGAGTTTATGGTGGATATCGTTTATCCATATTTTTACAATCGAGTAGGAGGCGGTGACTAACCGCCGTCCTCTCACAGCACTGTACGTACGGTTCTCGTATACAGCGCTTTCAATAGTTGACGTGCACAGAGGTATGGAAGCGCCTCTTCGATAGTCATTCCATCAACTCCAGGTGCTCCCTTGT
>NZ_CAUVME010000010.1:0-78785 GCF_963553175.1 Oribacterium sinus | reverse complement strand
CCTAAAGGCGTAGATCAGCTTCCTTCCGGGAAGTATCGAATTAGAAAAATGATAAACGGAAAACGGCAAAGCTTATTATTTGACGAACCGCCTACGCAGAGGGACGTTCTGCTGGCCACAAATGAATTACTAACCGAAGTTCCCGGAGCGTCTCTAAAGGGAACTTTTTTAGACTACGCAGAAAAGTATATCAAGGCCAAAGAGAATGTCCTTTCCGCATCTACCATAAGAGGCTACAGAGCAACACTAAAATCAATTCCTAGCCACTTTACCTCTCTACCCCTAAAAGATATCACCCAATACACTTTAACGGCTCTAGTGAACGATATGGTGCGTTCTGAGCGTCCTGTAAGCCCTAAGCGTCCTGTAGGCCCTAAGCGTCCTATAAGCCCTAAGACGATATACAATAGGCATGGCTTGATTGTTTCGGTAATGCATGAATTTAGACCTGATTTTGTCATCCGGACGAAACTGCCTAGAAAGATTCAAAAGGATATCTATACGCCAGGCGATGAAGAAGTAAGCAGGCTTTTTGCCTACCTTGATGACTCTCCCACTTTAAAGAAATACTGGGTACCGCTCTACCTTGCCTCTCTAGGCCTTCGTAGATCAGAGATAGGAGCTCTAACGATAAAAGACCTGTCTGAGGATAATATCCTCACCGTAAATAAGGCTAAGGTACAAGGTAGCGATAATAAGTGGGTAATCCAGAACTTCACGAAAACCGAACGGAGCAATAGAAAGATTCCGCTGCCAAAGGAGCTTGCAGACAGGATAAGGGAGCAGGGCTGTATCTATGAAGGATTCTTGGGGAAAATGTATGACAATATGCGGATAGTAGAAAAACGGATAGGATTGCCCCACTTTGGAATCCACCGCTTAAGGTCTTTCTTTGCCAGCAAAGCCCATTCCCTAGGGCTCCATGATTCTATTATTCTAAAGCTTGGAGGCTGGAAAAGTGACTATATTATGAAGGGAATTTATCGGAAAGCTTTGCAGGAAGACCTGCATGAAGAATCAAAAATGTTCTTGGATCACATGACAAAACAAGTAGTAAATAAGGAGTAAAAAAGATAAATTTGGTCATGAATTGGTCATGAAACTTTAAAGAATGTCGATTTTAAGCCGTTCTATAGCATTTTTCGAGTGGGTTCAAGTCCCATCCTCGTCGCTATGATAAAAAGCTAGGATTTATGCGAATAACGGCATAAAACCTAGCTTTTTTCTTACCTTAATTCACCAAAAAAAGAGCTGTAAAAATTAGAAAATTGATTCTAATTTTTACAGCTCCTTTTAATCGAACTTTCCGGAATACTTGTCAATCTTTCCTTCATCCGCATCCTTAAAGATTTCATCCATGGTTCTCCAACCAAGTACGGCACACTTTACTCTGGCAGGCATGTGAGAAATATCCTCCAGAATTCCGGCTTCTTCCAGCTCTTCCTTCTCCTCTTCCGTAATCTTTCCCCGAATCATGCGAAGGAAGATTTCAGACAGGCGAAGGGCTTCGTCCTTTGTTTTTCCTATGATTAAATCACACATAATATCTGCACTGGCCTGAGAAATGGCACAGCCGTCTCCGTCAAAGCTGGCTTCGGAAATAATATTTTCCTCATTTAGCTTTAAGTATAAAACGATATCGTCTCCGCAGCTGGGATTCACGCCCTCCAAAGAAAAGCTTGCATCCTCCATCTTATACTTATTGTTTGGACGAATATTATGCTCTGTTAAAATCTCATTATAATATGTGTTACTCCCCATATCCCATCACTCCTCGAATAGTTTTCAATGCAGCCAAAAAGGCATCCACATCTTCTTTAGTATTGTACAGACCAAGACTGACTCTGGTAGTACTTGGTGTTCCCAGGAACTTCATTAAAGGCTGAGCGCAGTGATGTCCTGCCCGGACGCAAACCTGATTGGAATTGAAAATCGCTGCAATATCATGGGGGTGTACCCCGTCAATAGTAAAGGTTACAATGCCATGATGTCTTTTCGGATCTTTGGAACCTACGATGTGCACATGAGGAATCTTTTCCATTCCCTCCATGAGATAAGCACAAAGCTCCGCCTCCCTTTCCTCAATAAAGGAAAATCCGACTTTGTCCAGATAAGAAATTGCCGCTGTAAGACCAACTGCACCGCCTACATTTACCGTACCTGCCTCAAACTTATGAGGAAGCTCTGCCCAGGTAGCACCTTCCTTGGTCACATACTCTATCATTTCTCCGCCGAAAAGGAAGGGAGGCATCTTTTCCAAAAGCTCCTTCTTTCCATATACGGCTCCGATTCCCATGGGGGCATAGAGCTTATGTCCGGAAAATGCCAAAAAGTCCACATCCAAATCCTGCACATCCACCTTGGTATGGGGAACGGACTGGGCTCCGTCACAAACAAATACAGCTCCAATTTCATGAGTAAGCTTTGCAAAAAGCTTAATGTCCTGAATATTTCCAAGAACATTGGAAACTTGAGCCATTGCCACCAGCTTTACCTTGGGATTTAATACTGCCCGGAAGCTTTCTTCCGTAATAATACCCTCTTCATTTGGCTCCAGAAAATGAAGCTTTAAGCCCTTTTCCTTCGCCAGCTGCTGCCAGGGAATGAAGTTACTGTGATGCTCCGAAACCGGAAGCATGATTTCATCTCCCTCCTGCAAAAAGGCTCTGCCATAAGTATAGGCAATAAGATTCAATCCCTCGGTAGCATTTCTTACAAAGATAATTTCTGCACTTTCCTTCGCATTTAGAAACTTCGCCACAGCTTCCCTTGCCTCTTCATA
Source organism: Oribacterium sinus (assembly GCF_963553175.1). GTDB lineage: Bacteria > Bacillota > Clostridia > Lachnospirales > Lachnospiraceae > Oribacterium > Oribacterium sinus_B. The sequence goes on along the minus strand of NZ_CAUVME010000010.1, from coordinate 76,003 downwards.
GGCTTCCGTAGCCTTTAAAGAAAGCTCGTAGAGCCCACGGAGAGGGTTGGCATTTTCCGCATGATAATAATGCTCCATAGCTTCCAAAACCTGCTTTGGCTTCTGTGTAGTTGCCGCATTATCCAAGTAGGCAAAGCTTCCTGTTTTGAAAATAGGAAAATCTTCTTTTAATTTTTTTGCCAATTCCTCTCTTGCCAATTCCATTATTCCTCTTCCTTACCCTTTCCTCTGATAGTCTCCTCAATATATGCCTGAATACTCTTATCGGAAATGCTGTGAATAACATTTTCCATTCTGGCTTCTGCCATCAGCTCATAGGTACTTTCCAAATCCATACCCCTACTCTGCATGTAGAAGACACTGTCCTCGTCCAAACGACCGATGGTAGCGCCGTGGTTTCCTTCCACATCATCCTCATCACAAAGAATAACCGGAATGGTCTGGTTTACCACATTGTCATCCATTAAAAGCACATTTTCCTGCTCATTACCGCAGGCACCCTTTGCCCCATGCTTTAGGTCAATGGTGCCGCGGAAAATTTTGAAGGCTTCTCCTCTCAGAACGCCGTCACAGTAAATATGAGACTCGCTCTTCTTTCCGAAATGATTTACCAAAAGGTTGTAGTCCGCTCTCTCCTGCTTCTCCAAAAAGTAGCCAAGATGCATCTCCGCCTCACTGCGGTTTCCTAAAAGATCAGCCCGATAGCCTATATGGGCACTCTTTCCGCAAAGATGAATTGCGCTAAGCTTTACCTTCGAAGATTCCTGAAGCTGCAAAGATAAATCATCATAGCTTTGGAATGCATCACCGAACTTACTCACCAAAATCAGATTCAGCTCTGCATTTTTTTCTAAAATAAACTTTTCCTGTAAATAAGCGGAACCTTCCGCCTTCTCCTCTGATTCTCTATGTAAGAAGAGCGTCAGTTTTGCCCCCTCCTCCAGATAGAATTGGAAGGAGGAATGTTGATTCTCTTTATTCTCATAAAGAAAATGCATAATCATGGGAGCCTTGGCTTCATCCTTTTTAATGCGATAGCTTATGCTTTCACAGCCGTCTTCCTTGGCAAGACCGGCTAATTCTTCTCCCAAACCGCTGACTACTTTAGAAAAGTCTCCCTCTCCTCTAGTGGCCTCTTCTTCCATTTCCGGTATAAAGGACTGAAATGCTCCGTTAATCTTAATTCTACTTTCATTCATTTTCAGCCAGCGAAATGTAGGAACCGGCATCTTATTGATAATTAATTCTTCTGTACGCACAATTCCTCCTTCCTAGCCGATGGCTCCAACCATCTCCAAACGAATCAGGTTGTTCATCTCCACCGCATACTCCAACGGTAGCTCCTTGGAAACGGAGTCCGCAAATCCGCTGACAATCAGAGACTTAGCCTCCTCCTCGGGAATACCGCGGGACATCAGATAAAATACAGCTTCATCGGAGATTCTTCCAATCTTTGCCTCATGTCCCACATCCGCCTGATTGGTACGAACATCAATGGCGGGAACCGTATCGGAACGGGACTGGTCATCCAGCATCAAAGACTGACAGGATACCGCAGACTTTGCATTTTTCGCCTGATTTTGAATGACTACCGCAGAACGATAGGTAGAAATACCGCCGCTCTTGGAAATAGAACGGGTATTGATATACGAGCTGGTGTTTTTACCGATATGCACCATCTTGGCTCCGGTATCCAGATTCTGCCCTGCTCCTGCAAAGGTCACGCCGGTGAACTCCGCCCTGGCATTGTCTCCCTTTAAAATGGTCATGGGGTAGAGGTAGGAAATATGGGAACCGAAGGAACCGGAAACCCATTCCATAATACCGTTTTCTTCCACTCTGGCTCTTTTGGTATTCAGGTTATACATATTCTTGGACCAGTTCTCGATGGTGGAATAACGAAGCTTTGCATTCTTTCCAACGAAAAGCTCCACACATCCCGCATGGAGGTTTGCCACATTGTACTTCGGTGCGGAACAGCCTTCGATAAAGTGTAACTCCGCTCCCTCATCCACAATAATCAGAGTATGTTCAAACTGTCCTGCTCCAGGCGCATTCAAACGGAAATAGGACTGGAGGGGAATCTCAACATTTACGCCCTTTGGAACATAAACGAAGGAACCTCCTGACCATACCGCCCCGTGAAGTGCCGCAAACTTATGATCTGTGGGGGGAACCAGCTTCATAAAATGCTTCTCGATCATTTCCCCGTAGGGACCGTGAAGGGCGGACTCAATATCGGAATAAACCACACCCTTAGCCGCTACCTCTTCCTGCAGGTTATGATATACAAGCTCGGAGTCATACTGAGCGCCCACACCTGCTAAGCTCTTTCTTTCCGCCTCCGGAATACCGAGCTTTTCAAAGGTATTCTTAATATCCTCGGGAACCTCTTCCCAGTCTGCGGACATCTTGGTTTTCGGCTTAACATAGGTCACAATATTATCCATGTTTAAGTCGGAGATATCCGGTCCCCAATTGGGGATATCCGTTTTATGATAAACTTCCAGGGCCTTTAGGCGAAAATCCCTCATCCACTGAGGATCATTTTTCTTATCCGAAATCTCCTCTACGATTTCCGGTGTTAAGCCCTCTTTGATTTTATAGAAGTCGCTGTCCTTTTCTTCATATCGAAAATCATATAAAGAACGATCAATATCTTGAACTTCTGTTCTTTCCTTTGCCATACTATCCTCTAGCTTTCCAAATAGAAGGATTTATTCCTTCTCCAAAAAAGATTCAAAACCTTCGTTGTTGATTTTATCTACCAGACTTCCGTCTCCCTCAGCCTTCATCACACCGTTAATCACCACATGCGTCTTATCTACTGTCAGGGACTCTAAAATTCTTGTAGAGTGGGTGATAATTAAAAGGGAGCCTTCCATATTCTTCTGATACTCCTTGATGCCTTCGGAAACGGTTCTTACCGCATCCACATCCAGTCCGGAATCTGTCTCATCAAGAATGGCAAGACCGGGTTTTAACATCAGAAGCTGTAAAATCTCCGCCTTCTTTTTCTCTCCACCGGAGAAGCCCACATTTAAATCACGCTCTGCATAGCTATGATCCATCCCCAAAATATCCATGGACTTCTTAAGCTCCTTACGAAAATCCCAAAGGCGGATTCTCCGTCCGAAACGCTGTTCCATAGCGGAACGAATAAAATTTCCAAGACTTACTCCCGGAACCTCCAAGGGGTTTTGGAAGGAAAGGAAAATTCCTCTCTTAGCTCTCTTATCCACCGCTTCATGGGTAATATCTTCCCCGTCAAAAAGAATCTGTCCGTTGGTAATGCTGTACCGGGGATTTCCCATAAGAGCATTTCCCAAGGTGGACTTTCCTGCTCCGTTAGGCCCCATCAGTACATGGGTTTCACCCTTATTGATGGACAGGTTCACATTCTTTAAAATTCCTTTTTCTTCTACTGAAACGGATAAATCTTTTATCTTTAGTAATTCCGCCATATTCCCTCCAAATATATAAAGACCTTTCTGTCTTATCATTAAGATGCTTGGACTTGCCACCGTAAACCAATCTGTACAAACGATACGGTTCAATTCCCTGATTCTTTAATTCTGAACCAATAACAGCAATTCATAACATCTTCTTGACTATGTTTGGGATTATAAACGAGGCAAAATCATGTGACAATACTATTCCTAGTAATTTTATAGGATTATAAGAAAAAAAACAAAAGAAGAGAAAAAAGCCTGTAATATCAAGCCTTTGTCTCTTCTTTTGGTTATACAACACTAACTATATTTTAGGAAGCTATTCTCTTCAATAATTCCTGATTAATATTAACGTATACTTTTCAAGGCTATCAAGCGAACTCCGGTTTGACAGAAGTCATTTACCAAAACATCGCCTATTCGGATAGGAATAGGTACTCGGAAGCCCTTACAAAATGCCTCCGCCTCTGAAAATTTCTCCTTGGGAATGGCTTTCTCCGTCTTTACCGGAAGAAATTCCTTGGAACCTATTAAGCGAATCTCCGAGAGAAAGCTAGCCTTAGTCTCGGAAATCTCTCTTTCGGCAAAAGCCTTCCCTCTTACACATCCATTGCCTGTGACGGAAATCAATCTGTTTCCTTCGAAGCTGACTTCCAAGGTACAGCCTCTTCTACAATTCATACAAGTCATCTTTGTTTCCAAATTGTTCCCTCTTTCCATAAGTGAATATCTATTGTCAAAATGCGCTTCTTACTTTAATCCTCTTTACCGAAACCGAAGCTTGCTTCCAATGCTTTTTTCCAGCCCCGGACTTTTTCTTCTCTTTTCTCCCGGGTCATCTTGGGGAAGAACTCCATTTCCACATGATGTCTCTCCTCCAGGCTGTCCATGGATTCATAGAGTCCAACAGAAAGTCCCGCCAGATAGGCTGCTCCCAAGGCGGTTGTTTCAATAGAACGGGGACGAATCACGGAGGCCTGCATTAAATCCGCTTGAAACTGCATGAGGAAATTATTACCGGAGGCTCCTCCATCCACCCGAAGACTTCTAAGGCGCTGTCCCATATCCTGCTCCATAGCAAGAAGCAGGTCTCTACTTTGAAAGGCAATGGACTCCAGGGCAGCTCGGATAATGTGATTTTTGTTTACCCCTCTGGTCAGTCCGGTAATACTTCCTCTAGCAAAGGGATCCCAGTAGGGTGCTCCAAGTCCTGTAAATGCCGGCACGATATAGCAACCGTTGCTGTCCTCCACCTTAGATGCAAAATACTCCGAATCCTCCGCCTTATCCAGCATGTGCAGTTCATCTCTTAGCCACTGAATGACCGCTCCTCCTACATACACAGATCCCTCCAAAGCATACTGCACCTTTCCGTCAATGCCCCAGGCAATGGTACTCAGCAAGCCGTGTTTCGAAAGAATGGCCTGATTTCCTGTATTCATCAGCATAAAGCAGCCGGTGCCGTAGGTATTTTTCACATCTCCCTTTTGGAAGCAACATTGTCCGAAAAGAGCTGCCTGTTGATCTCCCGCCACTCCGCAGATAGGAACGGGCCTTCCCAGAAACTCCGGATCCACCTCTCCGAAGAATCCGGAGGAAGGATTTACCTTGGGAAGCATAGCCCTGGGAATTCTAAAAAAGGACAGAAGCTCCTCATCCCATTCCAAACTATGAATGTTAAACAGCAAGGTTCTTGATGCATTGGTATAATCCGTAACAAAACAGTTTCCCTTACTCAACTTATACATCAACCAGGTGTCCACAGTACCGAAGCAAAGTTCTCCCGCCTCCGCCCTTTCCTGAGCCCCCTCCACATGGTCTAAAATCCAACGAATCTTCGTGGCGGAAAAATAAGGGTCAAAAACCAGACCGGTTTTTTCCCGAATCATTTCTGAAATCTCCGGATGAGACTTTTGAGCTTCCTTTATCCATTCCGTGGTTCTTCTGCACTGCCAAACAATAGCGGGATAAATGGCCTGTCCCGTCTTTCTATCCCATACAATGGTACTTTCCCTTTGATTGGTAATACCGATGGCTAATAAAGATGCAGAGGGAATCCCCGATTTTTCCAGACATTCTCTTGCTACCGCCAACTGGCTTTGCCAGATTTCATTGGGATGATGCTCCACATAACCGGGCTTCGGATAATACTGGGGAAACTCTTTTTGAGCCTTGAATATAGACTCTCCCTCTTCGTCAAAAAGGATAGCTCTGGTACTGGTGGTACCCGCATCTAAGGCCATGATATATTTTTTCATTTCATATCCTTTCTATAATTGCCTGATAATTTCTCTTTACTGCAAACTTTCTTTGCCTACCTGGATATTTATTACACTTTATGCTCTTTATTGTTTAACGTTTCCATTTATATACCACGCAAAACATATCTTCTCTAAATTCTTTTCTCCGTAAATTCCGGAATAAAGCTTTCTTTGGCACTTTCTTCCTCTTGCATATAGGCGTTTTGAATTCCTAGCTCTTCAGCATAACGAATCCATTTTTCATACTCTTTTCCGTAGACTCGACGGTCAATCTCCGGGTAAGCCTCAAGATTTCCATAAGGAATGTATTGCCGAAGTAAACTGTATAAAATATTTTCTCCGTACTCTTCATAGGCATATTTTAACACTTTTTTCGCCTGATACACCTGATTCGGCAGGAGCAAATGTCGAAGAATCACACCTTTTTGTAAAAGCCCCTCCTTACATTCAAGTTCGGGACACTGACGCATACACTCCGCCAGAGCTTCCTTTGCCCTCATCGGGTAGTCCTTTGCCTTGGAATAGCGTAAAGCCGTGTCTTCCTTTATGTATTTAAAATCAAAAAGATAAATATCGATAAGCCCTTCGCAGCTTGCCAGTACCTCACTACTTTGATAACCGGAGCAGTTCCAGACAAAAGGCAAGCTAAAGCCTCTTTTCTTAGCCAAGCCAATCGCTTCTAAAATCCCCGGAAGATAATGCTCTCCCGTAACCAGATTGATATTATGACAGCCCAGCTTTTCCAAGCTTAGAAAATGCTGATAAAGCTCTTCAACAGAAACCGCCTCCCCGATTTCTCCCCGAGAAAGCCTTTGGTTTTGGCAAAAAACACAGGACAGACTGCAGTAAGAAAAGAAAATGGTTCCGCTTCCCTTGCTTCCAGAAATACAGGGCTCCTCCCAAAAATGAGGAGCTGCTCTACCGATATGCATGATACTTCCCGCATGACAAAATCCCCGCTCACCTTTAAAGCGATTCACCTTACATTCCCTTGGGCAAAGTCTACAGGAAGCATAGGAAAGAATACTTTGCTTCTCTCCGAACTGAGCCGTATTGGATTTTTCTTCCCGTACTATCTGAGATTTCTCTTCCTGTATTTCATCTGTTTCCTGTATTTGCGACATTTTCGACACGTTATCCTCATTTTTCCCGCTTATTCTATTTAAGTCCGGCTTGTAAGCCCTCTAAAAAGCTGATACAATTCCTTTGATTTCACAATAATTTATCAGAATAAAGGAGTGTATTATGGCAAATCCTATTGTACGCATTACGATGGACAGTGGCAAGGTGATTCGTTTGGAACTATATCCTGAAACTGCTCCCATTACCGTAGAGAACTTTTTAGACCTGGTAAAGAAGGGCTTTTATAACGGATTGACCTTCCACCGTATTATTTCCGGCTTTATGATTCAGGGAGGAGACCCGGATGGAAACGGTATGGGCGGCCCCGGTTACAGCATTAAGGGAGAGTTTAAGAGTAACGGTGTAGACAACCCCTTAAAGCATGAAAAGGGTGTTATTTCTATGGCTCGTTCCATGGATCCCAACTCTGCCGGCTCCCAGTTCTTCATTATGCACGAAGCAGCGCCTCATTTGGATGGACAGTATGCCGCATTCGGAAAAGTCATCGAAGGCTTGGATGTAGTGGACGAAATTGCTTCTGTAGAAACCGGTTTTCAGGATGCTCCTGTAGAAAAGGTAATCATGGAAAAGGTAGAAGTAGAAGCCTAAAAAAAATCCCCCTCTCCTAAGAGAGGGGGGAACTATGGCTATAAGCCGGGTTATGTTAAAAATGGTCATCTATCTAGGACTTATGTCGCCATAAGCCTCAAGCGGTTTACCCGAGGGCAGGCGAGCCACCTTATGCCCTCTGTTTAACCTTGCTTCGGATGGGGTTTACATAGCATTTCCTGTTACCAGGAAACCGGTGGTCTCTTACACCCCCTTTTCACCCTTACCGGAAACCGGCGGTTCTTTTCTGTTGCACTTTCCTGTGAGTCACCTCAACCTGACGTTATCAGGCATCCTGCTCTATGAAGCCCGGACTTTCCTCTCCTGCACTTGGCAGCAGCGACCATTCACCTTAGTTCCGTTAAAGTCTATCTTATGAAATTCTTTTTTGTCAAGAAAATCCATTTTCCTTGATACATTTCCCTTAATACAAATGTTGCAAATATTCCCCGGTTTCCCGGTTATACAGCATCTCTTCTTTCATGTTTCTATACTGCAAAGGACTTACCCCTATTTTCTGCCGAAAAATCTTGGAAAAGCTTAAAGGGTCATGATAGCCCACCATATAGGCAATTTCTGCTATGGACTTTCCGGTTCTCCGAAGCATAGCCTTGGCATTTTGCATCCGGATATAGAGTAAATATTCCTTGGGAGAGTAACCGGTATCTTTTTTAAAGCTGTTAAAAAGATGGGCTCTATGTATTCCCATTTCCTTGGCTAAAGCAGTAATGGAGATATCTTCATGATAATGCTCATCCAGATAGGCTCTCACTCTGGCACTGTGACTGCCTAAATCCTTTAACGGTCCTCCCCAATGCGTTTCTTCCTGCTTTCCCCTGAGAAGATTGGCAAAAAACAAGTGCATATAGGCGCTTCTGGATAATTGCTCTTCAATGGTATAATCCTGTTTTTGTAATATTTTATTGATATACAACAATAGATTATCCATCTGATGCACGATTCCCACCGGTTTTTCCTTGCTAAAGCCGGCTTCGGTAAAAAAACTGTCCGCATCCACTCCCCGCACGCCAATCCAAAAATAAGACCAGGGTTCCGTTAAATCCGCCTCATACCAAGCTTCCATGTGGGGATATAAAAGAAAAGCATTTCCTTTGGATAAATGATAGTATTCTCCGTTAACGAATAATGTCCCTACACCGGAATAGACCACATGCAAAAGATACAAATTTCGCTTATTTGGTCCATAACGATGCCCCGGAACACAACGTTCTTTTCCGCAATACATCAGCTGTAGGTCGGAAGCCTTGTTTTCTGCATCCTGGAAATTATAGTAGCGTTGCTCTTCTCCCAAAAAACAGCCAAAGGGATCTTTTACAAAATCTACAGTTTGTCTTTCCATCTCAGTAAAAAGAGAGGGAGACCGGAATTAAGAAAAGAAAAGGGCTCTTCTCTTTGCTTTTCTCCATAGACTCTCCTCTCTCTACCTCCTATATTTATTTTTCTTTCTGCCTAAGACTTGGCATCAATCTTGAAAAGGATGGAGGCAAAGTCTCCTCCCTTTCTACTTAAATCATCTCTGGAAATAGGAATTCCCACTTCCATAAGCTCACTTCCGTAAGCCAGATAATCCAAGCTCTTCTTTTCCAAATTAAAGGAAGCATGTAAAACAGGATTTTCCAACCTTTCCAAGCAGGGACTTAAATCAGCCTGTACTCTGTAAAGACGGTCCTCCTCCAAGCCCTTTAGCTTAAAACGAATCCAGGAAGCATTTACATGATTTAAGGTCTGGAAATACATAGCCAAAGCTTGATCCTTCTTAGGAGATACCACCATAAAGGCAGTTTCATTTCCCTTGAAAGGAGAACGAAGGCGATAAAAGTCTCCGTCGATCTGAATCAGCTTCCGATACTCCTTCATAAACTGAATCTGCTTCTTTACCTCTTCAATTTCCTTCTCCGGAAGAAGATTTAAATCCAGCTCATAACCGAAGGTTCCGAAGTAAGCCATATTGGCTCTGGTTTCCAATGGGGTATTTCTATAAAGCTGCTGGTTAGGTACCTGCGATACATGAGAACCGATACTGACAATGGGGTAAGCAATGGAGGTTCCGTACTGAATCTTTGCTCTCTCCGCCGCATCCGAGTCATCACTGCACCAGGTCTGGGGAGCATAATACATCAGTCCCGCATCATATCTGGCTCCTCCGCTGGCACAGGATTCAAAAAGCACATCCGGGAACTCTGTAGTCAGTCGATGATACAAATCATAGACTCCAAGAATATATCTATGCATCATCTCTCCCTGTCTTTCCGCATCCAGTGCAGCAGAATAGGGCTCGGACATATAACGATTCATATCCCACTTAATATAGGAAATGGAGGATTCTCTAAGAATCTTTGCCATCTTTCCGTAGATATAGTCCACAACCTCTTTTCTGGAATAGTCCAATACATGCTGGTGTCTGGCATGGCTTGGAAAACGTCCCGGAGTAGCAATCATCCAATCCGGATGAGCCCGATAAAGGTCGGAATCCATGTTGACCATTTCCACTTCAAACCAAAGACCGAATTTCAGACCCAGAGCCTCTACCTTCTTGGACAGGCCTGCAATTCCCTGGGGAAGTTTTTCCAAGTTGGCATCCCAGTCCCCAAGGCCTCTGTAATCATCATTTCTCTTTCCGAACCATCCATCATCCAATACGAAAAGTTCCGCTCCCACTTCCTTTGCCTTTTTAGCGATATGAAGAATCTTCTCCTCATTAAAATCAAAGAAGGTAGCCTCCCAGTTGTTTAAAAGAACCAGGCGTTCCTGATTCTTGTATTTTCCGTGCATAAGGCGGTTCTTAAAGAAGCGGTGATAAACCTGACTCAAACCGTTCAAACCATCCTCGGAATAGGCCATCACCACCTCAGGACTTTGGAAGGACTCACCCTCGGAGAGGCAATAAGAGAAGTTCTGTGGATTAATTCCCAGCATTACTCTGGTCATATCAAAGGTGGATACCTCTACCTGTGAGAGGAAATTCCCGCTGTAAACCAGGTTAAAGCCGTAAACCTTTCCCTGATCCTCATTGGCATCCGGACGAAGCAAGGCAATAAAGGGGTTATGCTCCGCACCGGAACAGGTACCGTTTAAGCTTTGAATCCCTTGAATCCCCATTTCCAGTTTTCTGGTTTTTACATAACGTTCTCTTCCCCAGGCACCGGCCAAATGAAGCATGGTAAAATCTTTATCCAAGAATTCCACACTCATACTGAGGGCTGCCTCTAAGTGGATTTTTTCCGCTCCCATCTGGGTAAAGCAAACATTTCGGCAAAGCACCGCATAGTCTCTATAAAGGGTATATTCCAAACGAAGCTCCGTCTCACTGACTGCATCTACCAGGAAAATATCCAAGGTCAAAGCTTCTTCATCCGCCTCCACATAGGACATGGGTAAGGGCAGGTAGCTTGGCTTTCCCTTCTTGATTTCATAGCCCCGATAGCGGAAGTCGGATACCCTGCTGCCGTTTTCCTGCAAAATGGAAAAGGCAGGACTGCGATAGTCTCCTGTTCCATAGGAAGGATATTCCTGAGTGGCATATTGCATGGAAAGTGAGCCCGGCTCCGGGATACATACGCTCATCTGAGAACGCTGAGCCTCTTCATGCAGGGAAGAAAAGCCTTCTCTGTCATGGATTCGCTTGCCATAATACAGATGCTCCAGCTGCTCATTTTCCATTACCCGCATAAGGTAGGAAATCTTCTCGTTATATAAATGAAAAACTCTTTCTTTTTCGTGAAAAACAATATCAAAAGCCATTCTACTCCTCCAATCCTAGAGCTTACCGCCACTGGTGGCAATTCCTTCAATGAATTGCTTCTGGAACAAAATATATAAAACGATCATTGGAACACAGGCAATCAGGGATGCCGCCATCAGTTCCGGGAATTTCACCACGTATTGTCCCTGCATCTTTGCCAAAGCAGAGGACAAAACCAACATATCCTTATCCGTATTTACAATCATGGGCCACATCAAATCCTTATAGGCAAAGAGGGCTGTAAAAATTCCCAGTGCCACCATGGAAGAACGCATCAAAGGCATCATAACGAAAAGGAAGGTTTGTCCGATATTACAGCCATCCAGTCTGGCAGCCTCCTCCAAATCCTTGGGAAGTCCCATAAAGCCCTGTCTTAAAAGAAAGGTTCCAAAGGCGGTAACCAGTCCCGGGAAAACCAAAGCAAAAATCGTATTTAACATTCCCATCCTGGAAACCATTAGATACTGAGGAATCAAAAAGACCTGATTAGGCACCATCATTTGGAATAAAACCAGGGAAAATGCCAGGTCTCTTCCCGGAAAACGGAGTCTGGCAAAGGCATAACCCGCCATGGTTGCCGTTACCACCGCACAAAGCACTCTAAAGAAAATCAAAAGCAGGGTATTTCTATAGAGCAGAAGGAAATCCATGTTGGCAAAAACCGCCTTAAAGGCATCTGTTCGCCAAACCTTCGGGAAGATAATAAATGGATCCACGGATGTTGCCTCTGTAATACTCTTAAAGGCTGTCAGAACCATCCAGAGGAAGGGAATCAACATGGTAATGGAAATCAAAACCAAGGATAAGTGAATAATAAAACTGCTGATTTTTCTATTTCTCTCTAAACTTTCCATAGCTACTCCTTTCTTAGTTATAGTAAACCCATTTCTTCTGCCCGATCATCTGTAACACAGTAACCAGTAAGGTCAGAAGAAGGAGTACCACCACAATGGTTGAACCATAACCGATGTTTTTATTTACAAAGGAATACTTATAGAAAAGATAGACCAAAGACTGGGTTTTTCCCAGTGCCGGGTTGGTGTTATCAATTACCATATAAATCAAGTCAAATACCTGTAAGCTGGCAATGACTCTGGTTACCAAAACAAAGAAAATTGTGGGAGAAAGTAAAGGCAGAGTAATGTTAAAGAAACTGGAAATACCGGTTGCCCCGTCAATCTCCGCCGCCTCGTAATAATCTCCGGGAATTTCCTGTAATCCCGCAAGGAAAAGCACCATATTATAGCCCAAAATAGACCAGATACCTATTACCGCAATACTGTAAACGGCAATACTTGGGCTACTTACCCAGTTAATTTTGCTATGAAAAATATGGTTTAACAAACCGAAGTCGGAATTGTATAACCAGCGCCAAACCATGGCAATAGCAGCAGGCGCCGCCACCATAGGCAGGAAGATAATGGTTCTATACACCGATCTTCCCTTGATTTTCTTATTTAACAGCACTGCCAAAACCAGGGAAATAGCTATGGAGAAGGGTACTTCCACAATCGCATAACGCACCGTATTAATCAGGGCCTGCCAGATTTCCTTATCCGCAAAAACCTTCTGGTAATTTTGCAAGCCAACAAAAATGTTTCCTCTACCAAAGTCTCCCGTCTTAAAGAAGCTTTGATAAATGGTGTTGATAATCGGTATAATATTCAAAACCACTAAACCGATTATCGTTGGCAGGATAAATAACCAGCCCCAAATAAATTCGTTTTTCTCTCTACTGGTAAATGAAAATACTTTCTTTTCCTCTTCTACCATAGCTACTCCTTTTCTACTAAATACCGGACTTCAAAATTTGTTTTTGCAACATTTTATTTCCTTGCCTTATTTAGCGTTTTGAAAGCTTTCAAAAGCGCCGTGATAAATGCCGTAATAAATGCTGTTGTGAATGCTATTAAGAACGCTTTTTGAAAAGTTTTAATAAATACTGTTTTAAATGCTGATTCGCTCATTGTTTTATATTTACTTAGCATGCTCTTCAGCAAGCTTCTCATTCATCTGTGCCGCCATCTTTTTACAAGCTTCCTCCATCGTCAGCTCTCCCGTATATACCTTAGTAACCAACTCTGTATTGGCATCCTCCCAGGTTACTGTGCTTCTGGAAAAAGGAAGAATCTCCATATCTTCCATCATGTTGAGATAGGCCTGTAAATTAAAGGGCGCGCTCTTTGCCCATGCTTCGGAAGTTCCCTTGTAAGCCGACATGGTAATGCCAAGCTCTGCCTGCTTTCTCTGTGCCTTTTCGGAACCCATATATTCAATCAGCTTCCAAGCCTCTTCCTTATGCTTAGTGTTGGCTGCCGCAGCCCATCCTAAACCATTGTAGATAGACACTCTTCTTCCGGTCACTTTATCCTTTGGAAGCTCTACGCAATCCGCATTAGCCAAGCTGAAATCATTCTTCTTATGTGCCGCAATCATCCAGGAACCCTGGGTAATCATTGCCACCTTGCCGGACTGGAATAGAACATCTTCGGAATTTTCGGACATGGTCTCTGCGGAAGGAATCAAATCTTCCTTAATCCAGGTCTCCAAAATCTGCATAGCTTCAATACTCTTCGGATCGTCATAGCCGGATTTTGTCTTGTCATCATTCAGAATATATCCGCCTCTGTCCAAAATCATATTGTAATAGCCTGCCTGATCATTGTTGGGCTTTAAGCAAAAACCATACTGAGAACCATCCGGCTTTTTTAGCTTTCTGGCAGATTCCGTTAAGTCATCCCAGGTCCAATCGGCAGTTGGATAAGCTAAGCCTGCCTCATCAAACATTTTCTTATTGTACCAAAGAGCAATCGTATCGATATCCTTAGGTACTGCATAGTCCTTGCCCTCATAGCCGTAAAGACTCCAGATATCAGTGGGATAATTCTCTTTCTGAATCACTTCGGAATTCTTAATGTAATCCGTCAGATCCAGAAGCATCCCGTTACTCATGTACCGCTCTGATTCGTTAGAGTGCATCCAGAAAACATCCGGCAAAGAACCGCCCTGTGCAGCAGCTTCCATAGCAGTCCAGTAATCCGCCCAACGCACAACGGTAATCTTCGTTTTAATCCCTGTTTCCTTCGTGAAATCCGCCATGATTTCTTCCAGTCCGGGCTCCTGGTTGGTATCCCAGATGGATACGGAGAGAGTTACATCCGAATTGTTTTCCCCCTCTGCTTTCGCTGTTTCCTTAGCGCTCTCCTGGGCTGTTGCTCCGGATCCCTCTGAAGAATTTCCCCCGGAGTTTTCCGTCTTCTGTCCACAGGCCATCAAGCCTAACAGGCTTAAGCAAAGTGCCAATGCGTACTTCCTTAACATACTTGCCTCCTTTTAAAAAAAGTGTAAAGGTAAGCAAACAGGTATTCCTAAGGAAACATCCCGGAAATTTTAGAAAAAGAGGCTGTAAAAAAAGAATTCTTCTCTCATCCCTTCTTTTTTCACAACCCCTCTTCTATACGCAATCGACCCTGGTACTTTTCTTTTAAACGAGATATCGCACACTACGCGTGCGATACTCGTTAAGAATCAAATTACTTCTGCTCTTCTGCAAGCTTTTCATTCATTTGCTTTGCCATCTGCTTACATGCTTCTTCCATGGTAAGCTCTCCGGTATAAACCTTGGTAATGATTTCATTATCTGCATTTTCCCAGCTTACAGTACTTCTGGAATAAGGACGAATTACCATGTCATCCATCATGTTCAGATAAGCCTGCAGGTTAAAGTTTGCACTCTTTACCCATGCATCGGAGGTTCCCTTGTAAGCGGACATGGTTACTCCAAGTTCAGCCTGCTTCTTCTGTGCCGGCTCAGAACCCAAATACTCAATCAGCTTCCATGCCTCTTCTGTATGCTTACCATTCTTTGCGGCAGCCCATCCCAAACCGTTGTATAAGGAAACTCTCTTACCTGTTTTAGCATCCTTGGGAAGCTCTACAATATCGGCATTCTGCGCTGTGTACTCATTAGCCTTGTAGCTGGCAATCATCCAAGAGCCCTGAGGAACCATAGCTACCTTTCCGGACTGGAACAATACTTCCTCTCCGTTCTCGGACATCGTCTCAGCAGATGGCATCAAGCCTTCCTTAATCCAGGTATCTAAAATATTCATTCCTTCGATGGTCTTTGGATCATCCCATCCGGACTTCTTCTTATCATCACTGATAACATATCCGCCCTTATCATAAATCAGGTTATAATATCCTGCCTGATTGTTATCCATCTTCACTGCCAAACCGTACTGAGAGCCGTCAGACTTTGTCAGCTTTCTTGCGGTTTCCGTTAAATCATCCCAGGTCCAGTCGGATGTAGGATAAGGAACTCCCGCCTCGTCGAAAAGCTTTTTATTATACCAGATTGCAATGGTATCAATGTCCTTAGGAACTGCATAGTAATGGTCCTTGTAAGTATAAAGTCCCCAGATATCCTCCGGATAATTTTCCACTTTAATCTTATCGGAAGCCTTAATCTTATCCGTCAAATCCAAGAGCATATCATTACTCATATAACGCTCTGATTCATTAGAGTGCATCCAGAAAACATCCGGTAAAGATCCTCCCTGTGCTCCTGCCTCCAACATAGTCCAGTACTCATTCCACTTTACAACGGAAATCTTGGTCTTGATTCCGGTCTCCTTAGTGAAATCATCTAAAATCTCCTTAAGTCCCGGTTCCTGGTTGGTATCCCAAATTGCAACGGAAAGCTCGTCAGAGGAAGCTCCCTGCTCACCGCTTCCGCTTGCTGTACTCTCGGAAGAAGAGCTCTTGCTTCCGCCGCAAGCAACCAATCCCAGAGCCATAAGCCCCATCACTACTGATACCGCTAAACTTCTTTTTTTCATCTTTTCCTCCTAAAGCGCAAGAGCCTCCGCACAAAAACCTTCCCGGAATCAGCTTCAAAAAAGCATACCCAAATCGGTTTCGAAAAAATCTTTCTTCTCCAGCTTCGCTCTTGAAAACAATATTCTACCCCATATTATACTTCCGGCAGGAAAATATAATATGGAAAAATGTTGTGATAATACAGAAAAATGTTATGGAATTCTGTTGAGTTCCTTACTACTGTCACAACTAAGAATTTTCTTCTTTATCGGCAAGATGGCAGGGCCGTTCATGGACAATTTATCCACTCCCAGATGGAGAAAAAAAGCTGTAAAATCCGGATCAGCCGCAAATTCTCCGCAGACTCCCACCGATATTCCCGCCTGTTTTCCTTTTTCCACCACTTCTTTGATGGCCCTCAGAATGGCAGGATGTTTTTTGTGATAAAAGCTGTGCACCATGACATTTTGTCTATCTATCGCCAAAAGATACTGGGATAAGTCATTGGTACCGATAGAGAAAAAATCAAGCTCTTTGGCCAAGTCTTCTGCTATAAAGACTGCAGCAGGAGTTTCAATCATCACCCCTAATGGTATTCTTTCCGCCATAGGAACCCCTTGTTTTTCAAGTTCTGTCCTGCATTTGTGAAATAAGGCTTTGCTTTCTCTGACTTCTTCCAAACTACTGATCATCGGAAGCATCACCGAAAGCTTACCGTAGGCTGAAGCCCGCAATAAGGCTCTGATTTGTGTACAGAATATTTCCTTTTCCGTAAGGCAAAAGCGAATTCCCCGAAGACCTAAAGCAGGATTTTCCTCCTTTACCCCGGTGTGATAGGGAAGTACCTTATCCGCTCCCAAATCACAGGTTCGGATAATGACTTCTCTTCCTTTCATTTCCTCCAAAATTACCCGATAGCTTTGAAACTGTTTTTCCTCGGAGGGAAGCTTTCCTTCCTCTAAAAATAAAAATTCCGTACGGTACAGACCGATTCCTTCAGCACCGGATTTTAGCAGCTTCTTGACATCTACCGGAGACGACATATTACCATATAAGTTCATGCGTTTTCCGTCTAAACTGACACAGTCTTCATCTCTTAGTTTTTCAAGCTCCTGTCGCTCCTCTTTCTTTTTTTCCATAATCTCCCGGTAATGAGCCAGTACCTCCTCCGTGGGAGAAAAATAAGCCACCGATTTTTCACCATCAATAATACAGTATTCTCCGTCTTCTATTCCCCTCAGCCCTTTACATTGTACCAAGGCCGGGATTCCCAAGGATGCTGCCAGAATAGCTGTGTGACTTTGTAAAGAACCCTTCTCCGTAATAAATCCCAGCAGATTATCTTTCGGAAAACGAATGGTGTCCGATGGTCCAAGATCCTCTGCCAGCAAAACACAAGGCTCTTCCTTGGTAGCGACATCTTTTCCGCTTAAAATAGAAAGCATCAAGTTCAGAATATCCTGCATATCCTCCGCACGTTCCCGAAAATATGGATCCTCCATACGACGAAAAAGCCTTTCTTGTTTGCTAAAGGCTTTTTTCACCGCATATTCCATTGTATGACCCTTTTGTACCAAGCTAAATACACTGTTTTGCAGAATTTCGTCGGAAAGCATTAACGCATGAACAGAAAATATCTTTGCATCTTCATTCTGCATCTCCAAAAGGGCCTTTTGATAATATTCTTCTTCCTTCGCTATCGACTTTAAAAAGGCTTCTTTTCCCCTCCTTTTTTCCTCCTCTATGCCTTCTTCGGATTTTTTTAGGTAGGAAAATTGAAGCTTCCTTTTAAAATGTACCGGCCCCATGGCAATGCCTGAAAAGGCGGAAAGTCCTTCCAGTATCTTCATAAACTTTCCTCTTTAAACAAAGGAGGTTTTCAACCACAAAAATCCATGGGCAGGAAGGACAAGGTCTCTTGCTTTACAGGACTTTCCGGAAAGTAGATCCACGTAATCCTCCACCTCGGACACATAAGCCACCTGCTCGGATCTGGCAAAGTTGTAGAAGCAAAGAATCTTTTCTCCCTCATAATATCTTCCAAAGGCAAGGACATGGATATTCTTTGTATCAATAATCCAAGTATCCGCCATAGTTGAAAATGCTTTATGCTTTCTTCTTAAATCCTCCAGCTCTTTCAAACCGGTAAAAATCTTTTCTTCTATACTGCCCTTTTTCTTTCTCTTCTCCGCCTTATCCCAGGGGAAATTACCACGATGAAGATAACGGGAATCCACCTTCTTGATGTCATCCTCATGATAGCTGTAGTCATTTTCCTGTCCAATCTCATCTCCGGAATAAAGCACCGGTATACCGGACTGACTCAGCAAAAAGGCATGGAGCATTAAATCCAGCTGTAAGGCTGCTTTTATCTTGTGTTCATCCTTTTCATAGGCAGCCGCTTCCAATCCGCAAAGAGATGCGGTGGTACCGCAGAGTCTGGCGTCTCCCCGTACCGGATCATCATTGTACAGCTCTCCTCTTGCATCGGAATCCTCCGTAAAGCCTCTGAAATAAGCATTTAAAAAGGCCTTATGCGGAATCTCCGTAATGGAAAACTGCTCCAGGAAAGCGTAGTCCAGTCCCCAACCGATATCATCATGACAACGAAGATAATTCAGGAATACCATGTCCTTCGGAAGGGCAAAGACCTGGCCAAGCTGGTGCTGCATCAAACGGGTATCCTGAGTAGCAACGGTATGCCAGGTAGATGCCATAGTGGTAACATTATACAGCATGTGACACTGGGGCTTCTCCAGACTTCCGAAGTAAGGAACTACCTTTTGAGGCTCCATTACCACTTCTCCCAAAAGCAATACACCGGGAGCCACTATTTCCATCGCCATACGGAAGATGCGAACTAATGTATGTACCTCCGGAAGGTTTCGACAGTTTGTACCCAGCTTTTTCCAAATATAAGGAACCGCATCCAGGCGGAAAACATCCGCTCCCTGATTACACAGGAAGAGCATATTTTCCAACATATCATTTAAAACCGTAGGATTCCCATAGTTCAAATCCCACTGATACGGATAAAAGGTAGTCATAACAACCTTTTTCGCTTCTTCACAATAGGTGAAATTACCGGGAGCGGACTCCGGAAAAACCTGAGGAACTGTACGTTCAAATTCATTGGGAAGCCCCCAGTCATTAAACATGAAGAAACGATCCTGAAATTCTTGTTCGCCGTTCTTGGCACGTTTTACCCACTCATGTTCCTCGGAGCAATGGTTCATGACAAAATCCAAACAAACACTGATTCCTTCTTCATGGCAGACAGAACATAAACTCTTAAGATCATCCATAGTTCCCAATTCCGGTTGAACCTTGTGGAAATTGGATACCGCATACCCCCCGTCAGACTTTTCCTTTGGACTCTCCAGAATAGGCATCAAATGCATATAATTAAAGCCACATTCCTTAAGGTAAGGAATCCTTTTTTCCACGCCCTTTAAGTCTTTTCCGAAGCAATTGGTATATAAAAGAACTCCGATAAGGTTGTTTCCTTTAAACCACTGGGGCTTTCTCATTCTTTCTTGGTCTAATGCTCTAAGCTCAGGAGACCGTTCTCTGGCATATTTATCCAAAAGAGAAAGAAAATATTGAAAGGATTGTTCATTGCTTCTATACAGCTCATAATATAGCCATTTCAACTCATCCATATGGGTAGCCAGACGGTTCTGATAAGCCGTAATATAGTCATCCTGAACTTCCTCTACCGTATTCGTTACCTTCGTTTTCACTGCATTGGGCTCCAATGCTCTCAGCCTCTTTTCGGTGCATTCTTCTATCTTCATCTTATCTGTTTTATGCTCTTTGCTACCCGTTTCCTTTTTCTTCCCCATACTGATATCCCTTTCTATTATAGCTTTTCTAGAAGGTAAAGACTTGACCTCTCCAAGCGCTCATCTTCCAAGATGCCTGAAAAACTAACTCTTTTCTTCTTTGGAACATTTTCCTCATTATACCCTAAAGCAAAATAAGCAACAAGGAAAAGTGAAACAGAGGATACACTTTGTTTCTATTTAATAAAATAAAATATTCAACTTATACAAAAAGCATGGATAATCAAAAGAAAAAGGGAATAGACATTGCATTTTTGTCAAGCATTCTATACACTGAAGGGAAAAGAAATTGTAGAGTTTTCTGCATTCCATCATAAGCAAGGAAGCCGAAATTATATTCGGGTTTCTTGTTCAGAATTAAAGCGAGGTAAATATATGTATTACGGATCCCTAGAAGCCGGTGGAACTAAGATGATTTGTGCCGTTTGCGAGGAGAACGGAAAGATTATTGAGCAGGTTTCCATTCCCACCTTAAGCCCGGAGGAGACCATTCCTAAAATTATCGATTATTTTAAGGATAAAGACATTGTCGCCCTGGGTGTAGCCTGCTTCGGTCCCATCGATTTGCATAAAGATTCCAAAACCTATGGCTATATTACCAGTACCCCAAAGCTCAAGTGGCAGAACTATCCTCTGATTCCTACTTTACAGAAGGCTTTATCCATTCCCATGGGCTTTGACACGGATGTAAACGGTTCTCTTCTGGGAGAGATTTCCTTCGGTTCCAGTAAGGGGCTGGAAAATGCCATTTATATTACCATCGGTACCGGAATCGGCGGTGGCGTTATCAGTAACGGAAAATTACTGCACGGTATGTTACATCCGGAGCTTGGACATATGCTCTTGGTTCCCCATCCAAAGGATTCCTTTGCGGGAAACTGCCCCTTCCACAAGAATTGTTTTGAAGGAATGGCCTCCGGCCCTGCCATTGAAAAAAGATACGGAAAGAAAGGCATTGAACTGGTAAATCAAAAAGAGGTTTGGGAAATTGAGGCCTACTACATCGGTCAGGCTCTATGTAATCTGATCTTAACCCTCAGTCCTGAAAGAATTATTCTGGGAGGCGGCGTAATGCATCAGGAACAGCTCTTCCCCTTAATTCGCAAAGAAGTAGCCGCACAGTTGAATGACTATCTGAAAACCAAGGAATTAGCAGATTTAGATCATTATATCGTTCCTGCCAGCTTAAACGACAATCAGGGTATACTGGGTTGTTTACAGCTTGCCATCGATGCAAAGAAAGAAAGTAGCTTGAATTTAAAATAACAACATAGGGAAGTTTAGAACAATGAATGCGCAAAATGAAGCAATACCGGAAAGCAAAAATACCGACAGCAGGAAAGAGAAAAATCAAAGCAGATTAGCAAAGCTTGAAAAAGTAAAGGAGACCTATAAAAACGGTTTAAAATGGATTCTGCTGGGTATTCTTACCGGTGCTGTTGTAGGCAGTATTTCCGCCTTCTTTGCCCATGGTATCGTACTGGCTTCCGCATTCCGGGTAAAGCACCCCCGGATTCTTTTTGCCCTCCCCTTTGCCGGACTTCTTTTGGTCTTCGCTTACAGCATTCTGTCCGATAAAAATAAAAAGGGTACCAATCTGGTGATTGAGTCGGTGCGAAGAGGAGAAAAGTTGCCGGTGGAAATGGCTCCCCTGATTATTTTCAGCACTGTACTTTCTCACCTCTTCGGCGCTTCCGTAGGTCGAGAAGGTGCCGCTTTACAGGTAGGGGGGTCTCTAGGCTCCAGTATCGGCAGAGTTTTACATCTTTCTGAGAAAGAGCAAAGAAGAATTATGATGTGCGGAATGAGTGCAGCTTTTTCCGGGCTCTTCGGTACCCCGATAGCGGCCGCTATCTTTGCCATAGAGCTCTGCACCGTAGGCAGTATTTACTATACCGCCTTACTCCCCTGTACCGTTTCAGCCTTAACAGCCCATTTTTTTGCGGAAAAAGTCATTCATGCGGAGGAACCGAATCTTGCCCTTTCTCTGATAGCGGAAATGAATTGGTCATCCGCCCTATATACTCTTCTTCTGGCAATCGCCGCCGCTTTGGTAAGTATCTTATTTGTTTCCTGCGCCCATAAAGCAAAGGATTTGTTTAGCAAATATTTCCCAAATCCTTACCTGCGTATTTTTGTAAGTGGAGCTATCGTTCTCCTTGCTACTTTGGCTCTAAACACCAATATCTATAACGGAACCGGTATCCAGCTGATTATTCAAACAATCCATGATCCAAAGACGAAAATTTTTCTCTTTGCCTTTTTCTTGAAAATTCTCTTTACTTCCGTTTCTCTTGGAGGAGGATTTCAGGGTGGAGAGATTGTGCCTTCCCTGTTTATAGGAGCAACTTTAGGTAATGCATTAAGCCGATTTTTGCCATTAGATCCTTCTCTATGTGCAGCACTGGGAATGACCGCCCTCTTCTGCGGTGTCACCAACTGTCCTCTGACAGCCTTGCTTATCAGCTTTGAGCTTTTCGGCTTCCAGGCCTCTTCCTACTTCCTTTTAGCCATAGCCATCAGCTATCTATTCTCCGGGAATTACGGCCTTTATCACAGTCAAAAAATACTCTTTTCCAAAACAGAGGAAGAAGAAATTAATGAGCATACCCATTAGGTATGCTCATTTATTTTCTTAACAAGTTTCCTTCGCAGTGCGCGGGGTATCTCATTTAGCCTTTTTTAAAACGGTTCGCCAAGCCCTTATCCTCCGGCTTAACCCGCAGATTAGTAACTTTTTCTTCTTCCCCCGGTCTTTGAATCTTTAATTCCAGAATGGTTCCTTCCGGTAAACCCTTGCCAAATTCTATTTGTAAGAACTTAGCTACCTTGGGGTGGTTTGCCTGAAAATCATCCAAGTCTCTACTAAACTGCATTAACTCCATGGGATTCATTTAGCACTCCTTTTCTTTACTACTCTTCAACGAAAGCAAATGATGCATTACCCGGAAGCTTCCGTCCTTATCTCTAAGATGAGGCTTTCAGATTTTTTCGTTAGCCAACACTAATATTATCTCAAAGAGCATAGCCTAAGTTCCTTTTTCTGACAAGTATTATTTTGCCCCATGCTTCCTTTATATTTTGCTTCCATAGTCCCTTTATGCTATACTGCTTCGGTGTATTTTAAAAAAATACTGTGATTATTTTAAAAAGAATGCTTCGATTATTTTGTGAAGAAGGACTTAAACATGAGTAAAATCAAAGAAATCTCCCCGGAAGCCTGGGAGAAGGAAGAATATAAACACTATACCCCCATTGACCTAAGGGAAGCAGAGGAATATGAAATCGGACACATGGACAAGGCCCTCTCCTATCCTATAGAGACTTTACTGGGGGAGGAAATTCCCCTGTCCATAGAAGGACAGTATCTCCTTTACTGCAAATACGGAACCCTTTCCAGAGAGCTGGGAGAACGACTTTCCGACAGGGGCTATCAGGTGGCAAACCTGGAGGGGGGATATGGGAAATATGTTTTACAGCAAATAAAAAAAGCTGCAAAACAGGAGGAACGACAGAAGGAAATTGAATTAAGCCTTAGAAAAAAATTCAAAAAGTCTATCTTTACCCCCTTTGCCAAGGCCATCAATGATTATGAGTTGATTAAAGAGGGCGATTCCATCTGCGTCTGCATTTCCGGCGGTAAGGATTCCATGATTATGGCAAAGCTTTTCCAAGAGTTAAAACGGCACAACAAATTCCCCTTTACCCTGCATTTTCTTTGTATGGATCCTGGCTATAACGCCTACAATCGACAGATTATTGAGGAAAATGCCGCTCTTCTGGGGATTCCCTTGGAGTTTTTCCAAAGCGATATTTTTGAATCGGTTTTCACCATCGACTCCTCCCCCTGCTATGTTTGCGCAAGAATGCGAAGGGGACACCTGTATTCCAAGGCAAAGGAGCTGGGCTGCAATAAAATTGCTTTGGGGCACCACTTTGATGATGTGATTGAAACCGTCTTAATGGGAATGCTTTACAGTGGACAATTCCAGGCCATGATGCCCAAGCTTCATTCCACAAACTTTGAAGGAATGGAGTTGATTCGTCCCCTCTACTATGTTCGGGAGGAAGACATTATCCATTGGCGAAATTATAACCAGTTAAACTTTATCCAGTGTGCCTGCAAATTTACCGAAACCTGCAGCACCTGCCATGTGGACGGCACCACCAGTTCCAAGCGCTTGGAGATAAAGAAATTGATTGCTTCCCTAAAGGAAGTTAATCCCTTTATCGAGAAAAATATCTTCCGCTCCACAGAAAATGTGTCCATCAATACCATCTTGGGTCTAAAAACCGATGGAGAGAAGCACTCCTTCTTAGAATGGTATGATAAGGGCTTTGAATTTTCGAATCCCGATAAAGGGGATGTAAAAAACTAAATCCAATCTATTTTTAAAGCAACTTAGACCTGAAAAAGGGGTAATGTACCTCATTTCAGGTCTATCAAATCCGCTAAATACAGCTCCTCTTTTTTATGAGAAGATTTTATCCTTTTGTATTCAAGGATAGTCTGTACCAAAACATCCACCCTATCACCAAAATAATCTTTATAAAATTTTGTACTGTTATCGTACTTTTTCCTGCCTAAGCTTATATGCATTTTAGCAAAATCCTTTGGTTTTACTGTGGATTTATTCTTCTCAAACTCAGCGACTTTATCTTCTGCAATTAGAAACAATATTTCCAATTCCGGTTTAGTACAATACTTCTCAATTCCTATAATCTTGCCTTTGTAGTCTTCCGGTATCTTTAGCCTTTCCTTTTGTGCATCTCCTATCCGCATAATTAATACATCATTGCCGGGATAAATGTTTAGTTCTGTCCGAACCTGCCCATTACCGGTAATTTGTCTTGCATGATAGGGAGTCAAGCCCAATAATTCATCCTCTCCAAAGATTAATCGATTATTTGCCAAGAGGATACGAACAATTTCCAGTTCATTTGCCCCTTCGCACATGATTAATCTTTTCATTCCTTTAGCTTCCTCTTTAGGCTCATCAGCTCTTCATAATTTACAGCAGTTTGAAAAGCATTGTTATAATACTGCTTGCTTTTCAGAAGTTCAGTCCTGATTTGATAGTCTTCATACATATTAGAGAGGGATACATGCTTTCCTGACTTACAAATCCATATGTTATCCTGCCGTCCCATCTGATCCAAAACCTCACAATAGTGAGTAGTAAAGATTAAAGAAGCATTCTTCTTATTGACCGATTTATCCTTATACAAACTAATCATATTTTCCACAAGAGTTTTATGAAAATGATTTTCTACCTCATCAACCAAAAGATCAAAACCTTCTTTTAAAGAAGCAACCATTAAGGTATACAGTAGTAATCCCTTTGTTGTACCGCTAGACAAGATATAAATCAACTGGCTATCAGAAAGATACTTCTCTTCCCCGTTAAAAACCAATCTGTAATTATGTTCGTCCAAGCTTTGTAAATGTTCAATATTGTCATCAAAAATACGCATAATATTTTTCAAAACCAAAGTATCTATGCTGTAATTTTTTAAGGCTTTGAAAATCATACGATAAGTCTCTGCTCCATTTCCAAAACTTTCGAAATAAATAGCTCTTGTACTTTTTTTCTCTAAGACAAAAAATACTTTGGATATATCCTCCGGCAATGTTCCATACTCATCCATTTTCTCGAAAGAACTATCTTCATACAGTTCATGAATACGACTTTTATAATATTTTTTTCTATACAGCTTTTCCTCTTTAAAAATTGCCTGATTACTGAGAGATATGTCCGTAGACAATAAACACTCATACTTATAAATAAAGCCTGCATGATAAAAGACTATCTCCAATTCAACACCGTCATAGTCATAGTGTTTATCTTCTAAGCGAAAGTCTCCCAAAATAGAATAGCAAGCATCCAAAAGCTCCAATGCAGAGGTTTTTCCGGAAGCATTTTTTCCAATAAATGCCATCGTATTATAAACATATAAATCAGGCGCAATCTCCTGCAGTTCATACTCTTTATCTTCTGCAGTCTTCCTCGATTTAGCCACCAAATCAATAGTATATCCTTCTATACAGTTTTTAAAATTTTTGGCTTTTACATAAAGTAATTTCATTCTGCACACCTCCTTTTCCTGCTTTTATAGTATATCAGTGAAACGTGATTTAAACAATATTTTTGTTTTAATCTTTATTTATTCTGCAAAAATTCATGATTTGTACTAATATGTTGATAATTATATGATTTTTTCTATATTTTAGTTCTTCTAATAAAAAAACTTTAGCTAATTTCGGTTTGAAAAATCAGCTAAAGTTTTTTGAAATTTTTTATGCTATAGATTTCAATTTTAAATCTACATTCCAATCAAGGCTTTACCCCACATGCAAGCAGGAACCGCCAATAAACTCACGAATAATGGAGTTCTTCGGAATGGACTCCGGACTTACGGGAAGCACATAGTCCAGGAACTTTAGGAGACGCTTAGCCTCCTGATAGGCAGGACTGTCATTTTCAATCTGGAACAACAGAGGCTGGGCAAAAATCTTCAAAACTGCAAGCTCATAAATCAATGCAGAGTTTACCATCACATCCGCCCTCTCCTGGAAGGGGAAAATGTAATTGTCTTCGCCCCGTCTTACATTTTTCCAGATGGAAATGGTATCCTCCGCAGAATAGCCTCTGGTTCTGTTATCTCTTACCATTCTTCTAAGCAGGCGCACATCTGTTGTAGGAATACGGTTATGCTCATCAATGTTCAGGGGTGTTAAAGCGGAAATGTAAATGCGGAACTTACTTTCCTCCGGCAGGGAGGTGGACATTAAATCATTTAAGCAGTGGATACCCTCGATAACCAAGACATCCTCCGCCTCCATTTTCAGATAATCTCCCTTATACTCTCTTTCTCCTGTGAAGAAATTGTAACGGGGAAGCTCCACCCTTTCTCCGGAAAGAAGAGAAAGCATATCCTTGTTAAACAACTCCAAATCCACGCACTGAATGGACTCAAAGTCGTAATTTCCTTCCTCATCTTTGGGTGCCTCCACTCTGGCTCTGAAATAATTATCCACAGAAATAGCATGGGGCTTTAGTCCAAGTGCGGAAAGCTGAATGCTTAAACGCTTGGAAAAGCTGGTTTTTCCTGAGGAAGAAGGTCCTGCAATCAGTACCACCCGCTTCTTCTCCTTAAAGATAGACATGGCAATATTTCCGATTTGCTTCTCAAAATAAGCTTCCTGCATCAGAATAAGAGAATCCGTATCCCCTTGAACAATCTGCTTATTCAATGCACCGATATCTCCGATTCCCACCTTTCTGGCCCAAAGGGAGGATTCCTTTTGCACCTGATAAAGCTTATCCATTGGACAGAACTCCGGAAGCTCATTGGGCTTCTCAGGAGTAGGCAAAAGCAGGATAAAACCGTCTCCATAGGGAAGCAGGTCAAATAAAGTCACATAAGAAGTATTTTGCAACATATAGCCATAGAAATAGTCCTGGAAATTCCCTAAAGAATAGATATTAACACGGCTGGTCATACGATAACGGAACAGCTCCTCCTTGGAATGCATCCCCACCTCACGGAAGATTGCTCTGGCATCCTCGGTGGAAACGGAGCGCTTCATAATCGGCATCTTCTTTTCCGCATACTCCAACATGGAAGCCTTCACCTTCTCCAAGAGCTCCTTTGTAATCTTCACATCTCCGGAAAGGTAGCCGTAAAAACCGCCTCCCAAAGTATAATCCATATTTACCCGAAATCCCGGCACATCCTTACAATGATGGTAAAAAGCCTTTAAAAGCATAAATACGGCAGAGCGGTGATAACTCTTCATACCGATACTATCTTTCAAGGTTAAAAATGTGCATTCCTGATCAACATTGGGGATTCTCTTATGCAACTCATAAATACGCTTTCCAAAGCGCACCAAAACAATGGGATACTCCTCCATATCCTGAAACAAGGGAACCAAGTCTTGAAACTTACTTCCCTCCTCTAACTCTACCACTCTTCCTTTTGCTGTAATTTTCATGGACATCCCTGACCTTTCTATTTTGTTTTACAGAATTTTTCCTAAGAAAACTTCCTCTTCCTCCACACAATCTATCTTAGGAAAATGTCGGCGAATCTGCTCCCCCATATAAGGCACGAAGAAGCGCTCCAAGCCGTAGTGCCCTGCATTAAGGAGGCTAAGCCCCTCTCCTAAGGCATCCACCGCATCGTGGTGTCCCAGATCCCCTGTGATATAAGCGTCTGCACCTAAAGCAATCACATCCTTAATAAAGCTCTTTCCTGAACCGGGACAAACCGCAATTTTCCGGATAGGCTTTCCGCTGTCAAAGTACTCAATATAGGGAAGCTTGGCCTTTTCTTTCACATAGGCCGCCAGTTCCTCGCAGGAAAATGCCTTATCCACCCTGGTGTAAAATCCTATCCCCTGAGACATACCCTCAGAAGAAGGAGCAACTTCCTGAAGTACCCCCTCCTTTTTCCAAGAAAGTTTAGAGCAAATCAAATCTCCCATCCCTTCCTTCACGCTGTCGAAGTTGGTATGCATGCTAAAGACGGAAATCTTATGTTCCGCCAAAGTAAGAAGTAATCTTCCCTGCTCGTTATCTCCGGTAACAGATTTCATCCCCTGAAAGATAAAGGGGTGGTGGCTCAAAATGAAATTACAGGACCGGGCAATCGCCTCTTCCACAGACCTTCTCTGCACATCCAGACAAATGTAGACCTTGCTAAGCTCTTCTTCCTTCTTTCCCAACAAAAAACCCACATTGTCCCAGTGCTCCGCATACTGCTTCGGCGCAAATTCCTCCAAAAAGGAAATCAGCTCTTGTTTTTTCATGGTATTTCTCCTATCTATAGTATTGAAGCCCCTCTTTTACCCTCTCCAACTTCTCCAACAGGACTTTCTGAGGATTTTTCAAAAGCATTTCTTCCAAATGCCTTTCCTCATCCTCTAAAAGCTCCTTTAAAACAGGATCCTTTTTTGCCAGAGGAAGCCAGCCAAACTCCCATTCCACTTTTGATATTTCAGAAGAATCCAAAGTTTTTCCCTCGGTCTCCGATTTGTTTCCCCCAATCTTCAGGCTAATCATTCCTGCATCCGGTGTTTCTCCTGAAGAATTCTGTCCCTTTCGCTTTTTCCCCAATATAATGCGATAGAACTTATTTTTCTCCTTCACATAGCAGTCTTCCACAAGCTCCATATAGGGATATAAAAAACGCCGAACCTTCTCATAGTCGGACTGGGGAGAAAGCAAAATCGTTTCGAACTCCTCTATCCGCTTTTCCAAAATCTGAATCATCAGCATCCCCCCCATACCGGAGAGAAGAAGGTGCTTACATTCCCCTTTTTCCAAGGCTTCCAGACCATTTCCAAGGCGACAGCTGATTTTATCCTCCAGCCCCTTGAAACGCACATTTTTCTTCGCCATTTCCAAGGGCTCTTTTCCGATATCACAGGCAAAAAGCTTCTCCGCCTTTCCTGCCTCAAACAAGGCAATGGCGGTATAGCCATGGTCGCAGCCGATATCCGCAATACTGTCCACCACCGGATACAGGTTCACCATGGTCTGTATTCTTGCCCCAAGTCCCTTCATCTACACACTCCTTTAGGAGGAAAATAATTTTCCCCAAAACTCTTTTCGCCTCTATACACCGTAAAGACTATATTTCGTAAAAAATCCAATCTCTATATCCAAACTGTAATCTCTACGAAGCCAAATATAGCTTATTTAAGCTCTTTAACCGGAAAATCCGGAAAAATGCTCCCACTTATCCTTCTCCCGGAACAGTCGGGAAAGCTCTTCTCCGTCCATAGCCTCTGAAATGGCCTTTTCAATTCCCCGCAGTTTCATCTGGCGGATAAAGTCCAGAAGCATTCTTTCTTCCTCCTGTCTTTCCAGATCCAAATGATAGAGATCTCCATGATAGAGGGCCATACACTTTTGATATTTTTCTTCCTCTCCTAGGAATCCGTCCATGATTTCCTGAACGGACTTTCCCTCCTGTAAAGAAAGAAATACCTGCCGACAAAGCTCCTCCCTAAGATCCTCTGCCTTAATATATTGAGAAACCGGAGCAATCCATTCCTCCTTTTGCAGGAGGAGGGAAAGAAACTGTTCCTCCAAATTGTCTGTTAAAGCCTTTTCCCGCTTATTTTCCTCCCGTCTTCCCTGTTTGGAAAGAGCGAAGGAAAGCTGGGATTTTTCTTCTCCCTTTTGTACCAGGTACAAGAGATTCTCCGCAGACAAAAGCTGCTCTCTAGCCACTGCCTTGCAATAATTTTCCAGCTCCACAGGGTCGGAGAAGCAATCCCTAAGCAGGGCGGCAATCGCCTCCATATAGCCCTGCATCTCTCCCGGATCTTGCAGGTTAAAGCCGGCCTTTAATTCCTCCACCTCCCACAGGAAAGCATTTTTTGCATTATGAATCCGCTCCAGAAGAGCATCCTTTCCCTCCGCCTTTAAAAACTCATCCGGGTCCTTATAGGGCTTTAGGGAAATGACCTTTGCCTGAATTTCCTTTTCCCGTAAGATGGGAATGGCACGCTTACAAGCCTTTCTTCCCGCATTGTCACTGTCAAAGCAAAGAAGCACCGTGGAGGTAAAACGCTTTAAAAGGGCGGCCTGTTGTTCCGTAAAGGCGGTTCCCAAAGCCGCCACCGCCTCAATACAGCCTGCCTGATGCATGGAAATCACATCCATATAGCCTTCACAGAGAATCAGATAGGATTCTCTGCTTCTTCTGGCAAAGTTCAAGGCAAAAAGATTTCTGGATTTGTCAAAAAGCTTGGTTTCCGGAGAGTTTAGGTACTTGGGCTCCCCCTCTCCCATGACTCTTCCCCCAAAACCGATTACCCTGTGATGAAGGTCCATAATGGGGAAAATTACCCGGTTAAAAAACTTATCTCGAACACCGTTTTCTTTAAAGGTAAATAAGCCGGACTCCTGCAAAATAGCATCCTCATAGCCCAAAGCTTTACAATGCTGATACAAAGCATCCTTTTCCTGTACCGCATAACCAAGGCCGAAGTGGGTTATGCTTTCCCCGCTTAAGGCTCTTTTAGCCAAATACTGTAAGCCCAGCTTTCCTTTGGGACTACGTAGCTGCTTTACGAAAAACAAAGCGGCATTTTTATTGATTTCCAAAAGCTTATACCGAAGGTCCTCTTCCCCTTTATTGACTCCGCTGCTTTTTTCAGGAAGAGTGACATTTGCCCGCTCTGCCAGCTGCTCTATCGCCTCCACAAAGCTAAGATTCTCGTACTCCATCATAAAGCGGATACTGTCTCCCGCCTTGCCACAACCAAAGCAATAAAAAATCTGTTTCCCGGGAGAAACAGAAAAAGAGGGAGTTTTCTCCCCATGAAAAGGACAGAGCCCAAAGTAGCTTGAGCCCTTCTTTTTCAAATGTACATATTGTCCTATTAAATCCACGATATCCGTTCTTTGCCGGATTTCCTCTACGATATCTTCTCCATAGTACATATCAGTCCTTCTCCCAGGCCTTCGGAACAAAATACTCCATGAACTTGTGGCTGCAATACTCATCCGTCATGCCGGAAATGTAATCCGCAACAATACGGTCTAAAAGGAGCTTGGGGTCTTCCTTTCCTTCCTCTTCTCCCTTTTTTAGCAGAAAACGATATTCTTCCGCCATTTCCAGAGGGTGCTCCTGATAAAAGGAAAATAAGAGCTTCAGCATGCCGTCTACCTTCCACTCCTCTTCCTTGGCCTTACTGCTGGTGTAAACATTTTGAAACATCCACTTCCTTAAGCCCTGCATATTTTCTTCCATCATAGGCTCCATGGAAAGCTTATCCTTCCCCCTGGAGGTAAAGATGACGGAGCGAATCAAAGTGTTTAGCCGTTCCCTTGCGGTAAAGCCCAGCACCTTCCGAAATTCCGCCGGAAGCTCTTCCTCCCGGAAAAGTCCTGCACGGATGCCGTCATCCACATCATGGTTTAGATAGGCAATCTTATCTGCAAAACGAACCGCCTGCCCCTCTAAAGTCTTGGGTTTTCCTGAGCTTCTATGATTTTGTATTCCGTCCCGAACCTCTTTGCTAAGGTTCAGTCCTTTACCGTTTTTCTCTAAAATCTCCACAATCCGGATACTTTGGTCCACATGAGAAAAGCCTTCGGAGCAAAGCTTGTTTAAGGCCCTTTCTCCAGCATGGCCAAAGGGAGTATGACCTAAATCATGGCCTAAGGCAATCGCCTCGGTAAGGTCTTCATTTAAGCGAAGAGCCTTGGCAATGCTTCTGGCAATCTGACTCACCTCCAAGGTATGGGTTAATCTTGTACGATAATGGTCCCCCTCCGGCTGAATAAAGACCTGAGTCTTATGCTTTAGCCGGCGAAAGGCCTTGGAATGTAAAATCCTGTCTCTATCTCTTTGGAAAATGGTTCGGATATCATCCTCTTCCTCCGGTAGATCTCTTCCCAAAGAGTCCACGCTGCAACAAGCAAAGGGAGAGAGAATCTCCTTTTCCATTTTCTCCATTTCTTCTCGAATATTCATCCTGCTCCTTCCTCCCGGATCAAAGCAAAACAACAGTTCCTTTTATAATAAGCCCTGGAACAGGAGAAGTAAAATGAAAATTGGTAAAACAAAGCGGAAATAATTCAGGAGGAAGGCCGGCATTTTCACGCCCTCACCCTTATTACATTCCTCCAAATATCTAGGGAAACCCATGCCCCACTTGCTTACGCAGAACAGAAGGTAAACCAGAGAGCCGATGGGAAGAATTAAGTTACTAACAATAAAGTCCTCGGAGTCCAATACATCTCTGCCGCCAATCAGCTTTAAATCCTTCCAAAGGTTATAGCCAAGAATACAGGGAATACTCAAAAGCAGAATCAGAATACAGTTTACGATAACCGCCTTCTTTCTATCCCAATGGAAGTTGTCAATACTGGTGGAAATGAGATTTTCAAACACCGCAATAACGGTGGAAAAGCTGGCAAAGGTCATAAAAACAAAGAAGAGGCTTCCCCAGATTCTTCCTCCCGCCATGTGCATAAATACTCTGGGCAGAGTAAAGAAAATGAGGGGAGGACCTGCATTAGGCTCCACATGAAAGCTAAAGCAGGCAGGGAAGATAATCAAACCGGAAAGGATAGCCACAAAGGTGTCCAAAGCACAGATTCTGATTCCCTCTCCTGTTAAGGAATAGTCCTCAGACATATAGGAGCCGAAAATCTCCATGGCCGCAACCCCTAAAGAAAGGGTGAAAAAGGCCTGATTCATAGCCTGAGAAATCACGTGAAAGAGGCCAATTTCCTTCACCTTTTCCGGATTGGGGAAGAGGTAGAACTTCGCTCCCTCCAGAGCCCCCGGCAGCATCAGGCTATGTACCGCCAAGACAATAATTAACAGTAAAAGGCAGGCCATCATAATGGTAGTAATCTTTTCCAGCCCTTTTTGCAATCCTAAAGAGCAAACCAAAAATCCCCCGATCACCGTAATGGCCATGCATAGAGTCATTTCCTCCGGACGACTAAGCATGGTTCCAAAAACATTTTCCACCTGAGAGGGTTCAATTTTAGAAAAGGTTCCAAAGGCAAATTTAAAGAAATAAGAAAGCATCCAACCGGAAACGGTGGTGTAGTACATCATCAAAAGATAACAGCCCAAAATACAAACCCAGCCGTGCAAATGCCACTTGGTACCCTTGGGCTCCAAAACCTCATAGGCCTTTACCACGGACTTCTTACTGGCTCTCCCCACCGCAAGCTCCATAGTAAGAATGGGAAGACCGATTAAAAGCAAGAAGCAGAGGTAGAATAGAACAAAGATTCCTCCGCCGTTTTGTCCTACCAGATAGGGAAACTTCCAAACATTACCTATTCCGATGGCACAGCCCGCGCTCACCAAAATAAAGCCGATTCGTGACTTAAAACTTTCTCTTTTCATTTTTACCCTTCCTACATAAGAACAGGAGATGCCTAGGCATCTCCCACTCGTTGCTTACAGTCGATGCGACTGGATTCGAACCAGCGACCTCTGCGTCCCGAACGCAGCGCTCTACCAAGCTGAGCCACGCATCGCTCTAAATATATAGAACAAGGGAGATTATAAGCTTTTCTCCTTTGTTCTGTCAATTATTTTCTGTCTATAAAGCTAAAAATTTCTGTCATGAAAGTCAAAATTTGCAAATTCTAATTATAATTAGAGTGAGATCGGAAGTTAACTCTTTAATATCATTCAAGACTTGATGCAAGTATAAACTTTCCGGATTTTCCATCTTAACATATATTATGAGTATTTACGTACATCTCGAATCGAGTTTAATTCTATATTTTTCTTCATAGCCAGTCTTTCTCCATTGTGAAATATTGCATAATACGAATCTATGATAGTTAAATCATCAGCTTCCAAACAGTTGACCTTAACTATGTAATAATCATCAAATTTAGTTACTTGGATATCAATTTTGCCATCAACACTAAGTTCCATTTTTTTTATTTGCTCAGTTAAAATATCTGTATCATAAAAACCATCGTTAAACTCAGATATTTCATACTCCCAATCCGAAGGATCTTTCGATCTGGCGTTAACCTCAAAGTTGTAATATTTTTCCCATACAAAGCTATAATGATTGTCTTCAGCAAATATTAAATTATTATACCTTTTTTCCGAGATTTTTTTTACACCATCGTCATCAATTGCAAAATATGTAGTATCAAACGCCAGTATACCACCAGACCCTGCATTTTCTAATAAGTATTTAGGTGGATGTTTATAATCACCATACATGTTTAGCAGTATGGAAAAACTATTAATTAATGAAATAATAAAAATTAACAAAAAAACAAAAAATACAATCCTTCGAATTAATCTCATGAAGATACATCCTCCTCACTGACTTTATCATGCTTGTTCCAGCGTAAAAATGCACCGGCTATATCCTTGTCGTGATACGCCTATACATCCACCAGAAACAACAAAGTATTCCCATACATTTTAAGAGAGGAAATCTTTCATACTGCTACTTCTTTTGTACCACTCCATTCACTACCCATCTTCCTTCCGAATCTACTGTAAAACCATCGGGAGTAGTGGTGTTTCTATAAAGGGCTCCTTCATTCTGTCCTTGTGAGTCTAAGTAGTAGCAGTTTCCGTCAATCCACTGCCAACCGGTAAGCATTCTTCCCTTCCATCCGTCAGAGTTTGGGAAGAGATAGTATTTACTACCGTTTACCTCTACCCAGCCTGTAGCCATATAGCCGGAATCCAAGAAATAGTACCAGTAAGACTTTCCGTTGTAGGCTTCATAGCCCCAGCTGTTCTTTGGATAGCTTCCATCCGGTCTTTGATACCACCAGCCCTTTTCATCCTGCATCCACTGGCCTCCGGATAGAGAACGGTCCACGCCAAGTACCTGTCCTGAAAAGCTAGTGCTGACCTTAAAGCTTCCGGAACCACCACCGGAACTTCCCCCTGAACTACCGGAACCGGAAGAACTGCCTCCAGAACTACTAGAACTACCGGAGTTTCCACGTGAAGAATTTCCGGAATTATTCTTAGATGGATTTTCTGCTTTTTTAGCATCAAATAAAGGAGAGGTTATTAATGGTCGCGGAGTTAAATCAGCCTCCGGCTTAGCAGGTATCTCCGTAATATATAGCTCATTGTTAACATAGAATTCCGTTCCTTTCCCATAGTTATCATCCGTTCCTTTCATCAAAAGGCGATACTGGTCTATTTGGTAATTTTGTTGAAGCAAGTAAGAAATCTGATAACGCCCCGGATCAAAAGCCTTAGTTTCCTTTATATCGAAAACATCTCCTATATAGCCTTCCTCTGTTTTAAAACTATCCAGCAGTAGCCTCCATTGGTCTAAGTTATTGGGATAGCTTCGATAGGGATTTGTAAAAAATAATGGATTTTTATCCGGTTTAATCTCTGTACCATCTGTTAATACTATTTTTTCGGTAGATAAGGTAGCCCTCTTCATCAAGTCCCCTACATGGACATTGTGAATATCAAAGCTGGACTTTAAATAGACCTTGCTGATGGTCTTTTGTGCTTCTACCGTGAATTCTTTTCCTTCTAAAAGATATTTTCTACCTTTAGCACTATCCGTTTCTAAAGCAATTGTTGGCTGAAGTCTATTTGATTCATTACTTATATTTGCTATGAATTTCGTTTTAAGAAGAATGCCTGTTCTACTGAAGGCCTTCCCATCCCCGTAATCTTTTCCCAGCAAAAGAAAAAGAGTAGAGCCTTTTTCAATTTCCAACACATATTTATAGCGATAAACTCCGGGAGTAAAATAATCCAAAGTATAAACTTCCCAATTATTGTCTCCTACTTTCTTCTCTACAATTCTATCCGGTTGTATACTTAATAATTCCGGATGTCGAGGAGCATTTATATCTCGCACAGCATAACTTACTACATCTATTTCTTTCTTTCTAACCACCTTCATATGATCCCTGGCGGCCGCATCGGCTATGTGAAATTCAGCAGTCAGAGAGATTATTCGATTTTTCCTATCCGCCTTTTCTTCCTCCTCACTAGCATAGTAAGGAGGATCTGCCAAGGCTCTTCTACTTCTGCTTAATGGAGTGAGAGTCTCTTCTGCCTCTTCCTTTTCCTTATCAGAGGCTTCCTTTTCCTCTAGAACAGAAGATTCTTCCTTAGTATCTTTCTTTGCCTCTTCCTCTGTAACAGCCTCTGCATTGAAAGCTGTTTCTTCTGCAATTTCCCCTTCTAAATTACCTGTCTGAAGGCTTTCTTCCTGCTCTGAAGGAAGAGCATAAGCAAGAGTGCTACTCGCACCCACTCCCAGTACAAAGCTAAGTCCTAACGCCAGCATATTTTTTCTTCTCATCTCTATCGTCCTTTCTTATTTCTTGCCATTTCACGATATAAAATTATACTATATTTTAGATTTTTTTCTAATTATTTTCCGCAATTTAAAATGCTTTTTTAAGCTCCCATACCTTATCTATTTTTCTATTCCATTTTTTGCGCAAAAAAATAATGCCTAAGATCTTTTCTTTAAAGCATTACATAAAAAAATGGATTTCCAATTATACTTCGTTAAAATTAGAAATCCATTTTAGTATTATACTGTGAAAGCTTACTCTGATTTGTTCAAAAGATAAGCAAAAAATATCCCCCCAACAGTTCCAATAAATTGTTGAAAGAAATAATACAGAATCCAAAAAGGAGATAGTTGATTGATCCATTTTTGCCCTATAAGATAAACAATACTAATCATGCCTATGGTAAAAACATAAATTGCCACTTTCTGTTTTCCGGATATCTTTTGATGCGATAGACTCTCATAAAAGGATAAAGAAAGCACCGAAGAAAAAGAGATAAGCCATAAGCTATAATTAAATTCACTTAAAAGGAGCATAAGTAATAGAGAAAGTAAAGCATTGAGTACAAAGTAATTTACTTGCCCTATTGTAAAACGATTTCTTAAACCCATGAATCTTTTGTTATTCTGCATAATTATTATTTTCACCTCTATAAATACAAGTTAGAAAAATAGATTTCAAGACCATTAACAGACACTTTTTTAGCGTTTTCATATTGTTGTTATAAATAGGAGACTAAACTATTGCCACATTTTTTAAACGTCTATATCCTCTGATCATTAGTTTACTTGCTAAAATGGACGATACCCATATCAATGTAAAGCAAAAAATGTCTCCAAAAAAGGCCATAATATTATCTTTCCAAGTATTGGGAGCATAAGACTTGAATAAATGCTCAACACTCATGGAAAGAAATACTACCAGTAAAAGGTAAAGAAGAATATTAAATTTCTTTTTGCTAGTACCACTTGTAATCATAGCAAAAAAAACATATAGCCACGAATAAATAACAACGCTGAATATCATGAGTATATCCTGTGCGTCTGTATATAAAAGTCTCCGCATGAGGAGATATAGACTCCCAAAACATAGCCACAAAGAGATTAAGCGCAAATAAAATTTCATTTTTCTACATCCTCTCTTCAATACTTTATTGCGTATTATTAAATTTTAATTTTTATATCATAGTGTTTTATTACTGTCAAGCTATATAAGATAATTTTTTTATATAAAATGCAGGATGATTTTTTTGTATACTTTAACAATTATTCCTTTTCTATTTTCGTAAAAGATCACAGCTAAGGACTTTTATTTCAAGTATTGCATTAAAAAAATCCCCCTCTCCAGTGGAGAAGGGGAACTTTCTATAAATCTTCTTATTCGTTTTTAAAACCCTTTTAGCCCTGCTTCTGCTCCGGAATGGCCTTTGCCAGTGCAAAACGGTTGGACTGCACGATAGAACGAGAATCCTGTAAGGAGGACTTTAAGCCGCTCAGATGCTCCTCTGCGGTGTCCAGAGAACGGGTAATAATGGTTTCCAGGCTTGCCAGCATCTCATCTGTGTAGCGAATGGCATTGCTGCGAATCTGATCTGCATCCGCCACTGCATTGTTTACAATACCGTCTGCCTGCTTCTGAGCATCCTGTAAAAGAGCATTGGCCTTCTCATAAGCCTTCTGCATGATTTCATTGTCGGAAACCATCTCCTCGGTCTGGGTTCTGGCATCATTTAACATCATATCCGCCTGGGCCTTCGCATCAGCCAGGATAGCATCCTGCTGGGAAATAATCTTCTGATACTTCTTAATCTCCTCAGGAACCCGAAGACGAAGCTCCACTAAAAGCTCCTCCATCTCTTCCTTATTTACCAAAATCTTCGTATTGGACAAAGGCTGATACTTACAACTATCAATGTATTCCTCAATTTCTCCAATCAACTGCTCAATTCTGCTCATATCCCCCTCCGTCTCTCTTGTTCATCAAATTTTTTCTTCATAGCCTCTTCCACATCTTTCGGAACAAAGGCTGATATATCCCCATGAAAGGATGCAATCTCCTTAACAGTACTGGAACTTAAATACGAATATTTCAAGCTGGTAGCAAGGAAAATGGTGTCCACTTCCTCCGCAATCACCTTATTGGTCTGGGCCAGCTGCAACTCAAACTCGAAGTCCGTTACCGCCCGAAGGCCTCTCACAATCATATTGGCATGGACTTTTTTCGCATAATCCACTGTTAAACCGGTGAAGCTATGCACTTCCACATTGTTCCATTTCTTCGTATGTTCAGAAATCATTCTAACACGTTCTTCCATGGAAAACAACGGCGTCTTCTGCCTGTTTTGCAGCACACCCACAATTAATTTATCCACCATTTTTCGGCTTCGTTCAATCACGTCCAAATGCCCGAAGGTCACGGGATCAAAGGAGCCGGGATACAATCCTATCTTCATACAGCCTCCTGTAAACGAAGAAAGATATGCTTATTGGTTTTGTACAGCTTCTCCCGAAGAATTCGATAGCCTTCCTCTTCCAGTTCGGAAAAATCCTCTTCCAAGGCTGTTTCCACCACAAAAACCGTATCCTTCCCTACCATGGAGGACTTTGCCAGTCTCCGAAGGGCTTCCTTTGCCAAATCCTCGCCGTAGGGGGGATCCAAAAAGACGATACCGAAGTGGTAATCCTTTCCCTCCAGACTTCTTAAAGCGCTATGGAAATCTCCTCCATACACCAGAGCCTGTTCCTGAAAATGACAACGGGCAATATTTTGCTCTATACAAGCCAAAGCCTTCTTTCCGCTGTCGCAAAAAACTGCTCTTTTCGCCCCTCTGGACAGGGCCTCAATCCCCAGAGCACCGCTTCCCGCAAAAAGGTCCAAAACGTCCTGGTCCACTAAGTCAAATTGTAAAATATTAAATAAGGTCTCCTTGATTCGATCCGTGGTGGGACGGGTATCCTTCCCCTCCGGCACCGAAAGCAAAAGCCTTCTAGCTGTACCTGCAATAACTCTCATACCACTCTCCTTTTCCCTCATATTAAAGCGAAAATGCAGTTCGTTGTAAAGGGATAAAGATTAATTTTTTTCTACAACTTCCGATTTTTATAGCAAGCTTTCTATTCGAATATTCTTACTTTAAGCACTTTCTGTAAGGAGGCTTTGGAAAATCTCTTTCATCCCCTGATGTTCCGGTCTTTCCAAAAGGGCATCCTCCTCTAAAAGAGTCTTTGCCGCCTCTCTTGCCTTGAAAAATAACTCTTCATCCCGTAAAGGATCCGCAAAACGAAATTGCAGAGGGCCGGACTGCCTTTCTCCAAAGAACAAATCCCCCGGTCCTCGCAGAGCCAGGTCTTCCTTGGCAATGGCAAAGCCGTCATTACTGTCCCGAATAATGGAAAGTCTTTTTTGGGATTTCTCATCTTCCTTATGATCCATAAAGATGCAATAGCTTTGCAGTTCCGACCTTCCCACCCTGCCTCGTAGCTGGTGGAGCTGGGCCAGACCAAAACGCTCCGCATTTTCAATCAGCATCACCGTGGCATTGGCCACATCCACTCCCACCTCCACAACGGTTGTAGACAGAAGAATCCTTGTCTTTCCGGAAGAGAAGTCCTGCATCACCTGCTCCTTCTCTCCTGCCTTCATTTTCCCATGCAAAACCGCGAAGGAATAGTCCTTTCCAAAGTATTGCTTTAGATTTTTTTGGTAGGCCGTAACACTTTCCACGGAAAGATTTTCATTTTCCTCCACCAAGGGGCAGATAATATAGGCCTGCCGCCCCTTGTCCAGTTCTTTTTTGATAAAGGAAAAGGCCTTCTCCCGATCCGCAGGGGAAAGCAGGGCATTCTTAATCGGCAGACGATTGGCCGGTTTTTCCGAAAGAAGGAGGTAGGGCACCGCACCATAGAGGAGCTTTACCAAAGAGCGGGGAATGGGGGTTGCGGAAAGGTAGATACAGTGGGGATTTTCCCCCTTCTTTTCCAAACGGTTTCTTTCCTGAATCCCGAAGCGGTGCTGTTCATCAATCACCAACATTTTCAGATTGGAAAAAGCTAAGCTCTCCTGAATCAAAGCCTGGGTACCGATTACCCCCAGAATACTGCCCTCTTTTAGTCCCTGATAAATTCTTTCCTTCTCCTTCTTACTGCTGCTGCCAATCAGTAAGGCAATGGGAATCTCCCATTGATTCTCTTCCAGCAGTTTTTGCAGTTTTTGAAAATGCTGTTGCGCCAAAATTTCTGTAGGCACCATAATGGCGGTTTGGAAGCCCTTGGATGCCATAAGAAACAAAGCATAAAAGGCCAAAATGGTTTTTCCCGATCCCACATCTCCCTGCACAAAGCGAAGAAGTCTCTCTCCTTGGGAAAACACCCTATCCATCTCCTCCAAAGCCTCTGATTGGGCTTTCGTCAAAGAAAAAGGCAGTCCCTTTTGAAACTCTTCCCTCTTTCCCTGAATTTTTTCCTCATTACCCGAAAGAGAGAGAAAATCCCTCTCCTCCTTTTCCAGAAACAGGCTGTAGTAAAACAATTCTTCAAAGGCCAGACGCTTTAATCCCTCCTGCCTCTCCTCTTCCCTCTTCGGCAAATGCAGATACTCCATTGCCTGTCTTTTATTACACAGCCCTTCTTTTTCCAAAAAATCTTTAGGAAAGCTCTCTAAAATCTTCGGATCTTCCTTGAAAATCTCCTGAATACACTTTCTTCTTAGGGCATTGCCAAGCCCCTTTCGAAGGGAATAGATAGGCTCTAAGCTCTTTCTTTTTTCCTCGTACTCCTCCAAAGAAAAAATCTTAGGCTGTTGCAGGATAAGATGGCCTCGAAAGCTTTTGACCTGCCCGAAAAACACCAGTTTTCTTCCCTTTTTTAAAGTTTTTAAAAGGTAAGTTGCATGAAAGTATTGAATCAGTAGCTTTCCGCTCTCATCCCCGGCGGAGCACTGCAGCATGGAAAGCTTGGTATTTCGTAAAACCCTGGCATCCTCTAAAAGTACAAGAGAAAAAGCCATCCACTCCTTCTCCCTGGCTTCCGAGATAA
Organism: Oribacterium sinus; assembly: GCF_963553175.1. Lineage (GTDB taxonomy): Bacteria > Bacillota > Clostridia > Lachnospirales > Lachnospiraceae > Oribacterium > Oribacterium sinus_B. The sequence goes on along the minus strand of NZ_CAUVME010000010.1, from coordinate 34,283 downwards.
GACAAAGCTTGGGATATTGCAGATAGGAAATAGGAAAATCCTCTAAAAGATCTTCCTTTGTGTAAATATTCATCTTATGAAAAAGAGCGGCGGTTTTCTCTCCCACCCCCTTAATCCTTTCCACAGCATCCTGAAGCATACATCTCCTTTTAAACTCACAAAAAAACAAGGCTTTATAGAACAGCGAACTTTCGCATCATAGCTTTGAAGCCGGGGGGCAATCTGAGCCCGTCAGTACTTGCTAAAAGCGAGCATCGCGAAGCTTTTAGCTTAGTACTGCTACGAGGCGAAGTTAGCGAAAGCGTGCCCCCGATTCAAAGCTATGATGTCGAAAGTGTATCAATTCTATGTACCTTGTTTAAATAGCGACTACATTTCTGTAAAAACGACTCTTACTCTAGGGAAAGAAGATAATAGTACACTGCCTGTCCGCCGGCATGAACCTCCACCTCCAGATTCGGCATATACTCCAAAATCTCCTTCTCCAAGGCCTTGGCCTCTTCTTCCGTAACGCCCTCTCCATAGTAAAGACTCAGGATTTCTCCCTCTCCCATCTTCTCCAAGCCTTCCTTCATAGCCAAGGAAATGCTTTTTTCAGCGGAAAGCAATCCCTGATCGCCTAAGAAAAGGATGTCTCCCTTATGGATTTCTCTTCCGTCAATGCTGGTGTCTCGAACCGCATAGGTAATTTCTCCGGAAGAAACCATGGATAGGCTGTCTTCCATACCCTCCTGATTCTCCTCCACCGTTCCCTCCGGCTGGAAGGAAATCATTGCGGAAATTCCCTGAGGAATGGTCTTACTGGGCACTACGGATACGGAACGATCCTCCAGGATATCCTTTACCTGCTGGGCAGCCAGTAAAATGTTCTTGTTATTGGGTAAAATAAAGACATGCTTGGCATGAATCTTCTCTACCGCAGCACACAAATCTTCGGTGGAGGGGTTCATGCTCTGTCCTCCGGAAACCACCTGGTCTACCCCAAGGTCTAAGAAAATATCTCTAAGTCCGTCACCGGAACATACGGCCACAAATCCGAAGTCCTTTTCCTCCACCGGCTCAGACTCTCCAGGAGCTTCTGCACCCTTAGGCTGTTCTTCCAGCTTTTCCATAGCCGCAATGCGGGAAGCATCCTCAATCAATACCTCATGGTGCTCAAGGCGCATATTATCTACCTTCATTTTGGAAAGGAAGCCCAGGGTAAGACCCTTCTCAAAGGCATCTCCCGGATGATTGGTATGTACATGAACCTTAATCAAATCCTCGTCAGAGAAGCAAACGATGGAATCTCCGATACCGGAAAGGTAGTCTCTAAGCTTCTCTACCTCTTCGTCAGAGAAAGGATGATCACCATTTACCATAAATTCCGTACAATAACCGAAACGAATGTCCGCTGTAGAAATCTCTCCACGGCTCTTTCTCTCTCCGGTTAATGCGGAAACGCCGGAATCTTCCTTAAATTCCAAATCCAGTTCAATCTTCTCTCCCTTTAAGGAACGTAAAGCTCCTTCCAGCACGCACATTAAACCGGCTCCACCGGAGTCCACCACTCCCGCCTCTTTCAAAACAGGAAGCATTTCCGGAGTTTTCTTTAAAACCTCATCGCCGTAGGCCACCACCTTCTCCAAAAGAGGTAAAATATCCTCTTCCGTTAAGGACAGCTCCATAATCTTATCCGCCATCCCCTTGGCTACAGTTAAGATAGTTCCTTCCTTAGGCTTCATTACCGCCTTATAGGCTGTTTCCACAGCTCTTTGGAAGGCCTTTGCCAGAACAATGCTGTCAGCTTCCTTTACATCCAATAATTCCTTCGTAAATCCGCGAATCAGCTGAGAAAGGATAACACCGGAGTTTCCTCTGGCTCCGCGAAGAGATCCGCCGGACATCGCCTTACAAATCTCTTTCAAGCTTCCTCCCTCAATCTTTGCCACTTCCTTTGCTGCGGAAAGGATTGTCATGGTCATATTGGTTCCCGTATCTCCGTCCGGAACCGGGAAGACATTTAACTCATTAATCAAATCCTTTTTTGCATTCAGCTGATTTGCTCCGGCTAAGAAAGCCTTCTGCAAATCTCTTGCACTTAGTACTTTACCCACAGGTAAATTCCTCCTATTTCTTTGAAACTTAATCGATTACCCGAACCCCTTCTACATACACATTGATTCGTTTAACTTTCATTCCTGTAAACTGTGAAATTCTGTATCTTACACTTTCCATAAGGTTCTCAGCCACAGCCTGAATGCTTACACCATAAGCTACAATCACATGGAAGTCCAAACTGATTTCATTGCCCTGGATTTCCACGGAAATACCCTTGTGATAGCTTTCCTGCTTCAAAAGCTTTGCCAGTCCCTTTCCGGAAATGGGAACCGCAGCCATTCCAACAATACCAAAGCAAGAAACTGCTGCATTTCCTGCGTAGCTTGCAACGACTTCTTCGGAGATTTGTACCTCACCGTAATGAGAGGAGATTTTTCCTTTCATTGTCTTTCCTCCAATCCCTATCTTCTGTCCATTCTTAGTCATTATGTTTTTCCCGTAAGCAAATGCTCCTATGCCCTAAGGGCAGAACCTGCTATGATGAGAATTTTGTATAGTATACTCCATTTTCCCTATTCTGAAAAGGAAATCTATTGTTGTTCAGGATGAATGAACTGTCTCTTTTCTTTTTGATCCACTTAAAGAATCTTCCCTCTTCGCCTTTTAAAAATTTCTTTGCTTCTCTAAAAGATAGGATGAAAGTGCAAAGAAGCCGACAGATAATACTACAATCATTCCATAAAAAATCGGATCTTTGTACTCCCAGGATATGTTAGCGGCCAGCTCCGGCAAGGCACTGAACAAATATAAAAAGAGGCAAAAGAAAGCAATTATGCTGACTACTAAGGCTAATGCCTTTCCTTTAAATATGCTGGCCTGTACCGTCACACAAAGAATCGCCATGGTGGAAAGGAAAATCCAGAAAGCCGCCGCAGTGGCAAGAAAACGAATCATATATAAACTAAGTGTCCCAAAGCCTTTTCCGCTCATCACAAGATTCCAAAACATTTCCAAAAGATCTTTATATGCCTCTGTATCAATAGCAAAGTAGCTGATATTAAAAAAGAAAATCAGGACAATCACCAGGCCTGCCAAAAAGGTACTTACTAAGCTTTCAACAATCTTTGCCAATAAGAAATAGGCACTGTGTTTCGGCAGCATAAAGAGCATATAGCCCTGGGTTGTATTTAAATCCTTGCTTAGACTGGCCATACTGGATAATCCCAGAATAAAAATCACCAGAAAACTGAAGAAAACCAGTAAACCTGCACCAAGACCGGCTACCACATAATTATCCGTTGCTGTTCCCAGCATCACAAAGGCCTGGGAAATAAAAAGGGCAAAGCCGCAGAGAATCTTCATAAAGGCGGTTTTTTTCATTTCATATTGTAGTAATGTCAGCATTTAGCCCTCCTTCTTTTTTCCCAAAAGACTTCTGTAACGTTCTGTAAGATTCTGCCCCTTATTTTCCTGCATCCTCTCAAGCTGTTCCACGGAAAGTACCTTTCCCTGATGGAAGAAAATAGCGAACTGAACATAATCCTCCACCTCTTCCACCAAATGGCTGGAAAGAAGGATGGTACTGTTCTCTTGTTTCTTTTCCAAGATCATTTTTTCGATTTCTTCTCTGGCCAGAAGGTCCACTCCGTTAAAGGGCTCATCCAAAAGCACCAGCTTTGCATTTCGGGCAAGGGTTGCCGCAATTCTTGCCTTCTTGTCCATACCGGTGGATAAGGCCTTGAAGGGAAGCTTTAGAGAAATATCCATCTCTTCCAGCATTCTCTTGTACTCTTCCTCCTGAAATTCCGGAAAGAAGCTTTTATGATACTTTCCATAATCTCCCACTGTCATAAAGGGATAGGCCTGACTTTCTGTGGGCAGATAGGCAATATCTTTTCTACTTTGAATGCTTAAGGGCTTTCCCTCAAATAATACTTCTCCACTGCTCTGCTTGGTTAAGTCTCCGAGAATCTTCATGAAAGTGGTTTTTCCGGAACCGTTCGGCCCCAAAAGAGCATAAATATTTCCCGGGTAAATATGTAAGGTGGCATCCCTAAGAGCAACCTTGGATCCGTATTTTTTTGTTAAATTTTTGCATTGAACCATAGCTTTCTCCTTTAAAGTATTTCGATTCTCTTTCTTTTTACCCTAGAAATACTAGGGATTCTTAGGGATAAATCATAATTCTTTCTTAAGTATTTAAAAAATATTGAGCTTTAAGGAAAGCTATCAAAAGCTAATGCTACTTTTCCTTTACAATATTCCATACATTAGCCCCCCTTATGAAATAGGACTCCTTATACTCTTTAGGCAAAAAAAAAGATATTGCTCACACAATATCTTTTCTAAAATCTTATTCAGCTACACCGGATACGGCACGTTCTACTTTTCCGGAACGTAGGCAGGAAGTACATACGTACATCTTCTTTGTACCGCCATCTACCTTAACTCTAACCGATTTCACATTTGCTTTCCACATCTTATTAGATCTTCTATGTGAATGGCTTACCTGATTGCCGAAATGCACTGCCTTCTCACAAATAGCACACTTAGCCATGATTGCACCTCCCTCTTTTAAAAGTTCCACCGCAAAACAGCGACTAAAATATAATAGCAAAAAGAATAGTTTCTTGCAAGGGCTTTCTTGCTTTTTTCCTAAAACTCCTTATTTCCGGTTTTTTTCCTCCTATACATTCCCGGAAATAAACAAAATCCCACAGGAATACCGATCCTTAGTCTGTTAAATCAATATCCACTAAGTCGATTTCCTCGATGGCTTCCTCCTCCGGCAGATCAATCACCGGAGCGACATATTCTTCTTCCACTTTATCCTTTTTCTTCGTATTGTTCTTCTGCTTTAAGCTTTCCAGATTCTCTTCCGCCAAATCTTCTGCAGACTTTGTTACCCGACTTCCTCCTGTAATCTTGTCAATGGCCTCTGGAATCATATCAATAATCTTGGAAAAAGCATCTTCATTCTTCACACGAATGAGCTTTGTTCTTCCCTCCTGGATAATCAGCATGGCAGCAGGAGTGATTTTGGAACTCATGGCTCCCGCTCCTCCATCCCCCTTTTTCTGATTCTCCTTCATAAAGGCTCCACTTGCCATTCCACAGCTTACTTCCATGAGAGGAATCAGAGTGGTATTTCCCACAACAATGGGCTCTCCCACCACGGTTTTCGACTGGACAAAACCATCTAAGCCTTGAAACAGGGCGTTCAGTAATTCTTGTGTATTATGATTTGCCATCATTTCCTCCCTTAAAAAGCAATTCCCGGAACTTCCTGTTCCGAAGAAGACGAACAGCCACGATAACGATATGGATCAAACGAAACTTTCCCTTTGCCTTAATCTCTCCGTAGTAATAGGAGTCATCAAATTCCGGATAAACATGCAGGGAATCTCCGAGGAATGGGGATAAAAGTGCTATTCCCTGCAAAACCTGTCCCAAGGTGTAGGGATCCGCCATGGAAAGATAAAGCTCCCCCTTCCAGTTCCTGACCCTGGAATGATGAAGAAGATAGAGAATCTGGCGAAAAACAAGGACAAGCATCTCCTTTGTTTCTTCTTGGGTAAGCATCCGGATTTTCTTTTTTATTTCCTTCCCTTTCCGTATGGTCTTCTTAGGGATGGATAGGATTTTCTCCATAGCCTTCATCAATTTTCTTCCTCTTCGAGTTCTGCTTCTTGTCCCGAACCTTCTACATTTCGAGAAGCGTCTTCTTTCTTTTCAGAATTCTCTTCCTTGCCGCTCTCAAAAAGAGTAAAAAACAAAAACTTTCCCTTATATTCCAATTTTCCCTCTTGAAAGCTTCCGGAAATTTTTAAACCGGGATAAGTAATTTTCCCTCTTCCCCTTGGTAATTTCTCCTCTCTCTCCTTCTCCCCGAAGATTTCATAATGAAAGGGAAGAAGCAAGAGCAGAAGAAGCAAGAAAAGAAGGAGCAAAAATAGGATAAGAATAATCAGCAATATCCATTTTAGAATCCCTAAGACAAGGAGCATTTCCTTTCTTCCTCCAATGCTTGCCGGGTCATCCCGGACACCAGCAACAGGGCATCTTTATAGCCATAAGCCACCCCAAGGATTTCTTCCTCTTTCCTGGGAAATGTGGGTAAAGACCAATGGGGAGCCCCATAAAATTCATATAGGTTATTTCCCAAGCCGGAGTAGATTAAATAACACATGGGGACCGTATGTCCCTCTCTTAAATTCTCCATCAAATAGGGAATGTAGTTCTTGGCCCTTTCGCCAAACTGTAAAAATTTTGAAAAACGCATACTAAGTCATTTTTTCCAAAAGATAGTTTCTTACCATCACCAATGCGGTGTTACAGCATTGTTCCCGGATTTCTTTTCGAGTTCCCGTAAAATGATACTCTTCTACCTTTGTCTTTCCTCCGGCGCAAACCGCAATGTAAACCAGACCGATTTCTTTATCTTCCAAGGCAGTAGGACCTGCATTACCGGTTACGGCAACCGCCAAATCCGCCTCGGATTCCATCATGGCTCCAATAGCCATTTCCTTTGCCACAGAGGAGGAAACTGCTCCTTCCTTTCGTAATAACTCCTTCTTAACGGAAAGCAACTTCCTTTTTGCTTTGTTGGAATAACTGACATAACCCACCTTAAAACATTCGGAAGCTCCTTCCACAGAAGTAATAGCGGCAGAAATCATGCCGCCTGTTATACTTTCGGCGGTAGTAATGGTTTTCTTTAAACCTTTCAGTAAAGAAACCACCTGTTCTTCAATGGGTGCCTCACTATTATACACCAAAACCTTCTTTTCTTTTTTATCTCCCATTAGAAGCCTCCCTCTGAAATCACCCTGTGATTTTTATATACATAGTCCACCAAAGAAAGAATGGTGAGCACTAAAGATAAAACAATAAAAATCTGATTTACAAAAGCCAAAGCGGGAATCTGTAAAAGAAGCAAAATAATCATAAGCATTTGACTGGCTGTTTTCGCTTTTCCAAAGATTGATGCGGCAATAACGATATTATGATCTGCCGCAACCAATCGAAACCCGGAAATCACAAACTCTCTTCCGATTAAAATGACCACATACCAAGCCGGCAGCTCCCCCAGGGGAATCAAGCATATTAATGCAGAGCACACCAGAAGCTTATCTGCCAAAGGATCCATGAATTTTCCGAAATTGGTCACCAAATGATTCTTTCTGGCCAGATAACCATCTAAAAAATCCGTAAAGGAGGCAAAGCAGAAAATTCCCAAACCGATATAGCGGTAAAGAAGATTGTTTCCACCCTCTAAAAGGATAAAAAACACAAAGAAAGGAACAAGAATTCCTCGTAACAGCGTTAATTTATTCGGCAGATTCACACCATTCTCCTATCAAATCATAGCCTTCCGTATCTATTACCTTAGCATATAGGAAGCTACCCACTTCCTTTTTCTCTCCGAAAACATAGAGATAGCTGTCCACATCCGGAGCATCCATATAGGAACGGCAAAGCACTCTCTGTTCCTCCTCGTCATAGCCGCAAACCAAAACCTTCAGCTTTCTTCCTATCTGCTCCTCCGCCTTTCGGAAAGCAATATTTTGCTGTAGCTCCATAATCTGAGAAAGTCTTTGATTTTTCAGCTTTTCGGGAATCTGATCTTCCATCTCCGCAGCCTTGGTTCCCTCTTCCTGAGAATAGGGAAAGGCTCCCAGACGATCAAAGCGCATTTCCGAAATAAAGTCCAAAACCTCTTGAAAATCCTCTTCCGTCTCTCCCGGGAAGCCGGTAATAATCGTGGTACGCAAGGCAATATCCGGCATTTCCTTTCTTAAAAGAGCAATCTTTTCCTTCAGCTCTTCCTTTCTGGTTCTCCGATTCATCCTCTTTAAAATCCTGTCAGAGGCATGCTGTATAGGAAGATCCAGATAGTGACATACCTTCGGATTCCTCTTCATTTCCCGAATCAGCTCCGGTTCTATTTCCTCCGGGTAGCAATACAAAATCCGAATCCACTGAAGATTCGGAATCTCGGAAAGCTCTGCCAAAAGCTCTGCCAAAGCCTTCTTTTTATAAAGATCCGTACCGTAAAGAGTGGTTTCCTGGGCAACCAAAATCAGCTCCCCGGCCCCTTCCGAAACCAAAGCTCTTGCTTCTTCCAAGACCAGCTCTTTGGGAATGGAACGATAATGGCCGCGAAGCCTTGGAATAATACAGTAGCTGCAATATTTATCGCAGCCCTCTGCAATCTTTAAGTAGCGACTGTACTTCTCTCCGCTTTCTACCCTGGCCATCTGATAGTCCAGTCTCTTCACATAATCCTTTACGGAAGTAATTTCATCAATCTCCGGAAGTTCTTTCCGAATCTCATCCTTGTAGCGCTCCACGAGACAACCTGCCACAATAAGCTTCTCCAGCTTTCCCGTTTCCTTGTATTGCGCCAAATCCAGAATACACTGAATACTTTCTTCCTTGGCGGGACCAATAAAAGAGCAGGTATTCACAATGGCAATCTCCGCCTCACTTGGCTCATCGGTAACGGAGGAACCGGGATATTTCTGTAAAAGCTCGAAAAGCAACTTCTCCGCGTCTACTCTATTTTTATCACAGCCTAAGCTCTCCAGATAAAGCTTCATTAGGCCTCACTATCAGACTGATAATCGTCTTCTCCGAAGTCTTCCTCTTCCTCATCCCTTTCGGAAAAGTCTTCCTCTTCGTCCTTTTCTTCCGAATCTTCTTCTACATCCTCGTCCTCATCCAAATCTTCATCAATGGCATAACGAGAATACTCTTCTTTCTCCGGAAGGATAATCGGCTCATCCTCATAATCCAAGCCCTTTTCCACGTTGACAAGGTTACGGGAAATCTCTTCAATCGCCATGGAAAGAGGCTTCTTACCCTCTTCTCCCTTTATCAAAGGTTCCTCTCCGTCAATCAGCTGTCTGGCTCTCTTAGCACTGGCAATTACTACGGAATAGCGAGACTGTACTTCCAATTCCCCCTCTTCTCTATTGCGGTTCATAGATTCTATTAAATCATTATACGTTGGACGTAGCATCTTCTATCCTCCTTAAGTCCTTTCTGATTTCTTCAATCAGATCCAAATGTACCTCTGCCCGATCATGAGAGGCACGGATTAAATTATGCAGTTTTTCCGTGCATGTGTCAATATCTGCATTGACAAGAATATAGTCATAGGCCTCCACACCTTCCGCCTCTACAATGGCACGACTTAAGCGTTTATTAACTGTCGCTTCATCCTCGGTGTTTCTGCCGATCAGTCTGGCTCTGAGCTCCTCAGCGGAGGGTGGTGCCATAAAAATCAAAAGGCTGTCGGGGAACTTTTTCTTGATTTTCAAGGCACCCTGAATCTCTATCTCCAGAATGACATCCTTTCCTTCGGCAAGGCAATCCTCCACGAACTTTCGGGGCGTTCCGTAATAATTGTCCACATACTTGGCGTACTCCACCAGCTCATCCCGGTCAATCATCTCTTCAAAGCGATCCTTGCTGACGAAGAAATAGGACTTTCCTTCCTCCTCTCCCGGTCTTGCTGCTCTTGTTGTTGCGGAAATGGACAGGGCATAGTTATCATATTTTTGGGTCAGATTCTTCATGATCGTTCCCTTCCCCGCCCCGGAAAACCCGGACACCACCACCAAAATTCCCTTTTCTTTATGCTTTTCCATTCTTCTTTCCTGCTTCCCTTATTCTATATTCTGTACCTGCTCTCGAATCTTTTCGATATGATTTTTCAATTTTAAAGCCTTCTCGGATACAGATAAATCATTAGCCTTAGATAATATGGTATTGCTTTCCCGATTCATTTCCTGCAAAAGAAAATCCAAATCTCTTCCTATAGGAATCTCTTCCTCTAAAAGCTTTGCCATTCTTTGGATATGGCTTTGCAACCTTGTGATTTCCTCATCCGTACTCACCTTATCAGCAAAAATTGCCACTTCCTGCAGAATTCTGCCTTCCTCCACCTCTCTTCCGGAGAGCATCTCCTCCATCTTTTTCCGAAGACGCTCAGCATAAGCCCTTTGAATATCTCCTTCTTTTCCTTTAATGAAATCAATGCCTTCCTGCATTTCCGAAAGTTTTAAAAGAATATCTCTTTTTAAATTGCTTCCTTCCTTCTCTCTGGCCTTTTGAAATTCTGTCATAGCCAGCTCCATAGCCAAGAAAAGAGCTTCCTCCCGATCTTCTTCCTCCCCTTCCACAATCTGAGCCACCTCTGGAAAAAACACTAGCTCCTTGGCATCCAGATTATAGGGAAGAGAATATTTTTCGGCTACTTTTTTAATGCTTTCCACATAGGCATCCAGTAAATCCTCCCGAAGTAGAAGTTTCTTCTTTTTTTCCGTGCTGTCCTCCAGAGAAACAAAGATTTCCACCTTTCCCCTGGAAATTCTTTCCTTCACCCATTCTCTACACTTCATTTCCAGATGCTGCATAGTCCGGGGCAGGCGTATAGACAGGTCTAAAAAACGGGAATTAACCGACTTGATTTCCACCGTGATACCGGAGCAATCCTTCTCTCCCACACAGCGGCCGAATCCTGTCATACTTTTGATACTCATAAAGCCCCCTCTCTTGCATTTTTCATGCCTTTACTTTATCCTCTTTGTAGCTTTTCCTACGAAAATACAGGAAAAGTCATAGCCGGAAAGGATAAAGAACTTTCCTGTTGGCAATTTCATTTACGTATAAACCACCAAACTTACAGGCCGGTATTCCAGTATGATAGCAAGGTGGATTTACTATTTCAAGTGGAAAAGGACGGTTTTCATGGCATTTGACGGATTGTATCTTGCAGCGTGCATCGCGGAATTTCAAGAACGAATTTTAGGCGGAAAGATTTCCAAAATCATCCAAAGTGAAAAGGATGAATTACAACTTTTTATAAAGAAGGAAAAAAACACGGAGATTCTCCACCTCTCCGCCAATCCCTCCTTCCCTCTTCTATATTTGGCAAATGAAGGGAAAACCGCCCCCATTACCGCCCCCAGCTTTTGTATGTCCCTTCGAAAGCATATCGGAAACGGCATTATTCAAAGCATTCGGCAGGCTTCTCTAAAGCTTACGGAGGCAGGACTGGAGCGGGTGCTCTTTTTGGATATATCCCATAGAGATGAGCTGGGGGATGTAGGTATCAAGCATTTGGCTGTGGAGATTATGGGTAAGTATTCCAACATCATTTTACTGAAAGAGGATTATACGATTTTAGACGCCATAAAGAGAATTTCCCTGAGCCAGTCCTCGGTAAGAGAAGTGCTTCCCGGAAGGGAATATTTTATTCCGGATGCCTTCCATAAGGAAAACATTTTATCCTTCCCTATGGAGGAGCTGAATACGCTCTTGGAAAAGGAATCCCTCCCCTTATGGGAATGCCTCTTCCAAAGCTTTTCCGGACTAAGCCCATTACTGGCCAGAGAGCTTTGTCTTGATGCCGGTCTCCCTATCGATAAACTCTCCAATACCTTATCTTCAGAGGAACGGATGCAGGTTAAGGAATCCATTTTGGCCTTTCGGAAAACGATTCAGGAAAAGGATTTTCATCCGGTCATTTTGTATGAAGGGGAAAAGGCCTTTGATTTTTCCGCACTCCCGGTGCAACAATACAAGGGTAATCCGGCATTTTCCGAAGAATACATTTCCTCTCCCTCCGCCCTCCTTCTTCAATATTACGGAAATAAGGAGAGGGACGACAGAGTACGGCAGAAATCCACAGACTTAAAGAAGCAATGCCATACCCTCTTGGAGCGCTGTAATAAAAAGCTGGCATTACAGGAAAAGCAGTTAAAGGACACGGAGAAAAAGGATAAATTCAGAATCTACGGAGAACTCTTAACCACCTACGGCTATAGCCTTACAGGAGGCGAGAAAGAGCTCCAGTGCGAAAATTACTACACGGGAAAGGAAGAAAAAATCCCCTTGGATCCTACTCTTTCTCCTATGGAAAATGCCAAGAAGTATTTTGAAAAATATGATAAGGCCAAGAGGACGGAGCAGAATCTTTTAGAGCAGGTAGCGGAAAGCAAAAAAACGCTCTACCACCTCCAGTCCATTATGAACAGTATTCAGCTTGCGGAAAGTGCAGGGGATCTGGATGCCATAAGGGCAGAAATGGGAGACTTCGGCTTTATCAAAAAAGTCAGCGGAAAGAAGAAAAAACAGCGAAAGGAAGACCAGTCCAAGCCGAGACTTTTCCGTTCTTCAGACGGCTATCTTCTCTATGTGGGAAAAAATAACCAGCAAAATGAAATTCTCAGCTTCCAGATTGCAGAGGGAAAAGACTTTTGGTTCCATGGAAAAAATATTCCCGGCTCCCATGTAATCGCTAAAACAGAGGGAAAGGATTTGGAAGAGCTTCCCGATCGACTCTTTGAAGAAGCCGCAGAGCTGGCCGCCTACTTCTCTTCGGAAGGCAGCAGCCAAAAGGTGGAGGTGGATTATACCCAGAAGAAGAACCTAAAGAAGGTTCCCGGAGCCGCCCCCGGCTTTGTGATTTATCATCAGAACTATTCCATTCTGGTAAGCCCAAAACTGGCTCTGGAAGAAATTAAAGACTTCCCCTGGTAAAATGTGGAGGAAGAAAAAGAGAAGATGAATTTTAAGCATTTCATAACAGTATAGGTCTGGAATTGGGGAAGAAAGCACACTATCTGCAAAAAATTTGAACCGCCCTACAGCCTTGATTTACAAGGATGTAGAGCGGTTTTCATCAACACGTTTTGTCCTATAAGCCCAAAAGAGACTGTAAAAGATACAGTACATTAGGATTTCATACAGTATAGGTCCGGAATGGGGGCAATCTCTTTTTATTCCTCTTCCCAATTCGTGTAAACGTTCTGCACATCATCGGATGCGTCCAAAAGGTCCAGAGTCTTTCTTAAGTTCTTTACCGCTTCTTCGTCGGTTACGGAAACGGTATTTCCCGGAATCATAACCACGTCCGCTTCCGCCATAGGCAGGTTCTCCTGCTCCAGCTTTTCTCGTACGGAGGAAAACTCGGTGGGGTCAGTGAGAATCTCATAGTAATCATCTCTTTCCAGTAAATCCTCGGCACCGGCCATAATCGCCATATCCATCAAGGCTTCCGCATCGTGGCCTAAGTCTTCCATTTCTTCCTTATCCAGAATAATCTGTCCCTTTTCCTCAAAAAGGAAGGATACGGAGCCCTGGCTTCCCAGGCTTCCCTTTCCCTTTGTGAAGGCGGAACGAACATCCGCTGCGGAACGATTCTTATTGTCGGTCAATACCTTAACGATAATGGCTACACCGTTTACCCCGTAGCCCTCATACTGCAGCTCTTCAAAGTTTACCGTATCCAAAGCACCTGCTGCACGCTTAATACCGTTCTGAATGGTATCGTTAGGCATATTGTTAGCCTTCGCCTTGGCAATAACGTCCTTTAACTTGGAGTTACTGGCAGGATCCGCTCCTCCCTGCTTTACGGCTAAGGCGATTTCATGACCGATAATGGTAAAAATCTTTCCCTTTGCGGCATCATTTTTCTCTTTTTTTGCTTTAATGTTTGAGTATTTTGAATGTCCTGACATGCTTATCTCCTACTTTCTATAATATTTTTCTATATTATCCAGTCTTCCCCTTCTATGCAAGTTTTTTTCCAAAAAACAAGTCGTTCCACAAAGTGAGCCACTCCTTTGCCTCGGGGTCTCTGAATTTTTTTAGAACATTTTGTTCCGGTGATGACTCCATCCGCATAGTAGCTTAATAGGCTTATTCCCGGGTTTAGCCTTCTTCATCCTGATATTCCTCAATATGCAAGGAAGACAGGGGATCATAGGTTCCCACCCATTTTCCCTTCATTTTGTAAACTCTCGGCACTCGATTTCCCAGGTTGCAGAGGAATTCATAGGAAAAAACGCCCCATTCCTCCCAATCATAAAGGGAAATCTCTTCCTCTCCCTCCTGTCCCAGAAGAGTAACTTCCTGAAAGATTTCCGCCTCTGTATGACTCACATCAACCATAAACTGATCCATACAAACTCTGCCAAGAATGGGACAAGGCTTTCCTCCCACCAAGACCTTTGCTTTGTTAGAAAGGACTCTCGGATAACCGTCTCCATAGCCCACCGGAACGGTAGCCACCCGCATAGCTTCCTTTGCGATAAAGCTTGCACCGTAGGAAATGGCTTCTCCTGCCGGAACCTCCTTAATATGACTGAGTTTCGCCTTCCAGGATAGAGCCTGTTTCAAGGGTAGCTTTCTTTGCATGTCCTTGGAGGGATAAAGCCCATACATCGCAATGCCGTCCCGCACCATATCGTACTGCACTCCCCGTCCCTCTAAAATCCCGGCGGAGTTGGAAAGGTGACAGAGGGGAAGCTTGATTCCTCTCTCCTCTAAAGCTTTAAGATAGTCTGCAAAACGCCTTTCCTGCATCTCCGTATAAGACTTATCCCTTTCGTCACAGCAGGCAAAATGAGAAAAAATACCGCAGATTTCAATTCCGCTCAAAGAGAAAAGCTCCAGTCCCAATTCTACAGCGTCCTCTTTCTCAACCTGAATACCGATTCTTCCCATTCCGGTGTCCAAAGCCAAATGACAGGGCAGGCTCTTCCCTTCCTTCTTGGCAATAGCGGAGAGCGCTTCTCCCTGCTCCCTGGTGAACAGAGAGGGCATAATGTCATAGTGCCAAAGACTTCTGTACTGCCCCTTGGGAACCACCCCCAAAATCAATATGGGCGTGGTGATTCCTCCCTTTCGTAATATAATTCCTTCTTCAATGGTGGCTACCCCAAAGAGGGAACATTCTTCCTCTACGGCTCTGGCCACCTCCACAATTCCATGGCCATAGGCATCCATTTTCACTACGGCGCAAAACTGCATTCCCTCCCGAAGATGGGATTTCACTGCTTTGATATTATCCTGTAAATAACTTAACTCCACTACCGCGTAGGTTCTGCCGTAGCTTTCTCTTCCCAAACACATTTTTTCGCTTACCTTCTTTTACCGTCTTCTTTGATCTGTCTTCTTTGATCTGTCTTTTATAATCTGTCTTTTATAATCTGTCTTTTATAATCTGTCTTCTTTAATTCGTTTTAGCTTGACAGATTCCCTGATTCACTCTTTGGCAAATGTCTTCTCATTTCTAGCCTTAGTCTATCGAACATCCCTGCTCTTCCAAAAGTTCCAGAGCCTTACCCATGGCATTGGCAATGTTCTGTGCCAGGACGCCGTGTTCTCCCCATTCCTTGGCAGCCAATTCTCCGGCTAAAATCTGTGCCTCACAGGACAAGATAGCCGCAATACAGCCTTGCCGGATTTGCTTTGCGGTCTTATCTTCTTCCTCTAATATCAGATAAATCCCGGCCAAACTTCCGGCAAACACATCCCCGGAGCCTCCCTTACTGAGGGCAGCACAACTTTTCTTCCTGTGATAAACAAGTTCCCCCTCCGGAGAAATCACCATGGTGTCATGAGACTTTAACAGCAAAATACAATGGTACTCTTTTCCAAAGGATTTTGCAATTTCTCCTCCTTGATTTTCGATTTCTGTAAGGCTTTTTCCCGAAAGTCTGGAAAACTCCATAAGATGAGGGGTTAGGAATAAAAGAGACTTCCTTCCATAGGCTTTTGCCAAAGCTTGTAAGGCGGAATCCCTTGAAAGAAGATTAAGCCCGTCCGCATCAATCAATAAAGGAACTTTTCCCTTTTCCAAAACTAAACCCAATAGTTCTCTTGCCTCTTCCCCTGTGCCCATTCCCGGACCAAAGAGCAGAAAATCCGCCCATTCTATTGCCTTTTCTACTTCTTGGAAATGCTCCCTCTCCTTCGAAAAAGAAAGAATAATAGCCTCCGGAATCAAGGTCTGTAAAATCCCCAAATTTTCCTTTGCACTGCACAGCTTCACAAGCCCGGTACCGGAACGATAGGCGGATAGTGCCGCAAAATAAGCTGCTCCGGCCATTCCTCCCGCTCCCGCAATAATCAGGCATTTTCCATAGGATCCCTTATGAGAAGCCGGATTTCGTTTAGGAAGAAATATTTTCATTTTAAAGCCGTCCTGTTCCTCTTTTATCATATTTTTACCACAGTTTTAGAATTCATCAGAATCTCAACATATCTTTTCGAGTTCATATCCCATCATATCTTTTAAATTTTATCAGAATCTCATCATATTTTTGGATTTTATCAAAATCTCATTCTATCTTTTAGCATGTATCAAACTCTCATTACATTATCTAAAAGCCTTCTCCTTCCAAAACCACATAGGCCATTACCAGATCCTTGGTATTGCTGATACTGACATGAAGAGCCTTTCCGCCCATTTCCAGAAAAATCTTTTCCGCGCCGCCATAGAGCTTCACATAGGGCTTTCCCAGACTATCCCTAAGCACTTCAATATCCAAAAGGGAGAAGCTTCTTACTCCGGTGCCGAAGCATTTGGACACTGCTTCTTTTACACTAAAATCACCGGCCAAGCGAGAGAGTCTTCCCTCACTTTGCCGGCGTTCTTCTTCTGTGAATACCCTATGGGTATAATTTTTTTTTACTAATTTTTCTAAACGGGCAATTTCCAATATATCGCAGCCGATTCCCAAAATCATGAACGCTCCTCGAAGACACGGTAGGACAGGCGCATAAGACTTTCTGACAAATGAACATTTTCCGTCACCACGTGATCCGGTACCTCCAAATCCACATGGGCAAAATTCCAGAGACCGTCAATGCCGTAAGAAATCAATTTCTCCGCCACCGGTACTGCCACATCCTTGGGGATGCAGATGGCAGCCAAGCGGATGTGATATTGCTTTACCACCGACTCAATCTCCTCCATAGGAGCAATCTTTAAGTCTCCTACCTTCTCTCCCCATAGCTTGGGGTTGGAGTCAAATATCCCCCGAAGGACAAAGCCCCGCTTCCGGAAATTCGTATAATTTGCCAAGGCAATTCCCAAATGTCCGGCCCCTACGATAATCATAGGATGCTCTCTATCGATGTTTAGAATCTTCCCGATTTCCTCATGAAGATTCTTCACATTATAACCGTAGCCCTGCTGTCCGAATCCGCCGAAGTTATTCAAATCCTGTCGAATCTGGGAAGCAGTCAAATGCATTCTTTTGGATAGTTCCGAAGAAGAGATACGATCAATTTTTTGATCCATTAAATCCTCTAGGTACCGATAATATCTGGGTAAACGTTGTATTACCGCCTGGGATATTCCTTTTTTTTCCATAGCGCCCTCATAAATTGTCATCCTTCACAGCATTTTTTACTATACTGTGCTGTGAAAAAGATGTCAATTCTTTATTGAAAATGCCTTCGCATTATTGGAAATGCCTTCGCATAATCTGCCTTAAATTTTTCAATTCCCTGATCTGTCAGAGGATGAGAAATCATTTGCAACAAAACCTTGAAGGGAACGGTCGCAATGTCCGCCCCGGTCTTTGCACATTCCAAAACATGAATCGGGTGTCTTACAGAAGCACAAATCACTTCGGTTTCCAAGTCCGGATACTGGCTGAAAACGTCCATAATATCCTGAATCAGGATAAGGCCGTCGGAGGAAATGTCATCCATTCTTCCCAAGAAAGGAGAAACGTAGCTTGCTCCCGCTCTGGCTGCCAAAAGCGCCTGGTTTGCAGAGAAAATCAAGGTGACATTGGTCTTGATACCCTCCTTGGAAAGCACCTTTACCGCCTTTAAACCTTCTGCGGTCATAGGAATCTTTACTACCATGTTTTTGGATAAAGCGGCAATCTCACGTCCCTCCGCAATCATCTTCTCTGCGGTGTCACTGTCCGCCCGTACTTCACCGGAAATGGGGCCGTCCATAAAGGAGGCGATTTCCTTCAGGGTTTCCTGATAGTCCCGACCTTCCTTGGCAATGAGAGAAGGATTGGTGGTTACACCGGCAATGATTCCCATATCATAGGCTTCTCGAATTTCCGCCACATTCGCTGTATCAATATAAAATTTCATCTCTTTCCCTCCTTGAACAGAAAATTTATAAGCTCTTTGCCTCTTCCACAACTCTTTCTACCGTGAATCCAAATTCCTTAAAGAGGGACTTGGCAGGACCGGAGGCACCGAAGCGATCCAGACCGATACTCTTTCCTTCAAAGCCTACATATTTGCCCCAGCCGAAGGTGGAAAGGGCCTCAATGGAAATGCGCTTTTTGCAGGACTTCGGTAATACCTTCTCCTGATATTCCGGACTTTGCAGAGCAAATACTTCCAAGGAAGGCATGGAAACCACGCGAACCGCTCTTCCTTCTCCTCTAAGCACCTTAGCCGCCTCTTCTGCCAGCTCCACTTCGGAACCGGTGGCCATGAGGATTAATTCAGGCTCCTGCTCTCCTCCGGAAAGAATATAGGCACCCTTCAAAGCATCTCTTCCATCCTTACAATACTGGGGAAGATTCTGTCTGCTTAGTACAATGGCTGTGGGACAATCCGTGCTGGACAATGCGGAGAACCAGGCCGCTGCGGTCTCCTGCCTGTCACAGGGACGGAACACCCGGAAATTCGGGGTGGAACGAAGCATAGCCAGCTGTTCAATAGGCTCATGGGTAGGTCCATCCTCTCCTACACCGATACTGTCATGGGTTAATACATAAATCTGTGGCAATCCCATAAGGGCTGCCAGTCTTGCCATAGGCTTTACATAATCACTGAACACGAAGAAGGTCGCTACATAGGAACGAAGTCCTCCATGCAGGAGAATTCCGTTGGCAATGCCTGCCATGGCCAGCTCTCTTACTCCGAAATGGATATTTTTTCCAAGGGGATTTTCCGGGGAATAAAATCCCTCTCCCTTCATTTCCGTCTTGTTGGAAGGGGCAAGGTCTGCAGAACCGCCGAAAAGATTCGGCACCAAATCCTTTAAAATCTGAATCACTTCTCCGGAGGAAGAACGGGTTGCTTCCGGCTTCTCCACAGCTGTCCAGAGCTTTTCTTCCTGCAACAGAGAAGCTGCACTTCCGGGATTATGATAAGCACAGTACTTGGCATAACACTCGGGATATGCCTTCTCGTACTTTGCTCTTAAATCCTCCCAGGCACTGTAGGAAGTCTTCTTTTCCTCTACCAAAGCATCATAGTGGGCATAAACCTCCTTCGGTACAAGGAAAGGCTCCTCCTCTTCCCAGTTTAGGAACTGCCGCATTTCTTTAATATTTTCCTCTCCCAAGGGCTCTCCGTGGGCGGAAGCACTGCCCATCTTCTTGGGAACGCCATAGCCGATTTGAGTCTTAATCGTAATAAAATAGGGGGCAGAACAGTCTTCCTTAGCGGTTTCAATAGCCTGGGAAATCGCTTCGATATCATTACCATCCTCAACCGTCAAGGTCTTGAAACCGAAGGCCTGCATACGCTGTTCCACATTTTCCGTAAAAGCAATGTCTGTATTGCCCTCAATAGAAATCTTGTTGGAATCGTACAAGATGGTCAATTTATCCAGCTTCAAGGTTCCGGCAAGAGAAAGGGCCTCGGAGGAAATTCCCTCCATCAGACAACCGTCTCCGCAGAGAGCATAGGTTCGGTGGTCTACCAGCTTTAAATCTTCTTTATTAAACTCTGCCGCCAAATGACTTTCCGCCATAGCCATACCTACCGCCATGGCAAGACCTGCCCCCAAGGGGCCAGTGGTGGCATCAATGCCCTTGGTATGACCATATTCCGGATGTCCGGGAGTAAGGGACCCCAGCTGACGAAACTGCATCAAGTCTTCCTTGCTCAGCCCAAAGGAAAAAAGATGTAATAAAGAATAGAGCATCATGGAACCATGCCCTGCAGATAACACGAAGCGATCTCTGTTATCCCATTCCGGATGCTCAGGATGAAAATGAAGGTGTTTCGCCCAAAGGGTATATGCCATGGGTGCCGCTCCCAAGGGTAATCCGGGGTGTCCTGAATTCGCCTTTTGGATTCCATCTGCAGAAAGAATACGGATACTGTTTATTGCCTTCGTTTCAATCTCTTTATTCATTTTTTCCTCCTAAGCTCTTGACCGATTCTTTATAAAACGAGATACCGCACACTACGTGAGCGATACTCGTTAAGAATTACGTTTTCTATCTTACCATAGGGAAAAAAAATGTCTATGAATTTTGGACTTTAAAAATACAAAAAAGCCTCTATGGAATTCAGGGCTGAAATCGGCTTCGGATTTCCCTTTTTCAGGCCTATATCCATAAAGGCTTTTTCTTAATGTTCAAGCTGTTATTTAGCTGTTATCTTAGCTTTTGTTTTAGCTTTTGTTTTAGCTTTTGTTTTAGCTTTTGTTTTAGCTTTTGTTTTAGCTTTTATCTTAGCTTTTATTTCTTACTCTTCCTTCAACTGGAAGCGCTCCACCAATTCATTCATCTTATTGGCCTGACCGGTAAGCTCTTCGGAGGCTGCCGCACTCTGTTCTGCTGTTGCGGAATTTGCCTGTACTACGGAAGAAATCTGCTGTAAGCCCTGATTTAAGGAAGTGATACCTTCCAAATCCTTGCTGGATGCAGAAGAAATCTTCTCGATCAAGGTGTTTACTTCTTCCGTACTCTTGGAAACGGAATTTAAGGATTCTGCAGTTTCTTCGGTGATTTTTGCACCCTTTTCCACAGCTTCAATGGTTTCTTCAATGAGTAAACCGGTATTCTGTGCCGCCTTGGCAGATTTCTGGGCAAGGTTTCCCACCTCATCCGCCACCACGGCAAAGCCCTTTCCGGCTGCTCCTGCTCTTGCCGCCTCAATAGCCGCATTTAAGGAAAGGATATTGGTCTGGAAGGCAATGTCATCAATGGTCTTAATAATTTTACTGATTTCATTGGACTTTGCAGTAATATCGTCCATAGCCTTACGCATTTCTTCCATCTTTTCATTGGACTGAAGCACCGCAACTCCTGCCTCTCCCTGGAGCTTATAGGCCTCTCCTGCAGTCTTTGTAGAAGCCTGAATGGAGTGAGAGATATCCTGCATATTGGCAGACAGCTCCTCGATGGAGGAAGCCTGCTCCGTAGCACCCTGAGACAGGCTCTGTGCTCCGGTATTTACCTGCTCCGCACTGCTTAATACCTGTACGGAAGAAGCATGAACCTCCTGTAAAGTCTTATTCATATCCTCTTGAATATGCTTTAAGCTTTCCAGAAGCGGTGCATAATCTCCTACATACTCTTCGCTTTCCAGATTTTCGGTAAAGTTTCCGCCCGCCATAGCATCCAAACGGTCTCTAAGGTCAAATACAATCTTCTTACTTCTTCCGATTACTTCGGAAATACTGCGAGAAAGCTCTCCGATTTCATCCTGCTGGGGATAATGAATTTCCACATCGAAGTTTCCGCCTGCCACTTCTTTTCCGGCCTCACTGATCTTCTTTAATGGTTTTAATGCATTGGAAATCCGCAGGAAGTTAATAATCTGAACCAGAATGAAAATGATGACCTCGGACAAAATCAAAGCAAATAAAAGCTGATTTTTCTCCTGATCAAAATGAGGAATGGTCATCGCGGTCTGTACCCACCAATCTACACCCTCGATTTGTAAAGGTACATAGTAACGAACCTGACTGTCTCTTTGGAAAAATGCTTCCTTAGTCTGCATCTTTTCCACCAGCATATCACTATATTTCTGACCGATAAGGTCTCCTAAATTCTTTCCCTTTGCATCCGGGTTGTTACTGTAAACGAAGTTATTTTGGTTATCTAAAACATCAAAGAACACATTCTCATAACCGAGGGTGCTCATATCCAACTCGTTGAAAACCTCTGTGGAAATCTCTGTGGTTACGATTCCCAAAAAACGATCTCCGTCCAGAATGGGAACAGTCATATAGAAGCTTGCCTTACCGGTGTCCGCATTTTCCATAGGAAGGGTTGCGGAAGCCACCTTGCTTTCCTGAGCCTGCTTATAAAAATCCTGTGTACCGTAAACCTCGTAAGGCACCATGGAGAACTTGTCTCCGTCGGTATCATAACGAAGAGAGTAATTGCTGTTTTCCTTGGAAAATGCATCCGGCTCCAAGAGCAATGCCTGGCTCACAATCCCCAGATTGTTTTTCGCAAAGCCCTGCATGGTTTTCATTAAATAATACTCTTCCTCAGCCTCCGAAACCGTCAATGCTCCGGTAGCTTCTTCCAGCTTGCTCTTTCCGCTAAGAGCTGAATCTCCGCCGTCTTCTTTATGAAAATTCACGAAGCTCTCTGCCAAAGACTTCATGGTATTGCTGGTATTGACCGTGATTTTGTTCACTCTACTCGCATTCAAGTTGGAAAGAGCATTCATGTTTTGCTCATTTTTCTTGTTAAATGCCGCGCTGGCCACTGCCAAGATAAAAGCGGTCATCAATGCAAATAAGAAAAGCATGATAATACCTAAGCTCAAAGAAATTCTTCCGCTTAAGGAATGGCTTCGCTTTGACCCCTGCATTTGTCTGCCCTTTGATGTACTCAAATCGTGTTTTTTCATTGTTCCTTCACTCCTTCTGTAGAAAATTCCATTTTTCTCGATTTTTTACGACCTGATTATTATCGGCAAAACTAAAATTCATATAATAAATTGAATTTATAGAACACACTGTTCGGAATTTAGAAATATAATTTCTAAGAATATAATCAACTTTGCCTTTGTATTTTCTTCTTTGCTGTTGCTTAATTTTCTAAATACAAAAATGAAATATAAGTAAATTATTTTATCTTACACACAAAATACTTGAAAATTTTTCTCTCATTCGAGTAAACTGTAGAGGAAATCAACAAGATTATCTTATTCACCGGTTGTAATATTTAAACTGCCTTACAGAAGATTTGGCGGAATTCTTTGCAAAAAAGAGAAAGGAGCCTTTATGAATAACGAAAACATCGAGAGAAATTTAGACGCTTTAGCAGAACATCCTCTTACAGAAATCAGTCCCAAAGAACTGGAAGCACAAAGCTATTCTCTATGTAAAGAGTTGATTGAAAAGGCCAAGCTGCAAAAGAGACAGATTCTTGTGGTGGGTTGCTCCTCCTCTGAAGTTATCGGAGAAAGAATCGGAAGCTGTTCCAGTTTGGAAGCGGCAGAATGCCTTTTTCAGGGCATCTATCGGGCCTGTTCAGAGGCAGAGGTCTTTTTAGCCACCCAATGTTGTGAGCATTTAAATAGAGCCCTTGTGGTGGAACGTGCAGCCCTTCCCTTTCCGGAGCCTGTAAATGTAGTTCCGAAACCAAAGGCAGGAGGGTCATTTTCCACAAAAGCTTATGAGAATTTCCGGGATCCTATTCTTGTAGAGAGAATCCAAGCCGATGCAGGTCTGGATATCGGGGATACCTTTATCGGAATGCACTTAAAATCCGTTGCAGTTCCTCTTAGGCTTTCTCAAAAGGAACTTCTCCACGCCCATGTTACTGCAGCCAGAGTACGACCGAAGTTTATTGGCGGTATTCGTGCTTCCTATGATGAGCGCCTGCTTTAAAAATTAAATTTTATATTATTGTGTAAATGAGTCGAAATTATTTCGAAAAGGAAACAGGATGTTTCCGAAGAATACGCCTATGATTTACGGGAGGGATTCCATGTTACAATACCGTTTTGCTGAAGAAAAAGATTTGACTGCCTGCGTAGACTTATTAACCGATTCTTTTTTTGACTATCCTTATTTTTCTAATTTTATTGAAGAAAATGAAAAGCGCAGAGAATTTGTGCGCTCTATCCAAACCATTGCCGTGGAAATTTACTACGGAAAACAGAGAATGTTACTGGCCGAAGAAGAGGGAGAAATTCTCGCCGTAGCAGCAATCCAAAGCCCTATGGACAAGGGTGTGGAATTTAAAGACTACGTTTCCAAAAAGGCACTGCAAACCTTTATGATTGGCGGTATTTTCAAGACTCTGGCATGGATATCCATGACAGAAAAAGCGGAAAAGGTAATTCACAGCCAAAAATGCCCCTTCTGGTATCTAAGCTCTTTAGCAGTAAAAAACAGCCGTAGAGGGGAAGGCATCGGCGCACAATTCCTGGAAGAAGGAGTAATTCCCTATGTAGCCTCTGAAGGCGGGGGACAATTCACCCTGATTACCAACACGGAAAATAACGCCCGCTTTTATGAAAAAGCAGGCTTTTCCTTAATGTCCTACGAAGAAATCCACACCCCGAAAACCCAAATGGGAAACTGGAGCTTCTCCATGGACGTGCAAAATGAAAAGACTGTTGTCGCATAAACGACAACAGTCTTTTCATTTTGCATAATAAACAGAGCCTTTCCTATCCTTCACTCTTACGATATTCCGAAATACACTGTAACACCTTAGGACACAGGAGGAAAAGAGCAATCAAGTTAGGGATTACCATAAGACCATTAAAGCTGTCCGCTACAGACCAGACCACGGATAAATCCACCGTAGCTCCCAAGATAGATACCAAGGCATAAAGACTTAAAAAAATCTTTACCGCAATAGGAGAGGCAAAAACAAACTCTGTAAATCGAGCTCCATATAAGCCCCAGCCTAAAATGGTGGAAAAAGCAAAACAGCAAAGAGCCACCGCAGTAAAAATACTGGACCATGCTCCATAGGTGCTGGTAAAGCCTGAAATCGTAAGTTCAGCGCCGGCTTCTCTTCCGAAAGGAATATCTACTCCACTGCATAAGATTACAAGAGCCGTCAGCGTACAGATCACAATGGTGTCCGCAAACACCTCAAAAATTCCAAAATATCCCTGTTTAACCGGCTTTCTGGTATCCGCCGTTGCATGGGCAATAGAACCGGTTCCCAAGCCCGCTTCATTAGAGAAAATCCCTCTGGAAATTCCCTTCTTCATGGAAAGAATAAAGCTTCCTACAGCACCTCCCGTAAATGCTCTGGGAGAGAAGGCAGAAGCAAAAATCGTAGTAAAAACAGAGGGAACCCTATCAAAATGAAGGAAAACAACCCCTAAGGACAATACGACATAAAACAAACCCATAAAAGGAACCAGCTTTTCCGTCACCTGTCCAATTCTCTTGATTCCTCCCAACAAAATCAAAGCAACCAGCACAGCAATCACTATCCCGATAAAAAGGTTTACCCTTCCATTCCCTTCCGTAGGCAATAGGGAAAAATGGAATAAGGCCTCATTAATTGCCGCTGTTATCGTATTCACCTGGGTCGCATTTCCGGTGCCAAACACCGTAAGAATACCAAATACCGCATAGAGGTAAGCCAGAAACATCCACTGCCTGCCTAAACCGTTCTTGATATAGTACATGGGTCCGCCCAGCAGCTCCCCTTTTTTATTGCTTTCCCGATAATAAACTGCCAAGGTAACTTCACAGAACTTTGTGCACATCCCTAAAATCGCGGACATCCACATCCAAAAGACTGCTCCGGGACCGCCGATACTGATGGCTCCCGCCACACCGGCAATATTTCCCGTTCCAATGGTGGCCGCCAAAGCGGTGCAAACCGCCTGGAAGGGTGTCAAAGCCCCGTCCTTTGCCTCTCTTTTTCGAAAAATTCTTCCGATTGTTACCTGCATAGCCTCAGGAAAATTCCGAAGCTGTAAAAATCCGGTACGGATACTCAGATACAAACCCACACCAAGAATACAGGCCATAGCCGGTACTCCCCAAATAAACCGGTTCACAAGCCGGTTGGCCTCAATCAACATATTCATCTTTTTTACCCTATCTGTTCTATACTCTAAATGTTCTTCGCTCTAAATGCTCTATGCTCTAAATGCTCTTTACTCTAAATGCTCTTTATTCTAAATGCTCTTTATTCTAAATGCTCTATGCTCTAAATGCTCTATGCTCTAATCATCTACTAACCTATCAAGCTGTTGACCTCTACACGAATAGGATAATCTTCTTGTTCCTCCAAAGATCGCTGTCGCATCACTCTGTCAATAGCCACATGACTGGATTCCGCACTTGCTCCAACCAATAAAATCATGTATTGTTTATTACCGCAGCGAACCACCACATCTCCCCTTCGAATCGTCTTGCTCAAAAGACCTCCAAAGTTCCTCATTCGATTTTCCGTTCCTCTGCGATCCGCATCCGAACTCTCTTCTACCGTAAACAAAACCATCTGTACCGGAAGCTGTGCTCTCTCTCCCGTCCGCTTTAGAAAATGATAGATACTGCAAAAATCTTCATAATCCACCATATAAGCACCGGGGAAATAATCTCTGCCCTCAATTCTTTTCTGAATCTCCGGCAAGGAAACCACGTTGCTGATTTCCTCTTCTTCCTCCTGCTCTTCCGAAAAAACGAAATATCCCCCATGTCCTGCGGACTTTACATGATACATGGCTTCATCCGCCTTTTGGTAAAGACTTAAAAAGTCGGAGCCCTGTTGAGGCGCCATGGCAACACCGATGGAAATTCCGAATTGTCCCGAAACAGAGGAGCCTAAGACATGTTCCAGGCAAGACTTCACCTTCATGCAGATTTCCTCACAGCGATCCTTCAAAGCATCCTCATTCCAGAAGCCTCGGTAAAAAATAATAAACTCGTCACCGCCAATACGCCCCAAAACATCATCGGAACGCACCAGTCCCTGTAGCACCTTCGCCACTTCCATCAAAACCTGATCTCCCATCTCATGACCGAAACGATCATTTACCATCTTAAAATGGTCCAGGTCCAGCATGAGCAAAAGACCGTTGTCTTTTTTCATTTGTAAATACTCGTTAATTTGTTGTACACAGGCACTTCTATTAAAAAGTCCCGTTAAAACATCGATATCCGCCTTTTTTTCCAGATGCTTCAGCATCTGTTCTCTTTTTATAATCCGTTCCACACGGCGAAGTAAAAGATCCGGCAATAAAGGTTTTCTGATATAGTCATAAGCGCCCAAATCAAAGCCCTTAATCTCCGCTCCGGAATCCTCGTCAGAGGTCATAATCACCACCGGAATATTGGCCAAATCATGGCGTTCCAAACGGCGAATCTCCTTCAAGAAAGCATAGCCGTCCATCTCCGGCATATGCAAGTCCACCAGCAAAATATCCGGTTTGGAATTCGGCAAATCCTCCAATGCGGCTTTGGCATTGTCATAAGTAGCTACCTGATAATGATCCTTCAATGCCTTTTCTGCAATTTTTCTGGGAATCAACTCGTCATCCACGATGACCACTCTCTGGCTCATTTTACTCCTTTTCCACCATCCCTGGAAACATCTTACAAAAATCTTACATCCTGCTTTTATCATACGAAAAACGATAAAGACACGTCAAGCTCTATTTAAGTTTTTTATTCTTAATTTTCTTTGAAAAAATTAAGAAAATAATTTTTAATTCATCTATTAAAATTACTTTATCGAAAATCCTTTAGTAACACACAAAGAGGCCATGTCTAGCTTCCTAGACACTGGCCATCTTCTTAGTATGCAAATATTCCGTATGTTCCTTCCGGGCTGTAGCTAAATACTTCTCACTGATGGATAATTCCGTTCCATCCTGCAAGATTAAACTTCGCCCGGTAATCCGTTGAATGCAATCCTTGGATACCGCAATATAACGGGAAATCTGTACAAAATCATCTTTCCCGTGTTGATCCATAAAGGCTTTCATGGACATATAGGTTTCCATATCATCTTCACGCAGGTGAATGAGAAGCCTTCTTCCCATGGTTTCTACGTATTCCACGTCTTCCAGATAAATCCGTTCCGGCTCCCGGTCCACCATGACTTCCATATACTTTACCTTTTCCACGGTTTCCAAGGCGTGGGAAAGCACTTTGGAAAATTTCTCATATTCCACAGGCTTTTGAATGTAGGAAAATGCCTTTAATTCAAAAGCCTCCGTCACATAGTCATTTCCCCCTGTGATAAAAATGATTTTCCCCGGAGCATTTCGTTCTTTAATCTCCCTTGCCAGTTCAATTCCATTTAAATTCGGCATAAAAATGTCTAATAAAAACAAATCTGTAAGGTTAAGATCCTGCTCTTTATTTTCCAGAAATTCCTCTCCGGAGCCATAGTAAGATATCTCTACCGGAATCATCCGTTCTTTAAAAAATCGTCCCAATAGGACCCCTAAAAATTTCCGTTGTACCAGCTCATCATCACATACCACAAGCTTAATTTTCTTCATGGATAAACTCCCGGACTACTGTAAGTATTCTCTAGCTTCTTGAATTGTCTTCCTGTAGAGAGCCATGAAAGCCTCATGATTATAGGCAATATAATGCTCGGCTTCCTCTTTCTCTACCTTGTCTACTACTCTTTTTGCTGCATGTTCCAGTTTTTTTGCATTTTCGGATAGCTTTACGGCGCCAACTGTTAAGGAGGTTGTCTTTAATCCGTGGGCATAAAGACGATATTTACTGTAGTCCTTCTCTGCAAATGCCTTCTCCAGCTCCTGCATCTTCTCGTCACTACTGTCTCTGAAAAGCCCCAGGATTTCTCGATATACTTCCTCATCCTGCATGCAATACTGCAAACCTGTACTTCGATCCAGCGTTTTCTCTTCTTCTTCCTTCTCTACTATAGCATGTTTCTTTAATTCTGTCTGAAAATATTCTTCATTTGTTCTCTTCCGAATTAAATTCTCCGGCAGGAAGGTATACAAGGTTTTCTCCAGCTCATTTCCATCCACAGGCTTCGTCAGATAAGCGTCAAAGCTTGTGTTTACGTACTTCTGACGAATACCGGGGAGCATATTGGAGGAAAAGGCAATGACGGGAACCGGTTTTCCATAACGGTTTTCAAAGGCATTTTCCCGAATCTTCTTCAAGGTTTCTTCTCCATCCATTCCCGGCATCATATGGTCAAGGAATATAATATCGAAGTTCTCTTCTCTTAACTTCTCAATACACTCTTCTCCCGAAAAGGCACAGGTAATCTGTACTTCTGTCCTCTTCAAAAGATTCTGTACCAGACGAAGATTTAATTCATTGTCATCCACCACCAAAATTCTGGCGTCCTTGGCAATAAAGCCCTTATTAAAGTCCTTCTTCTCTCCTCTTTGCTTCTGGTACCGTTCTTCATAATTTCCGATACGGTCTTCGTTTAACTGCCACTGGGGAATATAAGCTGTAAAGCAGGAGCCCTCTCCAAACACACTATCCAACTGAATGTGTCCGTTCATGATTTCCACAAAATAGTTGGTAATGGGCAGTCCCAGGCCTGTTCCCTGAATATTCTGGCTCCAACCGGACTGTACTCTTTGGAACTTCTGGAAAATAAGCTTCTGATCACTTTCCTTCACACCTACACCGGTATCCTTTACAGCAATCTGCAGCTCAATGGCTTTTGCCGTACTGAGCCCGGTTTCTTCCTTGGACTGCACAGGAGAATTTCCCTCTTCGTCCAAAGCCCTTGCTGTTACGCTCAGAGTAATTTTTCCCTTTTCCGTGTACTTAATCGCATTATCAATCAGGTTTAGGATAACCTCCCGCACCCGGAAAGCATCTCCGTAAAGCACCGCCGGAGTGTCTCCGTCAACAAGGATTTCGAATTGCAGACCCTTCCACTCTGCACGGAAACGAACCATACTGTTAATTTCGTGAATCACAGTAGCCAATTCATAGGGCTTAGGTACCAGCTTGATTCCTCCGGATTCGATTCTGGAGAAGTCCAAAATATCATTTACTAAAGACAAGAGGGTCTGCCCGGAAGCCTGAATATCCTGTGCATAGCTTAATACCGCATCATCACGGCTCTCCCGAAGAATCATCTCATTCATACCGATAACGGTATTAATGGGGGTTCTAATCTCATGGGACATATTGGCTAAAAATTCTGCCTGTACCTTATCGGAAATCTCCAGCTTGCTCTTTTCATTCTGTACCTTATCATACTCAATGCCTTGCGCATGCATAATCTGGAAGGCAAAGATAATGGTTCCGATGGAAAGGAATTTTCCCTGGTTTGCATAGCCGCTAATCATATAGGAAAGCAACTCAATAATACAGAAACCAATCAGGGTGCAATAAGCCCCCATCATCCAGGTCAACTCCCTAAAGAGATGTTTATCCTTCTTCCAAACCATGTAAAAGCTACGCAATACCTCAATTGCGGTAATCAGTCCCAAAATGTCAATGGGAAGATTTAATTCTGCAAAGGAAAAGATTCCTACACCCGCAGAAAAGATTATCAAGGTATCACAGATAAAGATAAAAAAGGACAATAGGAAGAGTTCTCTTTGACATAAGCCCTTTTCCACTTTGTTGATAAAAAGTAGCGCCGGTACCGGAATCATGATAATAGACAGGTACTCCAAATTCCACAGCAAGAGAATATTGTTAAAAATCAGCTGTCTGGCATCAATCTGACAACCAAGCCATAGTCCCATAAAAAATAGACTGACTCCTGTATAATATGCTCCTCTTTCGTCTCCCTTCTTTTTATCCACCAGAATATATTCCACCCACATTCCGATTCCCAGGAACATGAGACAAAAAGCTGCCAGTATCTGCAAAGCATTCTTCCAAAGAATGGCACAAATAATAGAGACGTCTTCTCCAAAATAAATACCTCCAAGGGTATTCTCCGCTGTTCTGCCTCTTCCGGTCAGCTCAATACGAATCATCTTCCCAAGCTGATCCTTCTGTACCGGGATACGAACCCAGGAAATAGGCGGAATCTTACTATTAAATGGCGGGATATCCGCATATTTAAATTCATATACCACTCTACCGTCTATCCACACCGTAATATCCTGATGCACTGTTCGAATAAACAAGCTGGTTAACGCATAAGGAACATCCTGGGGTAACTGTCGCTCAATTAAGAGCTCCTTCTCCGGAACGGACTCCCCGGTAGAATATAAACGTTTCTTTGAACCGTCCGGCAAAACTCTTTGCCAGCCGGATTGTAAAACTTCAAATTTTTCCTCATAAAATCCAAGCTTATCATAGTAGCGCATAGAACTGGCTACCACAAAGATAAGCACAAAAATCAAAAACAATAGGTAGATAAAGCGTATCTTAACTTCTGTTATTCTATTCATACTATTTCTCCGAACTCCTTTTCCGAGAAAACTCTTTATTCAATTCCCTCTATAGATTAGTGCATTTATTTTAACATATTTCTTAAGCTTGTTCTACTCTCAGGCATCCATAATTCCCTGATTCATTGTAGAAAAAAAACGAAAGTGCTCCTTACCATCTTTACATTTCGACCAAAGAAGGAAAATTAATAAACAAAATACCGTAAGATTTGCACTTGTAAAGCATTGTACGCAAAAAGCCACTAAGGATTATTGTCCTTAGTGGCCTCAGGTTTGTGAGATTTTACTTCGTCGCGAAATCAAAATCCTTCGCCTTCTTCCTCTGCATCCTCCTGGTATTTCTCCAGAATGGTCTGCTGAAGTAACTCTCTCGTGGTGGAGCGGATAGGGTGAGCGATATCTCTATACTCACCGTCCGTAGTTTTTCTGGAAGGCATAGCGATGAATAAGCCCTTTTCTCCCTCAATGACCTTAATGTCATGAATCACAAATTCTTCATCAAATGTGATAGAAACAATGGCCTTCATCTTACCTTCTTTGTCAACCTTACGAACCCGTACATCTGTAACCTCCATGATACTCCTTCCTTTTTACATGGTATACCTTTCATTTTTCTCGATGACGATTCTGATATTCTCCGGTGTTCCAATGTAGGTGGTATTGGCGCGAATGGTGTCCCGGCTCTCCACGATGCAATGTTCAATGACGCTGTTATCTCCGATATACACATCATTCAGGATAATCGAATTGCGAATAATGCAGTTATTTCCAACGTAGACCTTACGGCACAAAACAGAGTTTTCCACTGTCCCGTTGATGATACAACCGCTGGCCACTATGGAATTATGCACACTGCAATCCGGATTGTACTTCGCAGGCGGATTGTCGGCCAATTTTGTGTATACACCGGGGGCCTGCTTAAAGAAGTAATCCCGAATATTTCTCTTTAGGAAGTCCATATTTGTCTGATAAAAGGACTCCACTGAAGCGATATTGCTCCAATAAGTATTTAGTCTATAACCGTAGATTCGCTTGATGTTCTTGTAGCGAATCAGAATATCCTTTACGAAATCATAACGATCCTCATCATGGGCTTTTTCCAAAAGCTCAATCAACTGTCTTCTGCGGATAATATAAACTCCGCAGGAAATACAACTGGCATCAGTTGATACGGGCTTTTCTTCAAAATCCACGATTCTGCTGTCCTCATTCATCTTAAGACAGCCAAAGCGGGATATATCATCCCCTGCATCCATGTTCTTGCATACAACGGTGATGTCCGCTTTCTTTTCGATATGATATTCCAGTACCTTGTTATAGTCAAGCTTATATACCCCATCTCCTGCGGCAATGATGACATAAGGCTCATGAGATGACTGTAAAAAAACAAGGTTTTGATAGAGTGCATCTGCCGTACCCCTAAACCAATCTCCATGCTCCGCAGTAATAGTCGGGGTAAAAACATATAGTCCACCTTGTTTTCTTCCGAAGTCCCACCACTTGGAAGAGGACAGATGCTGGTTCAACGACCTGGAGTTATACTGGGTCAACACAGCTACTTTCTGAATATGCGAATTGGACATATTCGAAAGAGAGAAGTCGATAGAACGGAAGGTGCCTGCAACCGGCATTGCGGAAATCGCTCTCTTGTTGGAAAGCTCTCTCATTCTTTTGTTGTTACCGCCTGCTAAAATAATTCCTATTGCTCTCATAGTCTTTCATCCTCCCTTATAATCGCTCCTCCACTTTGAAGGAATCCATCCGGGTAGTCCGAAAGATCCGTCTTCCCATAAATCGCCGTGTTTCTGCCAATGGAAACTCCATCGGGTATAAGGGAATTCTCCCCTATCGTAGCAAGGTCTGAACAATACACCCTGCTGTCATAAACAGAATCCTGGTATTCTCCGGTACCAATCACACAATCTTTGCCAATCTCTACATTTTCAGCAATCACAGCCTGGTCGATATGTGTGTTCTCTCCCACCACCGTGTTTGCCATAATAATACTATCTGAAATAACGGCCCCATGTTCCACTGTTACACCGGCACCGATAATAGAATTGTAAATCTCTCCATGAATCTCACAACCTTCAGAAATAACGGATCGTTCTACGTGGGAATGGGTTGAGATAAATTGTGGAGCGGGATTATCGGTCTGGGTGTAAATTTTCCAATATTCCTCGTACAAGTTAAATTCGGGAATCAATGCAATCAGTTCCATATTGGATTGCCAGTAGGAATACAAGGTTCCCACATCCTTCCAATATCCGTTGAACTCATAGGCAAAAACATTCCCTATGTTCTGGAAAATATAAGGAATAACATGCTTTCCAAAATCCAAATCCGGCACATCCCGGGTTCGTAGCAAAGCATCCTTTAGCACTTTCCAGGTAAAGATATAAATTCCCATAGAAGCCAAATTACTCTTGGGTTCCTTCGGTTTCTCCTGGAAATCTATAATCCTGCCGGCTTCATCGGTGACGGTAATTCCAAAACGGCTTGCCTCCTCCATGGGTACCGGCATGGCGGCAATGGTTAAGTCGGCCTTCATCGCCTTGTGATACTCCAGCATAACCTCATAATCCATCTTGTAAATGTGATCCCCGGAAAGAATCAACACGTACTCCGGATCATAATTCTCGATATAAGCGATATTTTGGTAAATGGCATTGGCCGTTCCCGAATAAAAGCCGGTATCTTTCTGAGATTCATAGGGCTGCAATACCGTAACGCCTCCCCTATTACGATCCAAATCCCAAGGAATACCGATGCCGATATGTGCATTCAGGCGTAAGGGTTGATACTGAGTAAGTACTCCCACTGTGTCTATGCCGGAATTAATACAGTTACTTAAGGGGAAATCAATAATGGAATATTTTCCGCCAAAAGAAACCGCCGGTTTGGCAACATTCTTTGTAAGAACCCCAAGGCGTGAGCCTTGGCCGCCAGCTAAAAGCATGGCGATCATCTCTTTCTTAATCACGTCATCACCTCTCTGCATCTAAAACATATGGCACTGGCAACCACAAAGAGCTTTCTCTCTATTCAAATACTTCTATTCAAATATTAAGAGAATTCTTAATCTTCTTCTCCTTCTGGTATTTGTATTATAGCACTAAGCTCAAGGCTTGAAAACCGAATTTTACGAAATTTTTACCATAAAAACTTCAAGCCTATTCTATTTTTTGTATAAAAGTTATTTATTCTTCGGGAAAAGACTTTTATGAACCTCCCCATCCTATTGAAGAATGCTATAAAGCAAAAAAGAAATTTTCGGCAATATAGGGCTGAATATGGGATAGTCTTAGCCCGATACTTACGAAAAACAAGAGACGCGCAGTTTTTCGCTTAGTATCCGTAAGGACAGACTTTTCATCAGAAAAGTCGTCCTGATACAGACCAACTTCCGA
>NZ_CAUVME010000009.1:0-78932 GCF_963553175.1 Oribacterium sinus | reverse complement strand
AAACGTCCCTGAATCTTGGAGAAGTCGTTACCCTTCACCTTGGTAATGGAGTCAATATCCTGCTGGCTTGTTACGATTACCCAGGCCTTACCCATGCACTCCTTGCCCAGTTCTTCCGTCACGGTCTGAAGGTTCAGCATCAGCTTGGAATCATCGCCAATGTACTGTCCAATCTCATCCACAAGGAAAACCACATGGTGGTTATTGCCTTTTTTTTCAATATAGGACTTTACGCGCTTGGCGAAATCCTCAATGCTGATCTGGTAGCTCTCGGTTGCTTTCTCGCACCAGTTGCGGGCAGCCGATTCACTCATGAAATCCATGTCAGAAAGGACATCAACAACGGAATCCTGAATAAAATCGAAGTCCTGACGAGAGCTTTCCCACGGATCACCATATTCCTCTTCAAACTTTTCCTTAAACTCCTCAAAACAACCTTCCTCGGAAAGTCTGCGCTCCAGGTCAGCAAGATGTGGCATGGAACCGCAGAAGCCCTGCATCTCATTGAAAACCTTCAGGAAAACGTTCACAATGGCATCTTTATTTTCTTTGCCATTCGAATCGCTTTTGGAATCAATGTTGAAAAGAATTACGTCCGATGGAGTGTTTGCTGCCAGCTGCATATCTGCCAGCACCATCTGATTGGTAATCTTCTGATCTTCGATAAAGTAGTCGATGGCATGTTTGTCTCCGACCTGTTTATTCTTAAGCAGATAGGACAGAATTTTCAGAAAATGAGATTTACCACTTCCAAAGAAGCCGGAAATCCAGACACCCATTTTCGGTGTGGTTCCCTGAATACCTTTTTTATATGCTGCAAAGAAATCTGCAAAATGACGCTGAAGCTCACGGGTCACAACATACTCTTCCAGCTCCTGCGCCACATTCGTTTCTTCACCCTGACCGACAATGATAACGCCCTGTATCTCACGGTCAATTTTCTTTCGGAACATGTCCTTGATCTGCATAACTGTTTCCTCCATCCATTACTTTACCAGTCGGAATGCCCGGTAATAGTTGTCGTCTTTAATCTCATTGAACAGAATCAGCTCCTGCTCATTGTAGGTTCCCGGAAAGAACATCACGACCGGGCAGCGCACAAACGCCTGATGCAAGTTGTTAAGCACCTTATGGGAGCGCAAAATCGGATAGCACTTGCCGATACCGGTTAGGAACACGACTGCATTCTCCGGAGTATGTTCTTTGATATATTG
The DNA here is from genome assembly GCF_963553175.1 of Oribacterium sinus. Taxonomy (GTDB): domain Bacteria; phylum Bacillota; class Clostridia; order Lachnospirales; family Lachnospiraceae; genus Oribacterium; species Oribacterium sinus_B. Next base: position 77,718 of record NZ_CAUVME010000009.1, on the reverse strand, counting down.
CACAATCAGGCTGTCATCGTCATTCACCTTCATGGAGTTGGTCACTGCCTTGACAATACGCTCGATTCCTCGCTTTTTTTCAAAGTCATAGCACTTTTCCATAAAGTTTTTCTTTTCCAAAAAGTCAATGACGATATCATACAAATCAAAGACCACAAGCTCAAAATCATTATCGTCCCGGTCATTCTTATTTTTCAGATACTTTACACGCTCCCGAACTTCCAGTTCCTTTTCCGGTGGATAATCAAACACCCAATAGTTGACCTCATTTGCGCGGCCTGTTCCTTTTCGGAAAGACGGCTTATGGATTGCAAGCTCCATCTCATCCAATCTTTGGCTTAAATGACCCAGGCCACACTCTCTTTCTCCTGCGGAGAAATTCACCTTATCCATTTCATCTTACCCCCGTCAGTGTTTTTACCATGATGCCAAGATCATGGTCATAAAGCCAATGTTCAAATGCAATATCAAGAATTGGCTTCAGTATTTTTCTTGTGCTGTTTGCCCGGTTGCTTTCTAAAAGTCCTGCTTCATAAAGCTGTGTTTTATAGCAGGACCCGAGACGGCGCAGCGTATAATCTTGAAAAGAAGCCACTTTCTCACTCTGTTCCTGCTTATTTTTGAAGAATATCCGAATATCCGCATCCGTCAGCTCATCGGAACCAAGAATCATTTTTTCCCGCACTACTTCATACACAAAATCAAAGAACAGCGTGTCATGCAAAAGAGCCGCAGTCAGCACAAATAACTTCTGTGTGGCAAGATCACTGCTCAAAAAGATTGGATAAAAGCTTTCATCTAATGTCTTGATACGAGCTGTTACAGTAGAATAAATCTGCTGCGCTCGTAGTTTTGTCGGTGCGCCATAGATGTTTGTCTCTTCATTCAACTTTTTAATGTCTGCAAAGCTCTTACTCTCGCTCAAAAGCTGCACGGTGTTCCGAAATTCCATGAACCAGAACGAAAATTTCACTGCTCCGGCACTATACGGTTTTCTTTCCATCTTCGTTCTCTCCATTTCCAGATTTTGCTTTAATGTATCTGCCGCTTTTGATTCTGGCATCCTTCGGCTTTTCTGCATCAATAGGAATGATCCACTGATGCCCTAAACGTTCGGCACCATCAATTCGCCCTTCCGTGCATAATGTCTGTACTCTCCTTGTGCAGATTCCCCATTTTTCAGAAGCCTGCTTAATTGTCATGAAATCCATACGGAACCTCTTTTTCGATGTCAAAAGTCGCTCGCAGCAAGTTACAATTTTCATTTATATTCTACTCTAAGAAACGAACAAAATCAATTCAAAGTTCTTCCTGAAAAAACTTCAATCAAACTCCCAATGCTGTTAGGGGCACCACAAATACGCCATCTTCTCTTTGATATGCGGCATTGCTAAGGCCGCAAACCACACAGAGACTTTTAGGCTCTTTTCCCTTATTTTCCGCCAAAATTCCCTCTTTAATCTTCAAGAGATTTTGAGCAGCCTCGTCGATTTGATTCGCTCCTAGCTTAATTTCAATTCCACACCATTCTCCCTCAGGCGTAACAATAAGCGCATCCATTTCCCGATTACGATAATCCTGATAATGATATAGGGATGCGCCAAAGGACTCGGCATAGATCTTCAAGTCTCTCTCACAAAGAGCCTCAAACAAAAATCCCAAGGTATTTAAATCATTTTTCAACATTTCCGGACTTGCATTGAGTAAGGCGCAAGCCAAAGAAGGGTCGGCCAAATGCCGTTTTTCCGCCTGCTTTACCCGTATTGTGGAACGTAATTCTGCACCGTAAGGCTTTTGATTATCAATCAGAAAGAGCCTGTTTAAAATGTCCAAATAGGTTGCAACAGTCTCTACCACAATGTCTTCATGGTCAATGTCTTTGATATCATCCTTCAGCTTCTTATTGCTCACTGTGGTGGCTTCATTTCTGGCAAGAGAACGAAGGAGCAGCTCCATCTTGTGTCGATCCCTTTTTATACCATCTATTCGCTCTATATCATCCTTTAAAATGGCGGAAATATACTCCTTCGGTAGTAATGCGGCTTGCTCCAAGGGCAAATCCTGGTTATTCGGCCAACCTCCACGAATAATATAATCAATCAAATCACTAAGCTGCACCTCTCCTGTAAGTTGAGATTCCAGACTTCCGGAGCAAATGCCCTTTAAGGAGACTTTTCCGCTGGACTTTCCGCTTTCAAATAAAGACATTGGTCGCATTCTCAGGCGTGCAATTCGTCCTGCCCCACTATGCAGGATACCCTTTTGATTCGGGGTTGCAGAACCGGTTAGAATAAACCTTCCCTTTTCCTTTGATAAATCCACTGCAAAACGAACCGCATCCCAAAGGGAGGGAACCTCCTGCCATTCGTCCAAAAGACGAGGAGCTTCTCCCTCTAAAACAAGAGACGGATCCAATTCCGCCAGCTTTCTATTTTGAAAATTCCCTGTAGGGTCTGCCAAGTAAAACTCACTTCGACTATGATAGGCGGAAGTCCAGGTTTTTCCGCACCATTTTGGACCTTCAATGCAAACTGCACCAAAGGTCTTTAGATAAGTCTCTACAGAATCATCGATAATTCTTGCCTGATATAAGTCTCTCCTCATGCCCTACCCCCACAATATTTCCTGTGATTATAGTTCAATTCGAGAGATTTGTAAATTTCAATTCGAGAGATTTCGCATTTTCAATTCGATATATTTTGTGTTTTCAACTCGAGAGATGTTTGATTTTCAATTCGAAAGATTTTACTTTTTCAACTCGAGAGATTTTGAACTTCCAGTTCAACACCGCATAACTCGATAGATTTCCTATACTACTTCTTTTTCCTCATTGCCTCTTTCCGTACTCTCTGCCTTTGTTCTTCCTGGGTAAGCTGCTTTTCCTTCCTTGCACTTTCCCTCTGTCTTGCCTTTTCCTCTTTCCGAAGCTGAGCCTTGGTCTTTTTCTCTTCCTCGGGATTCTCTTCCACCACTTTTTCTTCCGGATCCGCTACCTTTGTAGCAGAAAATAAATAATCCTCCACCGAATAGCGAAGCTCTTCTTCCGACTGCTCCTTCGCCTGTACCTCCATTTCTTCCCGACTCTGCTTCGTCATTTTCAGCCATTTCTGAAAATCTCTTTCCACAAAGGTCAGTTGTTCCTTTGAAGATATTTCCTTGAAAATGTCAGAAAGGTTCTCCTCCATTTTCCGCAAAATCTCTTCCTTCATATCCCAAAAATAGGGATAAAAGCGACTGTACATGGGATTGAAATTCCCAAAGAGCAGGGCATCCGGGCTAACCTGCAGGGCATCGGCAATACGTAAGAGATTCTCCAGACTGCATCCGATTCCGCCTATTTCGATTCTGGAAATAGTGTTTGTCGTACTAAAAATGAGCTCCGCCAAATCGCTTTGTCGAAGCCCTCTTAACACACGATATTTTTTGATTTGTTTTCCCAAAGTCTGAAAATCTATGCCTCTATAAATCCAAGGAATGTTCTCATTTCCCTTGCCTGCGCCCATGGTCTTTCCTCATTTTCTTGTATCAGTTAACTTTGCTTATGAGGAAAGCATAGATGGATTTTGTAGAATTAGGTATGACGAATTTAGATAGTTTATTTCTTTCTGCGTAGAATTATCTTTGCTTCTTCCGAAGAAAGCCATCCTTCCCTTTCTCCGGATAGTTTGCCTTCCAGTATCATAGACATCAGCTCTTGTTTCGCTTGTATTTGATTGTGCTGTTCAGAAGCATGATTTTCGGAAGCAGAAGCCGGATTTATATTGGGCATGTTTATTCTCCTTATTAGTCATTATTGGGGGGAGGATTTGTCGTTACATTATTAAATTTTTTTCTATAAAAACGATATTGGCTCGCTTCCTGAAATTCATAGGAACTAGTATCAATCTCCAGATTGCTAGATGACGTGATGTCCTCTTGTGGATTTATAGTTTCTTTACCATCTATTTTGCCATTCATTAGGAGTACTTGTGAGCCACGATGTAAAATGACTACTTGAAACGGGGACTCATCCTTATTCTGCTCATTTAGACGGTTGTACTCCGCATCCCCCTGTTCTGTTTGATTTATACTATCAGATTTTGTTTTTTCTTTTACTCTCTCTAAATTAGAAGCACTAATTAATTGAACAATTTCATATTCTTTTATTTTAGAGTATGCATTGTTCCCAAAAGATTCAATAAATTCAATAAGTGGCATAAATAAAAGCAATAAGATTATAATTGAAAAAAAAATAGAGAATATGGTAAACAAGCAATTATTTATATTATTAAATCCCCAATGTGAAACAAGGTAATATACAGAAAAAACAAAATAAGCCATATAGATCTTTTTATTATCCATGTTTTTAAAACTGTGGTAAATAATACATAAAATTATCCCCGTCGTCACTAATATAAAAAAATCATAAACATCAGATGCCGAAGTACAAAAATAGCCCACAATGAATACATAAGATAATACAATCGATACTATCCATAATATCTCATTCAACACTTCGTTTTTAGAAACTAGAAGATTTTTTACAGATGGGCTGAGACATATAGGTACTAGTACAAGATAAATCAGAAACAAGAAAAAAAAGATAATTAACGGAAAAAAGTAATTATGTAAAACCTGTAATCCCTTCTCTTTAGAATCCACTTTCGCGAAATCTTTGTACCATCTATTTATATAATGTGAAACAATAGGAAAAAATATTCCTCCTAGGATTAGCAATATATTCATTGCTGAATGAAACAATATGCTTACTACGGATTCCTGAAAAAAATAATTCTCCTCTATACCATAAAAGATTGAAGCTTGTACACTTCTAGAAAACTGCATCCCCAAGGCAAAAACTGTGAAACAAAAACTTATGATCGTAACTAATGCCCCCATTGCTTCTAAATGATCATGATTCTTTTCTAGTATTTGAAAAAATCTATTTTTTTGTTTCTCTTGCTCCTTATCCTGTTCATCTTGCTTAGTCTCTTTACTCTGATTATTAAACTCACTAGATTGAGTTCCCTTTTCTTTACTCTCAAGCACTATACTTAGCTCTACCCTATCTGTCATAAGTCCTCCCTATTATCTTTTAATATGCTATTTTCTTCTCCCCTGTTTAAATTGCTTCTATTCTATCAAGAATATTCAACATAGTCTATTTATCATTAAATAATATATCTTTTAGTGTCAAAATTATAATTATATGTGTATAAATATCACGATATGCTGGAACTTATATTCCAATGAAATATATCTGATAAACTAATCCTTCCTTAAAATCCTAGCTCCCCTTCCCTCCCTTTTATGCTATGATAGTCTTCATTTATCAGGGAAGTATTTTCCCTCTCAAAAGAAAGGAGCAGTCATGGATATCCCCAAGGATCCTTTTATCTTGCTTAGTTTCATCAATCTGAAATTAAGGGATGAATACAATAGTTTGGAAGATTTGTGCTTGGATTTACAGTTGAATAAAGAAGAGCTTTGCCAAAAGTTAGAGGCGGCGGGCTTTGAATATCAAGAAAGTCAAAAGCAATTTCGTTAAGATAGCCTAAGGAGGTTTTATGCGTTGTTTAGTACAAAGAGTGAAAGAAGCCAGCGTTTCCGTTTCGGGAAATGTTATCGGAGCCATTGAGAAGGGCTACTTGATTCTTCTTGGGGTAAGCCAGACCGATACGGAAGAAGTGGCGGATAAGATGTTGAAAAAGGTTTTGGATGCCCGTCTTTTTGAGGATGAAAATGAAAAAACCAATCTTTCCATTCGGGACGTTTCCGGCTCTCTTTTGGTGGTGAGCCAGTTTACCCTCTATGCGGATACTCGTCGGGGAAACCGTCCCAGCTTTATCAATGCGGGAGCACCTGACCATGCCAATGCCTTATATGAGTATTTTTGTAAAAAGGCGGAAGAGCAGGGAATGCCTCTTGCCCATGGGCAGTTCGGTGCGGATATGCAGGTTGCTTTAATCAATGATGGTCCATTTACCATTATGTATGATAGTGAGGCTTAACTACGCAAAAGCAGCCGGAGAGAATTCTGCTTCCCTCCGGCTGCCTTTTTCATTTTCATGTTTAAATTTTGTTTTTCAATCTTTTTTGCGACCGGGCTTTAAGCATTTTCATAAAACCCTTTCAGCAAATCCCCAATCCTTACTCTGCCGCCTTGATCCCCTCTGCTACAGAAACTCTGGCGCGAAGAGAGGTGCTGTAGGTTACCACAACGGTCTTTCCAACATTTTCCGTAGCGGCCTTGTTCACCTCCGCATTACCGTCTGTGGTGAAACGGAAGCTGTGGCTGTCATCGCACTTTAAGGTAACGATGTCCCCGTCTACCTTCTCGATGGTTCCCTTAATCTGAAGGTTGTTGGCCTCTTCCTCTTCCAGCGCATCCTCGGTAATAGTATAGAAAGCCAACGGATTGTTCTTCACATCTCCCAGATAATAAATGCTGATTTCCTTACCAACGCCCAAGCCTTCCTTTGTAAGATCCAGCTCAAATGCCGGTCTTTGGAAAACGAAGGTGTCGCCGTACTTCTTGCCTTCTGTATCCTCTCCCTGGGTAGCCGCCTCACGGAAGTCGGGAATTTCCTTTACGGTAATGCTCTTGTCGTCCACTGCGGTGATTTCACCGTAGAGATTGGACTCGTCATTGAAGTCCTCTGTGGTAAACTCGTAAGGAACGGATACGCTTACCGTTTTAATCGTCATGCCGTCCTGAGGCTCTGTGCCCTCATAGCCGATCTCCACCTCGTCTCCTGCCATCAGATCCCAAGTAGAATCCAGTTTCGCGCCCTTGCTGTCAAAGGTGTAAACCTTTCCTTCTCCGGTTTCTACCGTTAACTTTCCTTCTTCAATCTTCTGTATCTTGGCACTAAGACTATTCTCCGATAATGCTTCAGAGCTGGGCTCCTCTGCTGCCGCCTTTGATTCCTGGCTTGCCTTCTTTCCACAGCCTGCTGCAAAAATCATAAGTCCTGCCATGGTAATCAAAATCGCTTTTTTCATAGTTGTCCTCCTACTGTATTTCCGCTTCTTTACGGTCAAATGCAGAAATGTCTACTGTTCCGATTCAAGGAACATTTTCATACTAACAGATAGATGGGAATATAGTATTGCCTTTTTCTGTCTTATTTCTTAAAGAATACGAAGAAAATGCAGGGAATTCCACATCTTTTTCATGATTTTTTCTAAAGCTTATCTCTTCCTGACGTGCAGAGCTACCCTCTTTGGTGACAATGGTTTTAGAAACCGTGCAATTCTCTTCCTGACGTGCAGGGCTATCCGCTTCTCCTTAACGGAGGAAGATCTGTTCCGGATTCACTCCTTATGCAGATTTCTTCTTTATGCGGATTTCTTCCTTATATGTAAGACTATTCTTCCATCTCGTAGAAAATCATATCCTTAATCTCTGTAGGCAAATACTGTTGTTCCACATAATGTCCCGGATAGTCGTGGGGATATTTATAACCTATGCCCCGTCCCAGCTGCTCATGCCCTGCGTAGTGGGCATCCCTTAAATAAGAAGGAATAGGCAAATTCCCTTTTTCCCGAACCACTTCGTTTGCGGACATAATGGCCTTTACACAGGCATTGGACTTTTTGGCAGAAGCCACATAGGTACAGGCTTGGGATAAAATGATTTGGGCCTCCGGCATGCCGATTCTCTCCACCGCAAGGCTGGCGCTGGTAGCCAAAACCAAGGCCTGAGGATCCGCATTTCCCACATCCTCCGATGCGCAAATCATGATTCGTCTGGCAATAAAACGAATATCCTCTCCGGATTGCAACATTTTAGAAAGATAATATATCGCCGCCTGAGGATCCGAGCCTCGCATGGATTTGATAAAGGCGGAAATGGTGTCATAATGCTCCGACTCCCCGTCATAGCGAAGAAGCTTCTCCTGCATACACTCCGCCACCACCTCCTTGGTGATGCGGATTTCCCCGGTCGCAGAAGGATTGGTACTAAGAATCGCAAGCTCTAAAGCATTTAAGGCCACTCTGGCATCTCCGAAGGCATGCTCTGCCAAAAAGGTACAAGCCTCTTCCTCCAGCACCGCATTATAGTTTCCCATTCCCCGAGTCTTATCCTGCGCCGCCGTTTGCAATAGCTTTACAATATCTTCCTTCTTAAGGGAATGTAATTCAAAAAGTTGGGAACGGGAAAGCAGGGCGGTATTCACCTCAAAGTAGGGGTTCTCCGTAGTTGCCCCGATCAAAATGATGGTACCCTCCTCCACATGGGGCAGAAGATAATCCTGCTGGGCCTTATTAAAGCGATGAATCTCGTCTACGAACAAAATGGTTTTCCTGCCGTAGCCCCCCATATTTTCCTTGGCTCTTGCCACCGCATCTTCCATATCCTTCTTTCCGGCGGTGGTGGCGTTGATGGAAATAAAATCCGCCTTGCTGCTGTTGGCAATCACCTTCGCCAAAGAAGTCTTTCCCGTTCCGGGAGGTCCGAAAAAAAGAAGAGAATGCAGCTGATCTGAGCGAATCAGACGGGATAAAAGCTTATCCTTTCCTAAAATATGCTCCTGCCCCACCACTTCCTCCAAGCTTCTTGGCCGCATTCTGGCGGCTAGGGGCGCCATTTTCTCTTTATTTTTCTCTGCCTGGTAGCTAAAGATATCCATGCTTATCCTTTCTTATTGAGATGCATTACTGTTGAAATGCAATACTGTTGAAATAAACTGCTTTGCGAAGCAAAGTGATTGATTACTATACTGCTATAATTTGTACTTCTAGGCTTTATTGTAGCTTGCTCCCCTTGCTTCCACAAGCTTATCTTCCTAAGCTGATTTGTTGCGGATTGGGTGTCCTTGTATAGTTAATCTCCCCCTTAATCGAAAGCTTCGTCCATAAAATCGCCCTAAAGTCGCCCCAAAGTCCTATTTTTGATTTGACATCAACATTTTGGAAGGCTAAAATATCCATATATCAACATTTCGGAAAGATAAAATGTCCATCCATCAACATTTTAGAAAGTAAAAATATCCATCTATCAACATTTTAGAATAAAAGTATATCTATCCGACAATATTTGGGGAAGATTTCAAGCTTTTTATAGAACAGCCATAGATTTCCCTCACGAAATTTCATTCCAAAATGTGGCTATATTTGCAAAAGAGGAGCAAAGAATGTTAAAGAGAAAAGTGATGAGTCAATTGTGGAATTGGAAAAAACAGGAAAAGAAAAAATCTTTATTGGTTCTTGGGGCAAGACAGGTGGGAAAGACCTATGCCGTTCAAGCATTTGGGAAATCCGCATATAAAGAGATGCTGTATATTAATTTCAAAGAAAGCAACTCCGATCGCTCTATTTTCACCGGAGATTTAACTGTTGCTTCCATGATTACCGCCATGCGCTTTCGCTATCCCAACTTACAATTTATCCCGGGAGAAATCCTCATTTTCTTAGACGAAATTCAGGAGTGTCCGGAAGCTATCACTTCTTTAAAATTCTGGACCTTGGATGGGCAGTTCGATATTATCGCCTCCGGTTCCCTCCTTGGCATAGATTACCAAAGAGCCTCTTCCTATCCGGTAGGATATGTAGAGTATTTGCGAATGTTCGGCTTAGACTTTGAAGAGTTTTTATGGGCAAAGGGTATTCAGGAAGATCTGATTTCTGATTTAAAAACTCTCTTTATAAGGAAGACACCGGTAGCCGAAGCTATTCATAATACCATGATGTCCTATTTACGAGAATATCTCGCTCTGGGAGGAATGCCCGAAGTCTTGGCAAACTTTATGGAACATCAGGATTTTCGAATCGCAGATCAAATACAAAAAGAGCTTTTGATGGGCTATCGTTATGATATTGCCCACTACGCTCGGTCTGATGAAAAAGTCAAAGCGGAAAAATGCTTTTTATCTTTAGGAAAGCAGCTTCTGGACAAAGAAAATCATAAATTTCAATACAAGGAAGTGGAAAAAGGAGGAAGGGCACAGAAATTTTATTCCAGCATCGACTGGCTCTTTTCGGCAGATATGGTCTCCCTTTCTAAATTAGTGACAGACGTGCAGTACGATCTCTCCGACTATGCCAGAGAGGATTTTTTTAGAGCCTACACTACAGATTTATCTTTACTGATTGCCATGAAAGATTTCGGTTTGAAACAGCATATTATCGAAAATACCCTCCTGGCCAATACAAAAGGAGGCTTATATGAATGCCTAATAGCGGATATGCTCATCAAAAAAGAACTCCCCCTTTATTTTTACAAAAACGAAAGTAGTAAAAAAGAAATTGACTTTTTAACACAAAAAGAGGGAGAAATTTGGGCTATCGAGGTCAAAAGCGGACAGAGTAGAGCAAATTCTTTAAACTGGCTGATAAATCAGAAGCATGTTTCCAGAGCTTATAAATTTCATGACGGAAACATTGGCGAAGAAGGAGGCGTTCTATCTATGCCCCTCTATATGGCGATATTTTTATAAGAAGGAAAGGAAAATGTATGTGGTGGGAAGAATGCAAAAGTATAGAAGCAAAGATTATTGCCATGCGAAGGGACTTGCATAAAATACCGGAGCTTGGCTTTCATTTGCCAAAAACTCGAGAGTATGTTACTCATCAATTAGAAGAAATCGGCATTCCTTATCAGCTTTCTGAAAAGGACAGCAGCATTATCGCCACTTTAAAGGGAAAGCAGCCCGGAAAAGTTCTGGCTCTTCGGGCGGACATGGATGCCCTGCCCATAACAGAAGATACTGAGCTCCCCTTTTGTTCCGAGCATAAGGGATGTATGCATGCCTGTGGCCATGATGCCCACACCGCCATGCTGTTGGGCGCTATTCGGGTTCTCTATCCCCATCGAGAGGAACTGAGGGGAGAAATCCGTTTTCTCTTTCAAACCGCTGAGGAGCAGGCAAAGGGGGCTACTGTTTTGCTGGAAAAAGGCGCTTTAGAAGGGGTAGATGCCATTTTCGGCATGCATATCGGAAGCATCTTAGGCAAGGATATTCCCAGTGGTAATATAGTCTGTGTCCCCGGTCCGGTAATGGCGTCCTATGATCGTTTTATCCTGGAGGTGCAGGGTGTGGGGTGTCACGCCTCCACTCCGGAGAAAGGCATTGACCCCATCAACATTGCCGCCCATATTGTATTGGCTTTGCAGGCGATTCCCTCCAGAGAAATTGCCGGAACGGAGCCTGCCATTCTCACCATCGGCCTGATTCATGGAGGAGAGCTCTACAATGCGATTCCCTCCACTGTACGGATTGAAGGCACCACCCGGGCATTTCAGGAAGATGTGCGGCAAAGACTGGCAAAGCGTATCAAGGAAGTTTCAGAAAATACTGCCAAGGCCTTTGGCGGAAACGTAAGCCTCACCATGGACTTTGGTGCACCGCCTGTTACCAATGATTCGGATCTGACTGCATTGGCGCAGGGCTGCCTCAGAGAAGTTTTTCAGGATAAGCTCCTGACCCACATAGACAAGCCCAGTATGATCGGGGAGGACTTTGCCCTATACCAGCAGAGAGTTCCGGGATGCTTTTTGTTTTTAAGCTCCTCCAATCCGGAAAAGGGAACCGATTACCCCCACCACCACGCTAAGTTTATCGTGGATGAGGATGTTCTTTGGAAGGGAAGTGCCGCTTTCGTGGCTCTGGCGGAAGGTTTTCTAAACGGACAATAATCACCTTAAATCTTTGATTTTATAAATTTTAGCTCTGTTACCACATAATGTAAAACTCATAAACGATATACCGCACACTACGCTAGCGATACTCGTTAAAAATGCAAAAAGCGACTTCCTTGGGAAAATCCCTTAGAAGTCGCTTTCTTTATTCTTACCTTATCGCCAAGTAATAGGCTTGGTTCTATCCGGAATTATCTCAATCCAGTATCCATCCGGGTCTTCGATAAAATAAATTCCCATGCCGTGATTCTCAAAACAAATGCATCCCATCTTTTCATGCCGGTCATGGGCTGCACCGATATCCACAGTCCTAAGAGCCAAATGGAACTCCTGCTCTCCCAAGTCATAGGCTTCTGTTCTATTCTTCAGATAGGTTAACTCCAAACGAAAATCCGTAGAATCATCTCCCAGATACACGATGATAAAATCATCCTGCTCATTTCTGCTTAATTCATGTAAGTCCAGCGCTTCCTCATAAAAGCGCATACTTCTCTGCAGATCCAGTACATTGAAATTAAAATGATTAAATGAAAAATCGCTCATTGCTTCCCCTTTTCCGTTGTCCTTCAACTATTCTGTCTGTCCATCTCCGCAAGTGTTTCCTTAGGATAACAGAGAAAAACTTCAATGACAAGGAATTCTCCAAAGAATAAAGAGAATTTTAGAAACAAATAGGAGAAACTAACGGGGGTATCAAAGGGACTATCACTATCACCATTACTAGCGCTATCGAATCAATAGGTCCGAAGCGGGGCACGCTCTCGCTAACTTCGCCTCATAGGGGTTCTAAGCTTTCAAAGAACAAAAGCTAAGAACCCATGGGCTCAGATTACCCCTGCTTCGGACCTATTGATTCGATACGCTGTTTCATTCTATTTTTCTCAGTCCCTTTGAGACTTTCTATATTAAGCCTTTTTAAGGAAGATATGCTCCAAAAATCTCAGGCAGGCATAGATGGTAAAGCCTGCGGCAATGATGGTTTCCAGTAAAACCACCGGCTGCATGAAGGCAAGGCTCATTCCCATTTTCCCTAAAACCATCACGCTTTGCTTTGTAGCAATAGCGGAAATAACAAAGGGGAAGGTGAAGGCTGCATAGCTTGGGTAGAAGGGGAGCTTCAGGAAGGAAATGCTCTTTACCAGGGCAAAAAGGTAAATCACTGAGGTTGCTGCCAGTAAGAAGAGTACAAATCCCTGATTCTTCTCTGCAAATGCCTGATTATAGCCGGCAGTGCAAAGAGCCATAGGTGCTGCATAGATCATCATTAAAGGCTTTGCAGGTTCCGGTACCGGCATTTTCAGATAACGTTTCGAAACCACCACCAAAAGAATCAGCAGGGCGATAAAGCCGAAGTAAAAGATTCCCTGTCCCAAAGCCTGCATTTTATAAGCAGGAGAAGTAAGGGATGCCACTACGATTCCCACATAAACGATGTACCATACTGTATGGACATTTTTCTCCTCAAAGTGTAAAACGTAGGTCTTGGTGAAATAGAGGAGTAAAAGAATCTGTAGCAGGATGGCTACACACCATAAGGGAAAGGCAATGCCCGGAACAAAGGGCTTTGCATACACGGAAAACAGCATTAAAGCCATGGGGAAGGTGGCGGTAACACCGGCGCCAATGGGATTGCTGAATTCTTCTTTGAGTACCTGCGGAAAGAAAATCGCCTTACACAGAAGAAGAAGGAGCAGTACAAAGGCTACTCCTCCAAAAATCAGGCGAATCCCCTCACCGTAGGACTGTAATAAATTTCCCAAAGCCGCCATTCCCAAAATCACACCGGAAATAGCCAAGGGCACTCTTTTGATTTTTTCCATACTTCCTCCTTATACCACTTCTTTTACAGGTGGAAGGTAAGGTGCTTCCAGACCCTTAATAGGCTCGGAATCAACATTTTCAACTCCTAACTCTCGGCAAAGAATCTCTGCAACCTTTCCGGCGCAAAGTCCTGTGAAAGCAATACACTGCTTCTTATGCTCTCCCCCTGCCATATCAAAGCCTCTGGTAAGAACACGGCAGCAAGCGGCATGCTTAGCATTGGAATCTCTGAACCAATCGTGTAATTCCTTGGACAATGCCATTAAAGAATTTACCTTTGGATCCTTAGGTCCGTCCGGTGTTGTTCTACCGAAGAACATACCAAGAGCAAGGATTCCGCCGTTTAAAGCTCCGCACATACAGCCGGAACGACCTGCTCCGATAGACATACCGGAAGACATGGCAATAACGGACTCCGGAACATCAGCCTGGAAAGCGTCACGGATTACGGACATTACCGCCTCACAGCAGAAATATCCGCCGGCATACTGCTCTTCTGCCTTTCTCTGTACTTCCTGAGGGCTTACCTTCGTTGCATGATAAGTAACAATAGACTCCATGTTTTTTCTCCTTTTATGACGTCTTTCCAACATTGAATGTAGTAAACAGAATCTCCCTGACGAAATTTCTTTCGCTTATCGGGATAAAAAAAATTCCCCCTTCTGATAGGCTCTTTCCGGTCTATGAAAGGAAAATATTTTACGCTCACTTCTGTTTCTCGGAAAAGTGATTTTGAGGAAAGACAATGATGAGTATTCTTCTCCGACCGCATCTATTTTATCTAAGGGAATGGTTAAAGTCTAATTTTGAATTCTTATAAAACTCTCTTTTTATGTGTTTTTACTATAATTAATCTTTAAGGGAAATTGCATAAAATCTCCTTCCTTATGCACAGGAGCTTTTTCTTTTCTTTCTGACTCCTTTTGGGAAAATCCTTGTATTTCCTTATAGATAGCAAAAAACCCGGCGTCTCCGTCGGGTCCTCTGCTGTATAGAGTAGTAAGGGTCGATTAAACCTGTTCGCCAATTTTTAGGTCGAATCCTTATCGATTCGAGTAAGGCAATTCTACCCTATTTCTCCTGGCTTGTCAATTCTTTTTCAATCCTTTTGGGCATTTTATCCTGTTTTCTTCATTAAAATAATTATCAATTTGAGCTTTTTGCATAAATCCATTTTATGCATAGATATAAATGAAATATACCGTACTTTTTCTGCTTTAAAACAGTATATTTTTTCGTTGCTTGCCGGCTTATTTCGGAAGTCGGTTTGGCCGGTTTTTCATCTGCCTTTAGGCATTTTCAGAAGGAGAATTAGCCAACTTTTATCTGCTTTAAGCATTTTCAGAAGAAAGCTCTCTGCTTTCCTTTTTCTTATACCAATCCTTTCCCAGCATGATTCTACTGATCAGCATGGAGGCCACCGTATCGCCGCAGGAGTTCAATAAAGTACATCCGGCGTCAAAAAGCTGGGTCAGCATCAGCATCATAGGCAAGGCCTGTGGCGGAAAACCGAAGGCCGCAAGAATCATGGTTTCCATCGCAGCTCCGCCACCGGGTACGGAGGAAACTGCCACGCTGGCTACTACGGATACCACTATCGCATAAAGATAATCTCCTATTCCATGGAAGGAATGGCCGAAGAGTGCGGAAACCAATAAAATCTCATATACTGTCGCAAGACATGCTCCATCCATGTGGCAGGTGGCTCCGGTAGGAATTACCACTGAGGAAATCTCTCTCGGAACGCCCAGTTCGTCACAGGATTCCAGCTGTAAGGGAATGGCTGCTGCAGAGCTTCTGGTTCCCAATGCCGTTAATGCCGGAAGGAAAATTACCCGGAAGAAATTTTTCACTCCCCAGGGGCCTGCTGCCAGAAAAGCATAGAAGCCAAGGAAAAGGAAGAAATATACGATAACCGTGGGATAAAAGGTAAGTAAGGCTCTTCCATAGGTTTTAATCAAATCCATTCCATAGGTACCGGTTAAATCCGCAAAATAGGCCCCGATTCCAATGGGGGCCAGCTTCATTAAAAGAGAAACCATCTTATAAAAGACCTTGGACCACTGACTGAGGAAATTGGCAATGTATTCGCCTTCCTTTCCCATTAGAGAAACTGCCATTCCGGTAAAGATGGAAAAGATAATTAAAGGAAGGATGTGGGCCCGGCTGATGACCAATGGGAAGTCGGAAACCGTGAACATGTCTACAATCTGCGTAGCCATATCCGTTTTCTTGATTTCTTCTACCGCCTCCGATACCAGATTCAAATTGGTATCCAGTCCCACAAAATGCACTACGGTAAACATCAATATAGCCGCGATAGCTGCGGTACCCACAAAAATCAGAATCAGGTAAAAAAGCAATTTTCCTACCTTGTTGGTATCCGATACGTTGGCAATGGAGGCGGAAATAGAGAAGAAAATCAGCGGTACCAGGAGGGTAAACAAAAGATTTAGAAAAATCTGTCCCACCGGCTTTAAAAATGCCACCTTCTCCCGAAATACCAATCCTAAAACAGCACCTATCGTTACACACAGCAGGAGAAGCAGCGGTTCCTTATAGGCTCCAAGCCCTCCCTTATTTTGCGGGTTCTGTTTCGAGCTGCCTTCTCTCTCTACATCTGCGCTGTTCTGCGACATCATTCCACTTTCCTCTACTATTTCTTTGTTTTCTCCCATAGACTCTCCCTTCTTTCAACCAATCACCCTTACACTCCACTTTTACGACATTTCCGCCAAAGAAATCCTGTACTTTACTGATATGATTAGTGAAATTATTACAATTTTATACTACTTTTAATATTTTATTCAAAAAGCTTTTTTTTGCAAGGTAAAATTTTCCAAAGCTTTTTCAAACATTTTCCTGCTCTTCTGCTCACAATTCTTCTCACTCTATTTCTTTTTCAAAAAATGGAGTAAGATATGTATCGTAGTGTAAGAAAGCTAAGCACCGGCAGCAATAAAAGTAATGGATGTAATGAAAGTAATGGCTATAATTGCTGTAATGAAAGTAATGGCGGTAATGGCTGTAATGAAAGTAATGACTGTAATGAAATACAAAAAGCATTGAAAGGAGTTTCTATGAAAAAGGTACTGGCATTTTTTGCGGAAGGCACGGAAGAAATTGAATGTTTAATGGTGGTGGATATTTTACGAAGAGCCGGTGTTTCGGTGGAGCTTATTGCAGTTGCTCCGGATAAGCTCGTGAAGGGCTCCCACCAGATTACCATCCTCTGTGATAAGAATATTTCCGAGCTTACGGAAAATGATTTTTCCGCCGCAGATTTACTTTTCTTACCCGGTGGAATCCCGGGCGTTCCCCACTTAGAGGAAAATAAAAGCCTGCTGGAAGCTTTGCAAAAGCAGTTCCAAGCAGGAAAGGATCTGGCCGCAATCTGTGCCGCTCCCGGCATTTTCGGACGTCTGGGATTTTTGAAAGGGCAACACTTCACCTGCTATCCGGGCTTTGAAGAAGGCATCTCCGACGTAGACGGTGCAAAATGGAGCGGAAAAGCCGTGGAAGTCGGAAAACAGATCATCACCGGGAGAGGAATGGGCGTCGCTTTAGACTTCGCTTTGGCACTGGTGGAAAGACTGGAAGGTGCTGAAAAAGCTGCACAACTGAAGAAAGGGGTTCAACACCCGAACTGCATTTAAACCTATATTGTTTCAATTATCATTAAGAGGTGAAGCAATAAATTCAACCAGGTTTTCTATAGGATAGGGATGAAATGAGTGGCAATCTGAGCCCGCCGGTACTTGCGAAAAACTAAGGTACTGTAGTTTTTCGCTTAGTATCCGCTGCAGGGCGAAGTTAGCGAAAGCGTGCCACGAATTTCATCCCTATCCTTATTAGAAAACCGTAAATTTATAAATTCGCCTTCTTTGCTTCCCCTCTTTCTATCATCCGATCCACCTGTAACTTAATCAAACCGGCGATGGGGGCTGCCAAGAAAATACCCAAAACGCCGCCCACTGCCCCTCCGATAATCAAAGAAATAATCACCAGCAGGGGATGAATGTCTATACTGTTGGAGAGGA
The DNA here is from genome assembly GCF_963553175.1 of Oribacterium sinus. Lineage (GTDB taxonomy): Bacteria > Bacillota > Clostridia > Lachnospirales > Lachnospiraceae > Oribacterium > Oribacterium sinus_B. The sequence goes on along the minus strand of NZ_CAUVME010000009.1, from coordinate 60,234 downwards.
GTCTAGGGTTAATCACATTTCCATCTATGGTTTGAATCACAAAAACCGCCAATACAGCAGGAAGCAGCTTGGCAAAGTCTCCGTAAAGAGCGCAAACCAAAATGGTGGTTCCATAGGCTACAAAGGGACCCACATAGGGTATTAGATTTCCAATCCCGGTAAGAATTCCTATGGCTACGGCATAGCGTACCCCTATAAGACTTAGGCTAAAACTAACCAAAATAGCCATAATGATGCCGTCAATCATCTGTCCACGGATATAACCGGAAAAGGCTCTATCCGCATCCTTTAGAAATCCGCGAAAGGCTAAAACTCTCTTTTCCCCCAAGATTAGGCGAAAAATTCTTTCCCAATATAGCGCAATCTTTACCCCATCTGCCAGAAAATAAATAGAAAAAATAATACCAAAGAGCAGAGTGCCTATCAGGCTTCCCATATTTCCCACAGAGGATATGAAATTACTGCCCAGTTTTTGTACAAAGCTTAAAAGCTTTGCTAAAAAAGTTCGTATTCCCTCCTGCAAATCATTTCCCGCAATAGGAATCTCTGAAACTCTTTGGTTCAAGTCCTCATAAAAACTTTTTAAAAGAAGCAGTACGCTCTCCAATCCCTTAGCAAAATCTTCTCCCTGAATCAGCTGAATATTTTTGGTCAGGACGGATACAAAAAGAGAGGCAAGCAGTACCAGAAAAAGTAATATCAAGAGATAGCAAAGCAGAATGCCCAGATTTTTCCGTAGTTTCTCTTTCTTCTGAAAAAGAGGAATTTTCCCTAAGGCCCTCTCCAGTATGGTACAGAGAGGACTCAGCAAATACGCCAAAGCAAATCCCAAGAGCAAAGGAGAAGTCACTTGGGACAGCCAGGAAAAGTGCCTTGTCCATAATGAGGGAATCCCTTCCAGATGATCCACCAAACGGCTTCCCAGATGATACAGGAGTGCCGTCAGCAATACATATACCGAAATCATCAGGTATTTTTTATTCCATAAATCTTTCCAATTCATTTCTTTACTTCCCTTCTCTTCTACTATCTTTGCTTTAACCGCAGTTATTGCCCTGACCGGTTGTTTTACTTTCATCGTTGTCTTTATACTCGCTACTCTTCCTTATCTCGTCCGAACAAAGATTCTGCCGTTTGCCTTTGGTACGTGTCCTGCTCCTACAAAGAATACCAAGGTCAGGATGGTTACCACATAGGGAATCATGGAGAGCAAGTGAGGAGATACCATATTTCCGGATCCAAGCAATGCACGAAGACCGTTACACAATCCGAAAATCAGGCAGCCCAGGAAGGTTCCCTGGGGCGTGAATTTTCCAAAAATCACCGCCGCAATGGCGATAAATCCCTGTCCCACGATAACGGAGGGGCGGAATTGGGATACGGTAGCCAAGGTCACAAAGGCTCCTCCCAGGCCGGACAAAAAGCCGGAAAGAATCACCGCAATGTAGCGAACCTTATAAACATTGATTCCCAGGGTTTCACAGGCCCAGGGGTGTTCTCCTGCTGCTCGGAGCCGCATACCGTAACGGGTTTTAAAGAAGATAAACCAAAGCAAAAGCACCAAAAGAAAGCTAAGATAAGCCACGGAATAGGTGCTTACCACATTATACAGGAAGGAACCTGAAGCAAACTTTCCTTCAAACATCTTCGGAAGCTTTGCGGATAAATCCAAAGCCGGTGTGTCCGAAGAATTGTCAAAAATAGCTTTGCAAAGGAAAACTGCAAAGCCCGGTCCGACAAAGTTAATGGCCGTTCCCGCAATGGTTTGATCCGCATGAAGGGACACGCAAACCACCGCATGAATCAAGCCAAGAAGAGCTCCGGCACAGCCTCCCGCAAAAAATCCCAGCCATCCGTTTCCGGTAAAATAGGCCACACAGGCTCCTACAAAGGCGCCCAGAGTCATCATTCCTTCGATTCCGATATTTACCACACCGGAACGTTCGGAGCAACAAGAACCAAGCCCTGCCAAGAGGAGGGGTGGTGTAGAAATCAAAACCGCATTTAACAGTAATCCCAGATCATTCAGCATGGCTCTCTCCCTTCTTTTGGAATCCTCTCTGTACCAGATTTTTAATCACCGGCGTTATGGCGATGAAAATGATGATGGTTCCCATGATAATGCTTACCACTTCTGCAGGAACATCCACCGTTGTTAATTTGTTTCCGCCATACTTCATGGCGCCATAGAAAAGACCGGAGAAAATGCAGCCAAGGGGATGGGTTCCTCCAATCAGCGCCACCGTAATGCCCTGGAAGCCATAGCCCTCCTGGGCGGCAAACATGGAGACACGCTCAGACATACCCAGGATTTGCACTGCTCCCCCAAGACCTGCCAGAACACCGGATAAGGACATAGACAAAAGGAAAACTCTCTTGGAATTGATTCCCCCATACTCCGCAGCACTGCGGGAATAGCCCACCGCCCGAAGCTGATAGCCAAAAGTGGTTTTGCTCAGAATGAACCAGATCAGAAAGGCAAAAAGCAAAGCCAAGGGTACGCCGGCATGAAGCTCCGCTCCTCCCGCAAAGGGGATCAAAGCCTGGGGAATCTTCATGGAGGCGGTCGCTAAAATATTCTTACTGGCCTCTGCTCCCTGGTCGGTATGAATCGTCTTTAAATTCACCACATAGTTGGAAAAATAGAAAGCAATCCAGTTAAACATAATATAGGAAAGCACCTCATTGATACCCTTTTTCACCTTGAGAAGGCCTACCAAAAAGCCCCAAAAAGCGCCGGCAAGAGCCGCTACCACAAGGCAGAGAAGCACATGGAGGGGCGCAGGCAAAGGAAATAAAATACCCACCACAACAGCTGCCAGACTGCCCATCACAAACTGGCCCTCTGCGCCGATATTAAAAATTCCGGTACGGAAGGAGAAAGCAACGGACAGACCTGTGAAAATCAGGGGTGCTCCGTAAATGATGCTGTAAAACATAAACTTAGGCTTACCAAAAACACCCTGATACAATTTTCCGTAGGCCTTCACCGGAGAAACCCCGATGGCCTGCAATAAAACAGCCCCTACCAAAAAGCCGATGGCGATGGAAAGAAGGGTGTAAAGCAAGGAACTCTTTAATATTTTCTCTTTCATACTTATTCCTTTCCTCCTGCCATATATAGTCCTAAGGTATATTCATCCGCCTCATTTCCGGCGAAGCTCTTCTGAATATTTCCGGAGAAAATAACGCCGATTCTATCGGACAAGCCCATAACCTCCTCCAACTCAAAGGAAATCAAGAGAATTCCCCTGCCCTTATTTCTTTGTTCCACCAGATATTTATGCACAAACTCAATGGCTCCCACATCCAAACCTCTGGTGGGGTTAAAGGCAATGAGGAGCGACTTGTCATTTTCCACCTCTCTGGCAATAATCACCTTCTGCTGATTTCCGCCGGAAAGCTGTCCTGCTGCACGGCTTTCGCAGCCCTTCGGACGAATGTCAAATTTCTCAATCATCCTGGAGGCATGCTCTTCAATAGCCTTCTTCTGTAAAATTCCTCCCTTAGAGTAGGGCGCTTCTCCGTAATTTTGTAAAATCAGGTTCTCCGCTACGGAGAAGTCCAGTACCAAACCGTGCTTCTGCCGATCCTCCGGAATGCTGGAAAGGCCTGCATCAAAGATTTCTCTGGGGCTTTTGCAGGAAATATCCTTTCCTAAAAGCTGAATTTCTCCCTCTGTAGCATGAGCCAGTCCGGTTAAGATTTCCACAAGCTCCGATTGGCCGTTTCCGTCAATACCGGCAAGTCCCAGAATTTCTCCGGCTCTTACCTCCAGATTTAGCCCCTTTAGGATTTCCACCCCTCTATAGTCCTTGGCATGGAGATTTTTCACAGAAAGCACCACTTCCCCCGGCTCCTGAGCCTTCTTTTCCACTACTCGATTCACTTTTCTTCCCACCATCATGGCTGCCAAATCGTCCTCCGAGCAGGAACATACATCCACGGTATCAATGTACTTTCCCTGTCGGATAATCATACATTTATGGGCAATGCATTTGATTTCCTTTAATTTGTGGGTAATAATCAGGATGGACTTTCCGGCCTTGGTCAAATGGGAAATAATTTCCATTAACTCATCAATTTCCTGAGGAGTAAGGGAGGCGGTAGGCTCGTCTAAAATCAAAATGTCCGCACCACGGTACAAAACCTTCAGAATCTCCACTCTTTGCTGCATGCCCACGCTGATGTCTTCCACCTTGGCATCCACATCCACCATCAAATGGTACTGTTCGGAAAGCTCCCGAATCTTTTTCTTCGCTCCGTTTAAATCCACGGTAAGCCCCTGCATGGGCTCCGCTCCCAGAATAATATTTTCCGCAACGGTAAAGGGAGGAATCAACATAAAGTGCTGATGCACCATACCGATTCCCAAGGAAATAGCCTTTTCCGGGCTGTCCATCTCTACCTTTTGTCCACGAACCAGAATTTCTCCGGAGCTTGGGCGAAGCATGCCGTAGAGGATATTCATCAGGGTGGACTTTCCTGCTCCGTTTTCTCCTAAAATCGCAAGAACTTCTCCCTTATGAAGCTTTAATTGCACATGGTCATTGGCCACGAAATCTCCAAAGCGCTTCACAATGTCTCGCATTTCAATAACAGGTTCCTGTGCTTTCCCGTCTTCAGCTGTAGCATTCGGAGTCCCTTCCCATGCCTTTGTCTCTTCATCTCTTCCCATCTTCCAAATGCTCTCCTTCCTCGATTTCCCTTAAATTCCTAATTAAATCAAGAGTATGTCCTGCATCCCTTCCTGTTTGGCCAGCTCCTTCAAAGCCTTTAGTTCTTCCTCACCGGGACTCTCAAACTGCCTATATTGCTCCCGTACCCCAAACTCCCGGTAGGCAATGATTTTATAGCGGATTTTCTGTCCATTCCTTACATAAGGAGACAAGTCCTTGGATACCTTCTCCACCGTATCCTTTCCGGAAAAAAGTCCCGGTACCACTACCGTCCTTACCTCAAAGAGTTTATCATATTCTGCTAAAATTCGCATATTTTTTAGAATTTTCTCATTGGAAAACCCGGTAACCCTTTTATGCTCTTCCCCATTATAGGCTTTAATATCCAACATCACCCCGTCAATGTAAGGCAATAAATCTTTTTCGTCCTTGGAAAAATCATAATAGCCGTTGGAATCCAGTAAAAATCCTATGCCCCTCTTTTTACAGAGCATTCCCAATTCTCGTAAGAATTCCGGATAAAGGGTACACTCTCCCCCGGACACGGTGATTCCCCGGATAAAGGGAAGGTTCTTGGAAGCCTCCTGAAACACCTCCTTCGCACTCATCCGGCGGATTCTGGGGCTGGCATTGTGTGTGCAAGCATGAATACATTGGTCACAGCCGATACATTTTTCCGGAGAAAAGGCTATCCTTCCTTCTTCCCAATAAATGGCCTTGGTGGGACAGCCCGGAATGCAGTCTCCGCAGTGAATACACAGGGCTCTGGTTTCCGGATTATGGCAATACTTACAGTCCAGATTGCAGGCCTGTAAAAATATTGCGGTTCGATTTCCCGGACCGTCCACAGAGCTGAAGGGGATAATCTTGTTTACCGGGACTTTGATTTCTGCCTGTCCCCGGTCAGCTCTGATTTCCGGTTTTTCTATATTTTCTTGCTTTTCTATATTTTCTTGCTGCTCTTTCTTTACTGCTAATTCTTGCATGGTACGAAATTCCTCAATTCTACTATCCTTTGCGGAATGTAAACTCCCTAATTCTACTATCCTCTGCGAGGTACAATCTCCTTCATTCCACTTCCCTCTGGGGGATGTAATGCTCCCTAATCCTACTCTTTCCGGCAAAGCCGAAAATATCTTCTCCCAGTATAACGAAAAAGAGGAAGCTTGAACACGCCTCCTCTTTCGTAAAAACATAATACAATCCTTGAATACTATTATCGAACCTTACGTTCCAGAATCTTTCCGTTTTCAGCAGCACCCAGACCTAAGGCCACGGTGTCCTGCAAAACACTCTTCCCCTGCTTCAGCTTATCCATCTCGGATTTCTTCACCAGATATCCGGTAATACGAATCACGTCGGAATCGTTGGAATAGAAGGAAAGGTAACGAAGGTTCTTTTGGAATGCCCCCTTCATGATATCCAAAACATACTCCGGGTTTTGGTGAATGGTTCTGTCAATGGGGAAAAGGTCTCCCGTTCCGGAGGGGAAGTAATGGTGGAAATGAGACAGAACTTCCATTTGGTCTGCCAGATTCTCCGGCTCCTCTCCGATGGGAATTCTGGTTCCCGGGCTGATTTCCACATCTGTGGAGATACCTACCTGGGCATGGAGGAGGAAATGTCCGTTGCTGACCTCACAATAAGGATTCTTGTGGGCTTCATTAAAGGCAGAGATACAATCCATAATCTCTACTCCCAGCTCCGTTGCCTCCTTGCTGTGGCCAAAGCGACAATCACCCTTTCCTTCCTTTTCCAGAAGAATATTGACCGCCTCGGCAAGTCCCACCAAGCCGAACATAGCGGAAAAACGGTCTCTATGGATAAAGCCTTCTTTCGCCAGGAAGTTATTCTCGAAAAATCCGGACTCTTCCACGATAAAACGAATTCGCTCATCCATATAGCGCACACAGAGATCCATGATATAGGGAAGCTCTTTCTCCAGAAAATCCTTTCTGTCCTTGGCCCTCTTGGCAATATTACTTAAGATCAGGCGAACAAGGGTATAGGCTCCCCCTCCGTATGCCAAGCCGTTGTAGCAAGAAGCAATCACATAATTTCCGGAAAAATCCTTGGAATACATCCGGTGGTTGCAAAAGCTTGGCTTGGCACTGGCCATAGCACAGCGAATGGCTTCAATGGCAAAGTCATCCTCGGTAAGCTCCTCATCATATTTCAAGGTAAGATTCGGGACTGCATCCTTGGTTTCCTCCATAGCCCGAAGCAAAAGTCTTCCGGCCTTGGTAGCCTTGGGGCCAATGTTGGCATGGGCGAAGGAGTCCAGAATCGTTCTGTCCATCTGGATACAGAAAAGCTTAATCATTTTGAAGGCAAGCTCTTCGTCCATATCCTGCACAAAGGGATCAAGCAGGGTGTCCAGCTGTCCTACATAAACCGGATAATTGGTTACGGATGGAACATGCTTATAAAAGATTTGCAAAGCGTTAATGGCTTCGTACAAATCCTTGGGAGGCTCTACCTGCAAGAAAGCGGAGCCCTCCCGAAAGAATTTCTCATAATCCGGGATGATATAGCGGGGACGCATAGGAGCATTTCCTTCGAAAAGGTCGCAAATGCACTGCTTCTCCGGCTCACAACGTAAAACTTCCAAAAGTCCTTCGGGAAGGTCCAGAACAGAGAGAAGGGAGTCCGCATGATTGGCCATTGTGGCTACTTTCTGCTCGTGGGTCAAGCTCTTTGACTTTACTGTTTCCAGCATAGCCTGCCGAGCCGCTTCAACTTTTTCCATGGATATTTCTTTCATTTTCTGTCCTTTCTATTCCCCTGTCTTACTCTTTCAGAAAATTCACATCCCTGTAGTATTTTCTCTGTACTTAGTTGTCTAACTCGTAAACATCTCCGTACTTTGCTTCAAAGTCTGCCTTGTTGTTTGGCACCTTCAGCTCGCCGGAAACAATCTTCTTCTTTATTTCTTCTACTTCTTTAACCACTGCAGGATCAATGTTCTCCGTACCGGGAGCAAGGTCTACACCTTCATCAGCCAAAGTATAGGTCTTTACACCGCCCTTGATGTTGCCTTCCACCAATTCCTTGCTTACATCAAATACCGCATTGTCCACTCTCTTCATAGCAGAGGTCAAAATGGTCTCAGGAGCGATAGAGCTCTGATCACTGTCTACACCGATAGCCCAGATTTTAGCTTCCTTACAAGCATCGATTACGCCCAGTCCGGTTCCGCCGGCTACCTGGAAAATAACATCAGCTCCATTGGTTACCATATTGTTTGCTGCGGTCTTTCCTGCTGCAGTATCTGCAAAGGAGTTGGCATTGGCCTGTAAAACCTTAGCATTGGCATTGGCATCCAAAACACCTGCTGTATAGCCGTATCCGAACTGGTTCATCATGTCGGTTGCCATACCCAAAACGATACCTACAGTATTCTTCTTGGTGGTCTTTCCTGCTACATATCCTGCAAGGTAAGAAACCTGTGCCTGCTCGAACATCAGGGAAGTAACATTGGAAACATCCGCTAAGGAAGCATCATCCACGATGGCAAACTTTACATCCGGGTTGGAAGCGGACTCTGCCTTTAAAGCATCTGCCAAAGCATAACCGATACAAATAATTAAATCATAGTCCTCATCCACAAAGGTCTCGATATTGGGCTTATAGTCCGCATCGGTCTTAGACTCCAGATACTTTGCCTCGATACCAAGCTCCTTCTGTGCTCTCTGTAATCCTTCCCAAGCAGACTGGTTGAAGGAACCGTCATTTACTCCTCCTACGTCGGTAACAATACCAACCTTCAGACCCTTGCCGGAAGAAGCATCCTTCTTTTCCGCCTTGCTCTCCTCCGCCTTCTCGGAACCTGCCTCTGTACCCTTCTCGGAACCCTGCTCGGTAGACTTTGCACTTTCTTTCTTCTCTCCGCCGGAAGCACCGCAAGCCGCTAAGCTGAACGCCATGGTCAAAGCCAGGAATGCCGCAAAGATTCTTTTCTTCATTTCTCGTCCTCCTTAGATGAAGTCTTTTCTATTCGCCGTTTTCCTCCGAATCCCTTGGCAAATAATAAAAGACTTGTCACATGTACTCTCCCATTATAGGGAAGAAAGAATACGGTGACAAGTCAGTTCCTTGCTTTATTTCATCTTCCTGTACGCAAAAGATTCCTGCCGGAATTTACACTTAAAAAGAATGAATTTAATAATGAAAAATCAATCCCTTTCTCCTGCAAAAGAAATATCGGATTTTATTCCGGAAAATGAGAAAGCAAAAACTCTAAAAATCCTTTCAGGTTCAGATTTCCTTCCCATAAACGCCCCAGAATATAATTTAGCAGACTGAAGCCCACAAAACAGAAGCCGAAAAAGAGGAAGAGGCTTAGGGCGAAAATACTGTATAAAAAGCAGATTTTCAGCACCTTTCCGCTTTGACCGTACTCTATTTTCAGGGCTGTATAGTCCAATACAATGCCCAAGGGTATGCCCAAAAGAAACAGAAACAAGGAAAATAGGGGAAAGCCCAAAAGCAGGGAAAAGAAGGATAGACTTGCTAAAAGGTAGAGCGCCAATCTTCCCCTGGTAAAGAGATAAAACAAGGAGGAAAAGCTTCTTCCCTCTGCAAAGAATAAAAGGAGGAAGAAGGGTAAGAGCAAAAAGCTTAAGGCATAGAGCAGGGAAAATTGAAGAGAAGCTGCCGGATTTCCGTTGGAAAGGTATAAGCCGATGAAAAACATCAGAAGCAAGCTGATGGTAAAAAGCAGAGAGGTACTTTTATGTCCTGTCTTTTCCTTCTCCTTCAGCATGGCCTCTTCCGGATCCGCCAGGTACTCCCGGATTTCTCCCCGTAAAAGCTTCGGTGCCTGCAAAAATTCCTTGATTGCTCCGGAGGAAGGAAGGGCCGGAGAAAAGAAGGAAGAACGAGCCTCTACAAAGACCGGTATCCCTTTCCTTTCGGAAGCTTCTTCAATAACAACGGTCTCCGATTCTTCTGAATGAATCGATTTTTCCTCTTCCGAAGCATTCAAATTCTCCTCTTCTAAGGCTTCCTCTTTTGCATTACCCGGGTTCTCCTTTTCTAAAGCTTCCTGCTCTTGTTCCGTATATTCTTCCGAAGCTTCCTGCAGCGTTTCACCCGCTTCTTTTACGCTCTTTTCTTCGAAGTTCGTTTCTCTTGTTCTCTCTTGTTTTTCCTGTAAAGCCATTTCTAAAGCCGCAATCCTTGCCTCCAGAGCCTGCTCTCTTTCCTGCCTTTGCCGCTTTTTCTCCGCCTTCTTTTCCGCTTTTTTTGCTAAGCCTTTTTCTTTCTTAACAAATGCTTCTTCCCCTTCCGGCTTTTCTCCTTTTTTCTTCCCCATTACAGTAAAATCCCTTCTTCCGCTCTTTTCCCAAAACTTTCTGCCCCATATTGTAGCCTAGTTCTTTTGTCTTGGAAAGAGCTTCCTCCGCCTAATCCCGGATTTCTCATTCTTCCCTTGACTCAATTTTTTCATTCAAAGGAATAGGGAATAGAACATCAAGAAGCAAGTTTTCATTCCTTTCGCTTTCGAAACAGCAATTCATCCATTTCGACAAAAATGTGGATAAGTCCTTTGTACATTTTCCCAAAAATGGGATTTTAAGAGGACTTATCCACAAAAATTACACTTTTACACATTGCCAAGCTATTTTTCTGCCTTTTTGCTTTCGATAAATTCAAAAAACAGCGAAAAAAAGTTACGATATTCTTACTTTCCCCATTCTATTTCTTTTAAGAGTAGCTCTTAGGAAAGAAGATTCTGATAATTTCCCAGGAAGCTTTTCATTCTTTCCTGCTCCGAAGAAAAGACCTCTTCCGGACTTCCTTCGCAGATCACTTCTCCATCCGCCATAAAAAGAATCCGGTCTGAAATATCTCTGGCAAAGGTCATTTCATGGGTAACAATCACCATCGCCATCTTCTGTCCCTTTAGAGATCGAATCACGGAAAGCACTTCTCCCGTTAGCTCCGGATCAAGTGCAGAGGTAGGCTCATCAAAAAACAAAATCTTCGGCTCTAAGGCAAGGGCTCTGGCAATGGCCACTCTTTGCTTTTGGCCGCCGGAAAGGGAATAGGGATACTGCTCCGCCTTTTCCAAAAGCCCCATTTGGGAAAGCACCGATTTGGCTTTTTCTTCCGCCTCTTCCCTGCTTTTCCTCTGCACGTGAATCAGGGGATCTATCACATTTTTCAAAACCGTCCAATGGGGAAAAAGATTGAAATTCTGAAACACCAGGCCGAAAAGCTTCTTGGCCTCTTCCTTTTCTTCCTTCGTAGCCTGCTTCTTTTGCCCTTCCGTCAAAGAAAAAATCACTTTTCCGTCATAGAAAAGCTCTCCTCCCTCCGCCTTCTCCAGGAGGGTGGCAATGCGAAGCAATGTGGACTTTCCGGAGCCGGAGGGGCCGATAATGCTGAGCACCTCGCCCTCCTTACAGGACAGAGAAATCCCTTTCAGGATTTCCTCCCCGGAAAATGCCTTTCGTATATTTTTCATTTCTAAAATCGCCATGCCGCTCTCCTATAGATTGCTCTTATTGATAATAGGCCATCTTCTTTTCCATCTGTTCCATAATAAAGGCTACCACAAAATTGAAAATGTAGTATAGCACCCCTGCCATAATCAAGGGGAACATGGAGCTTTGAGAAGAGGACAGCGCCTTTGCCTGGGTAAACATTTCCATAACGGAAATGGAAAAAGCTAAAGAGGTATCCTTTACCAGAGAAATCACCTCGTTGGTAATGGATGGAAGAATCTTCTTCCAAACCTGGGGAAGGATAATGCGGAAGAAGCACTGCATTTTGCTGTAGCCGAGAATTTCCGCCGCCTCATACTGCCCCCGGTCCATGGATTGAATTCCCGAACGGTAGATTTCTGCAAAATATGCCGCATAATTCAGGATAAAGCCGATATATACCGCCGTCATGCGGTAACCCGGATGGAGGCTGACTTTGAAAATGTAATAGGGGCCGTAATACACCATAAAAAGCTGGAGCATTAAGGGGGTTCCCCGCATAAAGGAAATGTAGATTTTGATGATTCCCGAAATCAAGGGGTTCTTATGCATTCTCCCAAAGGCCACCAAAAGACCTAAGGGCAAAGAAAAAAGGAGGGTTATGGCGAAGATTCCCAGGCTCACCAGCAATCCTTCTCCCAGCTTCCACAGCACCACAGTCCACTCCATTTTTTCTCCCCTTTTCGTTTTTATTTCTTCTTTTCTACTCTATTGATTTCGTCTTACTCTCTTGATCCATTCACTCTATTGTGTTTGTGAATGTTCCTTACTACTCTCTGCAAAACGCCTTTATTTACCGTTTCAAAATTTTGTCTTTCCTATTGTAAGATAAAACCTTCTGTTGTACCAAACCATTTTTCATTGATTTTATCAATCACGCCTTCTTCCTTCATTTCCAAAAGAGTTTTCTTCACTTTATCTGCAAGTTCGGTGTTCCCCTTCTTGAAGCCAATACCGTACTGCTCCTCAGTCAGGCTTTCGGAAAGAACCTTAGCCTTCTTTTTAAAAGTCTTAATCTGATATTCCGCCACTACGGAATCCATACAAATGGCGTCACAGGCACCGGATTCCAAATCCATCATGGCATTCTGGTAGTCTCCCACCTCGGTGAGGCTGCCGAAGCTATCCTTTAAGCTCTTATTTTCCTCTCGATTTAATGCGGTAAGTCCGGTGGAATCCTTCTGCACCTCTACCGCCTTCCCCTTTAAATCGGATAGACTGCTGATATCGCTGTCCTCTCTTACCACAAAAACCTGCTTATTGGCTAAGTAAGGTCCCACAAAGGTATAGCTGTCCTCACGGCCTTCCATACCGAAGCCGTTCCAGATGCAATCAATGTTTCCGGAATTTAATTCTAAATCCTTGGCATCCCAGTTAATGGGCTTGGGTACAAAGGTCAAATCTAATCTCTTTGCCACTTCCTCTGCCAGCTCCAGGTCATAGCCGGTATAGTTTCCATCCTCGCCTACAAAGCCCATGGGAGGGAATTCCTGGTCAAAGCCCACGGTGAAGCTTCCGTTGCTTCCCTCCACCTTGGCTTCTGCCTTTTCTCCTGCCTTCTCGGTACCGGCCTGCTCGCTGCCTGCCTGAGTACTGCCCTCTTCCTTGCTTCCGGAGCTACTTCCGGTAGTACTCTTTCCTCCGCAAGCCACCATTTCCAGTGCCAAAACTCCTGCAGTTGCCATCCATAAAAGATTTCTTCCAAACTTTTTCATACTCTTCTCCCTTTCCTTCTCTGTTTTTTGCTTTGATTTGCTATTGTGCTAATACGTTACTATGCTAAAGTATTTTTGTCAAGATTTTTTTAGAAGCTATTACAGAGTTTCCGGCTATACGTCCGAGGCAAACGAGATATCCCACACTGGGAAAGTGGTACTCATTACGCATAAAAAAGGCCTGAAATCGGGAAACTTCCCTTTTTCAGACCTTTTTCCATAAAGCGAAACAAATTTCCGCCGCTGTCTACTACTCTTTTGCCTTGGTTTCGATGGTAGCCATTACAGAGCTTTCCTCTGTAGAAGCGATAGTCTCTTCCTTCTTCTTGGAATCGTCCTTAGCCTTGGAGGATTCTTTGCTTGCAGAAGACTCCTGCTCCTTTGCAGCCTCTGTCTCGGCTTCGCTTGCCTTGCTCTCCTTGCCCTTATCGCTGTCCTGCTCCATGATTACGGAAGGCTCTTCATTCTTTACGGTAACCTGAGACTCAATGTATTCCATTACTTTATTACGGATTGCAGCCTCTTCTACCAGCTCCTTACCGTACTGCTCAATCAGCTTCACACGGTTAGTCTTTTCTCCGGTCAAGGAAGACTCCGCCTCAGCCAGCTCATCCAATAAAGCATCCGTTACCTTAATGCCCTGATCATCTGCCAGCTTTCGCATTAAGAAAAGCTGCTTTGCATAATCCTCCGCTTTGGCATAGGCATCCTCTTTATACTCTTTCACGGTCTTTCCGGACATGTTGATGATATCCGCAACGGACAGGCCGTAGCTCTTCATCTGTTTAAGAGTTGCATCTAAAAGGTAAGCCTTTGCGTATTCCATAAGCTTCTCGGAAGGCTTAACGGTAGCTTTTTCACTGATCGCCTGAAGTGCCTGATCCTGAATGTTGGAGTGGTAGTTAAAATCTTTTCTGGCCTGAAGCTGCTCACGAACCTGATCGCGATAGCTTTCTACGGTTTCCGCAGTGGTGCCGTCATAGTTCTTTACCCATTCATCCGTCAAGGTAGCAGGACGCTTTACTTCATGAATCTTTACCGCAAATTCCGCATTCTTTCCGGCAAGCTCTTCATTGCCATAGCTCTCCGGGAAAGTAACCTTTACGGTAACCTCTTCTCCGGCCTTCTTACCAATCAGCTGATCTTCAAATCCCGGGATGAACTGTCCGGAACCAAGCTTCAGATCCTGCTTCTCCGCTGTGCCGCCGTCAAACTTCTTTCCGTCAATGGAACCGCTGTAGTCGATATTTACAGTATCTCCTTCCTTGGCCGCATCATCTACCACGGTAGGATTCTGATCCAAGGTCTGCTGGATGGCATTGTCCACTTCTTCCTGGGTTACATTCTCCAAAGGTGCTACCGTAACGGTAATGCTCTTTAAATCCGGGAGAGTGATGCTTCCCATCTCGGAAAGCTTAGGCTCAGCAGGAACCTTTAAAGCCTCCAGCTCTTTAATCTCAGGACTGTCCTCGGTTAAGGTGGAGGAACTTACTTCGCTTCCGGAAGCCTTCTCAGACTCCTTGGTCTCTGTCTTCTTGCCGCAGGCTGCTGCCATAATCGCCATAGCCAGAATGGCTGCCGATGCAAATAATTTTCTTTTTCTCATAATACTCCTTAGTTTCTTGGAAAAATTCTTTTCCTGTTTTCGATATTTTTGCTGTCAATGAGTTTACTCTCTATTGAAAGCTAAAAATGCCTTGTAAGTATAATAAACATCCAGCTTTGCTGTCAATTCAAATGGCGCATGCATGGAAAGAACTGCTACTCCTAAGTCTACGGTATCCACATTCATATTGCCCATATACATGGCAATGGTTCCTCCGCCGCCTTCGTCTACCTTACCAAGCTCTCCCACCTGCCAGCAAACCTTGGCATCTTCCATGTATCCGATAACCTTCTGCATAGTCTCTGCGGAAGCATCATTGGAATAGCCCTTTCCTCTGGAGCCGGTGTACTTGGTGAGAACCGGACCATGGTTAAAGAAACAGGAGTTCTGCTTCTCATATACATCCGCCCAGGTCGGGTCATAGGCTGCATTTACATCGGAAGAAAGACAAATGGAGTTTCTCAGGATATCCCGTACTCTCTCTCCCTCACACTCCGCCAAATCCTCTACAAAGTGGAGAAGAGCATCGGACTGCATTCCGGTATTTCCGGTGGAGCCGATTTCTTCCTTATCCACCAATGCGGTAAGAGAAGTAAATTCCGGAGTCTTACACTCCAGCTCCGCCATCAAAGCGGTATAAGCACAAACCTTATCATCCTGTCCGTAAGCGCCTACCATGGAACGATCCAGTCCCACATCGCAAGCCTTCTGTGCAGGAACCAAGGTAAGCTCAGCCCGCATAAAATCCTGCTCTACCATGCCGTACTGCTCATGAAGAATGGAAAGAATCTTCAGCTTAAAGGCTTCCTTTACTTCCTTGTCATCAACAGGGGTAGAGCCCAAAAGGATATTTAACTCCTCTCCCCGGATACCGTCACTTAACTTACGGTCGTCCTGCTTCTTGGAAAGGTGGGGAAGCAGGTCGGTAATCACCAGGATAGGATCTCCTTCCTTCTCTCCAAGGTCAAAATCCACATGCTTGCCATCCCGGAACATTACTCTTCCGTGAAGAGCCAGAGGAATGGTACTCCACTGGTACTTCTTGATTCCCCCATAATAGTGAGTCTTAAAATAAGAAAGCTCTTCCTGCTCATAAAGCGGATTGGGCTTTAAGTCGATTCTGGGAGAATCAATGTGGGCAATATTAAAATGAATTCCCTGATCCAAGGGCTTCTTTCCCATGGTTACCAGGAAAATGTTCTTGCCTCTGTTGATAAAGTATAGCTTATCTCCGGTTTTATACTTCACGCCTCTTGCAAATTCCTTGTAGCCCGCCTTCTTCGCCAGCTCCTCGCTGTACTTTACGCATTCTCTTTCAATCTTGGACCGGTCTAAGAAGGTCTTGTAGCCCTCCGCAAAATCCATGGCCTTCTGCAAATCCTCCGGTCTTTCCTTTGCAATATGCTGAGGCTTAAAACACAACTCCTCTTCTAACTTCTGTCCCTCTGTCTTTCCCATAAAGGCACCTCCTTCAAAGCGTTTTCTGAAATTTTACTGTGTTCCTGTGTTGAAAATGTGAAAAAAAGCGGGATTTCACCGCTTTTTTACTCTCCTGTCTGTTTCGACTTAATGGATGAATCCTGCGCGATTTAAAGGCCAATAGCAAATGTATACCTTAGCCAACATTTTCTCCCGCTTTACAAACTGGTTTTCTCCCCAGAAACGAGCATCCGCAGAATTGTTTCGGTTATCTCCCATCATAAAGTAGCAGCCCTCCGGCACGGTCACATCTACCTCCGGAAATTGGTTGCCATCCACAATCATGGGCTCCGGTAAATAACTTTCCGTAATGGCTTTTCCATTAATGTATACGGTACCCACCGGCACCTTTCCGGAAGAAGACTGTACTGCCAGCTTCTTAATCATGCCGGCATCCACCTCTCCGGTCTTCTTTACTTCCACATGGTCTCCCGGCATACCGATGACTCTCTTTACATAGTAAATGACCTGGTTTCTCTTATCCTCCCGGCCGTCATAGGGGCAGACTCCCTTATCATTTTCCCGGTAAATCTGATGGTCATTTCGACATTGGTAGCCATACAAAAAGATAGCCACATCTCCTCTTTCCACCTGTCCGAAACGGTAATGAAGCCGGGAACCGAAAACGCGGCTTCCCGCCATAATGGTATTTTCCATAGATCCTGTGGGAATAGTGGAATTGGCAATCACATAATTGTTCAGTAAAAATGCAGCAATTCCCGCCACCAAAAGAATCTTCACCCACTCAAAAAGCTCTCCCAAAAAGCTTTGGGGTTTCTTCCGACTGCTCTTTTTCTTATCCTGCTCTTCCTGCATAGCTTCTCCCTTTTTCTTATTTAAAAATCGTTCCCTTAAGAAGACTTTTCCTCGTTCTGCTGCTCTTGTCTTCTTGCGGTCATATACCGGTGCTCTTCCTCCAGCTCCTTATACAGCTGCAAAAGACTCCAATCCCTATTATGCTCCGTTTCCATACATTTTAAATCCACCCGGATACCCAGCTTCTTCAAATCCGTTAAAAAGTCTCCCACCTCCTTGGGGGAAAATCCGATGAATTTCAAAAGCTCCGCATCCTCCGGAAGACTCAGTATTTCCTCTTCCGGTGCAGACAGCAGCCGAATCTTTCGGATGATGGCCACACCCCGGACCTTATTTACTTTATCGACATCTTTTCGATGGATATAGAGTATCTTTTTCTCCATTTCCTCTCCTTCCCGGTATTTTCATTCGCTTTATTTTAATTAGTAAAAATCTTGTCTTCTATCCTAGTTACGTTCTTGTCTTACCTCTTCCATAAACGCCGTCATTTCCTGTAAAAGAATCGGACGTACCTCTTCATTCAAGACTTCATGCCGTAATTTGGGGAAAATATGAAGCTTAAGCTTGGGATTTCCCAGTTGCTTTAGCATAGCATAAAGACTTGCCGGACCCTTGCCGTATTCTCCCACCGGATCCGCACCGCCGGAAAAAATAAAGCAGGGAATATCCTTCAGCTTTTTGATTTCCGCATATTCATTAACCCTTACCAAAGCAGCCAAGAGGTCGGCATAAGCTCCCAGAGTAAAGCCCACTGCCAAAGGATCCCGACTATTTGCCTGACTCACCTCTTCCTTAGTGCAAATCCAAGCTGATAGGCTCTTGGGATTCGGAATATGTCTGTTGAAATACTTCGCTAATAGAATGCTTTCCTTTAGCGCATCATCCTTAGCTCCTCGAAGCTTCTTTTGAACAGCAATGTAGCCCTGCACCGGAAGCAGTAAAGGGCTTCCTCCTGCCGTTCCGGAAAGCAGTAAGCCCTTTAAGTCCGCTCCATAGCTTGCCGCATAATCTCTTGCCAGGAAGGACCCCATGGAATGGCCAAAGAGAAACACAGGCAGATTCGGAAACCATTTCTTGATCTGCAAGAGGCTTCTGTGAATGTCATGAATCATACTTTCCCAGCCGGAGCTGTCCCCAAAGTAGCCGGGGATATTGGCACTTTTTCCATGCCCCTGCATATCCATACCGCAAACCACATAGCCCTGCTTCGCCATATACTCAAAAAGGTAACGATATTTTCCGATATGCCCCTGCATCCCGTGGAGAACAAAAAGAATCCCTTTCTTTTCAAGGCTTTCCTCCTGCCACAGAACATTATAAATTTTCCCAAGCCCGTTGCTGGCTTCCCTTTTCCACTCTCTTCTTTCCATCCTTCTCCTTTTGCTTTCTATCGGCCTTCCCGAAAGCCTTCATGTCGACCTTCACGAAAACCTCCTATCAGGATTTTCAATATCCCCCATAATATCATGCTTTCCGCAGGAGATACAAGAAAAGAGCATCTTATCTCTTTACAATTTTTATAATTTTTTTCAAAGGAAGAAAGGGGCTGTATGATGAATTCTATGGTAGAGGTAAAGGATACCGGTATCCGGTCATAGGTCATATGTTGGGGCTTGATACTGATAAAAGAGGAGATTGCAGGAAGTTGCTTTCTATGGTACAGGGTATTAAGGAATCTTTGCGAGGGCTTAGGCTATGCACGAAAAAGACGGTCGCGAGGCTTCCGTAGGGAGCTGCACTCTAGCAACGAAGGCGGGCGCATGTTTGAGCCCGAAGGGCGAGTTTGCGCAGGAGCCTGAGTGAAAAAGCGAGTGCAGCGAGAAGGAAACGTAGTGTGTCTTTGAGGCAGAGCCTAAACCGAAGCAAGACATTCATAAGTCTGTATGATGGAGTTGCCAACGATTACTTGACAGTACCGCGGCCGAAACCATTTCCTCTTCTCCCTATTCTTTTTTCTTCCTTTATGATATATTTAAAAGGTTGCATTTGTTATATTTTTTAAGACTAATGAAAGGAGGGTTCATGCTGATTTGTCCGATATGTGATTCTACCTTAGTGAATCGCTTTTGCCCGGTTTGCAAAAAGATCGTGAAAAATCCCTGGGTTTTGGATGACCGGGTGTTTATCAATCGTTCCCATTCTCTTCCGGACGATTTCTGTGAATATCATGGAAATGGGCGAAAAATCACCTTGCTGAATAAAGTGGATCACAAAGGTTCCTCGGTGATTTCTGCAAAGCAAAATCCCTTAAAGCAAAAGCACGATCCCAGTCAATCTCAAATGGTGGATACGGTTATGAAGAAAACAAATGATCCGCCGAAACCAACATTTTCCTATAATAAAAAGAAAGGATAAAGAATATGCCATTTATTGTTTTTTTGGTTGTTGTAATTGTGCTGATCAGCACCACCATTCGTATCGTATCGGAGGCCTGTGCCATGGTTGTAGAGCGTCTTGGACGCTTTCATACTGTATGGCGCCCGGGTATTCACTTCCTGATTCCCTTTGCGGATCGTATCGCCAAGAGAATTAACTTAAAGGAGCAGGTAGCGGACTTCCCGCCCCAGCCGGTTATTACCAAGGATAATGTTACCATGCGAATCGACTCCGTTGTCTTCTTCGTCATCACCGATCCTAAGCTTTATGCCTACGGTGTGGAGAATCCCATCGCAGCGATTGAAAACTTAACCGCTACTACTCTTCGTAACATCATCGGTTCCATGGACTTGGATACCACTTTAACTTCCCGTGATGAAATCAACACCCAGATGCGTTCTCTTTTGGATGTGGCTACCGATCCTTGGGGTATCAAGGTGAACCGTGTAGAGTTAAAGAACATTCTTCCTCCTGAGGCTATCCGCGAGGCCATGGAGAAGCAGATGAAGGCGGAGCGTGAGAAGAGAGAGGCTATTACTCTAGCAGAGGGTAAAAAAGAAGCCGCAATTCAAACTGCACAGGGTAACAAGGAGGCTGCAATCCTGAATGCAGAAGCGGACAAGAAGAAGACCATCCTTGCCGCAGAAGCCCAGAAGGAAAAAGAAATTCAAGAGGCTGAAGGTCGTGCCCAGGCGATTTTGAATGTGCAAAGAGCGGAGGCGGAAGGTATTCGCCTTTTGAAGGAAGCCGGTGCAGATGATGCGGTACTTCGCATTCGTAGCTTAGAAGCCTTTGTCAAGGTATCCGAAGGAAAGGCTACCAAGATTATTATTCCTTCCGACATCCAGAATATGGCCGGCTTGTTAAGCAGTTTGAAGGAAACCCTCGTTTCTCCCTCCACTCCGGTGACTGACTCCGATTCGGGGAACAGCTCTACTCCGGCAGCTGAAAGTAGCTCTACCTCTGATGCTCCTAAAGAGGTAAATGGAAATGAGGAAGCATGATAAAAATCATCTTCTTTGATATCGACGGCACTCTTCGTCCCTTTGAAACCGGAATCATTCCGGAGGATAGCAAGGCTGCCGTCAGAAGAGCGCAGGAGGCAGGAGTGCTTTGTGCCATTGCCACCGGAAGGCACTGGGTGGAAATCTATAATGAAGGCTTGGTGGAGGATATGTATTTCGATGCCTTTGTCACTTTAGACGGAGGCTATGACTACATCCTGCATCCGGAAAAGGCAAGACCTGTTTTCCAAAAGCAGGGAGCCAGAAAGCCTAAGGACTACCACTTCCTGATTGATGAGGCAGGGATTCCCCTGCCTTACTTTGACCCCAAAAACGGAGAGGTACTTTTACAAGAAGCCATCCCCGGAGAAATGGTGGAAAATGTCCTTGCTATGGCGGAAGAAAGCACCTTTCCCATTCTGTTTTTGGAAGAGAGACGGCTCTACGCCAACTTTGTAAATGACGCCTTGCTACATTGTCTTTCGGAAATCAAATCCGGAATTCCTCCCATCCTTCCTTTGTCGGAAGCCAGGAAGAATCCTCTTTATATGCTGATACCGGTGCTCAATGAAGCACAAGTGGAAGAGTTGGAAAGAAGAATTCCGGACTGCCATTTGGTTCGCTGGTCCGACGGTCTATCCTTTGACGTGACCAAAAGAAATATTTCCAAGGTTTCCGGCATAGAAGCCATTTGTAAGGCTTTAGGCATTCAAAGAGAAGAATGTGCCGCCATCGGAGACGGCTGGAATGATGTGGAAATGCTCTCCCATGTGGGAATGGGTATCGCCATGGGCAACGCCAAAGAAGAATGTAAAGCTGTAGCAAACTACATCACCGCCCCTATTCTGGAAGGCGGCTTGCCTCAGGCGGTGGACTACATTCTAAAATATAATCAAACGCAGAAGAAGTGATGAGGAGAAAAGCGAGTATCCATTAGCTTTCGAACAATATAGCTTGTAGTAAGAGGAACACTCTTAGCTCTCACCTACACGCTAAGCATAAATTTTAAAAGAAACACAAAAGAAGTGATGGTAGAAAGGCGAGTATCTATCAGCTTTCGAACAGTATAGCTTGTAGTAAGAGGAACACTCTTAGCTCTCACCTACACGCTAAGCATAAATTTTAAAAGAAACACAGAGGAAGTGATGTTAGCAAGGCGAGTATCCATCAGCTTTCGAACAGTATAGCTTGTGATAAGGGGCAATCTGAGCCCGCGGGTTCTTGGCTTTTGTTTTTTAAAAGCTTAGAACCCCTGCGAGGCGAGGTTAGCGGGAGCGTGCCCCTGCTACAAGCTATACTGCTCGAAAGCGACTATACCATTGCATTGTTTCATCACTTCCTCTGCGTTTCTTTTATTTTTTTGCTTTGCTCCTCCACCTCCTTCTTTTTCTTCTCCTCTTTTTCCTTCTTCTTTTCTTCCTTCTGGATAAAGGCGGATTCTTTGTCAATCTGTCCCAGGGATATCATAAAGTCGGAGCGTTTTTCCAGTTCTTTTTTTACATGCTTTAATCCGTATTCTTCTATAAGGGTTGGGGTATTGGAAAATAAATTTCTGCCTAGTCCCAGCTTATCTCCCGGAATTTCTACCCCCATGGCTGCCAAAGTGGTGGGAAAATCATCAAAAGTACTGTATTCCCGATATTTTTTTTCTTCCACCCCGGGAACAGCATTTAGATAGGTGGTGAAAACCTTTCTTTGATAGCTTTTTTCCACATCATTACAAAAATCGTGATCCATTGTGGGGTGATCCCCGGAAATGACTATGGTTGTATTTTCATAAAAAGGCTGCTGCTGTACCCAGTGAACAAAGTTGGATACCTGCCGGGATGTACATTGGTAAACATCCGCATACTGATTTTTCGGGTGTTTTCTTTCACAAAGTCTGCACACATAACCATCCGGAAAATGGGTATCCACTGTAAGCAGAGTTAAATTAAAGGGTTGTTCCGCCTTCCCCAGATTTTCCAATTCTTCCTTCGCGTACAGAAAAAGCTTCTCGTCCTCAAAGCCCCAGTTCACCCAATAGTTTCTGGGAAATTTGCCTTTTCTCTTCCAATAGGAAAAATCCTCCACGGCTACATTTCCGTGATCCTCCATGAAAAGCTCTCTTCCGCCAAAATAGCCTACAGAGCCTAAGAGGAATTTTTGATTATAACCTTCCTCCTCCAAAATATCGCCCAGGGCGGTTACGGAAGGGAAAAAATGCTTCTGGCTATCCATAGAATTTTGCTCAATGGAGATTTTCAAAGGAAGACCGGTGCTCTCTCCAAAAATCGCTCCCATGGTCCAGGTGGCTCCGGGAAGGGCAATTCCCCCATTCCTTTTCTCACCCTCTCCGGCAAAGTCCTCTCCCTCTTCCCCCAAGGCCATCAGCTCGGGCAGAAGATTCTCCGGAAAATCTCCGCCGTGTTCCTTGTCCATAAAGGTAAGCTCTGTGGACTCCATATAAATATAGATAAGATTTCTTTTCTTCTCCGGAAATTTCAAGTCCACATTCTTCGGATCCACATAATGCTCTTCAATAAACTTGGAGGATTGAAACTGAGAGCTTAAAAAGGAACCAAGAGAAATACCGTCCCAGGCATCTGCAATGGTCACTGCCACAAGGAAAATGCTGAAAAAACCGCATAGAGGCAGGAAGGCCTTCTTGATTTTGGGAAGGAAATTTCGCTTCTTTTGCTTTTGATAGAAATAATAATAAAATACAGAGAGGGATAGCCATAAAAGAATGGCAGGGGCCAAGGCTGTGGTAATAAAAAGCTGTACCAGATGTCCGTTGGCTCCACCCATAGGAGCGAAAATATGAAAGAGAATCTCATCTACCGTAAGCTCTTCCCAGTTGCTGACCAAAAAAAGATAGGACAAGCGAAACAGGCAGCATAATCCCAGCAGAAAAAATAAAAGATAGGGAAGGAGCATTTTCCCTATTGATTTTTTGTTGTCCTTATTTTGTTCCATGAAATATTCACCTTCTCACGCAGGAAGCAAATAATCTTCTTGCTGTATAGTATTCTTTTGACGATCGAATTGTTATCCGACAATATAATATTTCTCTATGCGTATAAAAGCTTTTGTCCAGAAATAAAAATACAACTTTTCCCTCTTTAGCACAAGGGTATAGCATAAAGCCGCGAATCAAAAAGAGAGTCATCAGGAAAAATTTGAATATGGGCTATAAAAAAGTCGAAAATATGGATCCATTAGAGAAAATAAAAAAATAGAACGACCTCGAAAACCGAAAGTCGCTCCATTTTTATAGTAGGAGAAAAATCTCCGAAAAATTTTATTCTTCATCCTCTCTGTTCCGGACATAAACCGGTGCCTTCTTGGGAGAAAGATGCAGCATCTCTCTGAATCTGGCAAAGGCATCCACCGCATTCTGCCAAGACTCCTGCAGGGCTACGGTCTTGTCGGATAAAGTCAATAAATAGGCTATCCTGCTGTTGGGAATACGGGTAGAAAGAGGGAACATATGGGTTAAAATCGCTCTCTTCTCTGTCTCCGTTAAAGCAAAATTCTGTGCTTCGGAGTTCTCCACCGCATCCTCCGGATGATAAAAGCAGTACCAACGTCCGTTATGGGTAGTACCGTCATCCTTATGATAGTCAATCATGCAAAAATCATGAAGGAAACCGATTCTGGCCGCGCTGTCCGCATCCATGCCCCAGCTTTTTGCCAAATGATATGCCATATAGGCCACACGAACACTATGGTCGAAGGTATTGGTACTTCCATGCCGAGGCACCGCCTTCAACTTACAATATTCCTTATTTTCCGTAATTTCTTTAAACTGCTGAATAAATTCAAGATGTTCTTTCTTTAAATCCATCTGTTCCCTTTCTATCTATTTAAAATTAAGAAACGTTATTACTATACTCTTTCCCCTATGCTCCTGCAATACTCTTTCGAGAATTTTAAAAAAAGAGTAGGAAATCTACACCCCATATTTCGGCGCGGTACCTAAAATGCATAAGACTTCTTTTTTGCTCCCTTTTCTGCAAAATATCATAAAGGGCTTCCCTTTCTCACTCCATTTTCCACAAAGAGAATATATTTCGTCTCGCCGTTTTCTACAAATATCCGTCAGGACTTTCTACAAAGAAAACTGTAGAAATGCAAAGTTCTCTTAGAGCTTTTCCCATTCTTATGATAGAATAGCTTTAGTCTATTTAGAAAAACTCTCCTATTTTTATAGGAAGAGACTGGAAAAAATCACTGATTCAGGAGAAAGAGAGGACACATTATGAAGTGGAGAGAGCTCATTAAAGAACGGAGTTCCATCCGTAGCTATAAGGATAAGAAGGTAGATGAAAAGTTGCTGGAGCAGGTACGGCAGTATATGAAGGAGCTGTCTCCCCTTATTCCGGAGCAGAAGACTGAGATTCTTTTACTGGGAAAGGAAGCCGGTCCTCGTTTGGAAGGCATCGTAGGCTATATGGGAAATGCTTTTTTTGCCCCTAACTATATTCTGCTTTTGGGAGAGGACAGCGAAGAAGGCTACATCCATGCGGGTTATCTGGCTGCACAGTTAGAGTTAAAGCTTACAGAACTGAAATTAAATACCTGCTTTTTATCGATTAACGAAGCAAAGGCGGTAAAAACCGCTTTAAATATTAGTTCTCCCCTTACGGTTACCACCTGCATTAGCTTTGGACATGGTAATCCGGAGAAGGACAGCAATCGTATTGATATTAAGTCCAGATCCGATGTACGCATGGAAAAAATCAAAGGACATATTGCCCCTAAGATTGCCATGGATGAACTGGTTTCCCAGTCTGTTTTCGGACAGAACTGTGATTTTGCCGAGGATGCCATGGATCCGAACTGGGAGAAGGCCTTTTATGCCTCAAGTCTTGCCCCGGCCGCATTGAATCGCCAGACCTATCGTTTCTTAATAGAAGACAATATGCTCTATCTTCTGGATCGGGAGGTTAAGCATATCACCAAGGAAGACCGGTACTTAAATGACGGTATTGTAATGTTCTACTTCCATACCGTTCTGACCGCACATTTCCATAAGCCGGATAGCTGGACCGTAGGCACCGTGGAGAAGAAGCCTGAGTGGAAGGTTCCGGAGGAATATTTCGTGGTGGGAACATACCGCTTGTTCTAAATCGTGCAGACTTGAAAGCGCTGCACTTTGATTGCAATAGGGTTACGAGTCGCAGTTTAACTTTGCTTGCACTGAAGTTATAAGTCACAACTTAACTTTGGTTACAATAGGGTTACAAGTCGCAGTTTAACTTCGCTTTTTCTATAGTCCTTTCTCTAAAAAGCTTCTATAATAGAGTTATCTGTATATATAACTTTAGTAGAAAGGAAACTCCTATGGAAATAGAAATTCAAATTGTTCGGGAAAATATTCGTAAGGCCTGTGAAAGGTCCGGAAGAAAGCCGGAGGAGGTTCTTCTTATCGGCGTTTCCAAAACCAAGCCCTACGAAGCCATTCAGGAAGCCTATAGCTTTGGCATTCGGGATTTCGGAGAGAACAAGGTGCAGGAAATCCGGGACAAATTTGCCCTCCTGCAGGAGGATAGCCTTTTACTAAAGGATGCCCCCTCTTTTCATATGATTGGTTCTCTTCAGAAGAATAAGGTAAAATATCTTCCCGGCAGAGTAAAGATGATTCATTCCATTGACTCCCTTCCCCTGGCTTTAGAGGTGGAAAAGGAATACGCCAAGAAAGAGGAACTTGCCTCCGTTTTATTAGAAGTCAATGTAGCTAAGGAAGAAAGTAAATCCGGCTTCTTCTTGGAAGAGGTGGAGCAGGCTTTGGAGGAATGTAAAGATCTCCCCCATGTCAAACTCTGCGGTTTTATGACCGTTGCTCCTTTTACAGAGAATCCGGAGGAGAACCGGGTTCATTTTCGGGCATTAAAAAATCTCTTAACAAATATGCAAAAAAAATTCCCCGCCCTTCCCCTTAAGGAACTTTCCATGGGGATGAGCGGAGATTATGAAGTAGCCGTCGAAGAAGGGGCTACCATGGTTCGTGTCGGCTCCTTTATTTTTGGGGCACGGGACTATGGAAACGCCCATAAGTCCTAAGCAAGTCCGAAATCACAGCCTTCTTTTCTTCGTTAAAAGCATTTTCCGGAAGACGCCACTGCCAGTTTCCTTCCGCAGTTCCCGGCGCATTGATTCTTCCCTCTGCTCCGCATTCCAGATAATCTCCTGCAGGAATTATGCATAAATAGGAAATGCTGGAAAGGGCAGTCTTAATCAAAAGCTCTGTCATTGCATTCCAGTCATTTTGGGAGCGGGAAAGGTAATGGTATACATTGCTCCTCTCCCAATCTGACAGGGTTTCAAACCAGTTTCTCAAGGTATCGTTATCATGAGTTCCGGTATAATACACGGAATTACTATCCTTTAACATATGGGGCAGGTAGACATTTTCAAAGTCGGAAAATGCAAACTGCAAAATCTTCATGCCGGGAAAACCGGTTTTTGCAATCAGCTCTTCCACTTCCTTGGTGATTACTCCCAGGTCTTCTGCAATAATCGGCAGTTCTTCCTTCTGAAAATGCTTCTGAATCGCCTGAAAAAGACCAAAGCCCGGTCCTTCTCTCCACTCTCCCACCATGGCGGTTTCCGCACCATACTCTACCGCATAATAGGACTCGAAGCCACGGAAATGATCTACTCGCAGCAGGTCAAATTGATTCAAGCAATATTCCATCCGCTTACACCACCAAGCGTAATCTTCCGCCTTGTGCTTCTCCCAGTCATACAAGGGATTTCCCCAAAGCTGTCCGGTCTCGGAAAAGGCATCAGGCGGTACTCCTGCAACAGAAGAGGGGTATCCTGTTTCATCAAACTGGAACAATCCCCGATTTCCCCAAGCATCCGCACTGTCCATGGCACAATAAATGGGAATATCGCCAAATATCAGGATATCCTTCTCATGGGCATAGGCTAAAAGAGCCTGCCACTGCTTATCGTACTGCATTTGCAAAAAGGCATAATAGCCCACTTCCTGCTTGTGCTCCTCCAAAAACTTCTCTATAGTCGCTTGATCCTTATCCCGATAGGGCTTTTCAAAGGAAAGCCAGGGAATGCCGTTAAAAAAGTCCTTTAAAGCCATAAAGAGGCAATAGTCAAAATTTTCCTTGCTTCTTCCCTCCAAAAGCACAGAAAGATTCCCCCCCTTGGAAAGCCAGTTTTCATAGGCCTTTCGGAGGATTTTGTGCTTGAGTTCATACAAAAGTCCATAGGAAATCTTCTCTTTGGATTCCTTAAAGCGTTCCTTTTCCAAATCCGCCTCTTCCAAAAGACCTTCCTCTTTCAGGCTTTCCAAATCAATAAAGTACGGATTTCCCGCAAAGGCGGAAAAGGACTGGTAGGGAGAATCTCCGTAACCTGTTGGCCCCATGGGAAGAATCTGCCAAACCCGGTTTCCCGTCTCCGCCAAAAAGTCTATAAATGCTCTGGCTTCCTTTCCCATAGTTCCGATTCCCTCTTCTCCCGGTAAGGAAAATAAAGGAAGTAATACCCCTGCTTCTCTTTTTTTCATTTTATTTTTCTCCTTTCAAGGGAATTAATGCTTTGCAGTAATAAATGCTCTATTTTATTTCGGCAGCTATGGACAATATATATCTAAGGAACTGAATTCCTTTCCTCCTTTAGTTTGCACTGCAACAAAATAAAATTGCATTTAAATTTTTTTCACTTTACATGGAACTAAGGAATCTGTCAAATAAAATGAGCTTGCCAGGCTTTTCTTTTTGCTATTGATAGGCTTTTCTTTTTTGCCGATATACCTTTACAAGACAGCTTAGGGGATTTTCAAAAACTGTAGCATAGAAAAAGCTTCTCAAAGAATTTTTGAGAACATAAATTTTAAGAAAAATCCTCCTGAGATAAAGGAGTATTAGAGACAGCATGGACTTAAAGAAATTAGAACATATCCTAAGAATTGCAGAGGAAAAAAATATCAGCAGGGCGGCAGAACGACTTTTTATCTCCCAGCCTGCTTTGAATTTACAGCTTTTAAATCTGGAGCGGGAGCTGGGCACAAAGCTCTTTGCCCGCAAAGGAAATGAATGTAGCGTAACGGAGGCCGGCAGAATCTATGTGGAAGCAGCCCGGAAAATGATGAATATGAAGAAGGACTGCTATGCCAAGATTGCAGAGCTTAGCCAGCTTCATAACGAAGAAATTGCCATCGGAGCCACAGGACTTCAGGGAGACTATATGATGTGCTACATTTTCCAAAAATTCCACGAAAGCCATCCCAATGTAAAATTGCAATTTACCTCTATGAAGGGCTTAAAGGCACAGGAATTGGTGAAAAACGGCACCATTGATTTAGGTATTGTCTTAATGGGGGATAAGCAAAGCTATCGTATGGAATATAAGCTGCTGGGAAAGGTAGAATTGCTTTTGGCTATTGCCAAAAATCATCCTTTATTAGAGGTTTTAGAAGAAGAGGAAGATTTGGAAGAAATTGATTTGGCTAAGCTCGCCGAACTTCCCTTTGTGCTGGCGCCAAAGGATTCTACTGAACGATCCGTTGCGGAAATGGCCTTTGAAGATGCAGGCATTGACCCCTATGTGCCTATGGATGTGGAGGGAATTCATTATCAAATGGCTCTTGTGGAATCTTCAGATTACTGCTCCTTTATCGGTAGCAATAACCGTGCCCATGTACCGGACAGCATCCGCCTGATTCCCTGTAAGACACATCCGAAAATGAATGCGGTGGCGGTGTATCGGAAAGATAAGCCTCTAACGAAGGCCCTGGTAGAATTGATTTCCTTAGCGGAGGAGTATTGGTCCTCCTTCTCCGAGGAAGAGTCATTCTAACTATCGCTCTACCCTTCCTGCTATGGAAAGGATATGCACTTCCTCCGCTCCGGCTTCTAGGAGCTTTCTGCTGCAAGCCTCCATAGTGGCTCCGGTGGTAAAGATGTCATCCACCAAAAGCACACGCTTTACATCCGAGGGTAATGCTTCACAGTGAATTGCTTCCAAGAGATTTAATAGTCTTTCCTCCGGGCTACAGTCCTTTAGGGCCTTTGTTTTCTTGACTCTCTGTAGATACTCTGAAACCAGAGGGATGCCGCAGACCTTTGCTAGGCTTTCTCCTATGACCTCTGCCTGATTATAGCCCCTTTCCCTTCTTCTGTTTGGGTGCACCGGCACAGGAATAATGGCCTGAATCCCCAGTTCTTCTATCTTTTTCCGAAAAACTTCTCCGGCTTTCTTTCCGAAAAAGACACCTTTATCTTTTCTGCCTTTATACTTCAGAAGCACTAAAGCATCCTCTACTTCCTCTGTTAATTCATACAGCATCATACCGGTAGAAAAGGAAAAACGGTGTCTTTTACAGTTTCCGCAGTACTCCTCCGTATCCAAAAGAATCCCTCGTCCGCATTTTTTACAGACCGGCTCCTCCATGATTATTTCGTAAGCTTTGCAGGCAGGACAGATTTCTTCTTTTCCGCTTTCCGTAAGCTCATCACAAAGGATACAGCGAGGAGGAAAGAGGGCATTGATGATGGCTTCTTTCCAGTCTTCCTTTTTTCCCATAGCTCCTCCTATTCCTCTATCTTTCGATTTCATGATATTCTTTTATCGAAGTATTCCAATACTTCCGAGCTAATAACAATCCTCCCGGACTAATACCCTTATTTCCGGGTCAATCCAATGCTTTCCGCTTCGATGCATATAAATCCCTTATTTTTTGCAAAACTCATAAGAGAAAATATAGATATACTCATCCTCAGAGAAGGCATCGGTTTTTTCTAAGAGCAAATCCTGAAGATTCGGGATCTTTAGCTCATCCTTATCATATACCCATGCCAGCAATACGTCTTCAGTGTCATAAAGGATTTCTGGTTCTCCCTCTATTCGAATCTGTGATCTGATATAGTATTCTCTTCCCTCTACCCCTTCCATAAGAGGCAAGTTTATAGAAGCCTTAGCTTCCGCATCTGTCCAAACCACAAGCTTTATTATTGCATGATCATAATCCGGAACGATGATAATGCCTCCATTTTTCGGGGAATCCATATCCTCAAAGCCAATCTCTATCGGTTCTTTGTTTAGCAGTTTTCCCTGATGATATTCTGAATAATAAATCTTGAGTCGAGCAAACTTATCAGTGGTCGTAAATTGATAAGCATTTGCTCCATCCGGCCCGGCAATCAGATTCACCGTCTGCATTTCTACACTATTCTCGTCCATCGGTGTAATAAAGTTCATCGGCCTGTAGGCACGATATAGGGAAGTAGCAATTACCGCAGTTGTAAGTATGGAAAGAATCAGCAATGCACAGATGATATATTTTAATCTTTTTTGTCTGTGTTCACTGTCTGTTACAACACTGATGATATTTTCTTCCGACTTCTTTTCAATATTCTCATTGACAATATCTTCGCCGGCTAAAAACTCGTTAATACTAATGCCTAAAATGGAACAAAGGTCAAAATAAAGCGATACATCCGGAAGGCAAATACCTCTCTCCCACTTGGAGACAGACTTATCACTCATACCTATTTTCTCGGCAAGCTGCTTTTGGGTCAGCCCCAAATTCTTTCTTTTTCCCGCAATATACTTTCCGATTTTAACAAGATCCATACAGTCCCCCATTCCTATGCTGTGATAGTAGCTTATGGGATAATAACTTATAGGAAAGAGAAATCACAGCCCTCGGAAGTAGAATGATATCCTATTCTAAAAATGGATTTCCGCTATCCATTGAAAAAGAGGCGGAAAAGCTTTCTCCGATATCCTGTAATTGCTTCGCCAAGCCGGAGTAGCGCTTTAACTCCTGCTCGTTGTGAAGCATTTCCAGAAAGACCTTGGGATGCCCCAAAAGGCAGACACAGGACTTGGCCCGGGTAATGGCGGTGTAAAGAATATTTCTGCTCATCAGCATTTTCGGACCGGGATACATGGGAAGCAACACCGCCGGATACTCCGATCCCTGTGACTTATGGATGGTAATGGCATAGGCCAGCTCCAGATTTTCCAAATCCTGAAAGCTATAAACCACCTTTTTTTCCTCGAAGAACACCGTTACCGTCTTTTGGTAGGCATTGATTTCCGTTATCTTTCCGATGTCTCCGTTAAAAACTCCTTCTCCGCTTTCTATGGGCAGGTTAAAGTTTCCGGGAATTTCCCAGGCCAGCTGGTAGTCATTTTTAATTTGCATAACCTTATCTCCCAGCCGGAAAATGTTGCCGCTTCCCTCATATTCCGGCTTGTTCTTTCCGGGAGGGTTCAAGCGTTCCTGCAAAAAGCGGTTCAGATTTTCCACCCCCAAAAGTCCCTTCTTCTGCGGGGACATTACCTGAATGGAAAGAGGTTCGGTGGAAAGATATTTGGGGAGCTTTTCCTTCATCAAAATGGCGATATTTTCCAGAATCTGCTTCGGCTCCTGCCCCCGAATAAAGAAAAAGTCCTTGGATTTCTTCCCAAGATCCGGCTCTATCCCTTGGTTTATTTTGTGGGCGTTTACCACAATATCCGACTCCATGGCCTGCCTAAAAATCTTCTTTAGGGAAATGGTTTTCATGCATTGAGAGGCAATAATGTCCTTTAACACATTTCCCGCTCCCACAGAGGGAAGCTGTTCACTGTCCCCCACCAAAATCAAACGGCAGCCCACGGGAACGGCACGAAGTAAGGCATCCATTAAATACAGATCCACCATACTCATTTCATCCACAATCAGCACATCATATTCCAGAGGGTTTTCTTCATTTCTTTGGAACAGGGAAAAATCCCGATCCTCCTGCTCCTGATCCTCT
Source organism: Oribacterium sinus (assembly GCF_963553175.1). Classification (GTDB taxonomy): domain Bacteria; phylum Bacillota; class Clostridia; order Lachnospirales; family Lachnospiraceae; genus Oribacterium; species Oribacterium sinus_B. The sequence goes on along the minus strand of NZ_CAUVME010000009.1, from coordinate 28,309 downwards.
CGGCCCATGTATTCCAAGAGCCGGTGGAGAGTTTTCGCCGGGTAATCCGTAGCTTCCCCCATTCGTTTCGCCGCTCTTCCGGTGGGTGCCGCCAAAGCAATGCTTTTTCCCTGTCCGGTAAAGAGCTGTAAGATGGTTTTTATGGTAGTTGTCTTTCCTGTTCCCGGCCCTCCGGTAATGACCAAAACCCCGGAGGATGCGGCCAGGCTTACCGCCTTTCTTTGGAGAGGGTCCAAGGTGATTTTTTCCCTGTCCAAAAGCTTATCAATGGCCTTTTCCCAGGAATCCACATGAGCCTCTTCCTCTTCCACATTTAACTGTAAAAGACGGGAGGCCACCCGCATTTCCCGATAATAGGTACTGGCCCAGTAGACATTTTCCCCCTTGACCTTCACCTTCCCCTGCAACTGCAGCTCCAGAAGCTGCTCTTCCAAGTCCTCCAGAGGCATCTCCAAAATCCGCTCCGCCTCTCTTTTTAAAATCGAAAAAGGAAGGTAGCAATGTCCATGCCACTCTCCCTGTAAGAGGGTATAGTTGATGCCGGCTCGCATACGGAAGGGGGATTCTTTCTCCACTCCCACCTTTTTTGCCAGCTCATCACATTTCTTAAAGCCGACTCCCTCCAGCTCCTCCGCAATACGGTAGGGATTTTCCTGTAAAACCCGTAGCGTCTCTCCCTGAAAATGCTGATAGATCTTATAGGATAGATTCAGGCTGATGCCATAGCCCTGTAGGAGGAGTAAAATGTCCTGCTGCTCCCGCTGCCCTGAAAGGTTCGTAGCAATATCCATGGCCTTTTGCATGGAAATGCCGTGAATTTCCGCAAGACGCTCCGGCTCCTCCTCCATAATCCGTAGGCTGTCTTCTTTGAATTTTTTCACGATTCGGGCGGCAATGGCCTTCCCGATTCCCTTAATGGCTCCCGAAGCCAAATATTGTTCAATGCCAAAAAGACTGTCCGGAACTTCCAGCTGATACTCCTCCACGCTAAACTGCTTTCCGTAGACCGGATGTTCCTTCCAGCGTCCCTTTGCCTTAATCTTTTCGGACACAGAAATATGGGAGAAGCTTCCCACCAAAGTGAACTCTTCTCCCTTGTCCGTAATACTACACACAGTGTATCCCGTTTCCTCGCTGCGAAAAACGATATGGGATACATTTCCTTCTATTTCTTCCAGACTAGAAGTCATCATCATCGTTGCTTAAATCAATGGACTTTCCTGTTCCGATAGCCACCGCTGTAAGAGGATCCTCCGCCAGCATGGTGGTGATTCCGGTCTTTTCCTGCATCAGCTTGTCTAAACCGTAAAGAAGGGCTCCCCCTCCGGTCATCACGATTCCACGCTCATAGATGTCCGCCGCAAGCTCCGGCGGTGTTCTTTCCAGTACATGATGTACCGCATTCACAATCATGCTTGCCGGCTCTAAGAGAGCATCCAAAAGCTCATCTGAACTTACCACTACGGTCTTTGGCAGGGCGGTAACCAAGTTTCGTCCCCGAACCTCCATGGTAACATTCTCCGGTCTCTTGCTGGCACAACCAATATTGATCTTCATTTCCTCAGCAGTTCTTTCCCCAATCAGAAGATTATGCTTCTTTCTCATATAGCGAAGAATGGCTTCATCAAAGTCATCTCCCGCCACCTTAATGGACTCGGAAACCACCGGGCCTCCTAAAGCAATTACTGCAATGTCGGAGGTTCCTCCACCGATATCGATAATCATATTTCCCTGGGGCTTGTAAATGTCGATGCCTGCACCGATTGCTGCTGCCACAGGCTCCTCAATAATGCTTACTTCTCTGGCTCCTGCATGGCTGGCTGCATCCTGCACCGCCTTCTTCTCCACCTCCGTTGCTCCGCTGGGAATGCAAACGCAGATTCTGGGCTTTCTTAAAGTTCTTCTGCCCACCGCCTTATTGATAAAGTACTTCAGCATCTGCTCTGTTCTGGTGTAATTGGAAATCACACCTTGGCGAAGAGGGCGAACAGCGGAAATATTGTCCGGGGTTCTTCCCAGCATAAGACGGGCATCCTCACCAAAGGCTACCACTTCATCATTTTCTTTATTTACCGCAATGACAGAGGGCTCTTTCAGTACGACCCCTCTACCCTTTATATAAATCAGAATACTGGATGTTCCCAAGTCGATTCCGATATCATTTGAAATCAAGGAAAACATAAATTCCTCCATAAATAGCCACAATATTTCTTTTATAGTATAACGGATTGAAAAAGAAAGGGAAAGTAGTCTAAGGGAGATATTTTTTTTAATATTTTTGAATATTTTCTATTTAGCAAATGTTTTACAATTTTAAAAGTTTAATTCATTAAAAGTATCTTCTTTACCTCTTCCAAAACCGGAACTTCCCTTTGCGCAATCAGCCTTCCCAACTTTGTATTACTGCATTTTTCATATTCCCTTATGGCCTCTTCATAGCTTAGCTTCAAGCTTTCCATGCGAAAATCTCGGATTTCGTAGGGCATCAAGTTCTTTTCCCCAAAGGAACGGACTTTGCACAAAAAATAATGGTTAATGTTATGCCGATGTACATGGTTGTAATAATCACTGACGATTCCTATCTCTCGAAGGATTTCCACCTCGGCGCCCAGTTCTTCCTTTAACTCTCTTTTGATAGCGTCCTCTAAATTCTCTCCCTTTTCTACACCGCCCCCGGAAGTTTCAATCAGAGTCGCCTTTCCGAAAGAATCATCCCTATGAATTCTCACAAAATAGAAATTCTTCTCCTCATCAAAGATGATTCCCCGGGCAATCTCTCTGTCATGGTCAATATATTCAAAGGGAAATTCCCTATCCTGTAGCCTTAGGCTCAATTTATTTTCCTTAGATATCATTTTGATAAATATCCCTCCTATGCCCTATTCCCAATACCAGAACAATTACTTTATCCTCCTGGATTTCCGCAATGATTCTATAATCCCCTACTCTATATCTCCATTGTCCACTTCTATTAGCTGTTAAGCCCTTTCCATGTTTCCTGGGATCTTCACAGCCTTCTAAGTTCTTTCTCAGCCAGGCAACAATAAGAGAAGCTGTGTACTTGTCCAGCTTTTTCATCTGCTTTAGTGCTTTATCAGAAAATACAACCCTAAAACTCATCCTAAGCCCAGCTCTTTCTCCACCTCATCAAGGGAGTAGGTGATGGGATTTTCATGATATTCCGCTATGGCTTCCTCATAAGCCTGCAAATCATACTCCTCTTCAATATGTTCAATCACTGAGCGTCTAAGCAATTCCGATACGCTAATCCCATGCAATTCCGCATATTTTTTAAAAAGCATAGAGTCCGCTTCATTTAACCTTAAAGAGATCGTCATTCTACCCCTCCTTTCATTTGTAATACATTGTATTATATATACTATTCTTCGTCAATTTCTCTCCGGAAAAAAGGAATAGTCTCTCTTCTTGCTTTCCAAGAGAAAATATGGCAAGATTTTACACAGAAAAATTAGGGGGTATAAAGATGGCTAAGCTTGTGGATTCCAAAGAGACCATTGCCGTATTGCAAAGGACAAACTTCCAGTTTAAGAAGCAATTCGGTCAAAATTTTTTAATTGATTCATCTGTCTTGGATCATATCATTTCTCACGCCAAGATTCAGAAAGAGGATCTGGTGATTGAGATTGGTCCCGGAATCGGAACCTTAACAGAAGCCCTTTGCGAGCATGCAGGGCAGGTGATTGCCATTGAAATTGATGATAAGCTGATTCCTATTTTAGAGGAGAACCTTGCCGGTAAAGAGAATTTTCGCCTCCTGCATCAGGATGTTTTGAAGGTGGACTTTACGGAGCTTTTAAAGGAATACCCTGACTTTTATTCCGTAAAGGTAGTGGCAAATCTTCCCTACTACATCACCACCCCCATTTTACTCTCCTTACTGGAAAAGAAGCTTCCTCTTAGCTCCATCACCGTAATGGTACAAAAGGAGGTTGCGGAGAGAATGCAGGCCGGCCCCGGTACCAAGGACTACGGCGCTTTATCTCTTGCAGTGCAATACTACAGTAAGCCGGAGATTGTACAGGAGGTTCCTCCCCACTGCTTTATTCCCCGTCCCAAGGTAAGTTCCATGGTGATTCACCTCTCTGTTTATAAGGAATCCCCTGTGGAATGTGAGAATCCGGAATATCTCTTTAAGACCATTAAAGCTTCCTTTATGCAGAGAAGGAAGACATTGGTGAATGCCCTGTCTGCCGGCCTTTCTTTAGATAAGGAAGTGATTAAAAGCGTACTTTCCGCCCTTTCCTATCCGGAAAATGTGAGAGGAGAGACCCTTAGCTTAGATGAGTTTGCGGAAATCAGTGATAACTTGGATCCGGAGTGGAGGGAAAAACAAAAGTCCGTGTTCTGCAGGTTTTGTGAGTAAGTAAAAAAGGAGTTGTAAAATAATCAAGCTTTTGTATATGCATTAATAGGTCTAAACCCGGGGCACGCTCTCGCTAACTTCGCCTGCGCAGCGGTACTAAGCGAAAAACCGCATTACATTTGTTTTTCGCAAGTACCGGCGGGCTCAGATTGCCCCCTGGTTTAGACCTATTATGCATATACGCTTTTTTTTATTTCACAAAGCCTTTTATATTTCATAGCGTAAAACCGTCTCGAATGGGTAGGATAAAAAAGGAGACGTAAATAATCAAAACAAGATGTTTCAGGCTTCACCTGCGCCACTTGTTAAGAGTAAAGACATTTTCGGCAATATAGGTCTGAATATGGGATAGTCTGAGCCTAATACTTGTGAAAGGCCGGCGATGTGGAGGACTGTAAAATCAATAATTGAAGCGAATGATGCAGTGTGGGGCTATAATAAGGGCAATCTGAGCCCGCCGGTTCTTACTGAAAGCGAGCTAAAGCGAAGCTTGAAGTTAGAACCGCTGCGAAGGCGAGGTTAGCGAGAGCGTGCCCTAATTATAGCCCACACTGTATCAGAGCGTCTTCTTATGGCGAGTGCAGTCCTTCTCTACGCAGAGCAAGGCTAGCGAGAGCATACCCCCATTCAGACCTATATTGCTTAGAAAATCTTTTTGCTTTTTACACCCCTTTTATATCTACTTCTTCAAATACCCATAAAAGGCATTATGCACCTTCTCATATCTGGCGATGGCTTCTTCTCTACTGATATTTCTGGGTATGCTGCTTCCCCCAAGGGTGTATACGGTGATAAAGCTGTTGTTGTAGCCACTGATTAACTCCCACTGATCCTCCATACGAATCATCAGAGGATAGCCCTTACCCACATAGTAGAGGGCCGCATGCAGATCCATACCATAGAGGTTCAGAAGCACGCCATTATCATAGTCCATAGCCCTTCGAAGTTCCGGTATCTGGGAAACGAAATTGCTGATATCTTCTTCCTGAATTTTCAGGTTAGCAGTATTGGGACGGTCTGTTCTGTTCCAAACAATCCGCTCCTTCTGATCCACCACATAACCGAACTGGTCATAAATCTTCTTATAGGCCGCCTCCATAGTGGAAAACTCTCCCTGATAATGCCCAAGGCTATAGGCGGAGAAAAGTATATTCTCTTCCTTGGTATCTCCCGGAAGCTCGATAGAGCCTGCCTTTTCAATAGAGAACTTTTCCGGGTAATGCAGGCTAAACTGGCTAACCGCCTTTCCTACCATGGGAAGGTACTGCAGTTTTCCAATATTTCCAAGAACCTTGGATTCCAGGGTAATCTTTCTTTCATCTTTGATTTCTTTGTTGGAAAGCAGGCTGTCCTTCCCCACATACTGATATTCCCCGTCCTGCAGCTGGTATTCATCAAATCGAAGCTGATTTCCTTCCAGACTGAAATTTGCAAAATACAGGCCATCCTTTTTATAGGAAAGCTTGGTTTTCATGTCTTCCCCAACTATGCGAATCTCCGATACCGGAACTTCTCCCTGGGGATTCCAAATCTGATCCTTGTCACTATCCTGTAAGCCGTAGAGGAAATCCTCCCCCAGAAAGCCGATTACCTTCAGTCGTTTTCCATCTTCGGAAATGCTCAAATTCTTATCTCCGTGGAGATTTCTAAAGGCAATTTCCCTGTGCAATTCTCCGTCATTGTTCTTTTCTCCGTAAGCAATAAATTGCTTACTGCTGCTGGAAGCAAAATCATTTTCCGAAAGACCGGTAGACAGCGTAATAACCTCGAAACTGTTGGTATCCACCCCATAGATACTGCCGGCAAAGAAAATGTAGAACATCCGGTTGTCCGCATAGTAGGAAAGATTTTGAATGTTTTCCTCCAGTTTTTCCTTGCTGGCCTTTAAGGGCAGGAAGAAATTCTCCACCACCGTATTTTCCGAATTGTCATAGGTATAAAAGACAATGCCGGTATAACCCTCGTGTCGGCCCCTTCGAATATAGCCATATACCAGAAAATCCACATCCCCGTTGGTGTCCACACTCAAAATATGAATACCGTGGGTAAAACTCTCCTTCTCCGCCGACTTCTCCCCCTCTGAATAGGAAAAAATTCGATTCATATTGCCCTTTCCTTCTCCATCGGCACGGTAAAGGGTATTCTTATCGGTAAAGGCATAGAAATTTTTGGTAGCGGATTGCAGGGCCTCAATATCGCTCTTTTCCCCCACACCCAGTAAAATCTTCTTATCCTTGTAACGATAATTCTGTCCGTCAAAAAGTTCCTTGGTTCTTCGGTCAAAGTCCATCAGGAAAATTCTTTGAGGATCATATCGCATCACATAGTTATCTTCATTGAAGAAACGGTGCACATTTCCGTCCTGATCCGTAGCTCTTGAGGCGTACTGGATTTGCACTAATGCCATGGTACCGTCCAGCTCCTTCAAACGAATCTCCAGCTCCCCATCCATTTCCATACCGCTGTCTCCCCAGGTAATCTGCTGAAAGGAGGAATGCAGATTCACATGGGCAAGAGAACTGTTATCCATGGTATCGTCACTTTCCAGATAAGTGCTAAGGCTCTTTGCCTCCGACTTGGAAAAGCTCTTTCTGGTAAAATCCTCCGCAAGGCTCAGAACTTCCTGTCCCATGTCCTCCTTCCCCAGTAAAACACGGGTATAGTAATAGACGCTGCTTTCTCCCAGATCCAGTCGAAGACGAAGAAGATACTCCTTTCCCTCCTTCATCAGGTTTTGGATAGGAAGAATAATGTGAACCCTTCCCCCTTCCTCCTGTAAGCTTCCCTCTTGGTCCTTTTCCAAAAGTTCTGCCCCATCCAGGGAGCGAATATCATAATGCACAGATTTTGGGGCGGACTTTCCCTCTTCCAAAATCAATTCACACCGGCGATTTTCCGGAAGCAAGGTTAAACTGTCCCGCACAAAGGCATCATCCATTTCTTGCAAATAGCCGTAGAGGGGATTGATTTCTTTTCCGGAGGAAAATACATGAAGCACCGGCAATTTGCTTTTTCCCATATTGGCATAAATTCTATTGTTTTGGTCCATGGAACGATAAGAATGGAAAAAATAAAAAAGCAGAGCGACAAAAAAAATGCCGCCCAATACCAAAGCCCTACTTCTTCTTTTATTCCAAAACTTCTGCTTACTTTCGCCTAGTCTATTTAACAAAGTTTAACCCTTCTTCCTGATTTAGCTCTTTTCCTAAGTCTGGGGCTTCTTCCTATAGCCTAAGGCCTCTTCCAAGGCCAGCTTTTCCTCGGCTCCAAGCTCAACGGAAGTGCTGCCTTCCTCCACCTCTTTAATATAGAGGAAGCCTCCTTCTTTGGCATGAACAGAGTTAAAGATAAAGCCGCTGTTATCATAATTCAAAATTGCCAAGGCAAAGGAGAGGTTTCCTCCCATGCCGCCATAAGCATTATAGCGAATGATACCCCATTTTTGGAAGGAACGTCTGATATTCTTATGTAAAATCTTAAGCATTTCCCGCTGTTCTTCTTCCAAGTCTTCCAGCTTTTCCACATGCCTCTGCAGCTCAATAAAATAATCCTCCAGAGTTTCCGCATCCTTCCCCCGCATGAAGTAATCATACTGGCGATAAAGCTTTTTATACTTAGCCTCCGCCTTCAGGGCGATAAAGAGAGAAACGAGCGAAATCAATGTGGAAACCAGTACGAAGACCAATTTACCATGCTGTAACAATACTTCCATTTATTCTTCTCCCCTTCCCTCTAAAATCCGGGTGATTCTATCCAAATCTTCCTTTGAGTAATATTCGATTTCTACCTTGCCCTTATCCTCGTTCTTGGCGGTAATTTTTACCTTGGTCCCCAGATGTTCCTTCATTTTCTCTTCCAAGCCGTGAACAATGGTTTTCCACTGAGAGCTTAAATTCTTGGGCTTTTCCTGCTTTTCCGTCGGAGCTTTTTCCTCCTTTGCCCGTCTTTCCATTTCCCGGACACTCCATTTTTTCTCTACACATTCCTTGGCAAGAGAAAGTCTTTTCTCTGTATTTTCCACGGAAAGCAGTGCTCTGGCATGTCCCTCGGACAAAAGGTTCTGACGGAGATATTCTAAAATCTCTTCCTCAAGCTTTAAAAGTCGAAGACTGTTGGCAATGGTGGAACGCTTCTTTGCCACCCTTTCCGCCAGCTCCTCCTGACTCAAATGATATTCCGTCAGCAGGCTTTGGTAAGCCATGGCTTCCTCCACCGCATTTAAGTCTTCTCTTTGGATATTTTCAATGATGGCTACTTCCTTGCTGAGCTTTTCATCATAGTCCCGAATCAAAACGGGGATTTCCGTAAGACCGGCCATCTTTGCCGCCCGAAATCTTCTTTCTCCGGCAATGATTTCATAGAGAGGGCCTTCCTTTTTTACCAGTAAGGGTTGTAAAACACCGAATTGCTTAATGCTCTGAGAAAGTTCCTCCAACTCTTCCTGGGAAAATTGTTTTCTGGGCTGCTTTGGATTGGCTTGAATCAGAGAAAGCTTCACCATTGCCTGCTCCTCTTTCTTCTCCCGTCCATCCTTCTTTCCGGCAAAAAGGGTATCCACCCCTCTTCCCAAACCATGCTTTGCCATGTTCTTCCCTTCCTTTCTCTAAGCTTTTAATACGCTACATCCTTTTCCAAAATCCCCGCTGCAAGCTTTTAATACGCTATATCCTTTTCCAGAATCTCCGCTGCAAGCTTTCTGTAGGCCTCCGCCCCTGTAGAGCTGTTGTCGTAAAGAGAGATGGGAAGACCGTGGCTGGGAGCCTCTGCCAAACGAACATTTCTGGGAATAATCGTCTTAAAAATAGGATCCGAAGAATGCTCCTGCACCGCTTTTACCACCTCCTGCGACAGGAGATTTCTGCTGTCATACATGGTGAATAAAATTCCCTCGATTGTTAAGTCCGGATTCAAGGCGTCCTTTACCATGGAAATGGTATCCGTCATTTGGCTAAGTCCTTCCAATGCATAGTATTCACACTGAATGGGAATCAACACGGAATGAGAAGCCGTTAAAGCATTTACCGTAAGAGTACCAAGGCTGGGAGGGCAATCAATAAAGATATAGTCATAGTCCTTTTGAATATTCACCAGAGCTTCCTTTAGTAAGAAGTTTTTATTTTCCTCCTCTGCAAGCTCTGCATCCATGGCGGAAAGATTCCTGTCTGCGGCAATAAAATCCAGATTTTCCAAAGCCTCCCGAACAATGCCCTTTTCTATGGGAAACTCTCCGCTAAGAATTCGGTAAATGCTGATTTCTTCCTCCCGAATGCCGATACCGCTTCCCGTATTTCCCTGGGGATCAAAGTCCAAAAGCAAAACTTTCTGTTTCGCCTCCGCTAAGGAAGCCGCCAAATTGACAGCGGTGGTGGTTTTTCCCACACCCCCCTTTTGGTTTGCAATTGTAATAATCTTCGCCATAAGTCCCCTTAGCCTTTCTTTTTGTGCTGTAACTATTTCCGCTTTTGTTTCACGTGAAACATTTTAGCCCAGCTCTATATTACTGTCAATTTATCTTCCTGCTACTTTTTACTGTCTATTTCCTTGCTAAGCTATCTCTTTTAGCAGCTATTCTATTGCTATCCTTCTTCCAAAAACAAAAAATTCTAGCTTCTTTTCTTCCGCTTTTCCGGCAGCTGGGCATAGACCACCGCAATGGTCATAATAATACAGCCGAATATTTCCCGAATTCCCAAAGACTCTCCTAAAAACAACCATCCCCAAATCGCCGCATAAATGGCGGTAGTGGACATGAGAAGGGAAGCAAGAGTATCCTCCAATCTTTTTTGAGCATAGCTTTGCATGGTAAAAGCCACTGCCCCGGACATAATACCGGCATAAGCAATGGGAAGGAAGGCTGCTTTCAAACTCATTAAAGAGAACTTTTCAAAGAAAATAAAGCCCAGTAATCCCACCAAAGAGCCTGCTAAAAACTGTATGGACATATACCAGCTGATATTGACCTTCTTTACATAGTGTCCTACCTGCATAATCTGAACGGCATAAAGCACCGAGCAAAGAATAATATAAGTATCTCCTATGCCGATAGTAAATTTTGTTCCCGCCTTAATCGCAATAAAATAAACCCCGACCAAAGCCAGAATTGCACAAAACCAGACTTTCTTTTCCGGTTTTTTTCCGATAACTAAGCCAAAAATCGGAATCAGGATAATATAAAGTACCGTTAAAAAGGCTGCCTTTCCCACGGTGGTTTCTTTGACGCCAATTTGCTGAATCACGCTGGCAAAACCCAGTACGATACCGGTAATGGCTCCCCCTTTGATTCCTGCTATTTTTTCCTCCTTAGAGCATGGCTTTAAAAAGGCAAAGGGCAATAAGCAAAGTCCGGATAAAAAGTGCCGATAAAACACAAAGGCGCAGGGACCAATCTGATCCATTGCGGTACTTTGGGCAATAAAGGCCAAACTCCAAATCACAGTCGTAATCAAAAGAATAATGATTCCCTTATTTCTCTCCCTATAGGGATGCTCTTTTTCTGTCAAAAGCCTTTCCTGTTCTTTTGGGAAAATGCTTTCTTCCTCTATTTCATTTAACTTTTTCACTTGATAATATTTCTCTAACTAAGAGGTGACTTAGCCGGAGTTCCCGCCTTTCTAGGATATTTTTTTCCGCAGGGCTCTATCTTCTGAATCAAAAGCATAGCTCTTCCCATATCGGTTTCCGGCAGGGTATAGATTTTCTTCTCCACACATTTTCCTCCTAAAAGGAAAATAGCCTTCTTACCCTGCTCTAATTCTTCTTCCACTTCTCTTCCCTTTAAAGCCAGAAAATAGCCTCCTGGCTTCACAAAGGGAAGGTCATACTCACTTAAAGTGGCAAGATTTGCCACTGCTCTGGAAACTACCAGGTCGTACTGTTCCCGCAAGCTCTTATCATGTCCCAGGTCCTCAGCCCGACCGTGATAAAATCTCACCCCTTCCAAACCAAGGCTTTCCACCAGCTCTTCCAAAAAACGAATCCGCTTTTGCAAAGAGTCACTCAAAGAAAGATGAATACTTGGAAAGGCAATTTTTAGAACAAGTCCGGGAAATCCTGCTCCTGTTCCCACATCCATTACCGACTTTCCCTCTATCCATTCTGAAAATGTTTCACGTGAAACATTCATTTGACAAATCGCCAGACAATCCACAAAGTGCTTAACAATGACCTCTTCTTCTTCCGTAATGGCGGTAAGATTCATCACCTTATTTTTTTCCACCAGAATCTGATAATATTGATAGAACTGTAAAAGCTGTTGTTCTGTTAAAGAAAGTCCTAAGCTCTCTGCTAAATGGGAAAGCTTCTCTCGAAAAAACTCGGTCATTTCTCTTCCTTTCTTCTTTCCTTTTTCTTCTCCAGATAAATCAAAAGCACCGATAAATCCGCAGGGCTGACACCGCTGATGCGGGAGGCCATACCCATATTTTCCGGACGAATCAAGTCCAGCTTCTGTCTGGCTTCCAGACGGAGATTATGAATATCATGGTAGCAGATATCTTTTGGCAGCTTTTTCCGCTCCATTTTCTTAAAGGCTTCCACCTGTTGAATCTGTCTTTTGATATAGCCCTCATATTTAATTTCGATTTCCACTTCTTCCTGTATGAAGGGAGAAAGGGAAGGTCTTTCCGGATCCAAGGGAGCAATGTTTTGATAATTACACTCCGGTCTCTTACAAAGTTCTCTCAGAGAAATGCCGGACTGGATAGGAGAAGAGGGAATGCTTTCCAAAATTCTGTTGTTCTCCTCATTTGCCCCGATATAGGTATTTTCCATACGGCGAAGCTCTTTTTGGATGGCCTCCTGCTTTTCTCTGGTAGCCTTGATTTCCTCCTCGGAAACCATCCCCAGGGCATAGCCCTTTTCCCGAAGGCGAAGGTCCGCATTGTCCTGTCGAAGCAGAAGACGATATTCCGCCCTGCTGGTCATCATTCTGTAGGGCTCTTTATTCTCCTTTGTCACCAGGTCATCAATTAAAACGCCAATATAGGCCTCGGAACGATCCAAAACAAAGGGCTCTTTCCCCTCAATCTTTTGTACCGCATTGATTCCTGCCATAAATCCCTGTACCGCCGCCTCCTCATAGCCGGAGGAACCGTTCATTTGTCCTGCAAAATACAGGCCGGAAATCTTCTTTGTTTCCAAGGTATTTTCCAGTTCCAAAGAATTTAGGCAGTCGTATTCGATGGCATAGCCGGTTCTCACCATTTCCGCCTTTTCAAAGCCCGCCATGGTACGAAGAATTCTCATTTGCACGTCTTCCGGAAGAGAAGAGGAAAGACCGGAAAGATACATTTCGTTGGTGTATCTTCCCTCCGGCTCCACAAAAATCTGATGCCGATTTTTTTCCGGGAACTTCATGACCTTATCTTCGATGGAAGGACAGTATCTGGGGCCGGTTCCCTGAATCACCCCGTTATACATGGGGGAGCGGTCAATATTTTCCCGAATCATCTCATGACCTTCTTCACAGGTATAGGTCAGGTAGCAATCCTCTTGGGAAATCTGCACCGTAGCCGGATCCGTGGAAAAGGAGAAGGGCACCACAGGCACATCTCCCTTCTGTACCTCCATCTTGCTAAAATCCAGGGATCTTCTATCCACTCTGGCAGGGGTTCCTGTTTTAAAACGCTGAAGCCTGAAGCCTAAATCCAAAAGAGCCTGACTCAGCTTTGTAACTCTGCGAAGGCCGTTTGGCCCGGTTTCCTCGGACACCTCTCCGTAAATGCAGCGGGCGTTCAAGTACACACCGGTGCAAATCAGCACTGCCTTGGCATAGTATCTGGCTCCGGTACTGCTGACAACCCCGCGAATTTCCGTCTTTTCCTCATTGCACAGTAAAGAGACAATTTCTCCCTGCCGAATATGAAGATTCTCCTGATTTTCCACAAGATGCCGCATATTTTGGGAATAGACCTGCTTATCCGCCTGGGCTCTTAAGGAATGTACCGCCGGACCCTTGGACTTATTTAACATCCTGGACTGGAGAAAGGATTGGTCGCAGATCTTTCCCATCATTCCCCCCAGGGCATCCAACTCTCTTACCAGATGTCCCTTAGAGCTTCCCCCGATATTGGGGTTACAGGCCATCATGGAAATACTGTCCGGACTCAGGGTAAAAAGAAGGGTTTTATGCCCCCGCTTAGCAGAAACAAGGGCTGCCTCCACTCCGGCATGCCCTGCTCCCACCACTACAATATCTACCTGTTCTTCTAAAAATGCCATATTCCCTCTTTACTATTTTCCCATGCAAAACTTTGCAAAAATCTCATTGATCAAATCCTCGGAAACATCCTCTCCCAGAATTCTTCCTAAGGCACTGTATGCCCCCATTAAATCTATACTTAAGAAATCCTCGGACAATTTAAGACGGATTCCCTCCAAAACCAATTCCAAAGCGGACTTTGCTTCTTCCAATGCAGCAATCTGCCTTTCACTATGGATATACGTTTCTGTGGAAAAGGAAAGACTTCCGGTATAGAAAAGCTCTTCCAACTTTTGGCCAAGCTCCTCAATGCCCTTTCCCTCTTTGGCGGAAATGGGAAGCACAGAAAAACCGGTAGCCTTTTCCAAGTCCTCTTTTTGTAAAATGCTTTCCTTATCCATTTTATTGAGAAGCACCAGGACCTTTTTTCCCTCTAAAAGGGCTAAAATCTTTCGGTCCTCCTCCTCTAAGGGAAGGCTTCCATCCAAAACCAAAAGAACGCAGTCCGCCTTTTCAATCCCTTCCTTTGCCCGATTCACACCGATTTCTTCCACAATATCTTCCGTTTCCCGGATTCCTGCGGTATCCATCAAATGAAGGGACAGGGAGCCGATGCGAATATCCTCCTCCACCGTATCCCTGGTGGTTCCCGGAATATTGCTTACAATGGCCTTATCCGCCTTAACCAGGCAATTTAAAAGAGAAGACTTTCCCGCATTGGGCTTTCCCACAATAACAGTTTGAATTCCCTCCTTTAAAAGTTTTCCTTCCCTTTGGTGTTTCAAAAGCTCTGAAATTTCAGAGAGAATCCCTTCCACATGGGCTTTACACTGCTCAGAGAAGCCCTCCAAAGAAATATGCTCCGGATCATCCAAAGCCGCCTCAATAAAAGCGGTATCCTCCAGAATTCTGCTCCGCATTCCCTTGATTTTCTCCTTCAGTGAACCCTGTAGGAGGGAAAGAGAGGAGCGAATGCTGTCCTCGCTTTTGGCAGAAATCAAATCCGCCACTGCCTCCGCCTGAGAAAGGTCAATACGCCCATTTAAAAAGGCTCGTTTACTGAACTCTCCCGGCTCCGCCGGTCTTGCTCCCGCCTTAAGAGTGGCCTGAAAAACCTTTTGCATCAAAAGGATTCCGCCGTGACAGTTGATTTCCACGGTATCTTCTCCGGTAAAGGATTTGGGTGCTAAAAAAGTGGAAACCAAAACCTCATCAATTTCCTTTTCCCCGTCAAAAACAAAGCCATAGCGAATCCGGTGGCTTTCTCTAATATCTAAGGGTTTCCCCCCCTTAGTTCTTAAAATTTTTCCGGCAATTTCCACAGCCTGATTTCCGCTAATCCGGATAATGCCGATTCCGCTTTCAACTAATGCGGTGGCAATTCCGCTAATGGTATTTTCCAAATCCTCACCTCCTCAGCAATTCTGTATTTTACTAAGATTTGCCCTACAATGCAATGAAAAGCCTAGGATGGAAATTATAAATAAGCCTAAATAGCTTGTATACAAATAAGCAATAGAGGCCTGAAATCAGGGTAGAACTAACTCTCCCTATTTCAGACCTCTACTGCTTAAATATCACACAATTCTTTAACTTACGTTTTATGACTTCTTTTGATGACTTCTTTTTACTGAATATGTTCCTCTTACCGAATGAATTTTCTTACTAATTATTCTTCTTATTTCTTCCATGGGGTGCAAGAAAGTCTTATTCTTCGCTCTTCTCTTCTCTCTTTTCTTCTTTCCTGTCCTCTCTTCTCATCCTGTTTCCCTTGTGGCGGAAATCCTTTTGGAACTTTCCTCCATTTTTACAGAAAATCACCACGTGGCGGAAGGGATCCTCTCCCTCGGATTTTGTGGAAACCTGACTGTCACTTTGCAGTGCGGCATGGATGATTCTTCTCTCATAAGGATTCATTGGCTCCAAATGAACGGATTTCCGATTCTTCTTTACCTTGTAAGCAATGTTTTTAGCCAGACTTCTTAAGGTCTGCTCTCTTCTCTTACGGTAATCCTCCGTATCCAGCTTTACCCGAAGATACTCATCCCCGTGGTTTTTATTCACCACCAAGGAGCAAAGATACTGTAAGGAATCCAGGGTTTGTCCTCTTTTTCCGATAAGGATACCCATATCCGGTCCTACCAGGTTGATGTAAAGCTCATTGCTGCTGTTTCTAAACTCTGTCTGAAGCTCCACTTCCATAGCCATACCCTGAAATACAGAGCTTAAGAACTCTAAAGCAGCCTTTGTTACCACTGCGATTTCCTCTTCGGAAAGAGGCGTAAGTTCTCTCTTCTCAGGACTTCTTCCTTCAAAGGACTTTTCCTCTCTCTTTACAGGAGCGGAAGAGATTGGTGCAGGGATAGGATCATAGCCTCCTCTGCTAAATCCCTTAAAGCCTTCCTTCTTTTCAAACTTCTTCTCTCTCTTTTCGTCCTTCTTTTCCAAAGAAGCATTATAGGAAAATGATTTATCCTCCCCGGAAGCCTTTCCTTCTTCCCTTTTCTCAAAAGTCTGAGACTTTTCCTCTACAAAAGAGCTTTCCTTCTTTCCTTCCGCTTCCTTCTTTTCAAATGCCGCTTTCTCTACTGCCGCGGGCTTTTCCGCTGCAGCCTTTTCTTTTGCGATTTCCGCTTCATCCTTTTCCCAGGCTTCGATAATCCAGGGCTTTGCTCCGATACCGAATAAACCGTTGCTTCCCTGTACGATTACATTGTAGGAAATTCTGTCTGATGTACAACCTAAAGAGATGGTTGCCTTCGTAATCGCTTCTTCTACCGTCTTTGCAGAAACTCTAAACTTGTCCATAGCTTTTCTCCCTAAGCTTTTTACTTTTTCTCTTTTTTCTCATGCTTTTCATTGTAAAGCTGTACCATGTTTGCCTTGCTGGCTAATGATCCCTCTTTCGCATTTTGATTGTAATAGTCTGTAGATTCTTTTGTCTTCAGATTTTGCTTTGCAATCTTTTCCATACGATTCTTTTCTTCAGAATCTTCCTTAGCCTGCATAAGCTTTAATCTGTTTTCCACGGTCTTTTCATCAATGGGAGGTAAGCCTTTTTTTGCTCTTTTTTCATTGGCCTTAGCCATAGCATCCTGTAAAAGCTCTTCATTGGTCTTCTTTCCGAAGTACCAGTTTAAAATCAACTGCTGTAAGAGCATAAATACGGAAGAAGCAATCCAGTATAAACCGATTCCTGAAGCAAAGCTGAAGCAGAACCACACAGACATCAAAGGCATCATCACGTTCATGCTCTTCATCATCTGCTGGGACTGATCTCCCTCCTCTGTTGCGGTAGGCATGGTCTGCTTCTGCATCAGCAGGGTGGAAGCCCACTGGCTTAAGCCTGCCAAAATAGGAATTAACCAGTAAATATTTGGGGTAAAGCCATAAGCAGAGGGGGCAGTGGAAAGATTTAAGCCTAAGAAGCTGTTAATCTCTGTAGACTTTGCCGCAGCTTGCTGAATTACCTGGGTAGCAGAGGGGAAAATTTCCGGAAGCTTTGCCCACTGCGCAGGATTTAACTTATACAAAAAGTCAATTACGAAGTTATGAACTGCATCTGCATTATACTTACTGGGGTCATCCAGACCTAAGTTGTGTAAGGTCTTTAAAATAGATTCCATGCCATTAGCTTTTCCGAAGTCCAGAAGACTTTGTGCCGCAGAAGAGCCTCCGATAGCAGTGGAAACGCTTTCATAAACTGCCTTTACGGAAGGAACATAAGCAGGAATGTTCATAATAATACGATACAGGGCAAAAATAATCGGCATTTGTAAAAACAAAGGCAAGCACCCTGCAGTCATAGAAGTGCCGTACTTTTCATAAATGGCTTTCATCTCAGTTTGCTGCGCCATCATGGAAGCGTTATCCGTCTTATTCTTATACTTTTCCTGTACAGCACGAATTTCCGGTTGCATAATCTGCATCATTCTGGAGGATTTTTGCTGTTTTAAAGAAGTCGGGAACAGCAAAATACGAGTTACCAAAGTAAAAAGAATGATGGCTAATCCAATGTTTGGAATACCGATTCCGTCTAAAAAAAGGTAAATCCAGTTCATAATCCAACCTAAAGCACTTACGATTAAGTTCCAGATAGGCCCGAACAAGGGTAGATTGGATGTGTTTTTGGTTAAAATAATCAGATTTTGAATCAAGTTTTTCTCCCTTCATCTCTAGGGAACAGGATCATATCCGCCTTTAGCAAAGGGATTACAACGCAGTAATCTCCAGATTGCCAACAATAGTCCTTTCACACACCCGTGCTTTTGTATGGCCTCATAGGCGTATTGAGAACATGTGGGTGTGTATTTACAATGAGAATGTCCCTTCATAGGAGATAAAAATTTTTGATAAAAACGAATCATCTTTAACATCAGTTTTTTCATCAAAGCTCTCCTTCGGAATAAGCTGCTTCGCAATTTCTATCAACTTATTTCCTGATAAAACGTATTTTCTATCCGAGTTTCTTCCTATTATAATAGGGATTTCTTTTCCCTTTGAAAAAATCAGAATTTCAGAACTTCTCTCCATTACTAAGTATATGATGCCTGCTACATAAATCGAGATAAGCAATCTCCAATTCCGAATAGCTTGCAAAAGCTACCTTCTGTCTTACGACTAAAACGATGTCTAACCCCTCTTTGATTTCTTTGTTTAATCGAAATATCTCTCGAAGCTTTCTACTGATTCCATGACGAACTACAGAATTCCCCACCTTCTTGGAACAGGATATTCCCAGCCGGGAATAGTCTAAACCGTTTTCCACGATCAACATCACAAAATAAGCATTGGCATAGGATTTTCCTTTTTTATAACAATGCTGAAACTCTTCATTTGACTTCATGGAAGGAAAACGCTTCATAAAATATCTCCAAGGTTGAAGAAAGACCGCTTTCCAGCGGCCTCATTTCTGTATTCTACAGGGTACTATTTATACCCGTAAAGCTTTTCAAGAAAGCTTCCTTTATGTTTCTGCATTATGCAGATAATCTTGCTCTACCTTTAGCTCTTCTAGCAGACAAAACCTTTCTACCGTTGGCTGTGGACATTCTCTTTCTAAATCCATGCACTTTTGCTCTCTGTCTTGTCTTTGGCTGATAAGTCATTTTTCCCTTATGCATACGGACACCTCCCTTTTTTTAGTGTATGGCCTAAAGCCACCGATCGTTTCTCCGGGAATTATTCGTCCTTGTACGAAAGGTCCCGAATAAACTCCTAATTTTGGGTAAACATCGCAGATTATTATATAGAAAGGGCTAGAAATCGTCAATACCCTTTGGAAAAAACTTATTTTTCGGAAGGAATGTGTATATCTTATCCTCTTTATCCTCTAAATAAAGCCGGGAAATCCTATAAAAACAGGGTTTATCCACAAAATTATGCACTTATCCACAAATTCTATCCACAAAAACATCTGTTCACCTTATCCACAAACTGTTTATAAACTGTGGATAAGTGTATAATTTTTCTTTTTTCCTATGTTAAAAGGCTTCTTTTAGCTTTCTTCTGTGGACAGCTTTTATTTTTATACTCCATTTATACTCTTTTTCGCTATTTTTTTAATCTTTACTCCAATAATTCTTCTGTCTTTTTTCTATATTTTTTGAAAAGAATTATTCTTCTTTCCTTAGGGATGTGAACTTGCGAAAGAGGCTCTCTTGCTGTAGAATAAAAGGAACTGTCTTTTCAGAAAAAAGGGTACTTTTTTTTTGGAAAAATAGCGAGAACCCCCTTGTCGTTGATTTTAAGGAGTCTGGGAATGGCAAAAGACTTTAACCTCATAAAAGAAAAATGGGAAGAAATCCTCCTACATACCAGAGAAATAAATGAAATGCCGGATGTAACCTATGATCTCTGGATTGCTCCCTTAGAGTTATACGATTCTATCGGGGATCAGCTGATTATACTGGTAAAGATGAAACAATTTCTCAGTATGATTCGGAAGCGCTATACCGATACTCTAAAGATTTCTATCTTAGAAATTACCGGCATCTACACCGAGATTCTCTTCACCGACGAGGACGGTTTAAAAGAACTCTATCCAAAGAAAAACCAGGAAGAACAGCCGGGACTGGAGGAGGCCTTAAAAAATGCCAACCTTAACTCCCGCTATACCTTCGACAGCTTTGTAGTAGGTTCCTCCAACGCCTTAGCCCATGCAGCCTGTGTGGCGGCAGCGGAGATGCCGGGAGAACAGTATAACCCTCTCTATATTTACGGAGGAGCAGGCCTGGGGAAAACCCACCTGATGCAGTCTGTGGCCCATTACATTTTACAGCAAAACAAAAATGCCAAGATTCGCTATGTTACCTCCGAAACCTTTATTAACGAATTTGTCGACAGTATCCGTAATAAAAATAACATTTCCCCGGCGGAATTCAGAAGAAAGTATAGAGAACTGGATGTTCTGCTCATAGACGATATTCAGTTCTTAATCGGAAAGGAAGGAACCCAGGAAGAATTCTTCCACACCTTCAATGCCCTCTATGATAATAGAAAACAGATTATCATTGCCTCCGATAAGCCGCCAAAGAAGATTGACAATATTGAAGAACGACTCCTCTCCCGCTTTGAGGTGGGACTCACCGTGGATATCCAGCTTCCGGATGTGGAAACCAGGATGGCGATTCTTCGGAAAAAGGAAGAGCTGGAAGGCTATAACATTGACAACGAAGTTATCAAATATATTGCAGACAACATTAAGTCAAATGTCCGGGAGTTGGAAGGAGCCTTAACCAAGGTGGTGGCAAAATCCCGCCTGATTAAACAGCCCGTTACCTTAAGTCTTGCAGAGGAGCTTTTAAAAGACAATATTACTCCGGCAGAGAAAAAGGAGCTTACTCCGAAATGGATTATTGAGGTAGTGGCGGAGCATCACGGTCTGAGTCTTTCCGACCTTGTTTCCAAAAGAAAGAATAAGGAAATCGTGATTCCCAGACAGATTGCCATGTACCTTTGTCGAGAAATGACCAGTATTCCCTTAAATACTGTGGGAGAACTTTTGGGAGGAAGAGACCATTCCACCATCATTCACGGTTGCGACAAGATATCCAAGGAATTGTCCACAAATGAACAGTTGCAATCCACAATAGAGGTTTTACGGAAAAAAATCTCTCCCTAATCCCCATTTTTTCCTTTCCCTTTCCACAGAAAAAAAGAAGGGATGAAGCATTGAAAAATCAAGGTATTTTAGGGATTATACATTTCCACATCCCCTAATAACACTACTAAAGAAAAAAAAAGAACAAAAACAAAATATCACGAGGCTCACGAGCGATACTTGTTAAGAATAAAATTTAGCGGCTTTTCATAAAGCTCCTATAGAATAAAAAGAAAGGACTCCTATGAAATTATCTTTTCAAAAAAATGATTTGCTTTCCACCCTGCAAGTGGTAGGGAAGGCTGTTGCTTCCAAAACCACCCTAAGCATTATGGAGTGCATCCTGGTGGACGCCACTGAGGGGCAGATTCGTTTAACAGGAAACAAAAATGATTTTGGAATAGAAAGCATTTGTCCGGGAGACATATTGGAGCCGGGAAAGATTGCCTTGGAGGCAAGACTTTTCCAAGAGATTATCAAACGTTTGCCCCAGACAGAGGGAAAAAATATTCTTCTCAGTACAGAGGAAAACGGAAATTGTACCATTCAGTGTGAAAAGTCCGTCTTTAAAATCATGGGCAGAAATCCTGAGGAATTTACCTCCCTTCCTTCCGTAGAGAAACAGGAAATTGTAGAGATTTCTCAACTGAGTTTAAGAAACATGATTAATCAGACTATTTTTTCCACCGCTTCGGGGGAGAATAATAAGAAGATGACAGGAGAATATTTCGAAATTATCGACAATCAATTCTCCATTACCGCTCTGGACGGACATAGAATTGCCATTCGAAAGACCGAGCTTTCCGAGTCCTATGACAACTGCTCCGCCATTGTTCCCAAGGAAGTTCTGTCCGAGCTTTCCAAGATTATCAGCGGAGGCTTGGAGGATAAGGTGGAGATTTGCTTTTCCAAGCAGTATCTACAATTTTCCTTTGAAGACACCATCGTGGTAACTCAGCTGGTGGAGGGAGAATATTTTCATGTTCGCCAGATGTTGTCCACCGATTACGAAACCAAGATTCGCTTAAACCGTAAGCAGTTTTTGGAAAATATCGACAGAGCCAGAATCCTGGCCAGAGACAATGATAAGCAGCCTTTGATTTTAAAAATCGAAGACCAGAGTCTATCTTTGAAAATTGTTTCCGATATCGGAAGGATGGATGCGGAGATGCCGGTACAGCAGGAAGGAAAGGATCTTCTCATCGGCTTTAACCCCACTTACCTGATGGATGCTCTTCAGAATATTGAAGAGGAAGAGGTGGATTTGTACTTTACCATTTCCCGCTCTCCCGTCTTTATTCGGGATCAGGAGGAAAGCTACAACTACATGATTTTACCGGTTAACTTTAATGCGGAAGCCGTAGGATGATTATCGAATCCATAGAATTACAAAATTATAGAAATATAGAAAAATTGAAGCTTCCTCTGGGAGAGAAGAACAATATCCTTTACGGAGACAATGCCCAGGGGAAGACCAATCTATTGGAGGCCATTTTCTTTGGCAGCACCGGAAAGTCCTTTCGCTTTTGTAAGGACAAGGAATTGATTCATTTCGGGGCGGAGGAAGCCCATTTGAAGATGATCCTGAAGAAAAAGGGAATTTCCCACCGGATAGACATTCACCTAAAGAAAAATAAAAGTAAGGGAGTGGCTATAGATGGATTTCCGGTGAAGAAAAGCTCCGAGCTTTTCGGTCTGGGAAATATCATTATTTTTTCTCCGGAGGACCTGTCCTTGATTAAGAACGGGCCAAAGGAAAGAAGAAGATTTATTGATTTGGAGCTTTGTCAGCTGGATAAGATTTATCTCTACCACTTATCCATGTATAATAAAGTTTTGCAGCAAAGAAATAAGCTTTTAAAGGAACTGTATTTTCGGCCAAAGCTGGAGGAAACCCTCTTTGCCTGGGATGAGGAACTGGTAAAGCATGGGAAGATGGTGATTTCTATCCGCAGAGATTTTGTGGAAAACTTACGGAAAAAGGTGGAAAACATCCACGGAGAAATCAGCGGAAAGCGGGAAGAGCTTCTTCTAAGTTATGAGGAAAATGTTTCCGAGGAAAATTTCTCCTTGCAGCTGGAAAAAAACAGGGAGGCGGAGAAAAAGCAACAGACCACCCTCTCCGGTCCCCACCGGGATGACCTGTCCTTTCAGATTAACGGTCAGGATATCCGGCATTTCGGTTCCCAGGGACAGCAAAGAACCGCAGCCTTATCCCTGAAATTAGCGGAAATTGATTTGGTGAGAGAAAGAATTCAGGATAATCCCATCTTATTGTTGGATGATGTGTTTTCGGAGCTGGATCAAAAAAGACAGAATTTTTTACTAGAGCAGTTAGGAAATTTACAAAGTCTGATTACTTGTACAGGCTTGGAAGAATTGGTGAAGCATCGATTCCCCATAGACCATGTGTTTTATGTGGAAAATGGACAGGTGCAGTGTCAGTAAAGAGGAGGAACTATGTCGATAGAGATGGAAGAATTTGAAGGAAATGAAGCAGAATTTCTTCATGGTTCTAAGGAATACGGTGCAGATCAGATTCAGATTTTAGAGGGATTGGAAGCGGTTCGGAAAAGACCGGGAATGTATATCGGAAGTACTTCCGTTCGCGGTTTGCATCATTTGGTTTATGAAATCGTGGATAACTCCGTAGACGAGGCTCTGGCCGGATTTTGTAATACCATTACCGTTAAAATTCATCAGGATAACTCCATTACCGTAAGAGATAATGGACGAGGAATTCCTGTAGATATACAGAAAAAGGCCGGAAAGTCTGCCTTGGAAGTTGTTTTCACCGTTCTTCACGCAGGAGGAAAGTTCGGAGGAGCCGGATACAAGGTCTCCGGCGGTCTTCACGGTGTAGGAGCCAGCGTGGTAAATGCCCTTTCTGAATGGTTAGATGTTAAGGTTTATAAAGAGGGCAAGATTTATACCATGTCCTTTGCCAAGGGAAAGGTGACAAAGCCTATCGAGTGTATCGGAACTTGCAGCGAAGAGGAGCAGGGAACCGAGGTACACTTCCTTCCGGATGCAAGCATTTTCGAAGAAAGCGTTTATGAGTTTGAAACCTTGAAGATTCGTCTTCGGGAAACCGCCTTCTTAACCAAGAATCTGAAGATTCGCCTTGTGGATGAGCGGGAAGGTATGGAGCAGGAAAAGGAATTCCACTATGAGGGAGGAATTCAGGAGTTTGTCAGCTTCTTAAACAAGGGCAAGGAAGCCCTTTATCCGGATGTGATTTACTGTGAGGGAGAGAAAGAAAAAATTCTGGTGGAAGTGGCTATGCAGCATAACGACTCCTATACGGAAAATATCTATACCTTCGTAAACAACATTAATACCCCGGAGGGGGGAACCCACCTGACCGGTTTTAAAAATGCTTTAACCAAAACCTTCAATGACTATGCAAGACAGAATAAGCTTTTAAAGGACAGTGAAGCCAATCTTTCCGGAGAGGATATCCGTGAGGGCTTAACCTGCATTATTTCCGTAAAGATTGAGGATCCCCAGTTTGAGGGACAGACCAAGCAGAAGCTGGGAACCTCCGAGGCTCAGGTTGCGGTGCAGGGAATTGTTTCCGAGCAGTTGACTTATTTCTTAGAGCAAAATCCTGCGGTTGCCAAGGTGATTTGCGAAAAGTCTATTTTGGCGCAAAGAGCAAGAGCTGCAGCCAGAAAGGCCAGAGATTTAACCAGAAGAAAGTCCGCTTTGGACGGCGTGGGACTTCCCGGTAAGCTTGCGGATTGCAGCAGCAAGGATCCGGAAAGATGTGAAATCTTTATCGTAGAGGGAGATTCCGCATTGGGACCTGCCAAGGAAGGAAGAAATCCGGAAACCCAGGCTGTACTGCCTCTTAGGGGAAAGGTTTTAAATGTACAGAAGGCAAGATTGGACAGAATCTATGCCAATGAAGAAATCAAGGGAATGATTACCGCCTTCGGTACCGGTATTCACGAAGATTTTGATTTAAGCAAATTACGTTATCACAAAATCATTATTATGACGGATGCGGATGTGGATGGCGCCCACATTTCCACCCTGATGCTGACCTTTATCTATAACTTTATGCCGGAGCTTATCCGAAAGGGACATGTATATCTGGCCCAGCCGCCACTTTTTACCATTCAGAAAAATAAAAAGCATTATTATGCCTACTCCGATGAGGAATATCAGAGAATTTTAAAGGAAATCGGATCTGATGGAGCAGACGTATCCCGATTCAAGGGTCTTGGAGAGATGAATACGGAGGAGCTGCAGGAAACTACCCTGGATCCGGAAACCAGAACTCTGCTTCGGGTAAATATGAGTGACGAGGATAAGGCGGAACTGGATATTACCTTTACCACCTTAATGGGAGATCAGGTAGAGCCCAGAAGAGAATTTATCGAGCAAAATGCCCGCTATGTTACAAATTTGGATATTTAAAGACTTTTCCAAAAAGAATTGCAAGTTAAAGGAGGCCAATTTTGGAGCCAAATATTTTTGATAAAGTGCAGGATGTGGACTTAAAAAAGACCATGGAAAATGCGTATATCGACTACGCCATGAGTGTTATTGTGTCCAGAGCGATTCCCGATGTCCGGGATGGTCTTAAGCCTGTACAAAGAAGAGTGCTTTATGCTTTGCAAAGTCTGGGCGTTACTCCGGATAAGAAAACAAAAAAATGTGCCACGATCGTTGGAGAAACCATGGGTAAATATCACCCCCACGGCGACTCCTCCATTTACGGTTCTTTGGTTTATATGGGACAGCCCTGGTCTATGCGTCATGTCCTGATTGACAAGCAGGGAAACTTCGGTTCCGAGGACGGAGACAGTCCTGCGGCAATGCGTTATACCGAGGCTAAGATGTCCAGATTAGCCGGAGAAATGCTGGCGGGAATCAATAAGAACACCGTAGATTTCATGCCGAACTTCTCCAATGAATATGAGGAGCCTGTGGTTCTTCCTTCCCGTTTTCCCAATCTTTTGGTAAACGGTGCCACAGGTATTGCAGTAGGTATGTCCACCAACATCCCTCCCCATAACTTAAGAGAAGTGATTAAGGGTGTGGATTGTATTATCGACAATAAAATTGAGGGAAGAAAGACGGAAATAGAGGAATTGCTTCCCATTATTCAGGGACCGGACTTTCCTACAGGTGCCACCATTTTAGGAAAAAGAGGAATCGAAGAAGCCTACAGAACCGGTAGAGGAAAAATTAAGATGCGGGCGATTTGCGAGATAGAGCCCATGCACAACGGCAAAAATCGCATTTTGGTGAAGGAGCTTCCCTATCTTGTATACCGTTCCCGCGTCATTGAAAAGATTGCAGAGCTTGTAAAGGATAAAAGAATTGACGGTATCACCTATATCCACGATGCGGCAGGAAAAAATTCCAAGGCAAAGATTGCCATTGAGTGCAGAAAAGACGTAAATCCTCATGTGATTTTGAATCAGCTGTACAAGCACACCCAGTTACAGGAAACCTTCGGTGTGATTATGCTTTGTATCGTTCGAGGGGAACCGAAGATTTTAAATCTTCTGGAAATTCTGGAAGAATTCTTGGCACATCAGATTCAGGTAGTTACCAGAAGAACTCAGTACGACCTGCAAAAATGTGAGGACAGAGCCCATATCTTAGAGGGATTGTTAAAGGCTCTTGACCATATTGATGAGATTGTTGCCATTATCCGAGCAGCGAAAAATGTAGAAGAAGCCAAGCAGAACTTGATTGCCCGCTTTGTCTTTACCGATGTGCAGGCCCAGGCTATCGTGGATATGCGTTTGCGTGCTCTCACCGGTTTGGAAAGAGAACGTCTGGAAAACGAGTACCAGGATTTGCTGGCAAAGATTGCCTACTATAAGGAAATTCTTGGAGATGAAAGAAAGCTTCTTGCGGTAATCAAGGAAGAGCTGGATGTTATTGCAGACAAGTACGGAGAGGATAGAAAAACGAGCTTCAGCTATGATGATATCTTAGATGCGGAGGATTTGATTGCCGACGATGATGTGGTGATTACTTCCACCAGCCTCGGATACATCAAGAGAATGTCTCCGGAAAATTTCCGCCAGCAAAACCGCGGTGGAAAGGGCATTAAGGGAATGCAGACCATAGAGAAGGACTATATTGAAGACCTCTTTATGACCACAAACCACCATTACATTATGTTCTTTACCAATATGGGAAGAGTATTCCGTATTAAGGGCTATGAGATTCCGGAAGCAAGCAGAACCGCAAGAGGTACTGCATTGGTAAATCTTCTTTCCTTACAGGAGGGAGAAAAGGTAAATGCCAGCCTTTGCCTGAGAGATCCTAAGGAAGAGCAGGACTTAATCCTTACCACAAAGTCCGGTATGGTAAAGAAAACTGCCCTTTCCGAATATGCAAATGTACGAAAGAACGGCTTAATTGCCATTAGCCTGAAGGAAGATGACCAGTTAATAGAAGCCAAGCTCCTTTCCAAGGATGAAAATATTATACTGGTAACCAAGAAGGGAATGGCAATCCAGTTCAACGAGAAGGATGTGCGTAGAACCGGACGTTCCTCTATGGGTGTAATCGGTATCCGATTGAACGATGGAGATGAAGTTATCGGCATGCAGAAATCATCTCAGGGAGAAAACATGCTGGTAGTTTCCGAAAAGGGCTACGGCAAGCTCACGGAGAAATCCGCCTTTAAGGCACAAAATCGTGGCGGAAAGGGAATGCGCTGCTATAAGATTACGGAAAAAACCGGAGATCTGGTAGGCTTTAAGCTTTGTGACCAGGATAGAGAAATTCTCTTGATTACTACAGAGGGAATTATGATTCGGATGAGTCTGGAAAATATTAGCATCATCGGAAGAAATGCCTCCGGCGTTAAGCTTATGAACCTTGATAAAGATGGAGACACCACCATAGCTTCCGTTGCCAAGGTAAGAGAAAGCGAAGGCGATGGAGAAGAAGAATCGGAAACGGAGCCGGGAGAGGCTGCGGATGAAGAAAAGCAGGAATAAAAAAGTCGATTCCTAAAAAATATTCATTAGCTACAAAAATCCATTCCGGAGAGAAATCACCGGAGTGGATTTTTTTTATAATGTAAAAAAGAAAATATAAAAGAAAAAAACAAAAGGGAAAGAATAAAAAAAGTAAAGGGCTGAAAAAGAAAAACGAAATCAAAAACTAATAAGAAAATCAGAAAATAAGAAAATAAGAAATAAAACTATAAGTCATGTAGGGCTAAAAAAATTATAAATTTTTCTTGACAGTAAATGGGGAATTTGCTACTCTAATTAGGCACCTAAGAACCAAATGTTCGGTACGAAAGAAGAAATTCAAAAGTATAGGTGAATCCCTTTTGGCAGGGATAAGCGAGGAGTAATACTCAAGAGGCCGAAGAGGCGCCCCTGCTAAGGGTGTAGGTCGGGCAACCGGCGCGAGGGTTCAAATCCCTCTTACTCCGTTTTCCGAATATTTTTTCGGAAAGTGCTTGACAAAGTTAATCACTTTGTTATAATAGCATGGCTGTCTCGAAAGAGAACAGTAAAGTCTGAAGAGAAAATAAAAAAATTAAGAGGAAACGATTAAAGTTTTTATTGACTCGACAGAAAAACTGAACCTTGAAAATCAAAGATCGAATAATACACAGACCCTGAAGATTCTT
>NZ_CAUVME010000008.1:0-81961 GCF_963553175.1 Oribacterium sinus | reverse complement strand
GGACAAGAATCCCGGCGGCTACTGCCATATCCCGCGCAGTTACTTTGATCTTCAGTAAAACAGCGCAGAAGAATCTGTGGATGAACTTCGGGTGAAGATCGGCGTTTTTGCATCAACTCGGCAGCTCTTAGATTCATTGCCTATGATGAACTTAGTATCTCTGAGTATCGTCAAAAGATTTACGAGTATTTTTATACAAGGTATAAAAATATCGCATAAGCTTCCCCCGTCCTTCCCCATCTCCCTGTTGACAAGCCTAGCTTTGTCCCATAAAATTAATTTTACGAATAAATTAAGACTTGCGAAGACGGACTAGAAAGAGAAAAGGGGATGCTAGGAGCAGGATTCCCCAAGATTTCAGGAGGAAGACAATGGGGCTTTTGCAGAATTTCTCGAAACCCAGAGGATTTTTTGGGAGAGTCATTAGCCTATTAATGAATTATGGAGAGCATGCCAAGTTGGGTCGCTGGGGCATGTCCTTTGTGGAATTGCCGATTCAGGCGGATATTTTGGATTTGGGCTGCGGGGGAGGCGGAAATCTGGAGCGTTGGTTGGAATGCTATCCGGATGCCCATGTCAGCGGCATCGATCATTCGCCGGTATCCGTTTCCATCGCCACAGGCTGGAATGAGAAGGCCATTTCACAGGACAGATGCGAGGTGATTTTAAGCGGAGTGAATAAGCTTCCCTTTCGAAACGACAGTTTTGATGCGATTTCCAGCTTTGAAAGCATTTACTTTTGGAAGAGTATGGACAAAGCTTTGGCAGAGGCGTATCGAGTTTTAAAGCCGGGAGGGGTACTTCTTTTGGCGGTTACCCATGATAAGGAAAGTAAGTGTTGTTCCATGATTAAGAAGATTCATGGTGTAAGACTTTATGATGAGGCGGAATTAAAGGCATATCTGGAAAATGCCGGTTTTCTGAAGTTTCGTTATATCCGGGCAAAGAAAAAGCCTTGGCGCATTGCTCTTTGCCGAAAGGGTATTCCGGTGGAACTATAGTACTTATCAAACGCCATGGAATTCATTGTAGAAGTAACTATGATATTCACGATGGAATAACCATCTCAAGCTGGTTTTCTCTCGGATTTGACAAAGTAGGGGAGATTCCGTATAATGCCTGTATTCTTTTCAGTTGAGGAAAGAGACAAGAAGGGGAAGAACATGGACGAAGACGGGGACGCGGATAACGGAAGTCCTAAGAATCATATAGCGAGAAGGTATAGTGTGTAGGACACGCTATACCTTTTTCTGCAGTTCATTTTTCGAGTATTCCCGGGAACGAAAACTATTCCAAGGATTTTGGAGTTAAGGAGGATTTTTAAACACAGCTATGCTTGGTCGAGTCATACTCTTGTTTGTACTGATTTTTATTAACGGATTCTTTTCCTGCGCGGAGATTGCAGTTTTGCAGGTGGGAGAGGGAAAAATAAGAAAGCTTGCAGAGGACGGAAGCATAAATGCAAAGCATCTTTTGAAGCTTGTAGAAGAGCCATCCCGATTTTTGTCCACCATTCAGGTGGCGATTACTCTGGCGGGATTTCTCTCCAGTGCCTTTGCGGCGGAGAGCTTTGCGGGATATTTGGACAAGCTTTTGGTAAAGCTGCCCATCCCCAATACGGAGAGCATGATGCACCCCCTTTCCATTGTACTGATTACCCTTCTTCTATCTTATATCAGTATTGTTTTCGGAGAGTTAGTGCCGAAGCGTCTGGCGCAAGTATATAAAGAGCCTATAGCGCTTTTCATTGCTCCGGTGTTACGGATTGTGTCCATCATTTCCATGCCCATCGTTTTCTTTCTTTCCGCATCCACCAATGCAGTGCTGAAGCTTTTGAAAATCGATCCGGAAAGAGATATCAATTCCGTTTCCGAGGAAGACATTTTGATGATGATTGATGAGGGAATGGAAAGCGGCATCTTTGAGTCCAGTGAAAATGAATGGATTCAAAATGTGTTCGAATTTAAGGATCTTACGGTGGAAGACGTTTGCACCCACAGAACCGATGTGGCCATGCTCTATATTGAGGATACGGATCGGCAGTGGAGACATACCATTCACGAAAACCGTTTTGCCAGCTACCCGATCTGCGGTGAGGACAATGACGATATTATCGGTGTCTTGAATACCAAGGATTATTTCCGCCTAAACGATTTAAGCAGACCGAATGTTATGCGGAATGCGGTGGATCGCCCCTTCTTCATTTCTCAGAATATGAAGGTTTCCGACCTTTTCAAAATCATGCAAAAGGAAAGAAAGTACTATGGGATAGTGCTGGATGAGTACGGCGGAATGACGGGAATTGTTACCCTCCACGACCTGATTGAGGCCTTGGTGGGGGACCTTCATGAGGAGGATGAGCTTCCGGAGCCAGAGCCTATTGAGCAGATTTCTGAAAATGAGTGGAGTATTCTCGGCTCCGCGGATTTGGAGGATGTGAATGAAGCCCTGAAGATTCATCTGGATTTAGAGGCTGCGGATACCTTCGGCGGCTATATCATGGGAATTATCGGTAGAGTACCGGAGGACGGATCCTCCTTGCACTTGGATACGGACGGTCTGAGTATCGATGTGGCGGAAATCAAGAACCACCGTATCGGAAAGACTATCGTACACAAGGAAGAGACGGAAGAGGAAGAAGAAAAGGAAAAATAAGACCCGTTGCATCACGATAGGAAAAATAAAATTTTTCAAAATTCCTTGACAGAAGAAAACAAGAGACTAAACTAAAGAAGTTAGACATAGCTAATGAATTTAAGCAAACTTGTTTTCAGAGAGGAAGAACAGCATGGGAAATTTTGTCATCTTGGCACTGGTAGGCGTAATTATCGTTTTTGCGGTAAGAAGTGTCATTAAAAGAGGAAAAAATGGTTGTTGCGGCGGAGGAGAATGCAGTGTGGATTCCGTAAAGGTTTCCGACAAGGTGGAAGGACATTATCCTTTTAAAGCCATAATTTCCGTAGACGATATGCATTGCGGAAACTGTAAGAAGAAGGTGGAAAATGCCTTAAATGCCATTTCCGGTGTCTGGGCTACGGTGGATTTAAGCAGTCATACAGCGGAAGTGCGGATGAAGGAAGAGCACAGCGAGGAAGAGCTTAGAGAGCATATCAACAAGGCAGGATACGGAGTTTCTAAGGTGGAGTTTTCCAAGTAAGATTACTGAAATTATTCTTTATAGGATTTTTCGGGGAGATTTTTTAAATGGACTTTCCGAATGGAATTTCAAATTTTTTTCCAAAGTGAAATTTCTTAATTGATTTTCCAAAAGGGTGAAGAGAGGAAGCGTTGTGTTTCCTTCTGTTCGCCTTTTTTTTCGTTTCTAAAGGGAGTTCTTTCGACATCCAAAGGGGGAGTTCTTTCGACATCCGAAGGGGGAAATCTTTTGTTAAATCATGGAGATATCCCTATAAGTATGTTAGAATAAAGAAGTTTGAGGGGAAAATCTTATAGAGAATTTCAAATCAAAATCTTTCGGAATAGGAGTGTTTGAAAGATGGAAGAAAAGAAAAAGCAGGAAGAGAAAAAAGAAGAGCTTCCGGTTCGTTTACTGGAACGAAAGCTTCGCTACAAGGGCTCGGTGCTGGAGGTCTATGAAGATACGGTGGATGTGTCCGGTCATGTGACTCACTGGGACTTTATTCATCATATAGGAGCTGCAGCGGTACTTCCGGTTTTAGAGGACGGAAGGCTTCTCATGGTTCGGCAATACCGTCATGCGCTGTCTCGTTTTACTCTGGAAATTCCGGCGGGAAAGCGGGATAGTGAGGAGGAAGACTTTCTTCTTTGTGCAAAGAGGGAGCTGGAGGAAGAAACTGGCTATAAGAGTGAGGCTTTAGAGCTTCTTCTTTGGGTCAATACCACGGTGGCCTTTTTGGATGAAAAGATTGCCATTTATCTTGCCAAGGATTTGAAGAAGGGACAGCAGTGCTTTGATGAAGATGAGGAGATCTTCTTGGAGGCTTGGGCGCTGGAGGACTTACTGAAATTGATTTCGGACGGAAAGATGACGGATAGCAAAACGGTTGCGGCCATTCATGCCTATGCTATAAAGAAGTTGAGGGGAGAACTATGAAAAGAGAGCATTTAGCAGATTATGTATTGTCCATTCCGGATTTTCCGGAGGAGGGAGTAATTTTCCGTGATATTACTTCTTTGATTCAGGATCCGGACGGATTGAAGGATTCCGTGGATGGATTAATCCGGTCTTTAAAGGATGTGGATTTTGATCTTGTCATCGGTCTGGAGAGTCGGGGCTTTATCTTCGGAACCGCCATCGCCTATGAGTTGCATAAGGGCTTTGTGCCGGTACGTAAGAAGGGAAAGCTGCCCAGAGAGACGGAATCCATTGCCTATGATTTGGAGTATGGCAAGGCTGAGGTGGAGATTCACAAGGATGCCATTCAGAAGGGAACCAAGGTCGTGATTGTGGATGACTTAATCGCGACAGGAGGCACTTTGGAGGCGGCTTGCAAGCTGGTGGAGCGTCTTGGGGGAGAGGTAGCCAAGATTTCCGTGGTGATGGAGCTTGCCGGACTGGAAGGCAGAAAGAAGCTTGAAAAGTATTCCTTGGAATCCCTCATTTGCTACGAAGGAAAATAAAGCTTTAGGAGAATAGGATGAGTGAGGAATTAACCCGGGAGGATGTACGGAAAATCGAGGCGGAGATTCAGAAAAGAAAGCTGGAGATTCGCCCGAAGCTGATTGAGGCGGTGAAGGAGGCCAGAGCTCAGGGAGACCTGTCGGAAAACTTTGAATATTATGCCGCAAAGAAAGAGAAGAATCAAAATGAATCCCGGATTCGTTATTTGGAGCGGGTATTAAAGTTTGCCAAAGTGATTTCCACACAGTCGGAAGAGGGCGTTGTGGGGATTAATGACACGGTGGTGGTGTATTTTCCGGAGGATGAAGAGGAAGAGTGTTATCGCCTGGTCACCTCCATTCGAGGACAGTCCCTGGAAGGAAGAATTTCCAACCAGTCTCCTTTAGGAAAGGCGCTGATGGGAAAGCGCGTAGGGGAAGAAGTGGAGGTTTTCCTGGAAGGGGGAAGCAGCTATACCGTTTTGATTCGCAGTATTGAAAAAACAGGAGAAAAAGAGGAAGAGGAAATCCGAAAGTTCTAGGATTTCCTCTTCCTTTTTTCTTAACGAGTATCGCTCGCATAGCATGCGGTATCTCGTTTTTACCGAGTGTTCCTCAGGTAGTATGCAATATCTTGTTTTACCGGGTGCCCCTCGGGTAGTATGCTATATCTCGTTTTTAACGAGTTTCCCTTTTTTTCCGCTCTGCTTCTTATGCTTTAGCCTGTTAGGGAGGCATCCTCCGCCATCAACATGGATTCTTCCTTATCCAAAGCCACAAAATCCGCATGACGGTACAGATAGTCCATCAAATCTCGACGTTTTACAATGCCGATAAAGTGTCCCAGATCATCCACCACCGGTACAAAGTTCTGGGTAAGAGAACGAGCTACCAGTCCCTCCATGGAACTGTTGATTCCCACCGCCTCAAAATGCTTCCGCATAGGGATGTCCTTTACCAGTACCTTTTCCGCCTCTTTCAAATCCAGATTCAGTTGGTTTTTAATTTCCCAAAGAAGATCCCCTTCCGTCAGGGTGCCGGCAAATTTTCCGTCTTTACTTAATACGGGAATGGCTGAATACCGGTGAAACTCCATTTTCTCCAAGGTATTTCTTAAACTGTCTTCTTCCTTTACGTATGCCACGTCACATTTTGGAGTAAGAAAGAAAAGTATATTCATGCTGAGGGACCTCCTGTCATTTTCTGCTCATAGAAAGGGACAAAAAGAAAATATCCTTTTGCCCAAGGTAGTATATCGGCAAGAAAGAAAAAGTGTATGAATTTTTCTCTATAATTTTGTAAAAAAAGAAGAATACTTATACATTTTCATCTTATACCGATAGTACTATATTTCTTGTTTCTACTATAAAAAAAAGATATGTACGAATTGTGACAGGCTTATTAAAACTTCCTGCAAATAAAGGCTTAAATTTTTTGAAAAACTCGATTTTGACAAGGAAGAGGAGACAGGGTAGAATACAAGAATAGTGACAGATTGGAGTAAGTATGACAGATAAAAAGGAAGACAAGCCCTTAGAGAGACCAAGGGATAATACCCCTCCTGAGGAGCTTTTAAAGATACTTTTGGCAAATGTTCGTTCCTACCATCCTTCAGACGACCTTTCCATGATTGAAAAGGCCTATGAGGTGGCGAAGGAACAGCACAAGGACCAGAAGAGAAAGTCGGGAGAACCCTATATTATTCATCCCCTCTGTGTAGCCATCATTTTGTCCGACCTGGAAATGGATAAAGAAACCATTGCGGCGGGACTCTTACATGATGTGGTGGAAGACACGGGGATGAGCCTTAAGCAGGTAGAGGAAATGTTCAATCCGGACGTTGCCGTACTTGTGGACGGGGTTACCAAGCTGACCCAGTTAAATCTAAATACCGATAAAGTTGAATTGCAGGCGGAGAATCTCAGAAAGATGTTTGTATCCATGGCCAAGGATATCCGGGTTATCATCATCAAGCTGGCGGATCGCTTGCATAATTTGCGTACTTTGGAATACCAGAGTCCGGAGAAACGAAAGGAAAAGGCCAGAGAGTCCCTGGAGATTTATTCTCCTTTGGCGGATCGTCTGGGTATCAGCAAGATTAAGATTGAGATGGACGACCTGTCCTTGAAATACTTGGAGCCGGAGGTGTATTACGATCTGGCGGAGAAGGTACATTTTAAAAGAGAGGTTCGGGAAGAGCGAATCGACAAGATTGTGCAGGAGGTGCGGGAGCATATCGAAGAGTCCGGCATCAGAGCCAATATTAAAGGGCGAATCAAGCACTTCTTCTCTATTTACAAGAAGATGGTAAACCAGAACAAGACCATAGACCAGATCTATGATTTGTTTGCCATCCGCATTATCGTGGATACGGTAAAGGACTGTTATGCGGTGCTGGGCTTTATTCACAAGCTCTATACCCCGATTCCCGGGCGCTTTAAGGATTATATCGCTATGCCTAAGCCCAATATGTACCAGTCTCTTCATACCACGGTAATCGGACGGGACGGAGTGCCCTTTGAGATTCAGATTCGTACCTTTGAAATGCATAGAACCGCGGAGTTCGGTATTGCCGCCCACTGGAAGTACAAGGAAGAAGGCGGCTCTGAGAATAAGGCCACCGAAACCGAGATGACGAAAATGAAGTGGCTCAGCGAAATTCTGGAGTGGCAGAAGGATGAGTCCGACTCCAAGGAATTTATGAAGATGGTAAAGTCCGACCTTTCCCTCTTCAATGAAAGTGTGTACTGCTTTACCCCCACGGGAGATGTGAAGAATCTTCCTGCGGGCTCCACCCCTATTGACTTTGCCTATTCCATCCATTCCGCTGTAGGAAATAAGATGGTGGGAGCCAAGGTCAACGATAAGCTGGTGCCCATTGAATATGTGCTCCATAACGGAGACAGAGTGGATATTATTACCAGCCAAAACTCCAGAGGACCTTCCAGAGACTGGCTGAAAATCGTGAAGTCCACCCAGGCGAAAAACAAGATTAATCAGTGGTTCCGTCACGAGCAGAAGGATGAAAATATTGACCGTGGTAAGGATCTTCTGGAACGCTATGTGAAAAGTAAGGGGCTGAATCTTCCGGACCTTACCAAACCGGAGTATGTGGAGGCGGTGCTTCGCCGGTATAGCTACAGGGATTGGGAAAGCGTTTTGGCCGGTGTAGGTCGAGGCGGTATTAAGGAGTCTCAGGTTATTTCCAAACTTTTGGATTCCAAACAAAAGGCGGAAAGCAAGACGGTGGACGACAAGACCATTTTGCAAAACATCGGGGAAATGACCAATAAGCCGGAGGTTATCCGAAGAGCCAAATCCGGTATTGTGGTGAAGGGAATCCATGATTTGGCAGTGCGTTACGCAAAGTGCTGTAATCCCGTGCCGGGAGATGAAATTGTGGGCTTCGTGACCAGAGGTCGAGGCATTACCATTCACTGTACCGACTGTATCAATATGATGAACCTTCCGGAAGCGGAACGGAAAAGAATGATTGATGCGGAATGGCAGAGAGGACCGGAGCAGGAAAGCTATGCTACGGAGCTTACCATTTATGCCAATAACCGTATGGGACAGATTGTGGACATTTCCAAGGTTCTTACAGACAATAAGATTGACATCAGCAGTATGAATTCCCGAACCGCGAAGAATGGTAAGGCCACCATTAATATCAGCTTTGAAATTAAGAGTAGAGAAGAGCTGAATGATATTATCGGAAAGCTGAAGAAGATTCAGGGAATTATAGAGATAGAAAGGGCAAAGGGGTAAGATGTTTAATATACGAAGCCTGACTGTAGGCATTGTGGCAACAAACTGTTATCTGGTTTGGAATAAGGCGACAAGAGAAGGGGTTTTAATTGACCCGGGAGATGAGGCGGAGCGGATTTGCTCCGCCATTGCGGAAGAAAGAGTGAATTTAAAGGCTATTCTTTTAACCCACGGTCATTTTGACCATATCCTTGTGGCAGAAGAGTTGAAGGAAAAGTACGAGGTGCCCTTATATGCCTCAAAGGATGAAAAGGAAATGCTGGAAAATCCCCAGTGGAACCTTTCCGGCATGGATGAGGGCGTGACAATTACAGAGTATATTCCGGTACAGGACGGAGATAAGCTGGAGCTTTTGGGAAAGGAATGGCAGGTCATTTCCACCCCGGGACACACCAAGGGTTCGGTATGTTACTTTGTACCGGGGGAAATTCCTTATCTTTTTAGCGGAGATACCCTTTTCTATGAATCCTACGGACGAACCGACCTTTATGGCGGTTCCGAGGCGGAGATTAAGAAAAGCATTAAAGAAAAGCTATTTTGCCTGCCCGATGAAACCCTGGTTTATCCGGGACATGAAGAAGCAACTACTATTGCCAATGAGAAGCAGTATAATCCGGTGAATTTTATGAGGTAAAGAAGGCGAAGTGAAAGGCCATGGAACGCTTCCCACAGGATAGGAGAAAACCGGGGCACGCTCCCGCTAACCTCGCCACGTAGGGGTACTAAGCTTTTACAAGACAAAAGCTAAGTACCCACGGGCTCAG
The DNA here is from genome assembly GCF_963553175.1 of Oribacterium sinus. Taxonomy (GTDB): domain Bacteria; phylum Bacillota; class Clostridia; order Lachnospirales; family Lachnospiraceae; genus Oribacterium; species Oribacterium sinus_B. The sequence goes on along the minus strand of NZ_CAUVME010000008.1, from coordinate 72,848 downwards.
ATTGCCCCTGTTTTCCCCTATCCTGCGGGAAGCTACGGGCCTTGCTCTTCGGGAGGATAAGGCGAAGTGAATGGGACATTGCCATAAAATCGTTGTAACTCTAGTAAAAGAAATTAAAATACAATAAAAATGAAAAGCTGTTGTGTTTCTAAAGATGCTTAGAGCACAATGGCTTTTTTGTTATCTGACTTCCGGTGTAGAACCATCTAAAGTTCGAAGGAATCCTTTTCCGTTCTTTTCTAAAATGCAATAGGCATTTTGACGAATTTTTATTTCATGAAAAAATGGCATGGAAAATGGAGGGTTTTCCTTGCATTCGCCTTGCTTTTTGGAGGGGGAGGGGACAGGCGGGGGAATCTGAGCCCGTCGGCACTTGCGAAAAACAAATGCAATGCCGTTTTTCGCTTAGTGCTCGCTACAGGGCGAAGTTAGCGGGAGCGTGCCCGGCCTGTCCCCTCCACCTCTTAAAAAGCAAGCCTTACATCCCTCTTTTTCCATCTGCTTTCACCTTCAGAAAATTTGTGAAAATGCCTATTGAATATCCCCTTCCTTTGTCGTATGATTGAGAGGCTTTCACAAGATATTGTGTTTTCGTGATAAGAATGTTCTATATCGTGTTGGTTTTTTGGACAGGATAGAGTACAAGAAAAGCTTGAAAAGTCTTGACTTTTTGAGCTTTTTTGCTGGAAAAGAGGGAAAATTAAATAAAAAGAATGGAGTGTTTTCTGTTGTAAAAACAAACTTCGATTCTTTCAAAAAGGCAATGGATGGGGGTTAAGATGGACAAGGAACTTTTGATTATGACCAATGTGATTAAGAGAAATGGCAAGGAGGTCAAGTTTGACATTTATAAAATCATCCATGCCATGGAGAAGGCCAATAAAGAGGTTGCTCCTGTCTATCAGATGAACGAGTATCAGATTCAGGCTGCTGCGGAGACGGTGGCAAAGAAGATTCAGGCCTCCAGTCACGCGGTGAATGTGGAGGATATTCAGGACATGGTGGAAACCGCCATCATGGAAATGAGAGCCTACGAGGTAGCCCAGAAGTATGTGCGTTATCGTTATAAGAGAGAGATGGCAAGAAAAGCCAACTCCACCGATGAGGATATTCTGGCATTGATTGATCAGGCAAATGAAGAGTTAAAGCAGGAGAACTCCAATAAAAACCCTGTCATTAACAGTACCCAAAGAGACTATATGGCGGGAGAGGTTTCCAAGGATTTAACCAGAAGACTTTTGCTTCCGGAGGATATTGTAAAGGCTCATGAGGAGGGAGTGATTCACTTCCATGATTCCGATTACTATGCCCAGAAAGAGCATAACTGTGACTTAATCAATCTGGAGGATATGTTGCAAAACGGCACCGTAATTTCCGAAACCATGATTGAAAAGCCCCACAGCTTCTTCACTGCCTGCAATGTAACCACCCAGATTGTGGCTCAGGTGGCTTCCAACCAGTATGGCGGACAGTCCTTTACCCTTTCTCACTTAGCTCCCTTTGTGGATATTTCCAGACAGAAGATTCGGGAAGCGGTTATTGCGGAAAGAAACGAAACCGGCGAGAGCATGGATGAGGACATCATTACAAAAATTGTAAATCGCCGTCTGAAGGAAGAAATTAAGAGCGGAATCCAGACCATCCAATATCAGCTGATTACCTTGATGACCTGTAACGGACAGGCTCCCTTTGTGACCATGTTTATGTATTTGGATGAAGTTCCTGAAGGGAAGACTCGAGAGGATTTGGCTCTCATTATCGAGGAAGTGCTTCGTCAGAGAATGCAGGGGGTAAAGAACGAAAAGGGTGTTTGGATTACCCCGGCCTTCCCCAAGCTGATTTACGTTTTGGATGAGGACAATATAACAGAAGATGCGCCTTACTATCATTTGACCAAGCTTGCGGCACAGTGCACCGCAAAGCGTATGGTTCCGGACTACATTTCCGCAAAGATTATGCGGGAGTACAAGGGGGGCGATGTTTATCCCTGTATGGGTTGCCGCTCCTTCTTGACCGAAGACAAGGAAGGCTTAGGAGAAAATGGTGCCCACAAGTACTACGGTCGTTTTAATCAGGGTGTGGTAACCATCAACCTGGTGGACGTGGCTTGTTCCTCCCAGGGAAATATGGATGCCTTCTGGCAGATTTTAGAGGAAAGACTGGAGCTTTGTCATAAGGCTTTACGGCTTCGTCATGAGAGACTTTTGGGAACGGTTTCCGATGTGGCGCCGATTTTATGGCAGCACGGTGCCTTGGCAAGACTTAAGAAGGGCGAGAAGATTGACAAGCTGCTTTACAACAACTACAGCACCATTTCTTTGGGCTATGCAGGTCTTTATGAGATGTGCGTACGGATGCTTGGAAAGTCTCATACCACGGAGGAAGGCAGAGAATTTTCCTTAAAGGTTATGGAAAAGTTGAATGATTCCTGCAAGAAGTGGAGAGAGGCGGAAAATATCAGCTACTCCGTTTACGGAACCCCCATGGAGTCCACAACCTATAAATTTGCGAAGGCCTTAAAGAAGCGTTTCGGAACCATTCCCGGTGTTACGGACAAGAACTACATTACCAATTCCTACCATGTGCATGTTTCCGAGAAGATTGATGCCTTCTCCAAGCTGGCCTTTGAGGCGGATTTCCAGAAGCTTTCTCCGGGAGGAGCCATCAGCTATGTGGAGGTTCCCAATATGCAGAACAATATTTCGGCGGTTTTAAGCCTGATGCATTTTATCTATGAAAATATCATGTATGCGGAGTTAAATACCAAGTCTGACTATTGCTGTGCCTGCGGTTATGACGGGGAGATTCAGATTATTGAGGACCAGTACGGAAAGCTCCAGTGGCGTTGCCCCAACTGCGGAAATGAGAATCAGGAGCAGCTGTCTGTAGCCAGAAGAACCTGCGGCTATATCGGCACCCAGTTCTGGAATCAGGGCAGAACCCAGGAGATTAAGGACAGAGTGTTACATCTGTGAGGAAATATGCACTACGGAGAAATTAAATACTTTGACATTGCCAACGGCCCCGGCATCCGGGTGAGTCTTTTTGTCTCCGGCTGCCCCCATGCCTGTAAGGGTTGCTTTAATGAGGCTGCCTGGAATCCCTCCTTTGGAGAGCTTTTTACGGAGGAAGTGGAGGAAAGGATTTTGCAAGCCCTTGATAAAAAGGAAATTCAAGGCTTAACTCTCCTTGGAGGGGAGCCTTTGGTGCCGGAGAATCTACATGCCCTACTGCCGCTTCTTCGGAAAATGAAGGAGCGCCTTCCGGAGAAGGATCTTTGGTGCTTTAGCGGTTACCGCTATGAGGAGCTTATGCAAAGACAGGGCAGCGAGAAGGAAGAAATTTTGGAATTGTTTTCTCAGCTTTCCGTTCTGGTAGACGGCAAGTTTCATTTGGAAGAGAAGGATCTTAGGCTTCTCTTCCGGGGTTCCCGAAACCAGCGTTTGATATCCATACCGGAAACCCTGAAAAGCGGCAAGATTTTCCTGTATGCGGAGTAGAATGACGAATCTGCCTGCAGAGCATTTTTAGAAGAATCCTAGGAAAGCCTTAAAGAATTTGTTTATATTTCTTCCTCTTCTTCCTGTATAGTGAGAGTAAGAAAAGCTTTTGCTTTGTTTTTGTCGCATAAGAAAATAGCATATAGGAACATCAAAATTGATAAGTTCCTGTCGAATGCATAGAGCTCAAGGAGGTTGAAGATGAGAAAAAGAGGATTAGTACTGGTGGCGCTTTTGGCTATGGGAATTTTGGCTTGCGGAAAGAAGGCATCCACTACAGAGAGTAGCGCTGCAGCAACGACAGCGGAAGTAAAGACCGGCCAGGAGGGCGAAGAGAAGGAAAGTAAGGCTGCTACGGAAGCTGCCAAGGCAAAGGAGTCCACTACCGCTGAAACAAAGGGGAAGGAAGAAGGCGGCAAGGAAAAGAAGGATTTAACCGTGATTACGGGAACTATCACCGATGCAGCCATGAACAGTGTAAGCATTAAGGGAAATGACGGTAAGGACTATGAGCTGAACAAGATTGACAAGTCTGACATTTCCGGACTTTCTCAGGGCATTGAAATCGGAACCAAGGTGGAAGTAACCTTTGATAAGGATATGAATATTCTGTCTATGGTGGATCCGGGAAAATAAAGTTGTTATATTCAAAGCCAACAAAATCTATCCTTGCTATAGAATATAGCAATAACCAAATCTTAATATTTTGCATTATCCCTTTTTGCTTTTTTATGCTACAGTGTGCAGGAAAAGAAAAAAGGGATTTTTTTATCATAGAGGAAGAAAGAGGGAAAGAATTATGGCATATCATATCAGTACACGATGTCAACACTTGGAAGGACAGAATAAGGAGGAGCATTACGGGGCAATATCTTACCCCATTTACCCAAGCTCCGCCTTTATTCATCAAGAGGTAGGGGGAAAGAATCCCTACGACTATTCACGTTTGCAAAATCCCACCAGAGCCCAGCTGGAAAAGGTGGTAGCTTCTTTAGAGCATGGTACGGATTGCATTGCCCTATCCTCCGGGATTGCGGCATTGGCCTGTATTATGGAGCTTTTTCACCCGGGAGACCATATTTTAATTGATCGTGACCTATATGGCGGCTCCATTCGTTATTTTCGTGAGGTAAATGAGAAAAATGGTCTTCAGTTTTCCAGAGTATCTCTCCATGAGGATGGCTGGGAAAAGGAAGTTAAGGAGAATACCAAAGCCATTTTTCTGGAAAGTCCCACGAATCCCTGCATGAATGTAAATGATATAGAAGCGCTGGGGAAATTCTGTAAGGCACATAACTTGCTGTTGATTGTGGACAATACCTTCCTTTCTCCCTATTTTCAAAATCCTTTGGACTTGGGAGCAGATATCGTGCTACATAGCGGCACCAAGTTTCTATCCGGACACCATGATGCTATTGCAGGTTTCATTGTGGTAAAGGATGAGGCTCTTCAGGAAAGACTTCGCTTCCTGTTTAAGACCACCGGAGCGGGACTGGATGCCTTTGACAGCTGGCTGATTTTACGAGGCATCAAAACCTTAGCCATTCGTATGGAGAAGGCACAGGAAAACAGTCTGAAAATTGCGGAATTTTTAGAAAAACACCCGAAGGTCAAGAGAGTTTTATATCCGGGACTTCCCAATCATCCCGGTCATGAATTGATGAAGAAGCAGGCCAGAGGATTTGGCGCAATGATTTCCTTTGATGTGGAATCCGGTGAGGAAGCTAAAGAAATTTTAAAGAGAATTCAGCTGATATACTTTGCGGAATCCCTGGGAGGAACGGAAAGTCTTTTGACCTATCCCTTGACTCAAACGCACGCAGATGTGCCGAAGGAGATTTTGGCGGAAAACGGAATATACGAAACCACCCTGCGCCTGTCTGTAGGTATTGAGGATGCGGAGGATTTGATTTCGGATTTAAAGCAGGCGTTAGGATAAAAATGAAATATGCAGTATGGTCTTAAAAAGAAGCTGTAAAATAATATGCAGTATAGGTCTTAAACGGGGCACGCTCCCGCTAGCCTCGCCCTGCAGGGGTTCTAAGCTTTTACAAAACAAAAGCCAAGAACCCGCGGGCTCAGACTACCCCTTTTTCAGACCTATACTGCATATTCTGTTTAAAGCTTGTAGTATAGTTTCTTTTTCAAGACCATACTGCATATTCTGTACAGATGAGCCTTGCCGTTTCTTTTTAAGACCCCTACTGCATAATTTCTATTATAGCTCCTTTTTTCGATGCTTCTTTATTTATCCCGCATCATGCTGAACTTATCCATAGGATAGTTCTTCAAGTTATCCAATACCTTTCTGGTATCGGCTTCGTCCAAAAGACTTTGACGAGACCTCTTGATTTCATTTTCCGCCTTATGACGGGAAGGTCCGCCTACACATCCGCCTTCACAGGCCATACCCTCGATAAAGTCCTCAGGAAGCTTTCCGGCTTTTAGAAGAGAAAGGGCGGTAACGCATTCCTTTCCTCCGGAGCAGGCGCGAAGCTTGATATCGGTGGTATCTTCTCCTCTTTCCCGCATACATTCCATAACCGCATTGGCTACGCCGCCGGAGCTGGCAAAGTTCTTTCCCCAAAGAGATGCTTCCTGATAAGGGCTAACCTCTGCCTCCAACTGTACATCCTTGGAACGGAGCAGACTGCTGAATTCTCCAAAGGAGAGAACATAGTCCGCATTTCCCTCAATGCCCATTTCCTGGGACTCGGATTTCTTTGCCATACAGGGACCGATAAATACGGTTACACAGTCGGGATGAATGGCTTTCAAATAACGGGAAACCGCCGCCATAGGAGAAAGGGTCTCCGACATATTTTCATGGTACTGATCCGGGAAGTGTATCTTTAAAAGGTTAATGAAAGCAGGGCAGCAGGAGGTGGTCATTTTCTTTCCTTCTTTTCTGGCCTCTGACCATTCCAATGCCTCGTAGGCGGCAGTCATATCGCCACCCAGTCCAACCTCCACCATATCGGTAAAGCCGAGTTTCTTCAAAGCCACACGGATTGCGGACATGGAGATATCCTTACCGAACTGTCCCTCTGTGGCAGGGGCACACATGGCGTAAACTTCTTTTCCTTCCTTAATGGCGGAAATTACCTGCAAAAGATGGGTCTTTGTGGAAATCGCACCGAAGGGGCAGGAGTGTACGCACTGTCCGCAGCGGATGCAACGATTGTCATCAATAACGCAAAGACCGTTTTCATCGTAAGTAATAGCATTTACCGGACAGGGCTTTTTACAGGGACGGGTAAGCTGGGCAATGGCACTGTAGGGGCAGGCTGTTGCACACATTCCACATTCCTTACACTTCATAGGATCAATGTGGGCTCTTTGGTCTGTCATGGTAATGGCACCAAAGTGACAACTGTTCTGGCAGGCCTTACCTAAACAAAGACGGCAGTTATCCGTAACGGAATAGGAAGAAATAGGGCACTCCTCACAGGCAGGGTCGATAACCTGAATGACATTGCTGCTCTTTCTCTTCGGGCTGGCATCCTCATTACAAGCCAAACGAATACGCCAACGAAGAATTTCCCTTTCCTTATATACACAGCAACGGAAGGCGGCCTTCGGTCCCGGGGATAACTCCCGGATTAAGCCTTCCTTTGCTTCTTCCGTAACTTCTCCGTTCCATGCGATTCTTGCCAAGCCTTCAATTACACGGTGTTTGAGAGGGATAAAACCCTTGTCGTTTGTAACCATACTCTTTTCTCCTTACTTAGACTCTTTTCTATCCTCGGAGAAGCGCTCATTTCTCCGAGAAGTCAAACTCGTTAAAAGTATAACATAGTTTTTCTGTTTGGGGGATATACTTTCCCTTAGTACGAAAAAAAATACTGACAGACAAAAGCTTCCTGTGATGATATTTCTGTATTTTTATGGGCCGGTAAAGCAGATGCAATCCGAGTCCGGATTTCTTTCCATCAGCTTTCTGACTCTCTTTACGAAACGGGCATAAAAATCAATAGCAATGCCGAGATTATCCCGAATAATTTCTCGCTTTTTTTCTCGTTCCAATCCTCTTGGTCCGGTAAATTCCATAATTCATCCGGAAGAAAATAGGATATGGCAAAGCCGTCAATCAATTCCTTTAGTTCCGGATTTTCAAAGTCCTCTTGTAAGAGTCTTGCCTTTTCTTCTATTTCCAGCAGCATTTCTTTCATGGCAGGATAGCTGTAGAGATTCGGATCCGCCCATCGTTCAAATCTCACACTATCATAAGGATCTCTACCAGCATATTTTTTATTGTAGTTTTCGTCAAAATACTTATAGAGAAAATAAAATAGAAAAAATTGCACATCATCCTCTTCTATCATCATTCTATTTTGATAATAATCTTTTGTTTCCCAAGAATATCTGGGATTCTTTTCTTCTTTCTCCACAGTTAAGGGGCAAATTACAAAATAACTGCTTGTGTTCTCTCCTTCCAAAATAGGAACCTGCCGAATATCCTTCAGGGATTCGTTTATCCTTCCCATAGGGATCTTATAGATGTTTTGCTCCCAATTAAACTGATATCGGAAGATCAGACCGCAAGTATACGCGGAATCATGCCCGGCACGGATAAAAAAACGCAAATCGGAGTCTCCGGACAGGTTAAAAACAAAGGCGTAATCCTCTCTTTGCACTCTTTCTCCTTTACCGGAGCCCAGATAGCTGATTCTTTGATAGAACTCCGGTTTTCTGCACTTCCGGGAAAGCATTTCCGAAAAAAGAATATTGGCATCGCAGTCTCCGTGGTTCACACCTTCTATGGTATCCGGATCAATCTGATTTACGGACACGCCCATCACCCCATCGGGAAAGATCATAAGTTCAACCGTGGAATAATCTTCCAATACGAAAACAATCGGTTCCCAAAGTTTCAACTCGGCGTTTAATTGAATATTGTCATACCAATCCCAGTCCATTTTCTGCATTAGATCGTCCGTAACTCCTGCGGAACTTAATGTTTCCTGTATGCGTTTTCCTAAAGCCCAGCCCTCTAAATTTAGAACTATACCGATGGCATTGATTTTGATGATTTTTTTCCGGGCAATCTGATTTTCTTCCCAAAAAGCATTTAATTCTTTTTCCGTCTTACAAAATGTCGGCTTCCATTCCTGAATATCAAAGGGATTCATCATAAGCTTTCTCCTTAAAAAGAAATATTCTATAAACTTCGAAATGTCCCTTATGGTGCATAAAAAAAGGACGATAATTAAAATACAAAGTTAAAAAACAAAATAGAATTGATATTTAATCAAATATTTTAATAAAAGCTTTGCAAAATGGAAAGAAGGTAATATAATAAATAAGATATTAGTAGATTTTTCATAAAATTACCAGAGAGCCTTACTAATATTTTTTAGAAAAATGTCGAAAGAATACCTAATTCAACTGTTTGTGATAAGGGTGGATTAGGGTATAGGAGAGGGAGAGCTTATGTCACTAATGCAAATGATTTTTAAAAAGCCTGAGGAAGTTTTCGGGGAAGACGGGGAAGAGCCCGTTGAGAAACAACCTTTGGACTTGTTGTCTGTAAAGGGCGACAGGATAAGCACAGTGTTAGAAACAGAGAACATTGAGCTCCTCTTGGAAAAAGAACAGGGACGTATTCGCCTTGTACAGAAAAATTCCGGAGGAGAAGAACTGAAAACTCTGATGGAATGTCCCTATGCGGAAAATGCGGATGCCCGAAAAGAATTGACGGATATGATGACCGCCGTAAAGAAGGATATTGAGTCAGCTATTGAAGTGGGAAGAACCTCCCTTCGCATTCCGGAAAGTAAATATGAACTCTTCATGTATATGCGGAGACGCCCATCTATCCCTATGGATATGGATAAGCTAAACCGAGAGCTTTCTTCCGGTGAAGCAAGGGAAAATGTGGCTTTATTCCGTTCTTTCTTGGAGAAGAATCCCAGAATCAATGTTTATGTGGGAATCTATACCCTTGGACAGGATACGGCTTACAGAATCTTGAAGCAGGAATGGCGTATGCTTTCCAATGTGCGTTTTATTGTCTTGGAAAATTATGAAAAGAAGCCGATTTCCTGGTCTGATCCACGGATTCAGGAAAGCCTGAAGGATTCTCCCAATGTGGCTTCCATCGGTATCGGTATTAAGGGAGATCGTCCCCGTTATGCCATTGAGCTCCGCACAGAGGATTTGGCTTCCTCTGTTAAGAAAGCAGCACTGCTGAGCCACCACATTTTCAATATTCGAGAGGAAATGATTGACGCCCAGACTCAGGGCTTTGCAAAGGCAATGTGGGCACTTGGAGCAAAGCGGGGCAAGAGTGAGGACTTTATCCGGAAAACTGTGGAGGATCTGGCTTTAGAGGATGCCTGCTACAGAATTTCCGAAAGCTCTGCAAAGGAAATCGTGAAGAAGGTGCAGGAGAGAGGTTTCAATGAGGGAGAGGATATCGGTCTGTTCCGTGTTCCGGTATTAGACAGACGTCTGCTCTTAAACCTTTTAAAGAATGCGGAAAACGGCTTCCTGGTGGTGGATGATGCGGGACAGTTCCAGTATTACCGGGATATGACCGGAAAACTGGTGATGAAATACGGCTGGGAGAAGGACGGCTGTTGGTACATCGCTCCAAAGGGGAAGGAAGAAAAGGAAATTCGGAAAGAGGCCGCTATGGTTCTTCTGGAAGGAAAATATCTTCAGGCCCTTGGAAAGATTCTTATGGAGAATCGGAATCGCTCCGTAAGCGATGCTTACAGCAATCTGAAAAACTTCATTGTTTCCTATGAGAAGCTGGGTATGGGAGAGGGAGAGCAAATCGAAACTTTAGGCCTTGCCAGAGACTTCTTCCCCAAGGAAAATATCGAAGAAATCCAAACCGTTATTGGAGAGGTGCTTTCCGAAAGCTCCCTTTATGACAATTTCGGATTTTAAAAATTTTTGTTATAGAATTAGTAATCTTATATCCATAATTTTTGAAAATGGCTAAATTGATATAAAATAAAGGTTTCAGCGTGTTTTAAGTGCTATAGAAATTGATATATTCTCTCCATATTGCATGGCGGTAAAGAGGGGGATACATCAATTTCTATGGCATTTTTTTATTATAAAATTTCTCCTACATATTTAAACAAATTAAAATATATGCTAAGCTTAAATTGTATAGATGTACCTAGCGATTTATGTAAATACTTTTAATTTCACGCCTATGGATATTTTTTATGTTTGCTTAGCTTACGGACTGTTTGTTTTTTCTATATTCGTCACAATATTTACAAAGACAAGTTTGTCCGCCCCCGGAGAATATGATTTTGTGATGAAACATAAGCTATTAACCGTACTATTGGTTATTTTAGGTTTATTCATTCTGCTTTGCCTGTATGCTGTGTTTTCTTATTTCAATATCCCCATAATAAGCTGAATTTCCCTGGAAGATAAAGCAACAGGCTCCCTCGGATAAAGCAACAGGAATACTTGCAAGAAGGAAGGATTTCTTGTAAAGTATTCCTGTTTGTTTTTGACGAAAAAATAAGGTCTAAGGCAAATCCGCTGAAGTCCCGTATGGGATAAGGCAGAGGCCTTAGATTTTTTTGTTCATAACGAATGGCAAAGAGAAAATGATTATAGTAGAAAAAAGATAATCAGAAAAATAGAAAATGAAGGGAAGAGGAAAATGAAAGAAAAGAGTAACCGTATTGTTTCGCTGACTTCCATCTGTATTGTGCTTTTATTTTTGGTGGCAGCGGCTTTTTTGACCGATAAGGAGTCGGTGCAGAATTCCCCCTGGTCTTTGGTGCCACCGGTGATTGCCATTGCCCTGGCTTTGATTACCAAGGAGGTTTACAGTTCCCTGTTCTTAGGGATTTTATCCGGTGCTCTTTTATATTCCGGCTATAACTTGGAGGGGACTCTGAATCATGTATTTGTGGACGGCATTATCCATGTGCTTTCCGATGCCTGGAATGTGGGAATCCTTTGCTTTTTAGTGATTTTAGGCATGATGGTACAGCTGATGAATAAAACCGGAGGCTCCAAAGCCTTTGGAGATTGGACGAAGAAGCATATCCGAAGCCGAAAGGGTTCTATGCTGGCTACCATTGCCTTAGGCTGCCTGATTTTTATTGACGATTACTTTAATTGCTTGACCGTGGGTTCTGTGATGCGCCCGGTAACGGATCAGCACAAAATAAGTAGGGCAAAGCTGGCATATCTCATTGATACTACGGCGGCGCCGGTATGTATCATTGCGCCGATTTCCTCTTGGGCGGCAGCGGTTTCCGGCTTCGTAGAAGGGGAAAATGGAATGAAGCTCTTTGTGAAGACCATTCCTTATAATTTCTACGCCCTCCTTTCTCTTTGTATGCTGATTTTTTTGGTTTTGCTTAATGTGGATTTTGGTCCGATGAAGCTTCATGAGGAAAATGCTGTAGACAGGGGTGATCTTTTTACTACGACGGAGCGTCCCTATGGAGAAGCCACTGAGGAAGAGGGAAGAAAAGGGCATATCCTGGATATGCTGGTGCCGATTTTCTCGTTGATTGTCTTCTGTGTTGTGGGAATGATTTATTCCGGAGGATTTTTCACCGGTGCGGACTTTGTGACGGCATTTTCCAAGTCAGATGCTTCTATAGGATTGGTGCTTGGGTCTTTTGGCGCCTTGGTAGTGACCTTGTTTTACTACTTTGGCAGAAATGCCCTTTCCTTTAATGAAGGAATGGACTGCCTGCCGGAGGGCTTTAAGCAGATGGTGCCGGCCATCTTGATTTTAACCTTTGCCTGGTCTTTGAAGGCTATGACGGATAGCTTGGGAGCGAAGGAATTTGTGGCAGTGATGGTAAAGAGCAGCGCAGGCTCCGCATTATCTTTCCTGCCGGTATTTATTTTCCTGATTGCCATTGGCCTTGCTTTTGCTACAGGAACCTCCTGGGGAACCTTCGGAATTTTGATTCCGATTGTGGTGGCCATTTTCCAGGATGTGGATACCAATATGATGATTCTTTCCATGTCCGCCTGCATGGCGGGAGCGGTTTGCGGAGACCACTGTTCTCCCATATCCGATACCACCATTATGAGCTCTGCCGGAGCCCAAAGCGTTCATATCAACCATGTGCAAACCCAGTTGCCCTACGCCCTTTTGGTGGCCGGGGTATCCTCGATTAGTTATATTTTGGCAGGATTTTTAAAGACACCTTGGATTCCATTGGGAATCGGAGTAGCACTTCTGTTCGGGATTTTGCTTTGGATTAAGAAGGGACAGAAGAAAGCTTAAAGAATGATTAGGGCTTAGGATAGTCGATACTTGCCGGGAGAAAATTAGGGAAGGAAAAAGAACTAATGGCAAAAATAGCTTACCTGCCCTTCGGCAGGGTAAGCGTATCTCCTATACAAAAGAGGTCCGGACGAGAATGCATTTTCGTCCGGGCCTTTTTCGTATAGGAGAAGGGAGCTGTGGAAACCACAGCTCCCTATTTTTGCTCTTCCAATTTCACTTCCCCCGGCAAGAAGTGGTTTTAAAAACCACTTCTTGCATATTTTAAACTATATCCCTTAAAAAAATATTCTATTGACATTTTTATGATTTACAGTTATATTGCTTTCGAAAATTTAATTAAAATAATTTTTAGTAAAAAGGTGAAAGGAGTTCAGTATGGAATTCGAGAGATTAAAGGAAATCATTGTAGATACTTTGGCATGTGATGAGGATAAGGTTACTTTAGAGGCGGATATGCAGAAGGATCTTGAGGTGGATTCTCTTTCCTTAGTGGAGCTGCACATGGCTTTAGAGGATGAGCTGGGCGTTTCCATTCCTGATGGAGAAATCGGAAAGATGCATACCGTAAAAGATATTTTAGACTATGCAAATAACGCAAAGGCGTAAATTTATCAAGATAGAAAGACAGAAAAACAGGCGTCCTTAGGGACGCTTTTCTCAAAGAGAAGAATTGTTTCTAAAGGAAAGAATTGTTTCTAAAGGAAAGGTCAAGAACCATAGGAGGAAATATGAAATCACCCATTCAAAGTCTGGTAGAGCTGGTGAAAGACAGGGACTTACGGCAAAAAGCCAATAAAGATACCATGAGCGGAGCTGCACCCTTAAAGGTGCCTGCAACCTTTATCAGCTGTAGAAAATGCGGAAGAAGAGCTCTTCGTTCCCGTTGGGAAGAAAATTACTATATTTGCCCTCATTGCGGTTCTTACAGTCCCATTGGAGCTTATTATCGTTTAAAAATGCTTTATGATCCGGGAACCTTCCAGGAGCTGGATCAGGATATGGCGGTAAAGGATCCTTTGGACTTCCCGGAGTATAGAGAGAAGGCGGAAAGTCAGGCGAAAAAAACCGGCCTGAAAGAGGCGGTGGTTTCTTCCAAGGGAAAAATCGGAGGAATTCCGGTGGTGGTATTGGTACTGGATAGCCGTTTCTTTATGGGATCCATGTCCCAGGCCGTGGGAGAGAAGGTAACCAGAGGAATCGAAGTGGCGGATAAGGAAAAATGCCCCTTGATTATCTTCTCCGCATCAGGAGGAGCCAGAATGCAGGAGGGAATCTATAGCCTGATGCAAATGGCGAAGACCTCTGCGGCAGTGGAGCTTTTCTCCGAGCACGGGGGATTCTTTATCAGTTATCTGACCCACCCCACCACCGGAGGAGTAACCGCAAGCTTTGCTACATTAGGAGATATTACTCTGGCAGAGCCGGGAGCTCTCATCGGTTTTGCCGGCCCCAGAGTTATTGAGCAGACCATTAACAGTAAGCTTCCCAAGGGCTTCCAGAAGAGTGAATATCTGGAAAGCCACGGCTTTGTAGATAAGATTGTGGAAAGAAAAGATATGAGAGAAACCTTGATTCAGTTATTGAATTTACATCAGAAGGCTTAAGACAGTTTATGGACTTCCTTGCTACAGGAACAGAAAGCCTCAGCTCGGAAGAGGCGGGCTGAAAACAGTTCAGAAGAGACAAAAGTAGGAAGGAAATCCTTTATGCCGGAAAAAATAGGATTGAGAAGGACATTGTCGGAATCGGGAATCAAGGAGGAATATAGATGATTAAGGAAGTATTGGAAAAGACAGAAGCCTTAGAGGAAAAAATTCAGGCGCTTCTTGCGGAAGAGGAAAAAACTGAGGAAATCAGAGTTTTACAAGAGGAAAAGAAAAAGCTTTTAGACAGTTGTAAGGATTTGGAGCCGGGAGATCGGGTGTTTTTGGCAAGACACCCTAGACGCCCCCATGTGGAGGACTTCGTTTCCGCTCTTTTTACGGACTTTTTTGAGCAAAAGGGAGACCATCTTTATGATGAGGATCGTTCCATTTACGGAGGAATTGCCCGTTTCCATGGACGTCCTGTAACGGTACTGGGGCACAGAAAAGGAAGAACGGTGGAAGAAAATCTTTCCTATAACTTCGGCATGACCTGTCCGGAGGGCTATCGTAAGGCAAAAAGACTGATGGAGCAGGCAGAGAAATTTGACAGACCGATTATTACCTTTGTAGATACTCCGGGCGCTTATCCCGGTTTAGAGGCGGAGCAGCACGGACAGGGGGAGGCTATTGCGAAAAACCTTGCTTTTATGAGTTCTCTCCATGTGCCGGTGATTGCGGTGGTTACGGGAGAAGGAAGCTCCGGCGGTGCTTTGGGAATCTGCGTAGCCAATAAGATTTTGATGCTGGAAAATGCCATTTACTCCGTTCTAAGTCCGGAGGGCTTTGCAACTATCTTATGGAAGGACAGTTCCCGTGCGGCAGAGGCGGCAAAGGTCATGAAGCTTACCGCAAAGGATTTAAAGGAAGCCAATGTGGCGGATGAGGTTGTGCCGGAGTCCTTGGGAGGCGCCCAGGATGATCCGGAAAGTCTTTACAAGGCTTTGGATCAAACCTTGGAGAAGACTTTAGCATACTACGAAGGCATGAGTCGTCATGAAATCCGTAAGGACAGACTCTCTAAGTTCAGAAACATTTAGGAAAAGAGGAATGATGGAAGGACTAAAGATACTTGGCCTTGGATCGGCTATCCCAAGTAAGAGGGTACACAATGATGACCTGGCGAAGCTGGTGGACACCAGTGACGAATGGATTTATCCAAGGACGGGAATCCATGAAAGGCGTTTTTGCGAAAAGGATGAGAGTGCAGGAACATTAGCCATAAAGGCGGCCAAAGAGGCTGTAGCGGATGCGGGACTAAAGGGAGAGGACATCGGGGTGATTGTGGTGGCTACCATGTCTCCGGATTTCTCTACCCCGAGCCTTGCAGCCATCGTGGCAAGGGAATTGGGCACGAAAGAAGATGTTCCCGTATTGGATTTGAATGCGGCCTGCAGCGGTTTTGTTTACGGGCTGGAGGTGGCCAGGGGGCTTTTACTTTCCACCAATAAGGACTATGCCCTGGTGGTGGGAACGGAACAGCTTTCCCGACTACTGAAAATAGAGGATAGAACCACCTCCGTCATTTTCGGAGACGGAGCAGGAGCTGCTGTAGTAAAAAGAGATGCCAAGACTCTCTACGCTTCCTACCTGGGCTCTAAGGGAGATTATTCCATTATGGCTCCCGGCATTTACACCGGAGCCTTTGACGGCTTCTATGAGGACGGCACGGAGAATCCGGAGAAGCTGGGCGAGGGAGTCAGTGCCGGAAAGCATGAAAAGCTGGATCACCTGGTAATGGACGGAAAGGGGGTTTTCCTCTTTGCCATTGACATCGTTCCTCATTGCATTGAGAAGGTCTTGGAAAAGACCGGAGACAGCTTGGAAACTGTGCAGCATGTGGTTTGCCATCAGGCCAATTCCAGAATCATTCGAAATGTGGTACGACACATGAAGGCGGATCCTAAGAAGTTTTTTGAAAATATGGAGTATTTCGGAAATACCTCCGGAGCCTCCATTCCCATGGCTTTAAAGGATATGCAGGAAAAGGGCCTTTTACATTCCGGAGACAAGCTGGTTTTGGTGGGTTTCGGCTCGGGACTGACCTATGCCTCAGCAGAAATTCAGTACGAAAAAGCGTAGAGAAAGTAAAGGAAATTAAGGAGAGATTATGACCGGATTACAGGAGATGTTAGGAATTCGTTACCCCATTATTCAGGGAGGAATGGCCAATATTGCCACGGGAGCCTTTGCGGCGGCTTGTTCTGACGCGGGAGCCATGGGCTTGATTGGAACAGGAGGCATTCGAGAGGCAGAGGGTCTTCGTAAGGAAATCCACATCCTTCGGGAAAGAACCGACAAGCCCTTTGGGGTGAATCTCATGCTGATGAATCCGGAAACCGATAAGATGGTGGAAATCTGCATTGAGGAAAAGGTGCCTGTGGTAACCACCGGAGCCGGAAATCCCGGCATTTACATGGAAGCCTTTAAGGCAGCAGGAATCAAGGTGATTCCTGTGGTGCCGGCTCCCATCTTGGCGAAAAGACTGGAAAAGCTTGGAGCGGATGCGGTAATTGCAGAGGGCTGTGAGTCCGGAGGTCATATCGGAGAAATGACCACTATGACCTTGGTGCCTCAGACCGTGGATGCGGTTTCTATTCCCGTGATTGCAGCAGGCGGTGTTGCGGATAATCGGCAAATGCAGGCAGTGCTTACCTTAGGAGCCTGCGGCGCCCAGATTGGTACCGCTCTTTTGGCGGCGGAGGAATGCCCCATCCATGAAAATTATAAGGAGGCGGTACTGAAGGCCTCCGGCTCCGACACCATTGTGACAGGAAGAATTGCCGGTGTACCTGTACGAGTTTTAAAGAATCAGATGAGTAGGGAATACCTAAGTCAGGAAAAGGCGGGAGCGGATAAGATGGAACTGGAAAAGTTCACTCTGGGCTCCCTTCGCAGGGCGGTTTTTGACGGAGATACCAAAACCGGATCCCTCATGGCAGGACAGACCTGCGGACAGGTTACTAAGATTCGTCCGGTGGCGGAGATTTTAGCGGATATTTGCCGGGGAATTCCCGGGATTTCATAAGGAGGAAAGATGAAGACAGCATTTTTATATGCAGGACAGGGAAGTCAGGTTAAAGGAATGGGAAAGGACTTATATGAAGCCTTCCCCGCCTTTCGAAAGGCCTATGACGAGGCGGAGCTGGACTTTGATGTAAAGACGCTCTCCTTCGAGGATCCGGAGGGAAAAATCAATGAAACCCGTTATACCCAGCCGGCTCTTGTGGCATTTGCCTGCGGTATGACAGCGGTTTTACAGGAAAACGGAATCAAGCCGGATTATGCGCTGGGCCTTTCCCTGGGAGAATACTCCGCACTGGAGGCGGCTTCCGTATTTTCCGCAAAGACAGCGGTGGAAATGGTAGCCTTCCGTGGTAAGAAAATGGAAGAGGCCTCCAAGGGAATCGAATCCTCCATGGCGGCAATACTTGGGATGTCTGAGGAAGCTTTGGACAAGGTTTGTAAGGAAGTGGGAGGCGCTGTGAGCCTTTGTAACCTAAACTGCCCGGGACAAATCGTTATCGGCGGAGAAAAGAAGGCTGTGGAAGAGGCCTCCAAACTGGCTTTGGAGTCAGGTGCCAAAAAGGCGATTCCTTTAAAGGTTTCCGGCCCCTTCCATACCTCTTTTATGAAAAGTGCGGGAGAAGCACTGCGGGAGTATTTTAAAGATATTAGCTTCCGAGAGGGAACTTGCCCTGTGCTTCACAACTTCTTAGGAAGAGAAAGACAGGAAGGAGATCCAAGCGTTCCGGAGCTTTTGGTGGAACAGGTTCAAAAGCCGGTGCGTATGGAAGAGGATCTTAGAAGACTTCTGGACCTTGGGGTGAGAAACTTTGTAGAAATCGGTCCGGGAAAGACTATTTCCGGTTTCTTAAAGAAGACGGCCAAGGATATGGGTATCGAAGATTTTGAAGTGGTAAGCTTGGAAAATAAGGAAGAGCTGGAAGCATTTTTAGAGAGCAAGAAAGCGTAGATTCCGGCTTAGGAAAGCAAGGAAAAAAGGGATAAGCCTTTCAACAAGCGTAAAGAGGGAACAATAGAAAGGACTATCCTTGGAAGATACAAGGCGTAATGGATAGAAAGGAAGGAAGATGGCGGAAAGAGAGACTTGTCTGGTTACAGGTGCCAGCGGAGGCATCGGCAGTGCTATTGCCTTGAAAATGGCGGCGGAGGGAAGAAATGTGGTGCTTCACTACGCCGGAAATGAAGCGGCAGCCAGGGCTGTAGAGGAAGAAATTCATAAGGCTTATCCTTCCGTAGAAACCCTCCTTTGCCAGGGTGATATTAAGAAGGAAGAGGATGTGGAAAGAATTGTGGCGGAGGCCGTTGCCCGTTTTTCTGAAATTGAAGTTTTAGTGAACAATGCCGGCATCACAAGAGACAATCTTTTTCTAAAAATGTCTTCAGAAGATTTTGATGAAGTTTTGGACGCCAACCTTCGGGGAGCCTTCTTATTTTCCAAAGCCGTAGGAAAGTTGATGATGAAAAAGCGTTACGGCAGAATCATTCAGATTTCCAGCATTGTAGGGGTTCACGGAAATGTGGGACAGAGCAATTATGCTGCTTCCAAGGCTGGACTTATCGGCATGTCCAAGTGCCTGGCTCAGGAGCTGGCAGGACGAAATGTAACGGTAAATGTGGTTTGTCCCGGTTTTATTGATACGAAAATGACGGAAGGACTGCCGGAGGCGGTGAAGGAGGAGATGCTACGCAACATCCCTATGAAGGCTTTCGGAACCGGGGAAGATGTGGCAAATGCGGTAGCTTTTTTTGCCAAAAAAGAATCTCGCTATATTACAGGAGAAACCCTCTTGGTAGATGGCGGCATGGGAATGTAGAGTGAAACTATAGAGTGGTAACATAGAAAGAAACTATGAGTGACAATATAGAGCGAAGATATAGTTTGTAAAATCAGAGTGCAATCTATAGAGCAAAAAATTGTTTGTAAAGCAGAGTGCAAATCTATAGAGCAAAATATTGTTTGTAAAACAGAGTGCAAATCTAGAGTGCAATCTTGATTGGAAATGGAGAAAAAGAATACTATGGAGAGAAGACGCGTTGTAATTACCGGATTAGGAACAGTGAACCCCACCGGAAATTCCGTTGCGGAAAGCTGGCAGGGAATTCAGGAGGGAAAGGTGGGCATTGGCCCCATTACCGCCTTTCCGGCAGAGGACTTCAGCATTCACTTAGCCGGAGAAGTAAAGGATTTTCATCCGGAGACCGTTTTTGATAAAAGAGATTTAAAACATATGTCCCGCTTCACCCAGTTTGCCATGTGGGCAGCAGAAGAGGCGGTAAAGGATAGCGGTATCGTAGGAACTCTTCCCGAGGAAGAAATCGGCTGTATCGTTTCCAGCGGAATCGGCGGTCTGCAAACTATTGAAGCAGAGCATACTCGTGGTGCTTCCAAGGGCTTTGAGCGTGTAAATCCTTTCTTCATCCCCATGTCCATTTCCAATATGGCGGCGGCGGAAATTGCCATTCGCCATCATTTAAAGGGAATGTGCATTTGCCCGGTAACTGCTTGTGCAGGCGGCTCCAATGCCATCGGGGATGCTTTCCATAGAATCCGAGACGGCTATGAAACCGCTATGGTTTGTGGTGGAACCGAGGCTACCATTTCCGAATTGGGAATCGGCGGATTTTCCAGTATGAAGGCTCTTTCTCAGGCCAGTGAAGTGAGCAGAGGCTCTATTCCCTTCGATAAGGAGCGTTCCGGTTTCGTAATGGGAGAGGGTGCCGGCATTTTGGTACTGGAGGAAAGAGAGCACGCTCTGAAGAGAGGGGCAAAGATTTACGGAGAGGTGCTGGGCTACGGTGCCAACTGTGATGCCTTCCACATTACCTCCCCGGCTCCAAATGGAGAAGGGGGAGCAGACTGCATGAAGCTGGCTTTAAAGGATGCAAATCTTGCTCCTGAAAAGATTGACTACATCAATGCCCACGGTACCTCCACAAATTTAAATGATAAGGGAGAAACCACAGCTATCAAGACGGTTTTTGGAGAAAGAGCTTATTCTATTCCCGTATCCTCCACCAAGTCCATGACCGGACATCTTTTGGGCGGCGCAGGAGCTGTGGAGGCCATCTTCTCCGTGCTGGCTTTGAAGGACAGCTTTGTACCGGCAACCATGAATTATCAGGTAAAGGATGAGGAGCTGGATCTGGATTATGTACCAAATCAGGGAAGAAAGCAGGAGCTGCATTACAGCCTTTCCAATTCCTTAGGTTTTGGCGGCCACAATGCCTGTCTGATTTTTGGAAAAGCAGAGTAGTTTCCCCGCAGTAATATAGTACGTGAATAGAAAGATGGAACTGTTAAACTAAACTTGGCTTTCTTCTGCTGTATAGCTTTAAATTCGGGCACGCTCCCGCTAGCCTCGCCCTGCAGCAGTACTAAGCTTCAAGCTTCGCTACACTCGCTTTCAGCAAGTACCGGCGGGCTCAGACTACCCGTATTTTAAAGCTATACAGCCGAAAAGCCACTTTAAGTTATTTTAACAGTTCCATCTTCAATACGAACTCCATCGGCGGGGAAACTGCCGGTGG
Source organism: Oribacterium sinus (assembly GCF_963553175.1). Taxonomy (GTDB): domain Bacteria; phylum Bacillota; class Clostridia; order Lachnospirales; family Lachnospiraceae; genus Oribacterium; species Oribacterium sinus_B. Next base: position 51,915 of record NZ_CAUVME010000008.1, on the reverse strand, counting down.
AATTTTTTTAGAGGAGGTCAATATGCCTAAGTTAAACATTGAAGAAATCAAAGCCATTATTCCCCACCGTTATCCTTTTTTGCTGATTGACGAAATTCAAGACTACGAAGCGGGAGAATTTGCGGTGGCAAAGAAATGCGTTACCATCAACGAACCCTTCTTTCAGGGACATTTTCCTTCCTATCCGGTAATGCCGGGGGTTTTGATTGTGGAAGCTCTGGCCCAGACCGGAGCGGTGGCTCTTTTGGCTCTTCCGGAAAATAAAGGAAAAATTGCTCTCTTTGGAGGAATTAAAAATTGCAAGTTCAAGCAGCAGGTTCGTCCCGGGGATGTGTTGGAGCTTAGCTGCCGGGTGGTAAACCGAAAAGGGCCGGTTGGCATAGGAGAGGCGGAAGCCAAGGTGGATGGAAAGACCGTAGTGAAGGCGGAATTGACTTTTGCAGTGCAGTAGAGCTTTATGCACTATTGAGGAAAAGAGGTCGCAAAAAAGTAGATATGGTTTTCCCACAGTGCCGACTGAAAGCGGGGCACGCTCCCGCTAACTTCGCCTACCAGGGGTACTAAGCTTCAAGCTTCGCCCTGCTCGCTTTCAGCAAGTACCCGGGGCTCAGATTACCCCGCTTTCAGCACGGCACTGTCGGAAAACCCCGGACTAACTTTGGGACATTCTTTTCCATTGGTACATAAAGTGGGGGAAATCTTAGGGAATCTGAGCGCTGCTTTGAAGTAGTGCCGAAAGAAGAAAGGAATCAGAGAAATTTGGAGTGCATTTTGCGACACCGACGAAACGACAAGAGGCTCTCCATCCTCCGAATATTCTATAAATTTCACTCATTAGATGAAATGAATTATATTCGCCTGCTTTTAATGCTTCTCGTTTCGAACTTCTGAGACCGACGGAGGGGTAGAATTATAATTATGAACAGCATTTCTGCGATACAGCATCCGATGAGGGCAATCTGAGCCCGCCGGCACTTGCGAAAAACAAAGGTACTGCTGTTTTTCGCGTAGTGTCCGCTGCAGGGCGAAGTTAGCGGGAGCGTGCCCGAAGAGGAAGGCTGTATCGCAGAAATGCGTAGCTTATTATCCTTTAACACTACCGGAGTTCAGAAGAGAACCATTAAAACCCCTTATATAAAATCATTTTATTAATAACAGTTGAAATTTTATAGAAAAATTTCTTATACCCTATAGGCAAATACAAGATTTTCTGTTAAAGTTTAACAAGTCACAGTCTACTTATTTCAAGAAGAGAGAATGCTATGTTTAGTGAATCGATTATTGAGTTGTACAACAAGTTTCGAATTTATTTTTATATGCAGGTATTTGCGAAATTCGAAAAGAGAGAGGCCAGTCTGACCACTGTAGAAAGCTATAGCATTGAATGTATCAAGGCTCTGGGAGAGCCGACGGTACAGGAATTTGCCATTATGATGGGAATTTCCGCTCCTAATGCCGCTTATAAGGTGAATGCCTTAGTGCAGAAGGGCTACATCGAGAAAATTCAGGATGAAAATGATCGAAGAGAGTTCCACCTTCGTCCCACGAAGAAATTTTGGGATTATTACAATGTTTCCTACAGTTATGTAAAGACTGTAGAAGCTCGTTGTAAGAAGCGTTTCAGCAAGGAAGATTTGGCAAAGTTTGAAGAGATGGTAAAGATTATTACCACAGAGCTTATGCCGGAGATGGATACCAGAAAATTTACCAAAACAGGATTTGAAAACCACGTTAGCATCGGTGAAGTGGAAGAGTAAAAGTAGCGGAAGAATCGAAAAAGTCCCCTTGGCAAGGAAGGCCTTGGGGATATTTTTTTGAAAAAATCCCGTATTTCCAGGAAAGGAATTGCCTTTTTTCTTGCGAGCAGGGTGAGCCTATGATAATATAAATCGGTATATGCCCGAGTGATGGGAGTAACCGGAAAACTTCGGAGAAAACAGGGATAAGGGCGAAATCTGGTGAAACATTTTTCCTTTTCCGGAGGAGAAAAGCGTTTCACCAAATTCGATTGTAAAGGAAGTAGAAGATGAACAAGAAATCAAATGCAGTGCTACGGCTTATAGGAATCCTCCTGCTGACCATAGCTTTTTGCGTTTTGGGATACCTGAACGCAAAAAACATTAAGCTGGGATTGGACCTGAACGGTGGTGTGTCCATCACCTACCAAACCGTGGAAGAGAATCCTACCGCCGAGCAGATGAGTGACACGGTGTATAAGCTTCAAATGAAGGCTCAGAGCTATTCCACAGAGGCGCAGGTATATCAGGAAGGAAAGAATCGTATCAATATTGATATTCCCGGAGCTACCGATGCCAATGAGATTTTGGCGGAACTTGGAGAGCCGGGTACCCTGCAGTTTGCGGATGAGGATGGCAATGTTCTTCTTACCGGTGATGATGTAAAAACAGCTACTGCGGGAATGACCAACCAGAACAACAATCGTGAATATGTGATTGAGTTGCATTTCACAGAGGCAGGTGCGACAAAATTTGCGGAAGCCACCAAGAACAATGTGGGAAAGCGTATCTTCATTATCTATAACAATGAAGTCATTTCTTCTCCAAATGTTAAAGAAGCGATTACCGGCGGACAGGCTAGCATCAGTCCCATCGAAAGCTATGAGCAGGCGCAGAAGATTGCTTCTACCATTCGTATCGGTGCTTTACCGGTTAGCCTGACAGAGCTTCGTTCCAATGTAATCGGTGCTACCTTGGGTGCGGAAGCGATTTCCACCTCTTTGAAGGCCGCGGCTATCGGTATTGCGTTGGTTATGCTTTTCATGCTTTGTGTTTATCGTATCCCCGGTCTTGCGGCATCTTTGGCTCTTTTCATGTATGTGGGGCTGGAAATGGTGCTGATGCAGGCCTTTGAAGTTACCCTGACTTTGCCGGGTATTGCCGGAATTATCCTATCCATCGGTATGGCGGTGGACGCCAACGTTATTATCTTTACTCGAATTAAAGAAGAAATCGGTGCCGGAAATTCCGTGGATAAGGCGATTAAGTCGGGATTTGAAAAGGCCTTGTCTGCAATTTTGGACGGTAACATCACTACTTTGATTGCGGCGGCAGTACTGTATGTCCGTGGTTCAGGAACCGTAAAGGGCTTTGCAACCACCTTGGCCATCGGTATTATCATTTCTCTGATTACCGCACTTTTTGTAACCAGAGGATTATTAACTGCTTTTTTCGCTTTGGGAGCGACAAACCCCAAGCTCTACGGTATTAAGAAGGAAACCAAGGTAATCAACTTTATCGGTTTCAGAAGAATTGCCTACAGCATTTCTTCCTTAGTAATTATTGTGGGATTCATTTTCCTGGCAATGAATAAGAAAAATACCGGAGATATCTTTAACTATGACCTGGACTTTAAGGGAGGTTCCTCCACCACCATTACCTTCGATAAGGATATGTCCATGAAGGAGATAGATAGTGAGGTGATCCCTCTGTTTACTGCGGCTACCGGAGGTAACGCCTCCACCCAGGCAGCTAAGGTTGCGGGAACCAATGAGGTTATCATTAAGACCAGAACCATGACCACCGAGGAAAGAACCAAGCTGTATGACAGCCTTCAGGAGAAGTTCTCCATTTCCGAGGATAAGATTGTTACCGAGAATATTTCCGGAGCGGTTTCCACTGAAATGAAGAAGGATGCGGTTTGGGCTTTGCTGATTGCGATCTTCTGTATGTTGATTTATATCTGGATTCGATTCAGAGACATTAAGTTTGCATCCGCTTCCGTAATGGCCTTGGCTCATGACGTATTGATTACCGTTACTTTTTATGCGGTATTTCGCTGGGCGGTGGGCTCAAACTTTATTGCCTGCATCTTAACCATCGTAGGATATTCCATTAACGCTACCATCGTTATCTTTGACCGTATCCGTGAGAATTTACACAACGGTAGCAAGAAGAAGGGATTGGAATATGTGGTAAATGAGGCGATTTCCAGTACGGTAACCCGTTCAATCAACACATCACTGACTACCTTTATTTCCGTATTTGTGCTTTACATCTTCGGAGTAAGCTCCATTAGAGATTTCACTCTGCCTTTGATGGTGGGTATTGTGGCAGGTGCATGGTCTTCCGTATGTATCGCAGGACCGCTTTGGTTTGATTTTGTGATTCTTTCCAAGAGAAAGAAGGAACAGCTTAGCAAGAAATAGTAAAGGAAAAGGGGTGACTATGGCAGCTGCCAAAATGAAATATGAAATCAAAGGGCAGTGCGGAAGAGCCAAGTCTGCCCATGTGGAAACCGTCCATGGTGTGATAGAAACCCCGGTCTTTATGAATGTGGGTACTGTGGCAGCCATCAAGGGCGGGGTATCCACGGATGATCTTCGTCTGGTGCATACACAGGTGGAGTTGTCCAATACCTATCATCTCCATGTGCGAACCGGAGACAAGGTTATCCGGGAGCTGGGAGGCTTACACAGGATGATGAATTGGGACAAGCCTATCCTTACCGATTCCGGCGGTTTTCAGGTTTACAGTCTGGCCAAAACCGGAAGAAAAATTCGGGAAGAAGGGGTGGAATTCCGCTCCCATATAGATGGAAGAAGGATTTTCATGGGACCGGAGGAATCCATGCAGATTCAGTCCAACTTGGGCTCTACCATTGCCATGGCCTTTGACGAGTGTCCGCCGGCCTTGGCGGAGCGGGATTATATTCTTCCTTCCGTGGAGAGAACCACCCGTTGGCTTCTTCGTTGTCAGGCGGAGATGAATCGTTTGAACAGCCTGGAAGATACCCTGAATCCTAAGCAGATTCTCTTTGGGATTAATCAGGGAGGGGTTTTGGAAGATATTCGTATCGACCATGCCAAGCGTATTACGGAGTTGGATTTGGAAGGCTATGCAGTTGGCGGTCTGGCCGTGGGAGAAAGCCATGAGGATATGTACCGGATTTTGGATGCGGTGGTTCCTCATTTGCCCCGGCATAAGCCTACTTACCTTATGGGGGTAGGAACTCCGGAAAATATGATTCAGGCTGTGGATCGGGGAATTGACTTTTTCGATTGTGTATTCCCCAGCAGAAACGGAAGACATGGTCATGTGTATCATGCCACCGGAAAGCTGAATCTTTGGAACCTGGCTTATGAAAAGGATATGCGCCCCATTGAAGAGGGCTGTGATTGCCCGGCTTGCAAAGGGATTCGAAAAGAGGACGGAACGTATACCGGCGGTTTTTCCAGAGCGTATATCCGTCATCTTTTAAAGGCGAAGGAAATGCTGGGAATGCGGCTTTGCGTTTTACATAATCTTTCCTATTACAATCGCCTGATGGTGGAAATGCGTAACGCCATTCGGGAAAATCGTTGGGAAAGCTGGAAGACGGAAGCCTTATATAAACTAAAAATACAAAACTCCTAAGGGAGAAGATTTGACAGAAGAAAAGGAGATACATTATGGCAGGATTGGGAGCAGTAGGTTGGATTATTTATGCGGTAGTGATTATTGCCATGTTCTATTTTTTGGGTGTTCGTCCTCAGCAGCAGGAAAAGAAAAAACTGCAGGATTTGATGAGCTCCCTTGCTGTGGGAGATACGGTTCTTACCAGTTCGGGATTTTACGGTGTCATCATTGACCTTACCGAGGATACGGTAATCGTAGAGTTCGGCGGAAACAAGAACTGTCGTATTCCGATGCAGAAGACAGCCATCGTTCAGATTGAGAAGGCTTCCACCTAAGGCTTTGATCGAGAGTAGAGCAGATTTTGTTTTAAGCTTTCAAAATACTTATTCTCCTGTTTGGGAAGAATAAGATGTTTTACAAAAATAGAAAGAAGGAAAATGATGAGGAAGACCCTGGTTTTACTTTTTGGGGGACAGTCTACAGAACATGAGGTTTCTTGTCGCTCTGTGCTCACGATTAAGAGGGCGGTAAATCAAGAAAAGTACAAGGTGCTTTGTATCGGTATTACGAAATCCGGGGAATGGATTCCGGTGGAGAAAGAAGAAGCCATTGAAGACGGAAGCTGGAAGGAAAGTGCAGAGAGAGCCATGATTCTTCCGGACGCAAAGCTTTCTTCCGTGCTTTTTCTGGGGAAAAACGGAGAAAGTCACTTGGAAAAAATTGATGTAGTCTTTCCGGTGCTTCATGGCAAGGATGGAGAAGACGGAACCATTCAAGGACTTTTGGAGATTGCCAGAATTCCCTATGTGGGCTGCGGGGTACTTTCCTCTGCGATTTCTATGGATAAGGTTTATACTAAGATGGCGGTGGAAAAGCCTTTGGCAAAGATTGGCGTTCGACAGGCTAAGTATATCTCCTTTGTGCGAAGCCAGTGGGAGAATCAGGAGAAGATTATTTCCAAGGTGGAAGCTGCTCTTTCCTATCCGGTGTTTGTAAAGCCTTCCAATGCAGGCTCTTCCTGCGGCGTAAGTAAAGCAAAGGATAGAGAGGCCTTAAAGAAGGCGGTGGAAAATGCCCTTTCGGTGGATAGAAGAGTCTTGGTGGAAGAAAGCATTACAGGAAGAGAGCTGGAATGTGCAGTATTCTCCGGAAAAGAAGGGCAGGTAGAAAGCTCCTCTGTGGGAGAAATTCTTGCGGCAGCAGAGTTCTACGATTATGACGCCAAATATAATAATCCGGATTCCAAGACGGAACTCTATCCGGATATCTCCGGGGAGATTGAAGAGAAAATCAGAAAGGCGGCAGAGACGGTCTTCTTAGCGGTGGACGGCTTCTCTCTCTCCAGAGTGGATTTCTTCTTGTCCGGGGAAGAGGTGATTTTTAATGAAATTAATACTATGCCGGGCTTCACTTCTATTTCCATGTATCCCATGCTTTTTAAGAAAAAGGGATATTCCATAGAAGAGCTGGTAGAGAAACTTCTAGAGAGTGCTTTTCATAGACCTTAAGAATTTCATAAATAATTATTTCCGTGGACTTTAAACTTTTTTGCAAGATTGTGCTATACTAAGTACACAATCAATTTGATTTTAAATGTTTGATTTCCATTCTCCTAGGGGCTCTGTTATGCACGCAGGGTCCCTATTATATTGTCTTTATTGTCGTAGAGAAAAGTTATGAAAAAGAAAAGTTATGGAAAAGAAAAGTTATGGAAAAGAAAGCTGTGACTGAGGTAAGAGATTAAGATGAAGGTCAAAATGACTATGCATACCAGGCAAAAATATGACGGGGACTTGGACAGCTTCGTACTGGAACATTCCGGTGTACTGATGCAAAGAGGAGAGCAGTTTCTTCTCAGTTATTTTCAAGAGGGAGTACACCATGGCATGAAGTTATATCCGACGGAAGGTCGTCTGGAAATTATACGAAACTGGAAGGAAGAGGAGAAACTTCTCTATGAAGGAGGCGTCCGTTGGAAAGTGGATTATGAAACGGAGGTAGGCGTTCTGCCCTTGGAGTTTGATACGGCAGAGGTGGATTTTCGAAATGTCGACTTTTCTCGGGGACAAGGAGAAATTCGTCTCTATTACACACTCTTTCAGTTTGGGCAAAAGGTAGCGGAGACAGAACTCTCCATTGCAATTTCGCCCTATTCGGAGTAAAATGTAAACGTTTCTTTGCAAAAATAAGCACAATAATTTGTAGACTTGGAAATGAGGTGTTCATGGTACTGGCAATTGCTCCACAAAGCATTATTTCGATTTTGTTGGTAATTTTGATTTTGCTTTTCATCGTATTAATAGCTTTATATTTTATGGGAAGACGTTTGCAGGAAAAGCAGGCTGCACAGCAACCCATGATTGAAGCCAATACCATGGAAGTTTCCATGTTGATTATTGATAAGAAGAAGCTGAGTGTGAAGGCAGCCGTTGCGGCAGGTTTACCGGAACAGGTGGAGAAGGAGCTTCCCTTCTATCTTCGCTTTTCAAAGCTTCCCATTGTTAAGGCAAAGGTGGGACCGAAGGTATTAGCTCTTATGGCGGATCCCAATGTATATGAGGTACTTCCTGTAAAGAAGGAAGTAAAGTGTGCAGTATCCGGAATCTATATTCGCTCTATCAAGTCTGTACGAGGCGGAGTGGTACCTGAGGCACCAAAGAAGAAAGGATTTTTCGCCAACTTAAGAAAGAAGGCGGAAGACGAAGTGAAGAAGCAACAGGCAAAGAAGTAAGGAATATACGGAACGCGGAAAATAAGAAAAGTAGAAAATAAGAAAAAGCCGGGTTTTATGAGAAAGAATTAGCTTTGCGTTTTTTCTCATAGAATCTGGCTTTTTTCTTTTGAAATGTTTCGCAGAAAAGCGTAAAGAGCTATATTTCTCCTTGACAGAAAAAGGTAAAGAATGGTAGTATGAAGTTTGCTTATTTGGCCGGTAGGGGGATAACTCTGCCTATTTTTCGTCCAAAGGAAGAATATAGCCAAAGAAAAGTGAACGTATCGTCAACTAATCCATAAATTAAAGGAGTTTCCCGAGTTGTTTTAAGCAGATTATAATACTAAAGGCAAGTTGGGACAAGTTTTATTGTGGATTCTTAGCAAAGAGATGAGATATATCTCGGATATTAGGGGTGAACGGTCGATGAAAAAAAGCAAAATGCATCCGGTGCAAACCGGAAAGAATCTCAGAATGACTTTCTCTCAGAGCAAAGAAGTTCTGGAAATGCCAAACCTCATTGAAATCCAAAAGGATTCCTATGAATGGTTTTTGCATGAAGGCTTGAGGGAGGCCTTTGATGATATCTCTCCCATCCAGGACTTTGCAGGACATCTTAGCTTGGAGTTTGTGAACTTCAAACTGGCTAAGGAAGAGGCAAAGTACAGCATAGAAGAGTGTAAGGAAAGAGATGCAACCTATGCAGCTCCCCTTAAGGTTAAAGTTCGCCTCTTTAATAAGGATAAGGAAGAAATCAATGAACATGAAATCTTCATGGGTGACCTTCCTTTAATGACAGAGAACGGCTCCTTCGTCATCAACGGTGCGGAAAGAGTTATCGTTTCTCAGTTGGTGCGTTCTCCGGGAATTTATTATGGGGTAGACCATGATAAGGTGGGTAAGGAGCTTTACAGCAGTACCGTAATTCCGAATCGTGGTGCCTGGATTGAGTACGAAACAGACTCCAATGACGTATTCTTCGTTCGTGTAGACAGAACCAGAAAGGTACCGGTTACTGTCTTTATTCGTGCTCTGGGTGTAGGCTCCAACAAGGATATCCTTGATTTATTCGGAGAAGATCCAAAGCTCTTAGCTTCTATCGACAAAGATCCTTCTGAAAATTACCAGGAAGGTCTCTTGGAGTTATACAAAAAAATTCGACCGGGAGAACCCCTTTCCGTGGACTCCGCCCAATCCCTATTGAACTCCATGTTTTTTGACCCCAGACGCTATGATTTAGCCAAGGTGGGACGATACAAGTTCAACAAGAAATTACACTTTAAAAACAGAATCAAGGGTCATGTTTTGGCTGAGGCTGTTTATGCACCGGAAACCGGTGAGCAGCTGGCTGAGGCAGGCACAACCGTTAGCCAGGAATTGGCAGAGCAGATTCAGAATGCTGCAGTTCCCTTTGTTTGGATTGACGGACCGACAAGAACCGAGAAGGTGCTTTCTTCCATGCAGGTAGATATTAAGGAGTGGATTCCCGCTTCCATCAATCCTGAGGAGTGCGGTATAAATGAGTTGGTATTCTATCCTGCTTTAAAGGAGCTTTTGGCTTCTGTAGAGGGACAGGGAGAGGATGCGCTGAGAGATGCGATTCGTAAGAACATCCACAGCCTGATTCCAAAGCATATCACTAAGGAAGACATTTTCGCTTCCATTAACTATTTACTGAATCTGGATGAAGAAATCGGTACAGTGGACGATATTGACCACTTGGGAAATCGTCGTATCCGTGCCGTTGGAGAGCTTTTACAGAACCAGTATCGTATCGGATTGTCCCGTATGGAAAGAGTCGTAAGAGAGAGAATGTCCACCCAGGATATTGATGAAATTACGCCTCAATCCTTAATCAATATTAAGCCCGTAACGGCAGCGGTAAAGGAATTCTTTGGTTCCTCTCAGCTGTCTCAGTTCATGGACCAGAATAACCCGCTTTCCGAGCTTACCCATAAGAGAAGACTTTCCGCATTGGGACCCGGCGGTCTTTCCAGAGATCGTGCAGGTTTCGAGGTGCGAGACGTACACTATACCCACTACGGAAGAATGTGTCCTATCGAGACTCCTGAAGGACCGAACATCGGTCTGATTAACTCCTTGGCTTCTTATGCAAGAATCAATGAGTACGGTTTTATCGAGGCGCCTTACTTAGTGGTAGATAAGACAGACCCTGCCAATCCGGTGGTTACCAATCAGGCAGTATATCTTGCCGCAGACGAGGAAGACCAGTTCGTGGTTGCTCAGGCGAATGAGCCTTTGGATGAGGAAGGACATTTTAAGCATGATAATGTTTCCGGTAGATATCGGGATCAGACCTCTGCTTTCCCCAAGACCAGTATTGATTTAATGGACGTATCTCCTAAGATGGTATTCTCGGTAGCTACTTCCATGATTCCTTTCCTGCAAAACGATGACGCGAACCGTGCCCTGATGGGATCCAACATGCAGCGTCAGGCAGTGCCACTTTTGATTACCGAATCTGCAGTGGTGGATACCGGTATGTCCAGCAAGGCGGCGGTAGACTCCGGAGCCTGTGTAGTGGCGAAGAACAGCGGAGAGGTTACTCTTTCTTCCTCTGCAAGAATCTTGATTAAAAGAGACAAGGACGGAGGAATTGACGAGTATAAGCTGATGAAGTTTATGCGTAGTAACCCCAGTAACTGTTATAACCAAAAGCCCATTGTCAACACCCATGACCGGGTAGAGGCAGGGGATGTTATTGCAGACGGTCCTTCCACAAAGGACGGCGAGATTGCCTTAGGAAAGAACCCCTTAATCGGATTTATGACTTGGGAAGGTTACAACTACGAGGACGCGGTTTTACTTTCCGAGCGTCTGGTACAAAACGATGTTTACACCTCCGTTCATATTGAAGAGTATGAGTGTGAGGCCAGAGATACAAAGTTAGGACCTGAGGAAATTACCTCCGATGTTCCAGGTGTAGGTGATGATGCCTTAAAGAATCTGGACGAAAGAGGAATTATCCGTATCGGTGCGGAGGTTCGTGCCGGAGATATTCTTGTAGGTCGTGTGACTCCTAAGGGAGAGACAGAGCTTACCGCCGAGGAGCGGTTGCTTCGTGCCATCTTCGGTGAGAAGGCAAGAGAAGTAAGAGATACCTCCTTAAAGGTACCTCACGGTGCTTACGGAACCGTTATCAACACCATGGTTTATACCAGAGAGAATTCCGACGAGCTGGCTCCGGGAGTTTCCCAGTCCGTTCGTATCTATATCGCCCAGAAGAGAAAGATCGGTGTGGGAGATAAGATGGCGGGACGTCACGGAAACAAGGGTGTAGTTTCCCGGGTGCTTCCTGTAGAGGATATGCCATACCTGCCAAACGGTCGTCCCTTGGATATCGTATTGAATCCTTTGGGTGTGCCTTCCCGTATGAATATCGGACAGGTCTTGGAGTTACACCTTTCCTTGGCGGCAAAGGCTCTGGGAATCGACGTTTCCACCCCAATCTTTGATGGTGCAACCGAGGTGGATATCCAGCAGACCCTCTTACTGGCAAATGATTATGTAAACCTTTCTTGGGAAGAATTTTCCGAGAAGCATAAGGAAGAATTGGATCCGGAAGTATTTGCTTACTTGGGCGAGCATCTTGACCACCGTAAGGAATGGCAGGGTGTGCCTATCGGTATTGACGGAAAGGTACAGCTGAGAGACGGAAGAACCGGAGAGAAATTTGACAGTCCTACTTCCATCGGCTTCATGCACTATTTGAAACTTCACCACCTGGTAGACGATAAGATTCATGCCCGTTCTACCGGTCCGTACTCCATGGTTACTCAGCAGCCTCTGGGAGGTAAAGCCCAGTTCGGTGGACAGCGTTTCGGAGAGATGGAGGTTTGGGCTCTGGAGGCCTACGGTGCAGCGTATACTCTGCAGGAGATTCTGACCATGAAGTCCGACGATGTGGCAGGTCGTGTAAAGACCTACGAAGCCATCATCAAGGGACAAAATATTCCGGCACCCGGAGTGCCCGAGTCCTTTAAGGTACTTTTAAAGGAAATGCAGGCTCTGTGTCTGGATATGAGAGTGCTGGATGAGAATCAGCAAGTAGTAGAGATTACGGAAGATCTTTACGATGCAAATCAGGATATGCACAGACTCTTGTCCGGCGGAGATTATCGTCAGGATAAGCAGGAAAACTTCGGTGCCTACGGCTATACCAAGCAGGAATTCCAGGATGGAGAGCTGGTGGATGCCGAGGAAAATGAAGAGAGCGCAGAAGAGGATGACTCTATAGAAGAGCTGGATCAGGATGATTTTTATTCCTTAGCTTCCGACTTCGGTGATGATGGTGATAACGAGTAGAGGAGGAAAAATGGCAAACTTTCAAAGTGGAAATGAGCCGGTACAATTTGATTCCATAAAAATTGGTTTGGCTTCCCCGGAAAAAATTCTGGACTGGTCCTATGGAGAAGTAAAGAAGCCGGAAACCATTAACTATAGAACCCTGAAGCCGGAGAAGGACGGATTATTCTGCGAAAGAATTTTCGGACCGGTAAAGGACTGGGAATGTCACTGTGGAAAATATAAGAAGATTCGCTACAAGGGTGTGATTTGTGATCGTTGCGGTGTAGAGGTTACCAAGTCTTCTGTACGTAGAGAGCGGATGGGGCATATCGCCTTAGCGGCTCCCGTATCCCACATTTGGTACTTCAAGGGAATTCCTTCCCGTATGGGACTTATTTTGGATATCAGTCCCAGAATTCTGGAAAGAGTTCTGTATTTTGCCTCCTACGTGGTTCTGGATCCCATGGAAACGGGATTAAACTATAAGGATGTGCTTTCCGAGAAGGAATATAGAGATGCCGTAGAGCAGTACGGTTACGGCAACTTCAGAGTAGGAATGGGTGCGGAAGCGGTATATGAGCTGCTTTCCAACATTGATCTGGAGAAGGAGTATACGGACCTTCGTGGAGAGCTGGACAGCTCCTCCGGACAGAAGAGAGCCCGTATCGTAAAGCGTTTGGAAGTGGTGGAAGCCTTCCGTTCCTCCGGAAATAAGCCGGAGTGGATGATTCTTTCCAACCTTCCTGTAATTCCTCCCGATTTACGTCCTATGGTACAGCTGGATGGCGGACGTTTTGCTACCTCCGACTTAAATGACCTGTATCGTAGAATTATTAATAGAAACAACCGTCTGGCAAGACTCTTGGAGCTGGGAGCACCGGAAATTATCGTGCGTAACGAGAAGAGAATGTTGCAGGAGGCGGTGGATGCCCTGATCGATAACGGCAGAAGAGGACGTCCTGTAACCGGTCCCGGAAACCGTGCTTTAAAGTCCCTTTCCGATATGTTAAAGGGTAAGCAGGGACGTTTCCGTCAGAACCTTTTAGGAAAGCGTGTGGACTACTCCGGACGTTCCGTAATCGTAGTAGGACCGGAATTAAAGATTTATCAGTGCGGTGTGCCTAAGGAGATGGCTATCGAGCTCTTTAAGCCCTTTGTTATGAAGGAGCTGGTAAAGAGCAACAAGTCTCATAACATTAAGAATGCCAAGAAGATGGTGGAAAGACTGGATCCATTGGTTTGGGATATCTTGGAAGATGTTATTAAAGAGCACCCGGTTATGTTAAACCGTGCCCCTACCCTGCACCGTTTGGGAATTCAGGCCTTCGAGCCGATTCTGGTAGAGGGTAAGGCGATTAAGCTTCACCCGCTGGTTTGTGCGGCCTTCAACGCGGACTTCGATGGAGACCAGATGGCGATCCATCTTCCTTTAACACAGGAAGCACAGGCGGAGTGTCGTTTTATGTTACTTTCTCCCAACAACCTTTTAAAGCCTTCTGACGGTGGTGTGGTTGCGGTACCTTCTCAGGATATGGTACTGGGTGTGTATTATTTAACCCAGGAAAGAGAAGGAGACAAGGGAGAGGGAATGCTCTTCAAGTCTATCAATGAAGCTATTTTGGCTTATGAGAACCACTATGTAACCCTTCATGCGAAGATCCGTTGCAAGGTAAAGAAGGAATTCTTACAGGAAGACGGCAGCAAGAAGGAAGAAGAAGGTATTATCGAGACCACTGTAGGAAGACTTCTCTTCAATGAGATTATTCCGCAGGATTTAGGATTTATTGACCGTTCTTTACCTGAGAATCGTTTCCTTCCGGAAATCAATTTCCTGGTAAAGAAGAAGAATCTAAAGCAGATTCTGGAAAAGGTAATGGATGTGCATGGGGCTATGCAGACCGCTTTAACCTTGGATGATATTAAGTCCATCGGTTATAAGTTCTCTACAAGAGCAGCCATGACCGTATCCATCCACGATATGACCGTTCCCGAGACCAAGGAAACGCTCCTGGAAGAGGCACAGAAGACTGTGGACAGGATTGCCAAGAACTTCCGCAGAGGTTTGATTACTGAAGAAGAGCGTTACAAGGAAGTTATCGAGACCTGGAAGAACACCGATGAACAGCTTACCCATGACCTCTTAACAGGACTGGATAACTACAACAACATCTTCATGATGGCGGACTCCGGAGCCCGTGGATCCGATAAGCAGATTAAGCAGCTTGCCGGAATGCGTGGACTCATGGCGGATACAACCGGTAAGACTATCGAACTTCCCATTAAGTCCAACTTCCGTGAAGGTCTGGATGTATTGGAGTACTTTATCTCCGCCCACGGAGCACGTAAGGGACTTTCCGATACCGCTCTTCGTACAGCGGACTCCGGATACTTAACAAGACGTTTGGTAGACGTATCCCAGGATTTAATTATCCGTGATCTGGATTGCTCCGAGGGAAGAGAGACTATTCCTTCCTTAGAGATTACAGAGCTTTCCGACGGACAGGAAAAGATTGAGTCCTTACAGGAGAGAATCACCGGCCGTTATGTAGCGGAGGATATCATTGATCCGGAAACCGGAAATATGGTTATCAAGGCGAACCACATGGTAACACCGAAGAGAGCGCCACAGGTTATGGATGCTTTAAACAAGATGGGCAGAAAGTCCATTCGAATCCGTACCGTATTGACCTGTCGTTCCAAGTCCGGTATCTGCGCAAAGTGTTACGGAGCAAACCTGGCAACAGGAAAGCCGGTTGAAGTGGGAGAGGCAGTAGGAACCATCGCGGCTCAGTCCATCGGAGAACCGGGAACACAGCTGACCATGAGAACCTTCCATACCGGAGGTGTGGCAGGTGGAGATATCACCCAAGGTCTTCCCCGTGTAGAGGAGTTGTTCGAGGCCAGAAAGCCGAAGGGACTCGCAATTCTTACGGAGATTCCGGGTGTTGTGGAAATTCGTGACACCAAGAAGAAGAGAGAGGTTATCGTAACCGACAACGAAAAGGCTCAGTCCAAGACTTACCTGATTCCTTACGGATCTCGTTTAAAGGTTACAGATGGACAGGTTCTGGAAGCCGGAGATGTATTAACCGAAGGTTCCATCAATCCTCATGATCTTCTGAAGATTAAGGGTGTTAAGGCTGTACAGGAATACATGATTTCCGAAGTGCAGAGAGTATATCGTTTACAGGGTGTAGAAATCAACGATAAGCATATCGAGATGATTGTGCACCAGATGATGAAGAAAGAGCGTGTCAATGAAGCAGGAGATTCCCGCTTTATCCCGGGAACCACTGTTGATCGTTTAGACTTCGAAGATGAAAATGAGAGACTCATTGCAGAAGGAAAGGTACCTGCAGAAGGAAAGAGAACCATGTTGGGAATTACCAAGGCTTCCTTGGCTACCGATTCCTTCATGTCTGCAGCATCCTTCCAGGAGACCACCAAGGTTCTTACTGAAGCGGCTATCAACGGTAAGATTGACCACCTCATCGGTTTGAAAGAAAACGTTATTATCGGTAAGCTGATTCCTGCAGGTACAGGAATGCGTCGATATAGAAACGTTAAACTTTCTACAGATAAGGAAGAAGTGGTAGATACTTCCGACGTGCTTAGCAATGAGGTAAATGAACCTTTAAGCACAGAAGAGATTTTTGATGCGGATCCCAAGGGATTATCCGGATTATCCGCAGCCCTGAGAGCAATTAAAGAGGGCGAAAACGAGTTATAAACTTAGCTTAAAAAAAGGGAGGCGAAGTGCCTCTCTTTTTTTGGAAAATTTGAAGCACTTTCATACAGCATAGGTCTGAAAGGCTAAGAAATATTTTCATTAAAAATAAGAGAATATGTGACCAATTCCTTCCTTTTACCGTTTATAAGGTAGAGAGAAGAATATTGCAGTACTTTCTGGTCAACGAGATACCGCATATTACGCCGGTGATACTTGTTAAGAAGGAAAAGACTGACCTGCAACATCAGGGCATATGCCAAGGAGGAAATTATGAAAAAAAGGAAGGAAAAGAGAAAAATATCTATTTTGGCAATAGGATATTGTGCCGCCATTTTATCCGCAGGAGTATTGACAGCTTGTAGCGGAGCAAGAAAAGACACAAGCTATAGAGAGGATAACTCTATTAAGAGTGGGGTATATGGGGATGCAGAGGCTGAAAGATCTGATGAAGCAGCTTTTGCAGGAGCACAGGTGGCAAAATCCAGTGCCGGAAAGGATTCTGTAATTACTAAGGAAAATGAAGTTCCCGGAGCCTCTCAGGGAGAAGCCGCTGAGGAGACCGTTCCGGAAGTAAGCAATACTGATTCCAATACGCCTGATTCCAATACTCCCGATGTTACGGAGGACTCCAATGTTCAGATTTCGGAAAAAAAGATTCGTACCGTGAATATGGAAATCGATACAAAGGATATTCCGGAAAAAGCAAAGGCGCTTCGAGAAAAAGTGAAAGCAATGTCCGGCTATGTGGAATCAGAGGATTTTCAGGATGACGACAGCTATAGCGACTTTAGTAGGATGTATTTTACCATTCGTATTCCAAAGGATAAGATGGATGAATTCCTTACTTTCGTGGAAGGAGAGGGACAAATTAAGTCTCGCAACGAGAGTCTGGAAGATGTTCGTTTACAGTACCATGATGCCCAGGCTCATAAGAACTCTTTAGAAAAGGAGCAGGAGAGGGTTCTGGCTTTGATGGACAAGGCGGAAAATCTGGATCAGCTTCTGATTTTGGAAAATCGTTTAACTGAGATACGCTATCAGTTGGAGAATTACGGAAGCCAAATTCTGGAATATGACAACAGGATTAACTTTGCCACCTTAAACCTGACTTTGACGGAAAAGTCAAAGCCGGAGGCAAGAGAGCAGAAGGCGGAAGGTTTTAAGGATAGATTGAAGACGGGATTTAAAGAAAATCTTTACGGTATCAAATGGTTCTTTGAAGCTCTTCTTTTCCTAATCCTTGTGTACAGTCCTCAGATTATAGGAATTGCAGCTATCGTCTTTCTCCTGATTTTTCTCCATAAAAGAGAGCAGAAAGCCAGGGTAAAGAGGGCAAAAGCCATGGAGCAGGAATCGTTAAAGGAGCAGGATAAGAACATAAAGTAGCATATAGAGCGAAATAAATAGTAGAACATAAAACAAAAGTCCCCGGAGAATTCTCCGGGGACTTTCTTATGATCATTCTGGTTTGCTTACGGCAAGATTTTTTAATAAACCGTTTTGTAACTGGAAGATTGCATTGGAATCGCCTGCAACAGCAGAGCGGTTAGCTTCTTCCGCATGGGATAACTCCTCCCGTAAGATGGAGATATGTTTTGGAGCATCAATGGCAATACGAACGCCGTCAGCGGCAGTTTCAATTACCGTAAGACGAATATTATCGCCGATTAAAATGCTTTCATTCTTTTTTCTTCTTAAAATTAACATGGTTTTCCTTCACCTCTTTCTTCCACATCCCTGTGGAAACTCCTCCGGGCTATCTTATACGGCAGCCTTCTGCTTTGCCTGTACAGATTCAAAGCTGCCCAGAGTGTGCTTGTATTCGTATCCGCTTGCTTCAAGTATTACTTGCATGCCCTTATGATTCTCTGGATTAATCACCAAAGGACACTTCAAATTTACGGTGTTGTCCAGGTAGTCTGCCTGTAAAACGCAGGTCACATAGTAGCTTAATTCTTCCGCATCCTTAACCCCTAAGTAAGTAAGCTCTTCCTCGGTAAGGTTTGGAGCATAGTCAGGATCCAATGAGAATGGATTGATGACAACAAAAGCCACTTCGGGATTCTCAACTCCCTGTAAAAGAAGAATGGTAGAATCTTCCTCTTCGTTTAAACATAAGGGAAGATAGTGCTGCACCTCTGAAAAGCCGAAAAGCCCATCAGGGAAATGAAACAAATCCTTCTCCTCATAATCGATAACGCCATAGTCCTTGGTATGTAATTGCATAATTTCCTCCATAGAATAATAATGATCATGTTTGTAATTTTTTGGAGATTTCCCTCCCTCCTTTCGGAGAGAGGGTCGGCTGTTATCCTATGCCGCCTGCCAAAAGCAAGGGACTTCTGTAAGATTTCAGCTTTCTAAATCTATGGATCCGCCCATATCGGGTTTTTTCGGAAAATAGATAAAATCTCCGGTATACTCGAATTTAATGTCCGGCATTTGGGTTACGATGGTCATATCCATCGCGGGAAGAAAAGATAAATCTCCCTTGTGTACCCGCATTTCAAAGGCTCCCCGATCCTGAAGATAGCCGGCTGTTTTTTCTTGTCTCATAGCTCTTTGAGATTCTAAAATCTCCAGTGTTTCTGCAGCTGCTCTTTGTTTATTGCCTTGGATATAGAGATTTGGGGATTGGGTATCAGCTCCTGTAAGGGGTAAGGAATCTGTGCCCGTCTCCGTTCTTTTGGCAGAGACAGCCTGCATGGCGGAGTAGTAAGCCAAATGGTTTTCTACTCTTTGGTATTGCCGGTTTACCTTATACTGCAAAGCAGCAGCATCCTGTTTTCCGGCTTTTTGTGCTTCAATGGTACTTAGACGAAGCGCTCTCCCTCGTGCTTGGTCAATTTGATCGGAAGGGACCAGCTTTCCACCACTGCTTAGGTGAATCGCTTTAAAGTCAGTCGTACTTACTTTGATGAGTTGTCCCATACTCGCCTCCCTGTTTCCAACCTGCTATAGAAACTATAGCAATCGCCTTGCCGTGGTCAGGTTAATGGAGAGATGACCTGTTCTTTTTATCTACCAACGAAATCAAATAAAGAAGACTGCATGATGTTGGAACCAACCTTCATTGCGGCATTGTAGCTGTATTGGTAGGAATACATCTTCACTACTGCATCATAGGGGTCCACACCCAGCTTAGAGGTATATTCCTCCTGGAGAGTATCCATCGTAATATCTAACTTACTCTGGGTAGTTTCCAGTGCGGCATACTTAATACCCAATTCTCTGTAGCTGTCGCTGACTCTTGCCTCCGCATCATCATTTTGGTTGATGAAGTCGGACATATCTTTATGAAAACGAGATTTCGCTGTAGACACATTTGTATTTGTTTTTAAGGCTTCCCTATACTGGTTGGAAGTTAAAATTGCCTTAGACATTAAGGCTACCGGGCTGTTTACCAAGGAATCTTCCTCGGCTACAACAGGACCTCCGTTAGAGGCACCTTTGATTCTCTGGATGGCATCCGCATCACTAAGACCTCTCAGAGTATCGGAGGAAAGTCCGGTAATCATGTTTAAACCGCCGGTGTAGGTATCTAAAAGAGTACTTCTGTCTCTTAAAGAACCGTAGCCGGTACTCATTTTTCCCTGCTCTCTCATAGCGGAAAGAATCATCTTCAAGCTATCATTTTCATTGAGGGCATTCCCGTCCGCATCGGTACCGGAGAACTCATTCTTGTAGTTTGTTCCGTCATAGCTGTACTTAATGTTCAGCTCTGTGGCTTTGCTGTCTCCCGGGAATTTGTGGGTATAGGTCAGGGTAATACTTGGGTTGGTACCGTTTAAATCCTCCTTTAAGGAGAAGGGAACGGTGGTCATATCGTTTCCGCCATAGACATAGAAGTTGTCATACTGGGAATTCAAGGTGTTTACTACGGAATGAAGACGCTGGGTAAACTCTGTTTCATAGGTTCCCACAGTTCCTTCATTAGCATTCTGGCTATCGTTAGAGATAGCGAGCACCTTGGTATTAACGGCACGCATATCTTCCTGAATGCTTAATGCACCTTTTTCCTGCTGGTACAAACGATTCTTTACGTCGTCGATTATGCCTTTCTTTGACTCGGCATCCATGTACTGATTGTCCATTCGCTTTCCGGCATAGTAAGCAATGGGGTTCTCATCGGCTGCCTTGTATTTTCTTCCGGTGGAAACCTGCTCCATAGACTCGTTTAACTTGCCATGAAGATTTCCGACGGACTTTGCATAATCCTGATAATAGGTTCTTGCTGTTACTCTCATGATTTACTCCATTCTTTCCGGATGTTTATCCTTTGCTTCTTGCATGTTACCGGGCATCCTTTCCCTGATGAAAGAAGAGCCGTTTTAGCTCTTTTTTCATTACAGTATATATCGAGCTATTTTTCTTAAACTATAAGTATTTTTCAGAAAAACTCTTAAAAATACAGGGGGAATGGCTACCGCATTGTTACATAAAAATACAGGAGCCATTCCCCCTGTAGCAGGGATAGCTCCTGTAATTACTTATCGTCCAATAGCCAGTAAGGTTTCCAAGGTATCATTCAATGTGGTCATCAGTCTTGCCGCTGCGTTGTAAGAAGAGGAGTAGGTCATCATGTTTGCCGCCTCTTCGTCCAAGCTGACGCCGGAAAGCTGATCTCTGGAATTATTGATTCCGTCCAATACTGCCTTGTTGATTTCCTGTGCATTCTTATTGGCATAGGAATCGGTGGCCAAAGTGGTGGATACATTGTTCATGTAATCCGCATAGTTGGTTTTGGTGTTGTTCATCTTCATCATAGGAGAAGTCATCTGCTCCAACATTTCCAAAACAGTATCGGTGGTATCTCCTCGATTGGTAGCAGAAGCACCGTTTCTAAAGCCGTTGGTTCCGATATGGGTAGTTCCGTTTACCCAGCCTCTGGAAATTCCGATATTGGCTGCGGTAACGTTACTGGGATCGTTTCCACCGGCATTATCCTTGTTAATCATTAAGACATGGTTGGGGTTGGTTACACCGGCATAGTTGGTGTTACCCTTTTTATTTACCTCGTTCATGTTCTTGGTAAAGGTCTCTGCCAAAAGGTCCAGTTTTCCCATATAGAAATCATAGCTGTAGGAATTCATTTCATTGCTGGCCTTTAAGTCTGCCAGGTTAATGGTTCCTCCGCCTCGTACCAAAGCACGTACATCGGAGGTGGAAAGCATATCCAGGCTGGCCTGTACGGATCCGGAGGAGAAACGAACGTCCTTGGTGTCTGTAGTAAAGGTATCTGCCGCCGCACCTCTCTTCTGGAAGCCGGTAAACTTCAACTTGGTATTAAGAGGTGCGTCAATGCTTCCTGCTGCAAGCTCCACCTTACCTACGTTGTTGTGCTTTCCGGAAGCGTCCTGTAAGTCTGCGTCAATAGCACCGTTAACCAGGGTGATTTTCTTTACTTCCGTTCCGTTTCCGGCACTGCTGTCACGGTAAACAAGGTTTACTCTTACATCCTCCGGCCAGTCGGAACGTCCCTTTACATTTCCTGCAGAATCGTAGTTATAGATACGATAACGGGTTGTGGGAGGGGTAGGAGAGCTGTATTCCTCGGAGAAATGCTCCACTTCGATAGGAACATACTTGGAAAGCTCATCCAGCTTTAAGTTTCTCTGATCCTGTAACTCTAATGCAGGGTTTCCTAAAAGCTGATTCTTTTTGATTCGATTGTTTAAGTCTCCGATATCGCTAACCAAAGAGTTAATCTTTTGGATTGCACCGTTTTCGGAGGTGTTGGTTCCGTCAATCTTATGGAACTCATTCTTTTCTGCTTGGTGAATACTCTCCGCAGCAGAGTTCATCAGAGTTGTCATAGCCTGCACTCTGGACATTAACTCACCTTCATAAACAGGGTCCTGTACTTTGGAAGGGTCCTGCATATTGGTTAAGGAACGCTGAATGTCGTCAAAGGAGGAACGGATTCCGTTTACCTTGGTCTCATCCAAAAACAGAGAAAGAGACTTCAAGGATTCTCCGATAGACTCGTTATAAGAGGATTTTCCGTTTTGGGTACGGTATTGTCCGTCCAAAAACTGATCTCTTAACTGGCGTACTTCATCCATGGCCACACCGAAGCCCACATTTACATCGTTGGAATTCATGTAAAAGGAGGTTGGGTTTTCATAGTTAATAGAGGAGGTCTTTAGCTCTTGACGAGTATAGCCCTCAGTATTCATATTGGCTAAGTTATGCCCAACTACATCTAATTTTTTCTGATTCATCCGCAGTGCGGAAAGGGCTGTATCAAAGCCGGAAAAGGTTGCTCTTACCATAGTGTCCTCCTAAAAGGTTGTTAAAATTTAAGACTTCTAAAAATAGGCGAAAAAAAATACGCCTTAAGGTTCATTCCCCTCCGGAAGAGAAGAGTCTTACACCCTTCTATCCCGGAAAGATACTTCAGGCTGTCCCTGAAGCTGCTGGGAAATGTCGCTGATGCGAACCTGTAATATTCTATCGGCGTTTTCTCTGGAATGTATAAAGCGTCTCAGATTATTCTGAAGATCTGCAATTGGATTCTCCCAATCCTCCCGCAATTCTTCCGGAATCCCGGTTAGAAATTCCGTCATGGAACGAGGGGCAAATCCACATTCTTTCTGTAACTTTACTCTTTTTTGCTCTAAGCCTCGAAAACGAAGCAGAGTGGGTTGTGCTTCACTGACCAGTCGGGTTAACTCCTCCAAATCATTTTTAGATGCGGAGACAGTTAAGGAATCCTCCAAGTCACATAAAGCAGAAACAAGAGAGGAAAGCTCCGAAAATACGGGCAGGAGCTGTTCCCACTTTTCTCTGTTGGAAATAGTCATAATTCTTCCTCTGTATTAATCTTTATATCCTAACATCTTCTCAGCGATACGCTGTGCATTAGGACGATAGGTTCCTGCCTGAACTTGCTGATGAAGTTCTGCTACTCTTTTGTCAGAGGCACTTACGCGAAGAGAGTCGTTGGTAGCTTTAGACAAAGCTGCTGCAAAGCTTCTGTCGTCTACAACGTTTCCCTTAGAAAGGGACAATCTGTCTACATCCGCTTTCTGTGTAGCTTCTACCTGGTCTACCGGCTTCTGTGGTAGTGCTGCCTGACGAGTTTGATAATCTACTCGAGTGTTAAAATCAGGTCTGATAGAAAAGTTCATTTTTTGTCCTCCTGGGTTTTCCCGTTAAATGGCTCCAAGTTTCTTCCTTGCATATCAGAAACTCTTGGGGTATACTTCCCTTCACAAGAAAAATTTTATGAATGAAACCCCTTCTTCCTCTACTATATCGGCGAGTTTTTTGTCGATATAAGGAATAGTCCATTAAAATTGCAATTTTTTTGAAATCATTTTATTTTACATCCAAGGAGGGAAAATGGCAAACATTTTACAGGTAAGTTCTTCCCCGATTACCCCGGATCCATCGATTAATCAGAGAATATCACAAGATCCTTCTATAAAGAATCCGGTTTCCCCGGGTACGGTGAATCGTGCAGACGGTCAGAATACCGGACAAACCGGCACCGCTACCGGAGAGGGAAGCTTTTCCGGCGTAGATTTTGAAGGGAACTATGCCGCCTTTTTAAAGGAGCTTTCTCAAACGGCGAATCTTCCTAAAGCATTGGAGACGGTGCTTTTTGGTGACGGCGCTCTGGCGCTTTCCCAGGAAAAGGGCGAAATCGGTCAGGTAATGGAGGAGCTTTTCTCTTCTATGGAGATGGAAAGCCCTGAGGATTTGAAAGCATTTTTACAGGATCAGCAGAAGGCCCAGATCAAATTTTCCGGAAATCTCTTTAATAATTTAAGAGGAATGTTAAGCAGCAATATTTCTCCTTCCTTAAAGAATGCGATTTTGAATTTCGGAAAGACTTATAACGACTTCGCGTCTTCCGGACATTTTCTGCAGCAGATGGAAACCATTGCGGGAGATATTGATAAGATGCTGCTTCCCTCCTTTCAGGGAGAGTTTGAGGACCTGCTGTCCCAGCTTAATTTTCAGGCTGAGCCGGGAAAGACGGAGGAAAATACTTCCTTAATTAATAATCAGATTATTCCTTTCATGTCCAACTACATTTCCAGAACCCATGACTACGGGGCGGTAAGAAATGCGGTGGTGATGTTTATTTTGTATGCGGTTAAGTATGAAAACGGCTCCGAGGAGCTTTTGGCAAAGCAAAAGGATGCTTTGATGAATAATCCTGACTTCCGTCTTTTGTTTAAGGGAAATCCGGAGGAAGCATTTAAGGAACTCGTAGATCAGGTTAAAGGGCAGGAAGAGAATGCCTTCCCCAAGCTGTTTACGGACTTTTTGAAGGCCGGTGCGGAGGGAAAGGCGGGAACGGAAAATATTTCCCACTTCCAGGAGGTTTTGCACGGCTTATTGGTCAACGAAAGTGTATATATGCCCCTGCAGCATTTGGTGATGCCTTTCCGTTACGATGATAAGGATGTGATGAGTGAGATGTGGGTAGAGCAGGAAGCAAAGGACGGTGCCGGCGGAAAGCTGACCAAGATGCTTTTGAAGTTCAACATTCAAAGCCTGGGAAATTTTGAAATCATTTCCGGTATTTCCGACATGCGAGTGGATTTACAGCTCTTTATGCCGGAGGAGCTTATGGATAAGCAGAAGGATGTGGAGGATGTACTTTCCCATATCTTAAGAAGAAACGGGCTTTCCGTAGCGAATCTTGGGGTATACCAGAAGACCAGAGACTTCCGGATTCAGGAAGTTTTCCCGGAGATAAAGGAAGCGGAGAAGGGCTTAAACGTAAGGATTTAAAGCAAAGTAGAGTAAACTTCAAGGAAGGATTATCGAGCCTTATTTGTTATATGTCGTAAATTTAAGTGTAAGGATTTTGTTAAGGAAAGGTCCTTTTCAAGGAAGAAAAAACTGTCGATAGAATACTATCTTCAGGAATAAAGGAGAGAAAGTGGCAGACTTTAGTAAGATAATGGAGAAAAAGGCGGCAGCCTTAAAGTATGATAATGAGAAAAACGGCGCCCCTATGATTGTGGCGGCCGGTATGGGCCACATGGCGGAAAAAATTACGGAAACCGCAATGAAGTCAGGCGTCCCCGTCTATGAAGACGACAGTTTGGCTTCTCTTCTTACCCAAATGAAACTGGGAGCAGAAATTCCTGAGGAATTGTTTCAGGCGATAGTGGAGATCTATATCTATTTCCTCGGCTTTACCGGGGATCCGGAGAAGGATCGAGCAGAACGGGAACGAAGAAGGGAAGAACGGAAAAACAATCTCTCTTCTTAGTTTCTTAAGAAGAGGAGTAATCATGAAGGACAATTTTTTGCGTTTTTTGGAAAAAGGGATAGCTCTCTTAGGACTATGCCTTTTTTTCTTGTATTTCAGCGGCGTGGTGAGCTTTGCAGCTTCTAAACCGATTAACAGCATTCACATTCAGATTTACTCAAAGCTTGAGTCAGGAGACAGTCCCGGAGAAATTTTCATCGAAAAGGGAGAAATTCAAAAGCATGAGGTGACCGTAAGAGGAAAGAGTTCTCTTTTTACTATTACCGCTGCAGAGTGGGGAGGGCAGAATAAGTCCACCGTTAAGGTAGGAGAGGAATTGGAATTACTGCTTACCCTAAGCCCCACTGATGTGACCGGCAATTATTTTCTGGCTTCCTATCGGGCCAGCTCCTTCCATATTACGGGAGGATATTATGTTTCCGCCAAAAGAGAGGGTGACGATCTGGTTTTGACTTTGAAAATGAAGGCCGTGGAAGGAGCCTATGACGCCCCGGTTTCCGTGGACTGGAATGAGAAAAGCCTGGGATCTGTTCGTTGGCAACCGGGAGAAGTGGATTCCGGCGTTTATTCGGTTCAACTTTTTCGAGACGGTACCAGAATTCACGAAATAGAAAAGCTTTCCGGAAATCAGTATAATTTTTATCCTTATATGACAAAGGCCGGACGTTACATGGTGAAGGTAAAAACCCTGGTGAAGGATGCCAAGGAAAGAAAATATGCCAGAGGCAGCGGATATACCGAATCCTCCGATTTGAAAATTCGAGACAGAGATGTTTCGGACGGTAAAGGAAAAGAAGGAGAGAAGGTTCAAGCGGGAACGGAGAAAAAAATCGGCTGGGAAGAAACGGACGGAAGCTATATTTTCCGCCTGCCCAGTGGGGAGCTCTATAAGGGATGGGGAAAAATTGACGGATACTGGTACTATTTCCAGCCGGACGGCAAGATGGTGAAGGGCTGGCAGAAAATCCAGGACAAATGGTATTTCTTCCAGGAAAGCGGAGCCATGGCTGTGGGCTGGGTGAAGGATCAGGACCGGTGGTATTATCTGCTTCCGGAGACGGAGGCCGCCAACGGTCAAGTGGCAGGAGAGATGTTTTCCGGAGACTGGAGAGTCATCCAGGGCAGATATTATTATTTTGAAGCAGACGGAAAAATGCACACCGGCTGGCTGTTCTGGCAGGGCAGATGGTACTACTGCAATGAACTGGACAACAGTTTATTGGGGGTAATGTTTACCGGCTTCTTGACCAGAAACGAAAAGACCTATTATTTAAACAGCAATGGAGCCATGGAAACCGGTTGGCAGAAAATTGACGGGGATTGGCGCTATTTCCAAGAGGAGAGCGGAGAAATGCTGAAAAATACCTCTGTAGGCGGTTTTCCTTTAAATGGGGACGGGATTTTCCTGCAGGGAGAATTTGGAAGATAAAGGGGTATTTTGTCAAATCATTGTTTTAGCTCATGTCATTATTTTAGCTCATATCATTTTTATGCCCCAATCAAAGTTTTTTGGGAAAAGCGTATTTTGCAAAAAATGTACTTTTTGACGGATAATTAAGAAAATAGAATTGAGTATTTTGCGAAAAAGAAGTATTATGATAGTTAGAAAAAAGTTTTTTCAAGATTAGTGAAGAAATTTCAAGAATCATTGTACTTATTGAAATTTTAAATTTATAAAATTTAAGAAAAAACCGATAAATACAATGGAGAAAATGGAGAAGATTGGAGAAGAAAGCTTAAGGAGATAGCGATGAAGAAGAAGGATCTGATCAATTTTGAAGGAAAATGGAAGGGAAAAGAAAAAGACGCTAATGGCTTTGGGGGCAGAGAAATGCAATTCCTGGAGCTGGCGGAACGACTTATTCTCTTTTTATTACTCCTGTGGCTCTTCTTAATTCCATTTGAGAATAGGGCCAGAGCGGCGGATTCCACCGTGGTGGAATCGGTCAGCATTGACTTCCAGAGTCAGTACGGAGATGCGGAGGAAATTATTCCTCCTGAGATCAAGGTGCTGGAGAATTATGTGGAAATTCGTTCCATCCAATATAGAAAAAATTTTGAATCCTGGGTACCGGCTCAGAAGGTAAGAGTGGAAGTGCTTTTGGGAACCAAGGACAACAAGGTATTTGCTGCAAATTTCAATAAGAGCAAAGTCAATGTTTCCGGTGCCAATTTTGTGGAGGCCAGCCCCAGAGGCTCGGAGCTTTTGCTGAAGCTGGATTACATTCCCCGAATGGTGTTGGGAAGAACCTCCCGCGCCGGTTGGAACAAAGCCCATACCATGGCGATTTGGAAAAAAGTAAGCTATGCTCCTGCCTATACGGTGGTATTGTATGGGGACGATAAGAAGATTACCGAATTTACCAACGTAAAGACCACATTTTTGGATTTATCCAAGGCGATGTCGGATTTACGAAAGACCTATTATTATGAGGTTAAGGCAACTCCCTCCACCGATGAGGAAAAGCAGTATATGAAGGATGGAGAGTTTGTCACCGCTTCCACAGAAGAACTACAGGAGCCGGAGGGAAGCAATCCGGTGAGTGCTTCGGAAAATGAGAAAAGCATTGATGATGCTTTGTTAGAAGGAAACGGCGTTGCCCCCAATTCCTGGCGATATGTAGGAAGACATTGGTACTTTATCGATGAAAACGGTAAAGTGAAAAAGGGCTGGCTGGAGCGTAACGGTGCTTGGTTCTTTATGGATCAGCAGGGGGTTATGCAAACCGGAATCACCAAAACCGGTGAGGATAAATATGCTTTTTTCAAGGAAGACGGCACCATGGCGGCAAACACTTGGTTACAGGTGGATCCGGAAACCTGGTACCTCTTCGGAACAGACGGCTATATGATTTTCGGATGGTGGCAAAACAGCCGAGGCCAGTGGTACTATATGAATAAGGATTTGCAGGGAAAAATGCAGATTGGCTGGCTGTTAAAGGATCAGGAATGGTACTACATGGATAAGACCGGTGCTATGCAAACCGGATTCCAGGTGATTAACGGAAAGAAATATTACTTTGACGGGCAGGGAAAAATGCTGAAGAACACCACTGTAGAAGGCGTGGTATTGGGAGCAGACGGCGCTGCCGCATAATAAAAAGCAGGGGCGAAAGCCCTTGCTTTTTCAATGGAAAAGAAGCTTTGCATGGTCAAGGAGAGATTTTCTGCAATAAGAGTTAGGGAAACCGGCAAGGGGAGGGAGACTTCTTTTCTCAGGCACGCTCCCGCTAAGCTCGGCTCATAGCGGTACTAAGCTCGAAGCACTACGTTTCCTTCGAGCAAGTACCGATGGCCTCACATTGCCTTCAAAAAGAAGTACTCCTCCCCTCTGCCGGAATGCCTTGAAGTGCTAATGTGAAAAAGAAAATCCTTTCAATGAGATGGAAAAGCTTGATTTTCCAATAAAAAAATCTTCGGGTTTCAGGAAAAGGAGGAATTTTTGCAAAAAGGTTTGGAGCAACCGGCAAGGGAAGGGAGACTTCTTTTCTTTTCCGGTATACCGACATACAGTAAAGTAGAGAGCAGTACTCCTTTAAAGGGAATGTGAGGGGGCGCAACATGTGATAGTGTCATTTGTTTTTTGGGAGTGGCAGTATACAGTAAAGCAGAGAAGTGGTACTCCTTTAAAGGGAATGTGAGGGGGCGCGACATGTGATAGTGTCATTTGTTTTTGGGGGTGGCAGTATACAGTAAAGCAGAGAAGTGGTACTCCTTTAAAGGCAATGTGAGGCCGTCGGTACTTGCACTAAGTGCTTTTCTTAGTGCTTAGTACCGCTACGAGCCGAGCTTAGCGAGAGCGTGCCTGAAAAGGAGTACCACTTCTCTGCTTTACGTATTTCCCGCCTCCCTGAAAAAGAGTCCTACTCCCTGCTTTACGTAGCCTACACCTGCAAAGGAGTCCTACTCCTACTTTCCCTTGCAAATTCCCTGTAAAGATTTATAAAACCATCCCATCTTGCCGATAAAAGAAAAGATAGTGCAAATAGAACTGGAACAAATGACGTTTCACCATATATTTTACAGGAAAAGGGTAAAGATTTAGATGGCAAATGGAATTTCAATCTTAAATGACATTCAGAATCAGAATGCTGTGCAGGCGCAGTCTGCACTGAATACAAAAACACAGGGTACCACAGGAACTTCTTTCGCCTCCGTAATGCAAAATGTGCAGAAGCAAAAGTCCGTGCCTGCAGGTGCGGCTAAATATGATGCCATTTTTGAAGAAGCCAGCAGAACCTACGGGGTATCCAAATCTCTTTTGATTGCGGTTGCCAAGGCGGAGTCAAACTTTAATCCTAACGATGTTTCTCATGCAGGAGCTTCCGGAATTATGCAGCTCATGCCGGGCACTGCCAAGAGTCTGGGGGTAAAGAATGTTTTCGATCCCTATGAAAATATTATGGGTGGAGCGAAGTTGTTACGGGATAATATCAAAAGCTTCGGTTCCGTACCTTTGGCTTTGGCTGCCTACAATGCAGGCCCCGGCGCGGTGAAAAAATACAATGGAGTGCCTCCCTATAAGGAGACTCAGAACTATGTAAAGAAAATCATGGCTGATCTGGGGGATTCCGCGTACAATGTAAAAAGTAATTATTTCGGACAGGGCAGCAGCACAAGTAGCTACGGAAGCTCTTCAAGCAGTATTTCCGCAAACAGCTTGCTGTCTACAGGGGGCTTGGGGGCTTTAAGCGGTTCTTCCAACAACCTCTTTTCCGGCCTGGGATTATCAGGAGGTCAAAATGTTCTTTTCTCCGGAGTGCTTCAGTCTATTCTTAGCAATGCGCTTTTAAATTCCGGGAGAGAAGCGGCAGCGGGAGACGGAGCGGACAATGGTACGGTAACACTGGATAAAAAGAGCTTTCAAAGCTTAGTTTCTCTATTACAAATGCAGATGATGATGCCATCCCGTATCGGGGAAATTTCGGATTGATCAAATGCTGTTCATTTAAGGGAGTAGAATGATGGTATTACGAGATTGCAATAGAGGCATGGTTCATTGGCCGGAGGAGGATAGAAACCTTCCGGTGGATGTGGAATTACAGGGAGAGGAAATCTTTCTCTACTTTAAAGGCTATAAGTTTCAAGACAGCCGTTTTGTTTCAGAAATAGATTTTTATGATAAGCAGCAGGGGATGATTGTAACTCTTGCGGAAGTTGTAATGAAAAGAAATCCTGCCTTTCCGGACAGCCCCTATCCCTGGATGGGGATTTGTGATGTGAAGGAAGTGCTTCGGGTAGTACAGCGGCAAAACGATGTGCGCGTATCCGTAGCGATGGAGCTTCCCTTTGTAAAAGAAGGAGAAGGGGACGAAGAGGTACATTTTTTCGGCATTATCCGGAATTTAAGTGCAGGGGGAATCTTTATGGAGACCCGGGAAGCCTTGAAGGAAGATGATATTGTTCATTTCCGTTACCGCTTTGACAAGATGGATAGAGAGTTGAAGCTGGTGGTGGTTTGGGTAAAGACCAATGATCGGGGAACCTACGGCTATGGACTTCGCTTCCTCCGAATGAGCTCCGGAGAGGAGTCGGAGGTACGAAATCATGTGTTCCGACTGATTTTTGAGCATGCCAGAAAAAGAAAAAAGGATGAGTAGGGCTTTTCGAAAAGCCGCCAAGGAAGGAAAAAGATGATGCTCTTCAGTAGCATGATGCAGGAAAAATGAAAGGAAATCTTTGGAGCGATGCGTAAAAGCAGCCGCTCCTTTTGTTCTTTATAAGTAAACTATGGGGAACTGAAGGGGCTAAAGCATCTTGTTGGACAGAGAATCTTTTAAGACAGAGAATCTTTTAAGACAGAGAATCTTTTAAGACAGAGCATTTTGTCAGAGGGAGTATCTTGTCGGGAGGGAAAATTGGAATTTCAAAATGAGTTTTTTTTAGATGAAGTGATAGAGGGATTTTATGTTCCGGGGCTTATGAAGCGAGCCTGGGCAGCAGAATTACAGCTTCTTTCTTTTTTTGATGCATTTTGTAAAAAGAACGCTATCCCTTATTTTCTGGATTATGGTTCCCTTCTCGGTGCGGTACGGCATAAAGGATTTATTCCCTGGGACGATGATCTGGATATTTCCATGTACAGAAAGGATTTTAGACGTTTGGCGGCTTGTATTGAGGAAGAGCTGCCGGAGGAAATCGGCTTTTATTATGTAGGGAAAGATAGAGAAACCGCCAGCTCCATGGCTGCCATCGGGATGAAAGAGCCCGGCTTCAACCCGGAGAAGCAAGCTTATTTTTACCAGTTTCCCTTTTATGCGGGAATGGATATATGCATTTTGGAGGATGTTTTAGAGGATAAGACAGAGGATGAGAGAAGATATTTGTTTCATCAGCTTTCTTCCCTTTTGAAATCGGTAGAAGGGGAGAAGACCAAGAGCTATAGTCAGCTTCATAAAAAATGGAACAGGGAAATCGTTGCCATTTCGGAGGAAATAGAAGCTTTCTTAAAGAGGGAGAGGGGCGAGGTTCCCAAGCTTTTTCCTAAGGAGGGAAACAGCTTTTTAGGAGAGATTTATTTCGCAATGGACAGTCTGTATCGCTGTTTGGGAGATAGGGATACAGAGTGCATCGCATGGGGGCCGGACTATGCCTTGCATGGAAAAGGGAAAATGAAGAGAAGCTGGTATCAAGGGAAAGAGGAAAAACGGATTGCTCTTTACGGACAAGAATTTTCAGTTCCTACAGAGCAGGAAAAAGTACTGGAAGCGGAGTACGGTGATTATAGAATTCCTAAACAAAATTTGGGAGGACATCAATATCCTTTTTACCGAAAGTCGGAAGCGAATTTTCAGAATAGTCTGGGAGAGCAGAATCCCTTTTTATATTCCTTTTCCAAGGAGGATTTGGAAGAATACCCCAGAAAAAATCTAAGAAATCTTATTATCGAAAGCTATGGAAAACTGGAACAGCTCTGGGAAGAGGCAGGGCAAAAGACGACTAATAAAGAGGAGCTGCAGGAGCTATGTAAAAACAGTCAGGAAGAAGCTCTTGCTATAGGAAATGCCATTGAAACCAGAGGGGAATTTTCCTCTGTAAAGCTCTTGGAAGAGTTTTGCGCCTTGCTTTTTCAAGTCTATGAGGATTTGGAAAATGAAAGGATTCCCGATTTAAAGAAAAAGCTTCCTTTGGTGCAAAGAGTTTTGTGTGAGTCTAAAACGCAGTTTTTGAAGGATTGGAAGCCGCGAGTTCTCTTTTTGGCGTATTCCTATGAGCGTTTTGAAAAGACCTTAGCAGAGTGCTTTCGGATCTTGGCGGAAACGGAAGAGCTGGAGCTTTACCTCCTGCCGGTGCCCTATGGATTTAAAAATGTCAAGGGAGAGCTGAAAGAACGCTTATATGAGGGGGAGAGCTTTCGAAAGAAGTATTCCGTTTTAGAGTATGAAAGTTTGAATTTACAGAGCTTGCAGGCTGATATTATCGTAAGCCCTACGGTCTTTGATCATGTGAACCCTGTTTTTTCTCTGGATCCCTTTTATGACAGTAAGAAAATCAAGGCCTTTACGCCTCATTTGCTTTATCTTCCCGATTTCCAAGTGGCTGTACCGAAGGAGGGGGAAGACAAGGCTTATTATAATCAACGATATTATATTCCTTTGCCGGGAATTGCACACTGTGACTACAGTATTTTTCGAAAGGAAGAGACCGTAGAAGAATATCTTTCTTATTGGAAAGAAAATGTATTTTCACAGGAAGACAAAGCCGGGTGTGAAAGCCTGTTAAAGAAGAAATGTATTTCTTTGGAAAGCCTGGAAAGAAAAAGCAAGAAAGAGAATTTAGGGGCCATGCCCATTATTGCAAAGTTTTTTTTGTCGATAGTAGACGAGGAAAATTCTATTTAGTAGAAGCATAAAGGAGAACAGATGGAGTTTACGAGAGATTTTTTTGAAGATGAAGTAAGAAATGGCTATTATGTACCGGGCATTATGAAGCGCTGTTGGGCGGCTTCCCTGGAAATTTTATTGGAGCTGGACAGAATCTGTAAAAAGTACGATATTCCCTATTATATAGATTATGGAACTTTGTTGGGAGCAAAAAGAAACGGGGGATTTATTCCCTGGGACGATGATATTGATATTTCCATGAACAGAGAGGATTTTAATCGTTTCAGAGAGGTTGTAGAAGAGGAAATTCCTCCCGAGCTGTATTTTAACTGTGTGGAAAAGAGTAAGGACTATGCCTTTATTATCGGTTGTCTGGGCTTTCATGAGGTGAGTTTGGATGAGAATCGCTTAAGCCGCTATCATGAGTTTCCATTTTTGGTATCTATAGACATTTGCATAAATGATTCTATAGCAAAAGATCAGGAGCTGGAAAATGTAAGAGAGTCCGAACTCGTTATTCTGGGACAACTGATGCTGAAGGTTCTTAATAATGAACGTTCAGGGAAGAATTTCGAAAAATCCATGCGGCTGGTGGAAACCAATCTGAAGGTTCACTTTAATCGTAAGGAGAAGTTGGAGCCGCAAATCTATCGTTTACTGAACAGGATATGCAAAGAGTATGAAGGTGATAAGGGAAGAAAAGATTTATATGCTTGGATTCCGCAGATTCTTCAGGCCTCTCATCTGAATTATCCCCAGGAAGAGGTGTTTCCTTTATCCACGATTCAATTTGAGGGGATTGAATTTCCTGCACCGAAAAATGTGGATAAAATGTTAAGAATTGAATACGGAGACTATGAAAAGCCCAGTAAATCCGGAGGCTCCCACGGTTATCCCTGTTTCAGCAAATACGAAAAGGACTTTATTGCTCTGGTGGGTGGGGAAGATAAATGGCATTTTCGTTACCGTTTTAAAAAGGAAGACTTGCAGCATGAGAAGCAAGAAAATGTCAGGGACATGGTATTTTCTCTTCTTCGGGCTTTGGGGCTTCAGGAAGAGGCCATGATGGCAAGAAAAAATGATTACAGCTTTTTGCAGGAGTCCCTGGCCAATGGGCAGGACACGGCTTTAGCCATCGGGAATACCATAGAACAACGCCTTGGAGAAGGTACGGAAAGTGTAAAGCTTCTGTCCCAATACTGCGAGGTCGTATTCCATGCTTATGAAAAGGCTAAGCAGGGAGATTCTCCGGAGGAAGAAATCCAGAAGCTTGGAGAAATTCGCCGGGAGTGTGAGGCTACTTTAAGCAAGGAATGGAAAAAAACCATGCTGATTCTTTTGGATAAAGCAAAGAATTTTCCTTCTATAGAAGGATTTTACAAGAAGATGCAGGAGAGAGAAGACTGGGAAGTTCTTTTGATGCCTATCCCCTATTTTACCAGAAAAGGTAGTGGAGAGTTTTCCGAAGAATTTATCGATACGGAAGCTTTCCCTAAGGAATATTCCTATGTGGATTATAAAAGCTTTGCTTTTGATACTGTACTTCCGGATTGTATCGTGATGAACAGTCCCTATGATTCCTGTAACATGGTATACAGCATAGATCCCTTCTTCTATAGTGAAAATATGAAGAAATATACCAAGAATCTGTTCTATATTCCCTGGTTTGTAACGGATGAAATCGTTTGGGGGGCAGAGGAAGATGAAAAGGCTGTGGTAATCATGGATTATTACGCTTGTCAGCCGGGACTTGCCCATGCAGACCATAGTTTTGTGCAGTCGGAAGAGATCCGGAAATCCTATATCGAAAAACTCACAGCCTTTGCAGGAGAGGAAAGCAGAGAACAGTGGGAGAAGAAAATTGTTGCAGCAGGTTCCTGCCTACGGGGACAGGAAGAGGAGCTGACAAAGCAGGTTTTGGCTTGTATGGAGGCGTAAAGGGTAGAATACTGATTTTTCGATTCTGAACCGAAGCCATCATAAAAAGATAAGGGATTGTTCTCGCTTTTTTAACAAACTTATAAAACTGAGGACAAACGCCGAAGAGTATGACAGTAAAAGTAAAAAAATAGAGTTCTAAAGGAATAGACAAAGGGGTGGAAAATGGAATTTCCAAGAGAGTTTTTTTATGATGAGGTACGGAACGGATTTTATATTCCCGGAATTGTGAAGAGGGCTTGGGCAGCCAGTTTGGAAATCTTGGCTGTTATTGATAAAATTTGTAGAAAACACAAAATACGATATTATGCGGATTTCGGAACCCTGCTTGGTGCAGTAAGAGAAAACAATTTTATTGCCTGGGACGATGATCTGGATATTATGATGTTGCGGGATGATTTTGAACGCTTTGTAAAGGTGGTAAAAAAAGGCCTGCCAAAAGAATTAAAGTTTATGGCTGTGGAAGTCAATAGGGATTCCTGCAGCTTTATTTCCGCAGTCGGTTTACCGGAAATAAAATTCAATGAAGATGTTATGAAGAAGTATCATGAGTTTCCCTATCCTGCCAGTGTGGATATTTTCGTGGTGGATGAGTTGGCGAAAGATCCTGAGGATGAGGCCTATCGCATGGAGCTTCTCTCCATGCTGGCCACAATGACCAAGGGAATCATGGATAAAAAGGAAAATACCAAGATCTTTCAGAAAGAATTGGAAGCCATAGAGGATTTGTTAAAAATCAAGTTTGATAGAGAGCAGTCCTTGGAAGGGCAATTCTATGCCCTGATGAATCGGGTTTTTCAGGAATTTAATGGAGAAGGAGGAGAAATGCTGGCCTGCATGCCCTTTAGAATGTTGCATGCAAAGGCTTGTTTCCCCAAGGCCGCATTTAAGGAGACGGTTTGGCTTCCCTTTTGTAATACAAAGATTCCGGTACCCAAGGATTATGACAGTGTTCTGAAAGCGAAGTACGGAGATTATCATAAGACGGTAAAAGCGGGAGGCGGACATGGTTATCCCTATTTTCAGCATTATATTGACGAATTAAAGAACGAATTACCGGAAGATAAATGGACTTTTGAATACCGTTTTTCCGAGGAGGATTTAGAGCATAAGAAAATCCCCAATTTCCGGGATATGGCTTTGGAGACCTTGGAGTATCTGGTATTAAAGAATAAAAGAATTTTTGAATGCTTTATGGCAGGGGATTTTTCAGCTTGCTTACAGCTTATGGGGCAGATCCAGGAAGAGGCCATTGCCTTTGGAAATGCCGTTGAAGCCAAGAAGGGGGAAGGAAGCGAAACGGTAGCTTACCTGGAGAAATACTGTGAAGCACTTTTCCATTCCTATAAAGCGGTAGAAGAAGCGCTGCCCTTACAGGAAGAATCGGGAGAAAAGAAAGGCCCGGCAGGGAATTTTCCCGCAGCCCTTTGGAAGGACTTACAAAACACGGTACAAAAGCCCGCTTCTTATTTGAAAAAAGTAAAGTTGGCTTTAGAAAAGGATTTTAAGCGGGTAGTTCTCTTTTTACCCAGCCGATTCGAACAATTAAACAGCTTCCAATCCCTCTATGAAGCTCTGGGAGAGATGGAGGATGTGGAATGTAAACTCATGCCTATCCCATATTTTGACAGACTGGGTGGCGGAGCATTGGATGAGATGCATTACGAAGGGGAAGAATTTCAAAAACTCTATCCTATAGTGAATTATAAAGACTTTGATTTTACGATGGAAAGACCGGATTGTATCGTAATGCTCTCTCCCTATGATGAGTTTAATCAGGTATATTCTGTGGATCCTTTCTTTTACAGCAAGAACCTTAAGAACTTTACCAATAAGCTGGTTTACATTCCAAGCTTCGTAACGGACGAGATCAATCCGAAGGAGGAGGAAGACGGAAAAGCATTCGAAAACATGCGGTATTATGTTACCGTTCCGGGGCTTTTCCATGCGGATTTAAGCATTGTTCAATCTGAAGAGATGAAAAAGGCTTACTTAGCAAAGATTTCCGCCTTTACCAACTCTGTAATCAGAAAGAAGATGACGACAAAGATTTCCGGAGCGGGCTCCTGTCTTTTCGGAGAAGATGAAGAAAAAGGAAGCAGAGCAGTGATTGCCGCTTTTCGGAGATTTTTAATGAAAAAGGAAGATTTGCAACCGTAGGCCATATCCTAAAGGAAAGTGGAAATTTGGAAAAGGAAAAGGAGATAAGGATGAAGGCCTTAATATTAAATTCCGGCAAGGGCAGCCGTATGGGGGATCTGACCAAGACTCACCCCAAATGCATGACGGAAATTGCCAGCATGGAAACCATTATCAGTAGACAGCTTCGCCAGGTAGCGGAGCAGGGGATTTCCGAGGTAATCATCACCACAGGTCCCTTTGAGGAGAAGCTGATTCACTATGTGGAAAGTCTTGGGCTCCCCCTAAGCTACACCTTTGTGCGGAACCCTAATTACGAGAATACTAATTACATTTATTCCATGTATTTAGCAAAAAAATATCTGGAGAATACGGATATTTTGCTACTGCATGGAGATTTAGTGGTGGAAAACGATGTGTTTTTCTCCTTTTGCGAAGCCGAAGGATCTTTGATGGCGGGAAGTAAGACGAAAGAGCTTCCGGAAAAGGATTTTAAGGCAGTGGTGGAGAATGACCGAATCCAAAAGATAGGAATTTCCTACTTTGAACAGGCCTTTGCTGCTCAGCCCTTATATAAATTTGAAAAAGAGGATTTTGGAAAATGGCTTTCCGCCATTGTGGAGTTTTGTGAATCCAAGGATGAGGAGAAGAGGAAACTATACGCGGAGGAAGCTTTAAATACTGTCTTAGAGAACATTCCCCTCAATTTCTATGATGTGGGAAATAAGCTCTGTCAGGAGGTGGATAACCCGGATGATCTGGCGGTGGTTTCCAACATTTTATCGGAAATCAAAAAGCGTAGCGTATATATTTGTTTTTCCACGGATATTTTGCATAACGGACATTTATCCCTCATCAAAAAGGCAAAGCGTCTGGGAAGAGTCATTGTAGGCGTATTGAAGGACGAAGTGATAGCTTCTTATAAGCGCTATCCCCTGGTGCCGTTTTCCGAGCGAAAGGCCATGTTCGAAAACATTTCCGGAGTCTATCAGGTGGTGGAACAGACCAGTCTTTCCTATAAGGAGAATCTGGAAAAATATAAGCCGGATTATGTGCTTCATGGAGATAACTGGAGAGCAGGCTTCCAAAAGCCCATTCGAGAAGAGGTTTGCAGTGTTTTGGCAAGCTATGGCGGAAAGCTGATTGAGCTTCCCTATCACAAGGAAGAAAAGTACGCGGAGCTGGAAAAAAGAACCAAGGCGGAGCTTTCCATGCCGGACGTTCGAAGAGGCAGACTGAAAAAGGAGCTGGAGCTAAAGGGCTTGGTTACCGCTATGGAGGCTCATGACGGTCTTACCGGTTTGATTGTAGAGCAGACCAAGGTGTATAAGGAGGGGGGAGCCCATCAGTTTGACGCCATGTGGATAAGCTCTCTCTGTGATTCTACCGCTAAGGGGAAGCCGGATATTGAGCTTGTGGATATGAGTTCCCGCTTCAGAACTATTGAGGATATTACAGAGGTTACTACGAAACCCATTATTTTTGACGGAGACACCGGCGGAATCAAGGAGCACTTTGTATATACCGTGCGAAGCCTGGAACGTCTTGGGGTATCCATGGTGATTATCGAAGATAAGACGGGACTGAAGAAAAATTCTCTCTTCGGGACAGAGGTGGAGCAGACACAGGATAGTATTGAAGCCTTTTCCGAGAAAATCCGGGCAGGCAAGAATGCCCAAAGAACCAAGGACTTTATGATTTGTGCCAGAATCGAAAGTTTGATTCTGGAAAAGGGTATGGAAGATGCTTTAGAGAGAGCTTTTGCTTTCCGAAAGGCAGGGGCGGATGCTATAATGATTCATAGCAGAAAGAAGGATCCCACGGAGATTTTTACCTTTGTGGAGCGTTTCCGGGAAAAAGAGAAAGATTGCTATATCGTTGTGGTACCCACCAGCTTTAACAGTGTAAAGGAAGAGGAATTTAAGCGAAGAGGAGTCAATGTAGTGATTTATGCCAACCAACTGATGCGGGCTACCGTGCCGGCGATTCAGAAGGCGGCTACCTTGATTTTGGAAAAGGAAAGAGCAGAGGAATGCGACAGCATGCTGATGCCCTTCCAGGACATTATCCGTTTAATTCCGGAAGAAGATTAAAAGCAATATTAAGGAGATGCCACAGAGAAAATCTTGGCATCTTTTTTATTATAATTCTTAATGAATATCCCTTGGGGAGCCTACAAAGCTTTGTTTTTTAAAAGTGTCCCATGGGAAGCCTATAAAATCTTGTTTTTTATAAGTGCCCATATAAAGCGTATATAATTTTGTACTTGTAGGGGATGATGCAAAGGAGTAAAGAACTTATGACCAGAGAAGAAATAGAGAATCAAATTGTACTGGGAAAGAAAAGTCTAAAGGAAGAATTGAAAAGCTTTTTTCAAGAACATTCCTTCCGAAGAATCTTTCTGGTGGCAGGAAGCTCCTTTCCCAGGCTTCCCATCGGGGAAGAATTACAAGAGCTTTTTTCGGAGCTTGGGATTGCTTTTTATCATTTTTCCGATTTCCGGCCCAATCCCCGATTGGAGGAGGTAGAAGAGGGGATTAAGGCATTTTCCGCCTTTCATGGAGACAGTATTTTGGCTGTTGGGGGCGGTTCCGCCTTGGATACGGCTAAGTGCATTAAGCTTTTTACCGGCTTATCCAAGGAAAAGTCCTATCTTGAGCAGAAATATCGAGAGAATGACATTCCCCTGGTGGTACATCCCACCACGGCGGGAACCGGTTCGGAAAGCACTCCCTTTGCGGTTATTTATCAAGATGGAGAAAAATGCTCTGTGGAGCATGAGAGCATTTACCCGAAGTATCGTATAGAGGATGCAAGAAGTCTAAGAAGCTTACCGATGTATCAGAAGAAGGTCACTCTTTTAGATGCTCTAAGTCATGCCATGGAGGCGATTTGGTCAAAATACAGCAACGAAGACAGCAGAGCTTATGGACAGAAGGCTATTTCTTTGATTTTAACGAACTATAAAGCCTATCTTTCTTTGGAAAATGAAAATAATGCAAAAGCTCAAGGAAAAGCCCCTTCAGCTGAGGAACCTTCGAAGCAGGTTTTGGAGTCTATTGCTGAAGCGGCCAATCTTGCGGGGAAGGCTATTGCGGTGACAAGAACCACTGCCGGTCACGCCCTATCCTATAAATTGGGAAGTCTCTATCAGCTTCCCCACGGATTGGCCACCGCCATGGTAAACCGTGCGCTTTATCCTTTTATGTGTAGGGAAAAAAGTCGTATGACAGATCCGGAAAACCTGCTGTTTTTGGCAAAATGCTTTTCGGCGGAAACGGAGGAAGAGGGGGCAAAGCGTTATAGGGAAATTTTGGAGGACTTGGAGATTCTTCCCTGTCTTTCGGTAAAGGAAGGGGACTTGGAGAATTTAGTAGTAGCCGTGAATCCGGAAAGACTTTCCAATCACCCTATTGCGCTAAGAGAAGAGGATATACGGCTTTTGTATAAGGGGATTTTGGGACTCCGGTAAAAGCCCTCTGTGGAAATTAGGGAAGATCTATTCTTTTCTATCCATAAACTTCAATATTTTGCGTTTTGTGATGAAAAAGCAATAGCCAGAAAAGCAAAGAAAGCTTATGATAGAATTATAACAATAAATGACAGCTTAGTAGTGCAAGGAGGCCCCATGAAGGTTGAGAGATTTTTAGAACTGTGCCCATCGGATTTTTTTACCGGAGTTCCGGACTCCCAATTAAAGGCTCTCTGTGATGAGTTAATGGAAAAATACGGTACAGGGAAGCAACACCATATTGTAGCCAATGAAGGCAATGCCGTAGCTCTTGCAGCAGGATATCATCTGGCCACCGGAAAGCTTCCCATGGTTTATCTCCAAAACAGCGGAGAGGGTAATGCCATGAATCCCTTAGTGTCTTTGGCTTCGGAAAGAGTCTATGGAATCCCCCTTCTCCTTGTGATCGGATACAGAGGAGAGCCCGGAGTGAAGGATGAGCCCCAGCATCTTTTTCAGGGAGAAATCACACTGGATTTTCTAAAGCTATTACAGATTCCCTACTTTGTTTTGGAGAAGGAGAGTAAGGAGGAAGATTTAAAAAATGCTTTAGAGGGCTTTGCAAAAGAGTTTCAAAAGGGCAGACAGGCCGCCATTGTGGTAAAGAAGGGAGCCTTGGAAAAGGAGCATGGCTATCACTATAGCAATGCTTATAACTTTTCCAGAGAAGATGCTATCCGCTGCATCGTAGACTATACCGAAGATTCTCCCATTGTTTCCACTACCGGAAAAGCCAGCAGAGAGCTATATGAGATTCGGGAAGAACG
The DNA here is from genome assembly GCF_963553175.1 of Oribacterium sinus. Classification (GTDB taxonomy): domain Bacteria; phylum Bacillota; class Clostridia; order Lachnospirales; family Lachnospiraceae; genus Oribacterium; species Oribacterium sinus_B. Next base: position 10,394 of record NZ_CAUVME010000008.1, on the reverse strand, counting down.
GGGGGAGGATCATAGCAGAGACTTTCTTACCGTAGGATCTATGGGACATGCCAGTTCTATAGCTTTAGGAATTGCATTGGAAAAGGAGAACGAAAGAGTAGTTTGTCTGGACGGAGACGGCGCTCTTCTGATGCACATGGGGGCTATGGCAGTTCTTGGAGCTTCGGGACAAAAAAATATCTTACATATCCTTTTAAATAATGAAGCCCATGAAACTGTAGGAGGTCAGCCCACCGTTTCTCCAAACGTTGATTATGGCAGTGTGGCAAAGGCCTGTGGATACAATAAATCCTATCTGGTAAGAAATCAAAAGAACTTAGAAAGAGTTCTTTTGGAAAGCGCCAAGGAAGAAGGACCAATATTTCTGGAGGTCCGTTGCGCTATGCACTCTCGGGAGAACCTGGGAAGGCCCAAAGAGAGTCCTAAGGAAAATAAAGAACTGTTTATGAAGAAGCTGGAGAAGTAAGGGCTTGTGAAAAATTAAAAAAGTTTTTACGCAATATAGGTCTAAAACTGGGGCACGCTCCCGCTAACCTCGCCCTGCAACGGTACTAAGCGAAAAACTTCAGTTCCTTTGTTTTTCGCAAGTACCGGCGGGCTCAGATTACCCCATTTTTAGACCTATATTGCTAAAAAACGTTTAATTATTGGGATTTTTCACAGCTCCTTTCTTTCTGTGCTATAATGTTGGCCATAGGACTTTATTAAACTACTTTGGAAAAGGAGGACAAGATGACAAGAGAGGCGTTAAAGCAGGAAGTGGAGAGATTCTTAGAGGCGTACAGCCTGTGCCCGGAGGGGAAGGCTGCAGCCCAGGCGTATTTGGAGGCCTTTGGAACGGAGCATGAACAGGAAAAGGCAAAGGCTTTGATTCAGGAAATCAAAGAGGATATTACCAGTATCGATGATTTGATTGCCCTTGCGGAAAGTGAAGCCGGAAAAGCTATTTTCGGAGAAGAGGGAGCGAAGAATACTGCCGCTGCCGCAAAGGAAGCTAAGGCAAAGGGAGAGGATACCTGCATTTGCCCGGCCTGCCAAAGCGGAAAGATTCTCTTGGCCAATGAAAGAGAGATTATCGGATAAAATAAAATACAGATGTAAAAAAGCGGGTCCTCGGACCTGCTTTTTCAATGGGCAAAATCAATTCTAAAGATTCCGAAAAAGCACTTGCTAGAGGAAGGATTTCTTGCTATATTGTGTTGGCGTGTCTATTGTGACACAAGAATTTGTGTTTTATGAGAAAATTGAAGGGGCAAGGTTTTTCCAAGAAAAAGTGGCTGAAAGCCTTTTTTTATGCGAAAAAATAGAGCCGATACAGTAGTAGAGAAAGATGGGTGCTATGCAAACAATTATTAAAAGAGGCCTTTTGGAAGAGGACTATCAGGGAGAGAAGATCGAAAGAGCGATGGAAAAGGCCTTTCTCTCTGAGGGAATTTCTGTAGAGCAGGAAAAACTGCATTTTCTTTTGGGAAAGGTAGAGGAGAGCCTGGCAGAGAAGCATAGAGTTTCCGTAGAGGAAATTCAAAATGCGGTGGAAGAAGCCCTGATGCATAACGGGGATTACAAGGTGGCCAGAGCCTATATCCTGTATAGAGAGAAGAGAACTCTTTTAAGACATCTTCGCCAGAGAATCAAAGAGGAAATCGGAGACAACGAGATTGATGATGTACTTCGTCGTTGTCAAAAGGATTTTCCGGATTATGATTTGGCAAGACTTTCCGCAAAGTACCTGTCCTTAAGCAAGGGAGAGCAGGAGCTTAGCAAGCGTTTGGCTCTTCTTACCAGAGCGGCAGCGGAGCTTACCACCCAGGAGGAGCCGGGCTGGGAGAGAATTGCGGGAAGACTACGTTCCTATCATTTTCATAAGGAATTAAAGAAGGCGGAGGAGAGCAGAAATCTTCACAGCTTTTATGATAAGCTGGTTTACCTTACAGAGCAGGGACTTTACGGGGCTTATATTTTAGAACACTATTCCAAGGAAGAGGTGGAGGAACTTGCCAAGTTTATTGATCAGAGCAGAAATGACCTTTTCGGTTATTCCGGACTGGACCTTCTTTTGTCTCGCTACCTGATTCGAGATCATCAGCATGTGGTACTGGAAAGTCCCCAGGAAATGTATCTGGGAATCTCCATGCACCTTGCCATGAAGGAAAAGGAGAACCGTTTACAGTATGTAAAGGAGTTCTACGATATGATGAGCCTTCATCAGGTGACCATGGCCACCCCTACCCAGTCCAATGCCAGAAAGCCCTACCACCAGTTAAGCTCCTGCTTTATTGATACGGTTCCGGATTCTTTGGACGGCATTTATCAGAGCATTTCCAAGTTTGCGGATGTTTCCAAATACGGCGGCGGTATGGGAATGTATTTCGGAAAGGTGCGTTCCAGAGGCGGAAAGATTCGCGGCTTCGAGGGCGCCAGCGGCGGTGTCATCCGTTGGATTCGTGTGGTAAATGATACTGCAGTGGCAGTGGATCAGCTGGGAATGCGCCAGGGCGCGGTAGCTGTATATCTGGATGCCTGGCACAAGGATTTGCCGGAATTTTTACAGTTAAGGACCAATAACGGGGACGACAGAATGAAGGCCCATGACGTTTTCCCGGCAGTTTGTTATCCTGACCTATTCTGGAAGAAGGTGAAGGAAGACTTAAACCAGGAATGGTACTTAATGGATCCCCATGACATTTTCCTGGTAAAGGGCTATTGCTTAGAGGATTTCTACGGGGAAGATTGGGAGAGTCGCTACGAGGACTGTGTACGGGATAACCGTATCAGCAAAAGAGTTTATGTTTTAAAGGATTTGGTGCGTCTGATTCTGAAATCCGCCGTGGAAACCGGAACTCCCTTTGCCTTCTACAGAGATACTGTGAATCGGATGAATCCTAACAAGCATAAGGGAATTATCTATTGCTCCAACCTTTGTACGGAAATCGCCCAGAACATGAAGGAAGCGGAGATTTGTGAGCGGAAGGTAGTGACCAGGGACGGAGATGAAGTGATTGTCAGTACCGTTAAGCCGGGAGACTTTGTGGTTTGTAATCTGGCCTCCCTCTGTCTTGGCAACATTCCGGTGGAGAATCAGCCGGAGCTTGAGAGAATCACCAAAACCGTTGTCCGGGCTTTGGACAATGTTATTGACCTAAACTTCTATCCTGTGGCAGAGGCGGAGATTACCAACAAACGTTACAGAGCTATCGGTCTTGGGGTATCCGGTTATCACCACATGCTGGCAAAGCATCACATTGCCTGGGAGTCTCAGGAGCATCTGGACTTTGTGGATAAGGTTTTTGAAAATATTAACTATGCGGCAATTAAGGCCAGCAGTGAACTGGCTAAGGAAAGGGGCTCTTACACTGCCTTTGTCGGCTCTGAGTGGGAGTCCGGAGAATACTTTAGCAGACGAAATTATAACAGTCCCCGTTGGGAGAGCTTAAAGAAGGAAGTCCATGAGGGAATCCGCAATGCCTGGATTTTAGCTACCGCGCCCACCAGCTCCACCTCCATTTTGATCGGAACCTCTGCGGGCTTAGATCCCATTATGAATCGCTTCTTCTTAGAGGAGAAGAAGGGGGCAATTCTGCCCAGAGTGGCGCCGGAGCTTTCTATGGATACCTACTGGTACTATAAGTCTGCCCATCAGATTGACCAGACCTGGTCCGTACGGGCGGCGGGACTTCGCCAAAGACATATTGATCAGGCCCAGAGCTTTAACTTCTGGATTACCAATGAGTATAAGATGAGTGAGCTTTTGAATCTTTACACATTGGCATGGGAGTGCGGGGTAAAGACCATTTACTATGTAAGGTCGAAGGCATTGGATCCGGAGGATTGTGAGTCCTGCTCTGCATAAGGGATTAATCGCTTCCCCTGTATATGCCGCTTAAGGCCTGCTGCGTTTCCTACTCGCCCCATGCGCCGATGCACTCGTGCTCCTTGCGAACTCGCTTCGCTCAGACACGCACCGCACTCGTTGCTAGCATGGGGCTCCTAACGGAAGCCTCGCAATGGCCTTATCGCGGCATATATAGAGGAAGTCTCGTAATGACCATATCGCGGCATATACATAGGAAGCCTCGTAATGGCCTTTATCGCGGCATATACATTCTGAAGCGTCAAAAAAATCTCCCTTATGCATAGAGACATTTATCTATAGAAAAATTGAACTATGGCTTTTCAAGGATAACAAAAAGAATGGATTACTCTACTGCTTCAATGCAGTAGGAAAGGAAATAGAGTATGGAAGAGATTAAGCGTAAGCCCTTATTTAACCCGGAAGGGGATATTGATGTTCGTAATCGTAGAATGATTAACTTTAATACGACCAATATCAATGACTTTAACAACATGAGATATGAGTGGGTGTCGGATTGGTATCGTCAGGCCATGAACAACTTCTGGGTACCTGAGGAGATTAACTTAAATCAGGACAAGAGTGATTATCCCAAGCTTTCCGAGGCGGAAAGAAGAGCCTATGATAAAATCCTGAGCTTTCTGGTCTATTTGGATTCTTTGCAATCCGCAAACCTGCCCAACATTTCTCAGTATGTTACGGCAAATGAGGTGAACCTCTGCCTTTCCATCCAGACCTTCCAGGAGTGTATCCACAGCCAAAGCTACAGCTATATGCTGGATACCATTTGTAATCCTACGGAAAGAAACGACATTCTCTACCAATGGAAGACGGATGAGCATCTCTTACGGAGAAATGAGTTTATCGGAAATCTCTACAATGAGTTTGTGGAAAAGCAGAGTAAGGACAGCTTCTTAAGAGTTTGTATTGCGAATTTTATTTTGGAGGGAATCTACTTCTATTCCGGCTTTATGTTCTTCTATAACTTAGGAAGAAATGGAAAAATGCCCGGTTCCGTACAGGAAATTCGCTACATTAACCGAGATGAAAATACTCACCTTTGGCTTTTCAGAAATATGCTTTTGGAGTTAAAAAAGGAAGAACCGGAGCTATTTGACGAGGCTCATATTGCGGAAATTACCGAGATGGTGAAGAAGGGTGTGGAGCAGGAAATCGCCTGGGGGCAGTATGTAATCGGAGACTCCATTCCCGGTCTTAACGGGAAAATGGTGGAGGATTACATCCGTTATTTAGGAAACCTTCGTTATCGTTCTCTGGGCTTGCCCAACCTTTATGAGGGCTATGAGAAGGAGCCGGAATCCATGAAATGGGTATCCCAGTATGCGGATGCCAACATGGTAAAGACGGACTTCTTTGAGGCTCGTTCCACAGCCTATGCTAAGAGTACAGCGATTGAGGATGACCTATAATAAAGCTGAAAAACAGCTTTTCAAGAATCCGGAATATGGATGCTTTTACTTCCATAGAATAATTTAATAAGCATTATTAATTCTTTCTGAAATCCATAGAAAATCTTATAAAAAGCGGTTACTTTGACGAAATTCGAAGTAACCGCTTTTGTGTTAGAAGGAGGCATTTTGCATTCTCCTTTGCATAAGATAGAGATATAGGGAAAGGCCGAAAAGGGAAAAGTGTGTTCGGCCATAGATGATCAGAGAAGGAAAGGAAGGAATGGAAGAAAAGCTATTTGTACGAAGAGATGATATACAGATTGGCATGCAACTGGGTGAGTCGGTAAAAGACATTCGTGGAAGAGCCATGATTGAAAACGGCGTTTATCTGGATGCCTATCAGGTTCGTTATATCAAAGAAAAAAAGCTGCCGGGAATCTATATTTACCGGGTGCGAGATGATAAAGACATCAAAATTCCGGAGAAAACCAAGCAGATTATTCGCCAGCATAGAAAACCGGATCGTGCTAAAATTCAGCTTTCCGTGGAAATGAAGAAACAGCTGGAAGAAAGAATGAACCATATCTTCGACCACACGGAGGATAAGGACTTTGCTACCAACTCTTTAGATATTTTCGGAGAGCTGGAGTCAGCCATTTTCAAAAATGATGCGGTGGCGATTGACGTGAACCTCATTAAAATCAGTGATGAGTACACCTTTAAGCACAGTGTGGACGTGGCGGCTATTTCCATGATGATTGGAAGAGAATACGGACTGCCAAAGGAAGAGCTTCATCAGCTGGGGATTGCCGGGCTACTGCACGATGTGGGTAAAGCCAGAATTCCCAATGAAATCTTAAATAAGCCGGGAAAGCTTACGGATGATGAATTCAGAGTTATTCAAAATCATAGTCTTTACGGCTATGAAATCCTGAAGGAAAAAAACAGCTTTTCTCCCATTATTTTGGATGGTGTACTGCATCATCACGAGAAGATGAACGGCATGGGCTATCCGGACAACTTGGACAGCAACCAGATTTCCCTGTTTTCCAGAATTATTTCCGTAGCGGATGTATTTGATGCACTGGTAACCAAGCGTCCATACAAAGGCCCGATTACCGGAAGAGAAGCTATGGAAATGGTCTTGGCTATGGGCTCCGAGTTGGACAACGCTATCATTCAAAGCTTTATTGAAAGCGTTATCCTCTATCCGGTAGATACCATTGTGGAGCTGTCCACGGGACAGATGGCCAAGGTGGTAGAGAACAACAAGCGTTATCCCACAAGACCCAAGGTGGTAGAGCTACAGACCGGAATGGTTTACGATTTATGTCATGACATGGAATGCAACAAAATCATAGTTTTATAATATACAGAGGAAAAGGGATGGGAGAGCAGCTTTTGTCTCTTTTTCTGTTTTTAATGCATTGGAAATATAAGGAAATCCACTTTTCTATGAACAGGTCCGGAAAAGAGGCAATCTGAGCCCGCCGGTACTTGCTGAAAGCGAAGCTTGAAGCTTAGTACCGATGCGAGGCGAGGTTAGCGAGAGCGTGCCCTCTTTCCGGACCTGTTCTATAGAAAAGAATGTGAAGGCTTATCATCCATCCCATTTCCTCTGTATATTTTAAATACTTTAAAGAGGAGAAATTTATGCTATACTAAGTCGTAAAATGCTTTTTTCAAAAAAGCGGGGTCTAGTCCTTTGCGGTAGTAAGGGAGTTACAGGAGGCTTGGATGAAGAAATATGATGTAGCGATTGTTGGTGCAGGACCGGGAGGAATTTACGCGGCTTACGAGCTGATGAAAAAAAACAGTAAGCTTTCCGTGGTGGTTTTGGAAGCGGGACATAGCCTGGAAAAGAGACATTGTCCTATCGACGGAAAGAAGATTAAAAGCTGTATTTCCTGTAAAAGCTGTTCCATTATGAGCGGCTTTGGAGGAGCCGGAGCTTTCTCCGACGGAAAATACAATATTACCAATGACTTTGGCGGAACGCTTTACGAATACATCGGAAAAGAGGAAGCTCTTTCCCTGATGCGTTATGTAGATGAAATCAATATGGAAAACGGTGGAGAAGGAACAAGACTTTTCTCCACTGCAGGAACAAAGTTTAAGAAGCTTTGCATGCAGAATCGTTTGAAGCTTTTGGATGCTTCCGTTCGCCACCTTGGAACAGACATCAACTACGTGGTATTGGAAAATCTTTATGCCAAGCTTAAGGATCAGGTGGAATTCCATTTTGATTGTCCGGTGGAGAAGGTGGAAAAGCTGGAGAATGATGGCTTCCATCTCCATACCAAGAAGGAAGATTTTTATGCGGATAAATGCATTATCTCTGTAGGTCGTTCCGGAAGTAAGTGGATGGAAACGGTTTGCAAAGACATGAACATTCCCACCAAGTCCAATCGCGTAGATATCGGTGTTCGCGTGGAGCTTCCTGCCGTAATCTTCTCCCATTTAACCGATGAGCTTTATGAGAGTAAGATTGTTTATCGTACCGAGCTTTTTGAGGATAATGTACGTACCTTCTGTATGAATCCTAACGGTATCGTGGTTAACGAAAATACCAACGGCATTGTTACCGTAAACGGACACAGCTACGAGGGAGAAGAGCAGCATACGGAGAATACCAACTTCGCTCTTTTGGTGGCTAAGCATTTTTCCGAGCCTTTCAAGGACAGTAACGGATACGGTGAAAGTATTGCCCGACTTTCCAACATGCTGGGAGGCGGTGTAATCGTTCAGCGTTTCGGTGATTTGGTGCGAGGAAGAAGAAGTAACCATAAGAGAATTGAAGAAGGACTGGTTCAGCCTACCCTTCAGGCGACTCCCGGAGATTTGAGCCTGGTGCTTCCGAAGAGAATTTTAGACGGTATTATGGAAATGATTTATGCCTTGGATAAGATTGCTCCCGGTACAGCCAATGAAGATACCCTTCTTTATGGGGTAGAGGTTAAGTTCTACAACATGGAAGTGGCTCTTGATGAGCATTTGGAATCCTGCGTAAAGGGGCTCTATGTGATTGGAGACGGTTCCGGTGTGACCCACTCCCTTTCCCATGCCTCCGCATCCGGAATCTTCGTAGCCAGAGAAATCGCAGGCTAGTTATATAAAGCAAAAAATTGAGACTGAGAATTGCAGTATATATAGTAGTAAAGGAATTAAAAATTCTAAAAAAGACCGACCATAGGGCAGCGTTGCCTTGGTCGGTCTTTTGAATCTATTGATATGCTTTCAACTTTTCCCATATAGCTTTAGAAGCATATTTTTCTTTATCTTTATTCTTGTCGAAGAGGGGGCTTCCGAAGGGAAGAAGCTTTTCTTTCCAGTATTTTGCAAATTCTGTTCCGCTTTCTTTTTCTAAAAGACTTTGATACAGCTTTGCAATTCCTTCGGATTGTAAAATCACATAATCGGAATGTACCGGAGCGGGCATAATCACATAATTTTCCGCATTCACGATGGCTTTTCCGTCTTCCTTATCTTCTAAATCAATTTCGGAAGTAACAAACCAAGGAATATAAATCAACTGTTTCGTACAAGACTTAAGCTTTTTGCTAAAAAAGGCCGGATCAAGCATAAAGCTTAAGTTATATTCATCACAGGGATCATTTATGAAAATAAAATCCGGAGAAATCTCCTGTAAATCGATAGTCCTAAAATCCAAAAGAGAAGGATTGTCTTTTCCCAACTCATCTTCATATAAAGCATAGTCCCATTGTGCCGGAGAACAGCCTCCCAGCCCATCTTTGTAATAATAAGGAAGGGGCATAAGGAAACAATCCACAGAGTCATCTTTATTTGCCTCTAAAAATAGCCCTCTCATGGACTCCCAGCGAGAGTAAAGGGAAGGAAGAAAATACAGGCGCGGCTTTTGGGATTCTGGCTTATTTTCTTCTTTAAAGATAGATAATACATTTGATCTTTTCTTTAAATCATTTTTATCGATAGGATATTCGTAGAAAAGCTTTCCTCCAATTCCATCCCTGTAGGCTGATTCCATTTTTCGATATAAAGGATAGTCGTGCGCACCGCCGGCTTTTTTTATCTGCTCATAATGATCGTATTTTTCGGAGATAACCTTCTTGTATTCCTTTGGCACCGGCAGAGCAAGAAATTCAAAATCCAAATAGCTTTGTTCACTATACCATTGTTCTTCAAAAATTCCGTTACCCTGTTCTTTATAAAGAATTAAATCCAGCAAATAAGCAATCTTGCTGCCGCCCTCTTGATTAAATTCCTTAAAGCAGTCATTTAAAAGATGAAGGACAGTTTTACGATAATCCGATGAATGGAAAAGGTCTATACCATAATGATGTTGTACCTTCTTCGCTTCTTCTTGCAGAACCGCTTGATTCTCTCCTTCTATAGAAGGGAAAGAAGCCAGGATGCACAAGGATTTTAAAATTTCCTCCCGTTGTTTTTCCTTATTCGGATCTGTTGCAAGGTAGTCATAAGGGAAAATGTCAACACCGGCACCGTAAAGGTAGTTGTGATATTTTCCGATAGCATCAGTGGAAATCAGCATTTCTCTATGCTGAACGGAACTGAAAAGCTCGTAGTTTCCGCTGTTATCTTCCGGAGAGCGGAAAACCAATTCTTTAGGTAACTCATCATTAGCCACTTCCGCGAAGATTTCGTAATCCTTTCGCAGCATCATAATGTCAATGTCATCATCCCAAGGAATAAAACCCTTGTGGCGGATGGCACCCAATAGATTCCCATAATCAATAAAATAGCGAAGTTTATACTTTTCGCAAATTCTATCAATTTCAACTAGGATTTCCAATTCCGCAGCCCAAGCCCGTTTCATCATGGCGGGAATAAAAAAACCTTCTCTAACTTCATCCAAAAAGAAATCTATTGGAAATTCCATCTTTTGTACTCCTTTTCCGTAAATGTATATCCATTATATACTTCGGTAAAAAGAAAGCCATCATTATTTAAGCAAGGGAAAAAATAAACTACAAAATATGGAAGCCAAGCTGGCATATCTTGTATCTTAAAAAAGAGAAAAATCTTTTTCGAAATAAATCTACAATTTTTGTTGACAAGCTTAAGCTCAAGTGTTAATATCCCGTCTTTGACAGTTGCGAAAGAGTCAAGAGCCCATAAACGGCGTAATTACG
>NZ_CAUVME010000007.1:0-86829 GCF_963553175.1 Oribacterium sinus | reverse complement strand
ATCACAGTGAAATCATCGCTTCTATAGCATATAACTCTAAAGCGGGGCACGCTCTCGCTAACTTCACCTCGTAGCTGTACTAACATCAAGCTTCATTTCATTCGCTTTCTGTAAGTACAGACGGGTTCAGATTACCCCTCTTTAGAGCTATATTGCACGAAGCTATTCATGGACTGTATATTCCAGACTTCCTTTTTTAGTTGTCTAATTGTGGTATGGTTGAAGTCTATGACAGTGCTGTGGATTTAGAATTAGGAATATAGCCTTAGCTGACTTTCGATTGACAAAGCTGAAAGACTGCATGAGAATATAGAGGCTTTACAGTATAGAGCAGAAGGATATTTTCCACTGTAATAGGATAAGACGTTTCGCGGAATTGTGTAGGAGAGAGTGTGAGATAGTAAAAAGTAGGAGAGCATAAAAAGTAGAAGAGAGTATAAAGTAGGAGAGAGTAGAAAGGGAGAGGTGGCTTTATGGTTTTAGAAAGAATCAATAGCCCGGAGGATTTGAAGCAGTGTTCCATGGGAGACTTGAATACCCTGGCAGAGGAAATGCGGAATTTTCTGATTGAAAGAGCCAGTAAACACATGGGACATGTGGGACCGGACTTAGGTTTTGTGGAGGCGACTATTGCTCTGCACAGAGTTTTTGATACCCCGAAGGATAAGATTGTCTTTGATGTTTCTCATCAGACCTATCCCCATAAGATGCTGACAGGTAGAAAAAAGGCTTATATGGAAGAGGCTTCCTATGATGAAGTGGGACCCTATACCGACCCTAAGGAAAGCCCCTATGATTTGTTTTCCATCGGACACACCTCAACCTCCATTGACTTGGCACTGGGACTTGCCAAAGCCAGAGACTTACTTTCCGGAACGGAAAAGGTGGTGGCGGTAATTGGAGACGGTTCCCTTTCCGGCGGAATGGCGTTGGAAGGATTAAGCAATGCGGGGGAGCAGGAGAGCCAACTACTCATCATTTTAAATGATAATGAAATGTCCATTGCGGAAAATCACGGAGGCATGTATAAGGGCTTGAAGCGCCTTAGGGAAAGTAATGGTCAGGTAGAGGATAATCTGTTCCGGGCTATGGGACTGGAATATCTATATGAGGAGCAGGGAAATGATGTGGAGTCTTTGGTAAAGGCTTTGGAAAAGGCGAAAAGCTACGAAAAGCCGGTGGTGCTTCACATTCATACCGCAAAGGGTAAGGGACTTAAGTTTGCGGAGCAGGATAAGGAAAGCTGGCACTGGCATCTGCCCTTCCATTTGGAAACGGGAAAAACCAGAGAAGAATACGATTTTCCCGGGGAGGATATCGGAGAACTTACAGCAGAATTTTTGCTGGCGAAAATGAAGAAGGATCCGGCGGTTATGGCCATTACCGCAGGAGTGCCCGGTGGCATGGGATTTCATGCGAAGCAAAGGAAAGAGGCGGGAAAGCAGTTTGTGGATGTGGGGATTGCGGAGCAGACAGGAGTAACCCTTGCTTGCGGTGCCGCAAAAAATGGAGCAAAACCTGTATTTTTCACATCCGCTACCTTCCTGCAAAGAGCCTATGATCAGATTTCCCACGATGCAGCCATCAATTCCCTTCCCATCACCATGGTGGTAAACAGCGCCTCTATTTTGGGAATGCGGGATAAAACCCACCTTGGACTGTATCTTTTGGCCATGGCCAATTCCATCCCGAATCTTTTAATCTTTGCGCCGGCCTTTAAAGGAGAATATTTCTCTTTACTGGATTGGGCTTTAGAACAGCAGGAGCATCCGGTACTGATTTTTGCACCGGAAGGAAATGTGCTGGAGGACGAAGCACCGGTAAAGAAGAGTTTCTTCCCTGTTTCCTATCAGGAAATCCAAAGGGGTAAGAAGGTCGCCATCTTTGCAACTGGCTCCTTGTATGAAGAAGGAAGAGAAGGGGCGAAAAACTTTGAGAAAAAGACCGGCATTAAGCCCAGCTTAATTAACCCCGGTATTCTATCTCATTTGGATAAAGCGTATCTGGAAAATCTGGAAAAAGACCATGAGTTGGTGGTGGTCTTAGAGGACGGCATTTTGTCCGGAGGTTTTGCAGAGAAAATTGCTTCCTTCTATAGCTTAAAGCCAATGAAGGTACTAAGCTTAGGTCTGGAAAAAGAATTCTATGACGAATATGATTTGGAAGCCTTGATGAAAGAATATCACATGGATAGAGAATCTATGGTGGAGCGGATTCTGGAGGTGCTGTAAAATAAAAGAACAGCGTATATGCATAATAGGTCTAAAACCGGGGCGGGTTCAGATTGCCCCGGTTTTAGACCTATTAATGCATAGACAAAAGCTTAATTATTTTACAAACTCTTTTATGTCACCAAAAAGCTTGCATAACATGAAGAGATTTGCGATGGTTTTCTGGCAGTATAGGTCTGAAAGGGGGTAGTCTGAGCCCGTGGGTACTTGCGAAAAACGACTGTAAGGAAGTTTTTCGCTTAGTATCCCCTACGTGGCGAAGCTAGCGAGAGCGTGCCCCATTTTCAGACCTATACTGCGTAGAAAACCTTTTTAATATCGCATACAAGCTTTTTGCTGTTTAAGATTATATAGGCTATTTTAGGATCTTCAATTCCGAATCCGGATTAAACATCAGTACTTCCTTCCCAAGTTCCTACTTTTCTGTGAGCGGACTTCTCATCGAACCAGTGTGTGGTTACAGTCTTTGCTCTGGTAAAGAAGCGAACGCCGTCTCTTCCAAGAACGTGAAGGTCTCCGAAGAAGGAATCCTTGTTTCCGGAGAATGGGAAGTAAGCTGTTGGAACAGGAATTCCTACATTGATTCCGACCATTCCTCCATCAGTCTCCATAGCGAAACGTCTTGCATAGTAGCCGCTCTGGGTGAAGATTGCAGAACCGTTAGCGAAGGGGTTAGCGTTCATGATAGCGATACCCTCTTCATAGTTCTTCACTCTCTTGATACAAGTAACCGGTCCAAAGATTTCGCAATCACCGATGCTCATATCCTTAGTAACATGGTCGAAGATGGTTGGTCCAACGAAGAATCCGTTCTCTAAGCCGGGAACCTTTACATCTCTACCATCCAATACAAGCTCAGCACCTTCATCAATACCCTTCTGAATCCAGTTCAATACGCTTTCCTTATGCTTTGCAGAAACAACAGGGCCTAACTTGGTATCCTCATCATAAGCGGCACCGATCTTCATAGCCTGTGCCTTCTGCTTTAAGAGTGCTACAAACTTATCGGCAATGCTTTCCTGAACCACGATTACAGGAAGAGCCATACAACGCATTCCTGCACATCCGTAAGTAGAGTTGACAATGGCATTGGTTGCACTCTCTAAATCAGCATCCTCTAAGAGGAGAGCATGGTTCTTTGCCTCTGTCTGAGACTGAACACGCTTGCCGTGAGCTGCAGCAACGGAATAAACTTCCTTACCTACCTTAGTGGTTCCTACAAAGGTAACGGCCTTAATACGCTCATCCTTCAAAAGGATATCCGCTTCTTCTCTTCCGCAGGTTACCAGGTTTACAACACCCTTTGGGAAATGTGCTTCTTCGTAGAAAAGCTCCAATATTCTCATGGAAGTAAGAGGAGTCTGGCTGTTAGCCTTTAATACAACGGTATTTCCGGTAGCAATTGCCACAGGAACCATCCAACCCCAAGGAATCATAGCAGGGAAGTTCATGGGAACAATGCCGGCAACTACACCAAGAGGTGCTTTATAAGTAGCGGTGTCATAACCTGTGGTTACATTCATGGAGGTTTCGCCCTGCAGAAGGTCAGGAATAGCACAAGCCAACTCTGTAGGCTCAATAGCCTTCTGTACGTCTCCTCTAGCCTCACCGATGGTCTTTCCAAGCTCCTTGGCACAAAGCTGAGATAACTCCTCCTTATGCTTAATCAGAACATCTCTCCAAGTAAACATATACTGGGTTCTCTTGGAAATAGACAATGCGCTCCAAGCAGGAAAAGCTTCCTGGGCAGAGGCAATTGCAGCCAAAACCTCTTCCTTAGTACAGCTTGGTACCTCAGCAATCACTTCGCCGGTGCTGGAATCCGTAATAGGCATATATTTATCCGTCTTAGAGGGAACCCACTCACCGTTGATGCAATAGTTCATTCTTTTTACTCCCATGTTACTCCTCCTTTGTCAACATTCTTGAAAAATGGGTAAATGTTGAGTATAATGTTAGCATATCTATGGTATATGTCAAGGGGTAACTTGAAATTTACCAAAAAATGCATGAAAAAGAAGAGGGAATATGTATAATAAGGGGAATGAAGGAGAGAAAGGTCGAGATGGAGGAAAAGCATGAGGGATAAACGTTTGGATGATATGGAAGAATATATTTTGGCGCAGAAGGACAGCAGCTTGGATGAACTCTGCGAAAAATATCGAATTTCTAAAAATACGGTGCGAAGAGATATAGACGAATTACTTTTGCGGGGAAATATTAAAAAGGTATACGGCGGAGTAAAGGCCAAGGAAAATGCAGGGAAGGAAGTAGAGTTATCCGCATTTTCCGAAAGAAATATCAGCCATAAGGAAGAGAAAGAAAAGATTTGTCAATTGGCCGGGGAACTGGTGAAGGAGGGGGATACCATCTTTATTGATACCGGAAGCTCCTGTGTAAATCTGGTAAAGTATATCGGTCATGTTTCTTGTATGATTATCACCAACAGCTTAAGAGTAGCCTATATGGCAAAGGACTATCCGAAACTGCAGCTTTTGATGCTGCCGGGAAGCCTTAGACGGGAGACAATGTCCTTTGTGGGGCTGGAGACAGTGGATCAACTGCGGATTTATAATATTGATCAGGCCTTTATGGCGGCCACCGGTGTATCCTTACAGAAGGGCATGACCAACGCCTCCGCTTACGAATACAGTATAAAAAAAGAAGTTTTGGAACGCTCCGGAGTTAAAAATCTGATGGTGGATCATTCCAAGTTCGGAAAAACTGCCCTTTATACCTTTGGAGATTTCCAGGACTTTGATTGTTTGGTAACGGATACCTGTCCTCCGGAGGACTATATTGAAGTATTAAGCAAAAATCATGTAAAGCTTCTTTATTAGTAGACGAGGACTTTCAGAAAAACTTTTATCCAAAAGGGACTTTTCATCCTGTTTTTTACTTAAAAAAACAGAATGAGCAAGTTCCTTTTTATATTGACTTGTAAATTTTATGAAATCCCCAAAGTTTATCTGCTAGATTTTACAAAAACTTACCCATAAATAGGTAGAAATTAACCATAATTTGCAAATTGTATTGACATAAAAGCAATGAATTGATAATATTTTTCGTAATTAGTGAGGAAGTCTTAGGTAGTTAAGGGGGAAAGTAAAATGCCACTGGTAAAGATGAGTAAGTTGCTGGAAAATGCAAGAAAAGAGAACAGAGCCTGTGCCTCCCTGAGCGTTTATAGCATGGAAAGTCTGATGGGCGTGATGGCGGCTGTTGAGGAACTGAAGATTCCTGTGATTTTGCAGCTGGCGGAGGCGAGATTCGGAACGGCTCCCCTGGAACTGATGGGACCCATGATGCTTTCGGCGGCGAAGAATTCTTCTATAGATGTTGCGGTACATTTGGATCATGGTTTGACCTTTGAAACCATTGAGAAGGCTCTTCAGATGGGATTTACCTCCGTCATGTATGACGGTTCTCTCCTTCCGATTGAGGAAAATATCGCTAACACAAAGAAAGTAATCGAAATGGCGAAAAGCTATGACGCGGATGTGGAAGCGGAGCTTGGACTGGTGGGAAAGGGAGAAGGCGGCGGTGTGGATCATGGTGTGGCCTATACCAAGAAGGAAGATGCCCTTCGCTTTTGTCAAGAGACAGGAGTAACGGCTTTGGCCATTGCTATTGGAAACAAGCACGGCAATTATGACGGAGAACCGAAGCTTCGATTCGATATTTTGGAAGAAATTCATCAGGCCTTACCGGAACAATTTTTAGTACTTCACGGAGGTTCAGGGATTTCTGATGAGGACTTCCAAAGAGCCAGCCACCTGGGCATTCAGAAAATAAACATCGCAACAGCACTGGCTGCGGCAGTGGTAAGGGCTTGTAAAGAGTATTGTGAGGAGAATCCCAAGGGAGACTTCTATAAGATGAGTAAAAGAGCGGTTGAAGAAGTAGAAAAGACGGCAAAACATCATATTCTGGTGTTTGCAGGAAAAGAATAGGATTTTCGGAGGAGAAAAAATGGAACTTTTTTCATTAGATCAGAGTAAGGAACTGGATATTATCTTTTTAGGAAGAGTAGCCATTGATTTCAATCCGGCTTATTCCAAGGAAGTAAAGGAAGAGTTTAAGCCCTTGGAGAAGGTGCATTTCTTTGAAATGTTTGTTGGAGGCAGTCCTGCAAACTCCGCATTGGGCGTACAGAAGCATGGCCTAAAGGCGGGATTTTTCTCCTGCGTATCCGATGACCAGTTTGGAGACTTTGTGATTAACTTCCTTTCCGAAAAGGGTGTGGATACCAGTCACATTGCTCGGGCGCAGCAGGGAGAGAAGCTTGGGCTTACCTTCACGGAGATGCGTTCCAAGTCGGAAAGCTCCATACTGATGTATAGAAATCAGGCGGCGGATTTATCCCTTTCTGTAGAGCATATCGATGAGGAATATATCAAGAAAGCAAAGGCGATTTTGATTTCCGGAACTGCACTGGCGGAGAGCCCCTCCAGAGAGGCAGCCTTAAAGGCTGTGATGCTGGCAAAGAAAAATGGCGTAAAGCTCATTTTCGATATCGACTACCGTGCTTATAACTGGAAGAATCAGGATGAAATCGGCATCTATTATGCACAGGTGGCGAAGGAAGCGGACTTGATTATCGGCTCCAGAGAGGAATTTGACTTAACAGAGCAGTTCATCCAAAAGGGCATGAGTGATGAGGAAAGTGCTAAATACTGGTTCTCTCAAAACGCCACGATTTTGGTTATCAAGCATGGTATGAAGGGCTCTACAGCCTATACCAAGGACGGAAAGGCCTACAGCATTAAGCCATTCCCGGTAGAGGCCAGAAAGGGCTTTGGCGGCGGAGACGGCTACAATGCAGCATTTTTATCTTCTTTATTTAAAGGAGAAGAGATGATTGTTTGTTTGGAAAATGGTTCTGCAGAGGCGGCAATGATGGTTCGCTCCAACAACTGTTCTGTGGATCTTCCCACAACAGAAGAGCTTCAGGCCTTCATTAAGGAAGAAAAAGAACAGTACGGAGAGATGATTGCCAGAGTATAGGAGTGGAAAATGGAGAAGACAATTCGTTTAACGGTGGCTCAAGCCATTGTAAAGTTTTTGGATCAGCAGTATGTGTGTTTTGACGGAAAAGAGAGCAAGTTTGTAGAGGGCTTTTTCACCATCTTCGGTCATGGAATTGCCTTAGGAATCGGTCAGGCTTTGGACGAAAATCCCGGAAGTCTCCATGTAATGCAGGGAAGAAATGAGCAGGGAATGTGCCATGCGGCTATCGCCTTTGCTAAGCAGCATAATCGGAGAAAGATTATTCCCTGTACTTCCTCTGTAGGTCCCGGTTCCGCCAATATGCTGGTAGCAGCAGCTACAGCAACAGTGAATAATATTCCATTGTTACTTTTCCCGGCGGATACCTTCGCTTCCAGACAGCCGGATCCGGTTTTACAGCAGCTGGAGAACTTAGGCAGTCTTGCGGTAACCACCAATGACGCATTTAAGCCACTTTGCAAATACTGGGACAGAATTACCAGACCGGAAATGATTATGTCTGCTCTGATTCAGGCCATGAGAGTTCTTACCGATCCTTCCGAATGCGGAGCGGTGGCTATCGGTCTCTGCCAGGATGTGGAAGGAGAGGCATACGATTATCCGGAGTATTTCTTCCAAAAGAGAGTACACAGAATCAGCAGAGTATCTGCGGCGAAGGAAGAAGTGCAGGATTTGGCAGATGCCCTTTCTAAGAGCAAGAAACCTCTTATCGTTGTAGGTGGAGGCGTAAAATATAGTGAGGCCGGGGAGGCTGTGGAAGCCTTCTGTAAGGAATTCAATATTCCTTTCGGAGAGACACAGGCCGGAAAGAGTGCTTGTAAGTCCTCTGATCCTTACTGCTTAGGAGGAATCGGTGTTACCGGAACCTTGGCGGCAAATCGTATTGCTAAAGAAGCGGATACGGTGCTGGCTATCGGTTCTCGCCTGTCCGACTTTACTACCGGCTCCAAGTGGCTCTTCAGAGAAGAGGGAGTGCAGGTTCTTACTATTAACAACAACCGCTACCATGCCTATAAGATGGATGCCATCAAGGCGGTAGGCGATGCCAAGGCTACTTTGGAAGAACTGGCTAAGGCATTAAGAGAAAAGAATTATCGTTCCGCTTACAAGGGAGAAATCGAAAGCTGTAAGGCGGAATGGGATAAGGAATATAATCGTTTGGCTGAATATGCCTATAAGGAAGAAGGATTCGAGCCATTGGTACCGGAAAGAGACCCGAGAACCATTCCGGAGTTTGTGGAAAAGACGAAAGGCTATCTTACCCAGACCGCAGCAATCGCCGCTCTTCGGAGAAAGATGCCTGCAGACGGTATCGTCATCACAGCAGGAGGCTCCCTTCCCAGCTGTATGCAGAGGCTTTGGACAACAGATTCCCGCTACGCTTATCACGCAGAGTACGGCTACTCCTGCATGGGCTACGAAGTAGCTGCAACCCTTGGAGTAAAGATGGCAGAGCCGGAGAAGGAAGTTTATGCAGTGGTGGGAGACGGCTCCTTCCAGATGCTTCACTCCGAGATTATGACCATCGTGCAGGAAAAGAAGAAGGTAAACATCCTTGTCTTTGACAACTGCGGCTTCGGTTGCATCAACAATCTGGAGATGACCCACGGCGTAGGCAGTATTGCCACAGAGTTCCGCTATACCACAGGACAGAAGCCTGAGGGTGAGCTGATTCTTGTGGACTATGCCAAGGTGGGAGAGGGCTACGGCTTAAAGACCTATACCTGTAAGACCGTTCAGGAATTGGAAGAAGCCTTAGAGGACGCGAAGAAGCAGGATAGAACTTGTCTCTTTGACTTAAAGGTTATCCCCAAGACTATGACCAACGGCTATGAAGCTTGGTGGGACGTAGGAATGGCTGCGGTTTCCGAGAAGGCATCTGTTAAGGAAGCTTACGAAGAAGTGATTCGTCACAGAGAAGAGGCTAGAAAGTACTAGAGAAAGTCAGGAAATATGGAGAAAAAAGTATTTGGATATCCGGAGTTCAGTGCGGAGGGCGAGCAGATTCTTTGCACCTATGAAAATGAATACCGGGATATGCTGATGGACATCCGGGTATATCGGATGAAAAAGGGAGAGGAAAGACGTTTTTCCAAGGAAAAGGAAGAGTTTGCCGTATTGCTTCTCTCCGGAAAAATCAAGTTTGTCTATGAAGGAACGGAAAAAGAAGGAAGCCGTAAGGATGTCTTTACTGAAGGACCCTATGCAGTACATCTTTCCAAGGGAAAAGAGGTTTTGATTAGGGCTCTGGAGGATAGCGAAATTCTTGTACAGTGTACGGAAAATGAAAAGGATTTTCCCACAGAGTTTTATGAGCCAAAGGATGCGCCCTGGATTTACTCCGGCGCAAAGGGAAAGTTTGGCAATGTAGCCAACCGTCAGGTAAACACCATTTTCGACCATGAAATTGCCCCCCTTTCCAACATGGTTTTGGGAGAGGTCTTAAACGATAGAGGAAACTGGTCCGGCTACCTGCCCCATAGACACGATCAGCCGGAATGCTATTACTTCAAGTTTGACAGACCGGAGGGTTTTGGCGCCAGCTTCGTAGGAGACAAGGTATTCAAATCCGTAGACGGAAGCTTTTCCGCAATCCCCGGAGGATGCTTACATCCTCAAGCAGTGGCACCGGGATTTCTGATGTACACCTGCTGGATGATTCGACATTTACCCGGAAAGCCCTGGAACCAGACAGACCGTTGCGAGGATGAGCGCTACACCTGGCTACATGATGCAAAGTTTTAAGCAAGAGGAAGGAAACAGAAGCTCATTCTCTTGTAGAAAATAAAAGCAGCATTGCTGCGAGAGTTGAGAAAAAGGAGCAAACTATGTTAAACAAGGAAAAAATTTCTCTGGGCATTGCCCCCATCGGCTGGACCAATGATGATATGCCGGATTTGGGAAAGGAAAATACCTTTCAGCAGACCGTTTCCGAAATGGCTTTGGCAGGATTTTCCGGAACAGAGGTAGGAAGTCACTATCCTACAGATCCTGTAGAGCTGAAGAAGGCTTTGGACTTAAGAGGCTTAACCATCTGTAACCGTTGGTTCTCCTCCTTCCTGATTTCCAAGCCCTACGAGGAGACAGAAGAGGCTTTCCGTAAGGAGCTGGCATTCTTAAAGGCTGTTGGCGCAAAGAGAATCGGTGTTTCCGAGCAAAGCTACAGCACCCAGGGAAAGCTGGATCAGCCTATTTTGGAAGGCAAGTATGTGATGAATGATGAGGAGTGGAAGAAGCTTACCGAGGGCTTAAACAAGCTGGGTAAGATTGCCAAGGAAGAGGGCATGATTCTTACCTTCCACCACCACATGGGAACCGTAGTACAGACCGAGGAAGAAATCGACCGCTTTATGGCGGAAGTGGATCCCGAGTATGTATTCCTGCTTTTCGACAGCGGACACTGCTCCTTTGCAGGAATTGACCCTGAGAAGGTTTTAAAGAAGTATATCTCCAGAGTTCGCCACATCCACTTAAAGGATTTAAGAAAGGCTGTGGTAGAGGAGTCCAGAAAGAATCATTGGAGCTTCTTAAAGAGCGTAAGAGAAGGATGCTTTACCGTTCCCGGTGACGGAGATGTGGACTTTGCTCCATTGTTCAAGATTATCGAAGAATCCGGCTATGAAGGTTGGGTACTGGTAGAGGCTGAGCAGGATCCTGCAAAGGCAAATCCGTTAGAGTACGCTATCAAGGCTAGAAAGTACATTCACGAGAAGACCGGACTATAAGCCGAGAAAAAACCATAGAACATCGCAGAAGAAAAGGCGATTAAATCCTTTGATGGACGAAATTGTAGGAACGCAGCTATAGGAAGACAACAATAGACAGAAGTAAAAAACTCCGAAGAAGGATAGCGGAGTAAAAATACAAAAGGAGGAATTATGGGAAAAACAGTAAAAATGGGACTTTTGGGAATGGGCAGAATCGGAAAGCTTCATGCCATGAACATCCAAAACAGTCTCCCCAATGCGGAAATCATTGTGGCAGTAGACCCCTTCTTAAACGAAGAGATGGAAGCCTGGGCTAAGGGTATCGGTATCACAAACTGTAGCAAGGATCCCAAGGATGTTTTTGAGAACAAAGAGGTAGAGGCGGTTTTGATTTGTTCTTCCACAGACACCCACGCAGATTTCATTATCCAGTCCGCAAGAGCAGGAAAGCAGATTTTCTGTGAGAAGCCAATTCATACCGACTTGGATAAGATTAAGGAAGCTTTGGCTGAGGTTGAGAAGGCAGGGGTGAAATTACAGCTTGGATTTGTTCGCCGCTTCGACCGTTCTCACAAGAAGGTAAGAGATGTGGTAGCTTCCGGACAGTTAGGAAAGCCCTATGTGGTAAAGGTTTGCTCCAGAGACCCTGAAGCACCACCCATGTCCTATGTGGCAGTATCCGGCGGAATCTTCATGGATATGATGATTCACGACTTCGATATGGTTCGTTACCTTGCAGGATCCGACATTACCGAGGTAAATACCGTAGGCGCTTGTCTGGTAAATCCTGATTTTGCAAAGTATGACGATGTGGATACCGCTATTGTAACCTTGAAGTTTGCCAACGGTGCCATCGGCGTAATCGACAACTGTCGTCAGGCTCCATACGGCTATGACCAGAGAGTGGAAGTACATTGCGAAAAGGGCTGTGTACAGGACAACAACAATCTGGAAAATGAAGCTTATATCAGCACTGCATCCGGTGTTGAGGGAGCAAAGCCAACCTGGTTCTTCTTAGAGAGATATAACGACGCCTTTATTGCGGAAATGAAGGACTTCGTAGATGCAGTATTGGAAGGCAAGGAAGTACCGGTAGGCGGTAAGGACGGTTTAGAGTCCGTACGAGTGGCTATGGCTGCAAGAAAGTCTCTGTTAGAGAAGCGCCCTGTACAGCTTAGTGAAATCTAAGAGCGGAATTCTTCTATATAGAAGAGAAAAGTTCTTGATCGATAAATTAACCCGTTCCAAGAGGAACAAAAATCCATTTTATAAGAGAGGTAATCAAAATGTTTAAGAAAGCACTTGTAGTTTTAATGGCAGCATCTGCTCTTTCCTTCGCTCTTACAGGATGTGACAAGACTGAGACCAAGACAGAAAATGCAGGAACCGAGGCTAAGTCCGAAGAGGCTAAGTCCGGAGAGGCTAAGTCCGAGGAAGCTAAGGATGGCAAGACCGAGGAGAAGGCTGAGGCTAAGTCCGGTTCTTCCGAGGATCCCTTGGCCGGAGCAAGCTTCGAAGGAGATTACAAGATTGACGTAATCTTAAAGACCACTTCCTCCGAGTACTGGAGCTATGTGGTAGCAGGAGCAAAGGCATTTGAGAAGGATCACCCAAACGTTAAGGTTGAGGTTAAGGGCGCAAGCTCCGAGACTGCTTATGACGAGCAGCAGAACATGATCGAGACCGATTTAAACTCCGGAAGCTATGACGGATATGTTATCGCTCCATTACAGGCTGATCTGGTAAAGACTCTTATCGCAGGACAGACCAAGCCAATCGTGGCAGTAGATACCAATATCGATGCTAAGGAAGTTTTATCCTTCGTAGGAACTGCAAATGACACTGCGGCAAAGGAAGGCGGAAAGGCTGCTGTTGAGGAAGCAAAGAAGAGAGGCTGGACAGAGATTAAGGCCATCTCCATTTCCGGAGTACAGGGAGACGGAACAGCAACTGCAAGACTGAAGGGATATCAGGAAGGTATCAATGAAGCAGGCGGAGAGTTCTTGGAGAAGGAAATCCAGTATGCTGACGCAGTAGCAGATAAGGCTGTAACTTCTATGGAAGCTATTATGCAGAACCACCCGGAAGGAATCGCTATCATCGCTTGTAACAATGACGATATGGCTATCGCAGCAGCAAGAGCAGCTAAGGGTAACGAAGCATACAAGAATACCATTTTCATGGGCTTCGACGGCATCAAGTCTGCATGTGAAGCTATCCTTGACGGAACAGAGTCTATGTCCGTTGCACAGGAAGCTTATGACATGGGATACAAGTCTGTAGCGGCAACTGTAGCAAAGTTAAACGGAACAGAGCTTCCAGAGTTCATCAACTCCGGCGTATCCGTAATCACAAAGGACAACGCGCAGAAGAGATTGGATGACCTGAACTCTTACTTAGGAAAGTAATCATAGCTTTGAAAATCAAATCAGCCGGAAGAGAGCGGATGCTTCCGAGCAAAATGAAGTGAATCTAAGCACAACAAAGGGATGTTTCTCCTCATAAGAAAACATCCCTTTTCTCGAAAGAAGATAAAAAAGAAATTTTTTTCAAATACATTTTTGTGAAAATCATAACAGGCACTATACACAAGAGTAAAATAAAGGGGAAAGCATGAAGGAAAGTATTGTACAACTGAAAGATGTACGCAAGACCTTCCCCGGTGTGGTTGCGCTAAGCAAGATGCAGTTAGATGTACGTAAAGGCGAGATTTTAGGATTGATCGGAGAGAATGGAGCAGGAAAGTCTACGCTGATTAAAGTATTAACTGGGGTATACCATCCGGATGAGGGGCAGATCATCGTAGAAGGACAGGAAAGACAATTTAAAACTCCACAGCAGGCCATTTCTGCGGGAATCTCCTGCGTATATCAAGAATTGAATATTGAGAAGCTGCTTTCGGTAACCGACAACATGTTTATCAACAAGTGGATTCGTAAAGGGCCTTTACTGGACTATGGGAAAATGCACCAGATTGCCCAGGACATGATGAAGAAATTGGGATTGGACGTGGACGTACGGAAGCCGGCAGGGCACTACGGCATGGGCGTTCAACAGATGATTGAAATCTCTAAGGCACTCCTGGCCAATGCCAAGTGCATCATCATGGATGAGCCTACCTCCTCCTTATCGGAAAAAGAGGTAGAGGAGCTTTTGAAAATCTGTAGAGACTTACGGGAGCAGGGAATCGGAATCATCTTCGTATCCCATAAGCTGGAGGAGCTGTTCCAGCTCTGCGACCGAATCACCGTTATTCGAGACGGCGAATACATTGATACCAAGGATGTGGCGGATTGGGACAATGATAGCCTGATTAAGGCCATGGTAGGACGTTCCCTGGACAACCAGTTCCCTAAGGAAGTCGGTGTACGTTCAGAGCAGCCTTTGTTGGAAGTAAAGAATCTTAATCGAAAGGATGTTCTTCACAACGTATCCTTTAAGGCTTACGGCGGCGAGGTTTTAGGATTTTCCGGACTGGTAGGTGCGGGAAGAACGGAAACCATGAGAGCCATCTTTGGAGCAGACCCCATTGACGGAGGAGAAATCTATATCCGTGGGGAAAAGGTGGACATTAAGAATCCTAAGGATGCCATTCGGGCAAAAATTGCCTTCTTAACCGAAGACCGTAAGGGACAGGGACTGATTTTAAATGAGTCTATCCAGAACAACCTGATTCTGGCTAACCTTAAGGGCTATAAGAAGGGATTATTCTTAAATAAGAAGGATATGGATACCATGGGTGAGGGCAGAATCAATGAGTTAAGTATTAAATGCCCCAGCCAGGAAGAAAGAGTAGGACAACTTTCCGGAGGAAACCAGCAGAAGGTGGTTATCGGAAAGTGGTTAAATACCAATGCGGATATTTATATCTTGGATGAACCTACCAGAGGAATCGACGTAGGGGCCAAGGTTGAGGTGTATCAGGTGATTAACCGTTTGGTAAAAGAGGGAAAATGTGTCATCATGGTGTCTTCCGAAATGCCGGAAATCCTGGGAATGAGTGACAGGGTGCTGGTTATGCGTGAGGGAAGAATCACCGGAGAAATGTCAAGAAGTACAGATGCCTTTAATCAGGAATCCGTGATGAAGGCAGCTTGGGAGGTATAAGATGCAAAAATCAAAATTTGGAAATTTAAGTAATTATATTGGAACATTTGCGGCACTGATTATTCTCTGTATCGCATTGGCATTGGCTTCTCCCAACTTCTTGGATAAGGCGAATTTGATGTCCATCTTAAAGCAGACCTCCTTTAATGCCCTGCTTT
The DNA here is from genome assembly GCF_963553175.1 of Oribacterium sinus. Lineage (GTDB taxonomy): Bacteria > Bacillota > Clostridia > Lachnospirales > Lachnospiraceae > Oribacterium > Oribacterium sinus_B. The sequence continues at coordinate 71,616 of NZ_CAUVME010000007.1, read as the reverse complement.
CCACCGGAATGCTGCTCACCCTGATTACCGCAGGAATCGACCTTTCTGTAGGCGCTACGGCAACCTTCGGAGCCTGCGTGGCAGGAGCTATGGTAAGAATGGGAGTGACCAATCCGGTATTTTTATTCTTGGCAGTGCTTGTAGTAGGCGGTGTTGTGGGACTGATTAACGGTCTTCTTCTTACCCGTCTTCACCTGCCTCACCCCTTCGTATCAACCCTTGGTATGAAGAACGTGCTTTGGGGAGCAGCTTTAATTATCACTTCCTCTCAGATGATCAGCTTCTCCAACACCGGAGCAGAAGGCATCATGGTACTGGGAAGTGCCACCATCTTAGGGGGATTCCCTATCAGCTTCGTAGTGGTAATTTTGATTTACATTCTTATGCATATCCTTCTGACAAAAACTGCCTTAGGTCGTTCCATCTACTGTGCCGGAGGAAATATGGAGGCTACCCGACTTTCCGGAATTAATGCGGACAATGTATTAACCTTCTGCTATGTGCTTTCCGGCTTTATGGCAGGCTTTGCAGGGATCGTATCCATCGGTCGTTCCGGAATCTCCAACGGTGCAAATGCAATTCAGCCCTATGATACCGATGCAATCGCAGCCTGCATCATCGGCGGTGCTTCCTTCATGGGAGGAAAGGGAACCATGGTGGGAACCATGCTGGGCGCATTAATCATTGCGGTACTCAGAAACGGATTTACCCTGCTTTCCGTACCTTCTGCTTGGCAGAACCTGGTGCTTGGTCTGGTAATCATCGGAGCCGTACTTCTGGATGTAACAAGAGAGAGAATGCAGAAGAAAAAGAAATAAAGACAGGAAAAGAAATTATAATAATTTCATAGTTGGTCTATTGATTCGATAAACGAAATAGCCCAAAAGGAATCTAAGGCGGATTTGTTCCTAGAATATGTGGCAAGAATAACTCCACTATTAGGAAACAAATCCGCAAATTTTATACGAAAACAAAATGGAAAACATATAATAATAGGAGAAAACTATGAGCGAAATTAAAGTTGGCATCGTAGGACTGGGACGCTTAGGAAAGGTACATGCAAGAAACATTGCCTTCAAAATTCCCGGAGCGAAGCTGGTGGCTGCCTGCTCTATTATGGAAGCAGAATTACAGTACGCAAAGGAAGAGTTAAAGGTTTCAGAAACTTTTACTTCTTATGAAGAGATGTTGGAAAAGGCGGACTTAGATGCGGTGGCTATCGTAAGCTCCAGCCCCTGCCACTGTGACCAGATTGAAAAAGCCTTGGCTAAGGGACTTCATGTCTTTACAGAAAAGCCTCTTGGAGTGGATGTGGAAGAATGTAAAAAGGCGGAGAAGGCAGTGGAGGCCCATCCCGACCAGGTATTCTTCTTAGGTTTTATGCGTCGTTTTGATCCCTCTTACAGCTACGCGAAGAAGAAGATTGAAGAGGGCGCTATCGGAACCCCCTATATGGTAAAGGCAACCGGCATAGACCCGGAGGCAGCTGTGGAAGGAGCTATCAAGTTTGCCCCTACCAGCGGAGGCTTATTTATTGACATGGCAAGCCATGATGTGGATTTGATTCGTTGGTTCCTGGGAAGTGAAGTGAAGGAAGTATATGCTCTGGGAGCAAACTTCAAGCATCCGGAATTTTTATCCTGCAATGATACAGAAACCGGTGCGGCATTGTTCCAGTTGGAAAATGGAGGAATTGCAGAGCTTCATGTAGGAAGAACCGCAGCCCACGGTTATCATATTGAAACAGAAATTGTAGGAACGGAAGGTAGCATTAGAATCAGTCCTGTACCGGAGAAGAATCTTGCTATCCTTTATGACCGCTACGGTGCAAGACAGGAATGTGTAGAAAGCTTCCCGGAAAGATTTGATGAAGCGTACCTTTTAGAAATGCAGGAATTCATTCAGTGCATTATCGAAAAGAAGAAGCCGAAGCTTTCCGTATACGACGGAACCAAGGCAACAGAAATCTGCTTCGCCATGAAGAAGTCCTTTGAAGAAAAGAGACTGGTGAAGCTGGGGGAGTAGAAAATCTTTAAAACCCCGTTGTGATGATTCGCTACAAATACTATTATGGAAAATCCCATAACAACAGGGACATACGGCTATAAAACAAAAGAATTGATTAGGAAAGTATTAAGAATTAGCTTAAGAACTTCGTAAGCATTTGTTTTTCCTTTGTAATAGACAAGGAGGAAAACATCGTTTATAGTGGGACAGGTAACGGGGCGAGCCCTAAAAATGAAGAAAAAATAGAATTTCTTTAGAAAAACTCTTGAATGGAAGAGAATTAAGGGTTATAATCGTCACGCAACTTGGATTATTATTTCCATGAATGAAAAAGGAGAGTGCATTAATTATGAGAAAGCAAACAAAATTGGTTGCAGCTTTATCTGCAACAGCTTTACTTGCTATTGGAGCTTCTGCAGTAACTTTTGCTGCAGGCTGGAACAATTCCACAGGTGAGTGGCAGTACCTTGACAACGAGGGAAATGCTGTTGCTGATGCTTGGAGAAAGTCCGGAGACTACTGGTTCTACCTTGGATCCGACGGAAACATGGCTAAGAACGAAGTTGTTCAGAACAACGATGATTATTATTTCGTAAACGGCGACGGTGCTATGGTTACTAACCAGTGGGTATCCTTCGACGAGTCCACAGAGGACGGAAACGATAAGAGATGGATGTACTTCGGTGCAGACGGTAAGGCTTACAGAGATAGAAACGATAAGCTTACTATTTCCGATATCAAGACCATCAATGGTAAGAAGTATCTCTTCGACCAGGAAGGTAAGATGCTTTACGGTTGGTTAGGCGATGAGTCCGCTCTTGTAAATGGCGATGACGCTTGGACAACTGCTAAGTACTACTATGGCGGATATGATGACGGTTCTGCTCAGCACGGTTGGGTACAGTTAACTGTAAACGACAATGGTGAGGACAGCACTGCTTGGTTCTACTTCGATGACAACGGAAAGATTTCTCGTGACAAGAAGAAGACCATCAACGGACAGACCTACTACTTCGATGAGAAGGGTCGTATGATTGAGGATTGGTCCACAGCAACCAAGATGTCCGGAAGCTCTTTCAGTGCTAAGCCAATGGCAACCGACAGCATCGTTTATGTAAACGGCGATGGCGGTGCTAGAAAGAATCAGTGGATTTGGGCTGTTCCGGCTGAGTCCTATAATCAGAAGGATTTTGAGAATGATTCCGCTTCTTGGTGGTATGCAGATAACAGCGGCAAGATTGTAAAAGATAGGGTTAGAAGGATTAAGGGTAAGGTATATGCCTTCGATGAGATCGGACGTATGGTTTCCGGTTTAGTAAGTTCTCCTAATGGACGTAACAACTTCGACGCTGCTTCAGGAGTAGGCGACAACGATTACCAGGATCTTGATGGAGCAACTTATGCAGGACTGAATATCTCCGGTAAGGTATATTACTTCTCCGGTGATGCTGAGAAGGACGGTTCCAGAAAGACCGGATACCAGAAGGTAGATTTCGATGATGATACCTACGAGATGTACTTCAACAACAGCGGTGAGGCTGCAAATGATTATGTTTCTAAGATTAAGAAGTATGCTAAGAATGGTATGATTCTTAAGGCTAACAACGATGATTCTAACTATGCTGGAGTTAAGGTAGATAGCTCTGACGTGAAGAAGTTAGATTCTAGCAATACAGGTGTTAAGTACTACAACACTTCCTCTACCGGATCTCTTGTAGGACAGGTATTGGTTAACACAAACGGTTCTGTACAGTCTAGCAAGACCAACTTAAAGGACAGCAATGATATCTACTATGCTACTGATAAGAATGGTGTAGTTCTTTACAATAGTGAGAAGAAGCTTTACACTGTTTCCAGCCAGGATCATCCAAATGCTGTTACTGTAGGAACAAAGACATACTACACAGAGTAATTCCTGTTTATAAAAAAAAGAACCCTTCGGGGTTCTTTTTTTTTCTAAAAATTTGGATTTAAGCTTATTCCGATTGGGCTTATAGAATAGAGGCTTATAGGCCAAAACGTGTTGATAAAAACCGCTCTACACCCTTGCAAATCAAGGTTGTAGGGCGGTTCAATCTATTTAAACTACTTGAAAATGGATAATAGCAAGGGGGACTGCATAAAAGCGGAGCTTCGGAGCACTAGAACATTTTAACTGCATCCGCTAAGCTTGGCTGGCTAGCGATACTAAACACAAGGCATTGCATATATAGAGAACTTCGGAGCACTAGCTACCTTCTAGCCACAAGGCACGCTCCCCTAACTTCGCCCGGCTAGCGGTACTAAACGCAAGCTTCGCTTCGCTCGCTTTTGTTAAGTACCGAGGGGCTCAGATTGCCTTGTGGCTAAAGGGTAGACAGTGCTCCTTAGTTCTTGATATAGGCGAAGATGTGGATATGCAGTGCACCTATGTTTTAGGGTATACCAAAAGGTGAGAATATGCAGTGCTCCTAAGCTAACGAATATGTTGAAGGGTGAGGATGGGCATGGGAAAGATGTGCTGTGCCATTTCATCAACCATACTTTTATATTATCCATATACGGATATTATCCGAATGTGGAGTATAGGAGATTCCTTTAACTCGTTGTAAAATATAAATCAATGAATCACACAACTTTCTAAATAGTCTACATTAAATTTTTAATTCGTATATCGCTATTTTTTTTATTTATTCTAAAGACTATAAATTTTTCTTTATCTATTTCTATTATTTCTATTTTCAGCAGGTGGCTTATGAAAAAAACAAATTTTACCAAGTCTAATACTAAAACAATCGATTATTCAGAAGCTAATCTAAAGAGTACAAGAAAAAAGATGGATGCTCTAGAAAAGAAAAAAATCATTGCTTCTCTTACTTTGATGGATGACCTCTTTATGCAAGTAGTTCTGGAAGAGCAGGCTTGCACGGAGTATATTCTGCAAACGATTTTGGGCAAATCTTCCTTAAAGTTAAAGGAACAAAGGCTTCAAAAGAGGCTGCCAAATCTGCATGGAAGAGCTTTGGTATTGGACTGCCTTTGCACCGATGAAAAAGGCTTGCTTTATAACATCGAAGTACAAAATTCATCTGCCGGAGCAATTCCTAAAAGGGCTCGTTATCATGCCGCACTTATGGATACACATACCCTAAAGAAGGGAGAAAAGTTTTCCAAATTACCGGAAAGCTATGTTATATTTATTACAGATAAAGATGTATTGGGAGAGGGAGAACAACTGTACCAGATCGAAAGAGTTATCAGAAAGTCCGGTAGCTTATTTCAGGATGGTTCCCATATCCTTTATTTCAATACGGCAATACAAAGTGATAATACATTAGGAAAATTGGCTAGGGATTTTAAAGAAGCCAATCCCAAAGAAATTCAGTCTGAAGTTTTGTCTCACAGAGTAGCCTCATTAAAGGAAGGAAAATTAGATCGGGAAGGAGAAAAGAAGATGAATGTCTTATTGGAGAAGTATAGAAAAAAAGCAGTGGAAGAAGGCATAGAGAAAGGCATAGAAAAAGGTCTAGCACAAGGAATACAACAAGGTCTTGAAAAGGGCTTGGAGGAGGGACAAAATCGTCTAGCTCTTTTGGTTGGCCGCCTTCTGGATGCAGGCCGAGTAGATGATCTTAAGAAAGTTTCTTATGATGAAGAATATCGGGAAAAGATTTTAAAGGAGTTTGGTCTTTAAGTTAATTTAGTATCAAAAAACATCAGTTTTTTTTGACTTTATTTCTGTAGAGCATAGGAGATTTCCTCCACTGGTAGAAAATAGAGGCTTATAATACATAACATGTTGCTCGAAACTCACCCTACAGCCTTGAAAAACAAGGCTGTAGGGTGAGTGGCATTTTTTATAACAACTTTAAGGCTAGCAAAGCCTGTTGAAAATAGCTAAAGCTCTTTAAGTGCTGTTTACCCACTCTTCTCTTCTCCACAAGGCACGTTCCCGCTAACTTTGCCTAACTAGCGTACTAAACGCAAGCTTCGTTATACTTACTTTTATTAAGTACCGAGAGCTCAGATTACCCTGTCGCACGGAGCCGAGCAATAATTCTTATTCTCTAGATAAAGGTATAAGTGAGAATGGGTATTGCTCTTAAACCAACTACACTTCTATATTATCAATATACGAATATTATCCGAATGTGGAGTATAGGAGAATTCCTGAGGCGGTAGTAAAATAGAAAATAATAAGATCACTAATTTTCACTCTAAATCCTAATCCAAACTTGTCTTTTCGATATTCTATATTCAATCTCAATTTATCTATTCAAAAATTAAATTTTCTTCTTCATTTAATTTTATTATTCCAATTCCATTATTCTGATTTTCTGCAGGTGTCTTATGAAAAAAACAAATTCTACTAATGCTAATGCTAAAAAATCCGGTCGTTTAAAAGCTAATTCTAAAAGAACAAGAAAAAAGATGGATGCTCTAGAAAAGAAAAAAATCATTGCTTCTCTTACTTTGATGGATGACCTCTTTATGCAAGTAGTTCTGGAAGAGCAGGCTTGCACGGAGTATATTCTGCAAACGATTTTGGGCAAATCTTCCTTAAAGTTAAAGGAACAAAGGCTTCAAAAGAGGCTGCCAAATCTGCATGGAAGAGCTTTGGTATTGGACTGCCTTTGCACCGATGAAAAAGGCTTGCTTTATAACATCGAAGTACAAAATTCATCTGCCGGAGCAATTCCTAAAAGGGCTCGTTATCATGCCGCACTTATGGATACACATACCCTAAAGAAGGGAGAAAAGTTTTCCAAATTACCGGAAAGCTATGTTATATTTATTACAGATAAAGATGTATTGGGTGAGGGAGAACAATTATATCAGATTGAACGTGTTATCAGGAAATCCGGCAATTTGTTTAAAGATGGTTCCCATATCCTTTATTTCAATACGGCAAGGCAAGATGATAACGTATTAGGAAAGCTGGCTAAAGATTTTAAAGAAGCTAATCCCAAAGAAATTCAGTCTGAAGTTTTGTCTCATAGAGTAGCCTCAATAAAGGAAGGTAAACTAGATCGGGAGGGAGAAAAGAAGATGAACGTTTTGTTAGAAAAGTATAGAAAAAAAGCAGTAGAGGAAGGTATAGAGAAGGGCATAGAAAAAGGTTTAGCACAGGGAATACAACAGGGATTAGAACAAGGCCTTGAAAGGGGCTTGGAGCAGGGGAAAAATCGTCTTGCTCTTTTGGTGGGGCATTTACTGAATGCAGGACGGATGGATGACCTTAAGAGGGTATCTTACGATGAAGCTTATCGGGAAAAGCTTCTGAAGGAGTTTGGACTTTAAAATACCTTCTCATTAATTCAGTGTCAAAAAACATCAGTATTGTTCTTTGTGTGGAGTATAGGAGATTCCTCCACTAGTAGAAATATAGGTATCTAGAACAAAATGTGTTGATAAAAACCGCTCTATACTCTTGTAAATCAAGGCTGTAGGGCGGTTCAATCTTATTCAAAAGAACTTTGAGGATGGAAGAATTATAAAGCTCTGGAGTACTAACTGCCCACTATCACCAAGGCACGCTCCCGATAAGCTTCCCCCGGCTAGCGGTACCAAACTCAAGGGCATTGCATATATAGGGGGCCAGTGCTCCTTAGTTCTCGATATAGGCGAAGATGTGGATATGCAGTGCTCCTATGTTTTAGGATATGCCAAATGGTGAGAACAGGCAGTGCTCCTAAGCTATCGAAGATGCCAAAGAGTGGTGATAGGCATTGGAAGGATGAGCTGTGCTATTTCATCAACTATCCTTTTATATTATCAATATACGGATATTATCCGAATGTGGAGTATAGGAGATTTGCCAATCTGGAAGTAAGATAGTAAGCAATAAGATTCAAGTATATTCAAAGATTCTAAATCCTAATCCCAGTCTTAGTCTGATTCTCTATATCCTTGTTTCAATTTATCTATTTGAAAATTTAAATAAACTCATTATTCACTTTTATTATTCCAATTTTCCGTAGGTGACTTATGAAAAAAACAAATTCTACTAATGCTAAAAAATCCGGTCGTTTAAAAGCTAATTCTAAAAGAACAAGAAAAAAGATGGATGCTCTAGAAAAGAAAAAAATCATTGCTTCTCTTACTTTGATGGATGACCTCTTTATGCAAGTAGTTCTGGAAGAGCAGGCTTGCACGGAGTATATTCTGCAAACGATTTTGGGCAAATCTTCCTTAAAGTTAAAGGAACAAAGGCTTCAAAAGAGGCTGCCAAATCTGCATGGAAGAGCTTTGGTATTGGACTGCCTTTGCACCGATGAAAAAGGCTTGCTTTATAACATCGAAGTACAAAATTCATCTGCCGGAGCAATTCCTAAAAGGGCTCGTTATCATGCCGCACTTATGGATACACATACCCTAAAGAAGGGAGAAAAGTTTTCCAAATTACCGGAAAGCTATGTTATATTTATTACAGATAAAGATGTATTGGGAGAGGGAGAACAACTGTACCAGATTGAAAGAGTTATCAGAAAGTCCGGTAGCTTATTTCGGGACGGTTCCCATATCTTCTATTTCAATACATCAAGACAAGATGACAATGCATTAGGAAAGCTGGCTAAAGATCTTAAAGAAGCCAATCCTCAGGAAATTAAGTCTAAAGTTTTGTCTCATAGAGTAGCCTCATTAAAGGAAGGTAACTTAGATAAGGAAGGAGAAAAGAAGATGAACGTCTTATTAGAAAAGTATAGAAAAAAAGCAGTAGAGGAAGGTATAGAAAAAGGTTTAGCCCAGGGAATACAACAGGGATTAGAACAAGGCCTAGAACAAGGTTTGCAACAAGGCCTTGAAAAGGGCTTGGAGAAGGGACAAAATCGTCTTGCTCTTTTAGTAGGTCAGTTACTGAATGCAGGACGGATGGATGACCTTAAAAGAGTTTCTTTTGATGAAGAATATCGGGAAAAGCTTTTGAAAGAGTTCGGGCTTTAAGCTACCGAAGATCTTGATAAAAGATTGGACTATAAGACAAAGGAGCAAACTTGGATACGAAAGAGAAATTAGCTGAATTAAAGGAGTTAATTCAAAAAGCGAACTATATCGTGTTTTTTGGCGGTGCAGGCGTATCTACGGAAAGCGGTCTTCCGGACTTTCGTTCTGTGGATGGGCTCTATCATCAAAAATATGCCTTTCCGCCGGAGGAAATTTTGTCTCATGATTTTTTTATGGCACGACCTAAAGAGTTTTATCAGTTTTATAAGGAAAAGCTCTTGATTCCGGGGATTCTGCCGAATCCTGCTCATTATGCCTTACAAAAATTGGAAGAGCAGGGGAAGCTAAAGGCAATTATTACACAAAATATTGACGGATTGCATCAGATGGCAGGTTCCAAAACGGTATATGAGCTTCATGGCAGTATTCATCGCTACTACTGTGTGAAGCATCATCATCGAATCCCGGAAGAAGAAATTGACTTTTCGACATCCATTCATTTGTGTCCTCATTGTCGTAGCATGATACGTCCGGATGTGGTTTTGTATCAGGAAGGCTTGGATGAACGGATTCTTTCAGAGAGCATTGCCCATATTCAGAATGCAGATTTATTGATTATCGGAGGTACCTCCTTGACGGTGTATCCCGCTGCTGGCTTGATTCAATATTTTCCTCATCATGGAAACAATAAATTGGTTCTTATTAATAAAGAGGAGGGGCGACTGGATACGGAGTGCGACTTGGTGCTCTATGGAAAGATTGGAGAGATTCTTTCGGAAGTAGTAAGTTAAGATAGGAGAGGTAAAGTGTTTAGAGGCGGTTTTTACCGTCTCTTTTTTTAAAAGTGTTGCATGATGTAGTATTTTACAAGAGTGCTTGATAACGTAACAGGATAGAGTACTGAATAAAATATCTTTTACAAAAAACTAAATATTTTTATACAAATAAGTGGAGCATTTTGCTATAATCAGAGGGATGTTTTGTATACAGTTTTTATAAAAAAAGCAATGGGGTGACCGGAAAGGACAGGATAGAAATACTCCCCACTACTTTTAGCTGTTACGATAGGCAGAAGTATTAAAACGCATTGCTTTATAAGAGATTAGGAGAATGAGAATGAAGGCTTTTTTACAAAGGAAGAACATTGAGATTTCCCTGAAGCGCTATGGGATTGATGCCTTATCCGCTATGGCTCAGGGCTTGTTTTGTTCCCTCTTAATCGGAACAATTTTAAACACCCTAGGGCAGAGGCTGGGGATTTCCGCATTAACCAGAGTGGTTGCCACCATTGGCGGTGTGGATTATACCGTGGGGGCAATGGCTTCCGCTATGAGCGGTCCGGCTATGGCAACGGCTATTGCCTATGCTTTACAGGCCCCTCCCTTGGTACTTTTTTCATTGATTACTGTGGGCTTTGCCTCCAATGCCCTGGGAGGAGCCGGGGGACCATTGGCGGTACTTTTTGTGGCGATTCTTTCCACAGAAATCGGTAAAGCGGTTTCCAAGGAAACAAAAGTGGATATTTTGGTGACGCCTCTTGTAACCATTGGCTCCGGAATGCTTTTTTCGGCAATCTTGGCTCCGATAATCGGAAAAGCGGCGATTCAGGTGGGAAGCCTGATTATGTGGGCGACAGAGCTACAACCTTTCTTTATGGGAATTTTGGTATCCGCCTTGGTTGGCATTGCACTTACCCTTCCTATTTCCTCTGCGGCGATTTGTGCGGCTCTTGGACTTACGGGACTTGCGGGAGGTGCTGCGGTGGCAGGCTGTTGTGCCCAGATGGTGGGCTTTGCCGTGATTTCCTTCCGGGAAAACGGCGTTTCCGGTCTGGTTTCTCAGGGGCTTGGTACTTCCATGCTGCAAATGGGAAACATTGTAAAAAATCCCCGGATTTGGATTCCGGCTACATTTGCCTCCATGATTACAGGGCCTCTGGCTACCTGTCTCTTTCATTTTGAAAATAACGGTCCTGCGGTTACCTCCGGTATGGGAACCTGCGGTTTGGTTGGCCCTATCGGCGTTTACACCGGCTGGCTTAAGGGTATAGAAGAGGGGAGTAAGACAGCGGTAACTGTAAGTGATTGGCTTTCTCTTTTGCTTTTATGCTTTATTCTTCCGGCAATATTTTCTTTGCTTTGTTCTGCTTTTTGCCGGAAAATGAAGTGGATCAAAGAGGGGGATATGAAGCTTTCCTCCTAAAGCGAAGCTGTAATGTAAGAACTTGTAAGAAATTTTCTATGGCTTTTTTGTAAAGAACTGAGTATAGTTGGACAGGTCAAAGGCTATAATTCTTAAAGAATAAGCCAAAAGATAGTCAAGGATATTTGCAGCGGTGCAAAGCAGGCATATAGGCATCCGGAGTCGGTGTATCAGGGTATGTAACGAAGAGATATACAGTGGAACTGGGTGAACATAGGGGTATGCAATGCAACAAAGCACAAAGCAAGTATGTCAGTTCAAGGAGAGGAAAATGGCTTTACAAGGAAAAACAAAGAATGTAGCCATGTTTATGTTAAGCATGGCATTTACGGCGCTTTTTTCCACGGGAGCTTTCGCTTATAATCTTTCGGCGAAGGTAAAGGACGTGGAGATTACGGACAACAGGCAGGAGATTCAGTTGCAAATGGATGCAACAGGAGACAGTAGCGGTACCGACGGATCGGTTTACATTTTCGAAATCAAGCCTTATCAGACAGACCTTGGCGGTCGTACCGATTTTATTGCCAAGGGAAGCCTTGGGGAAAACCAGAAGTTTAACTTCCCCTTATACGCAGGTCCCGGAGAGCTTCGTCTTTACAGCGCCTTTGTGCCGGCTGTAAAGGTGGGAAGCCGCTATGAAATGATTGCGGATAGAAGATATATCGAGAATCCCGAGGTGGTTGCGGAGAACCAAAGTCCTGCGTTAAATCCCGGAAAGAAGGGACTTCGTGTAGACCCTAATATCTTAGATGACGCACTGAGTCTGAACATTAAGCATGCGGGCGTAGATATTCCTACCCAGCGTTTCTTCGGTCAGGGAATTTCCTATTCCTATGAGGGAAAGACCTTCCAGATTAATAAAGAGTTGATTGATCAGCTGGATGGAGAGGTGAAGCGCCTTAGTGATTCCGGAGTAGCGGTCACAGCCATTTTGCTTAACGCATGGAACAATACTGTACCGGAGTTAAATCCCATCGGCGTTAAGGAGCTTCCCAAGGAGCAGGCGGTTTACTATGGCTTTAACGTAGAGTCCGAGCAGGGCTTTAGAGCGGTAAAGGCTATGGCTTCTTTCTTGGCAAAGCGTTATAACGGTCAGAACGGTCACGGAAAAATTACCAACTGGGTAGTGGGAAATGAGATTGACAACCAGTATTGGAACTATGAGGGAGACTATGATGTTTCCACCTATACCAAGAAATTCCAGCGTGCCTTCCGTGTATTTTATACCGCGATGAAGTCCGTTTCTGCCAACGACAACATTATGTTCTCTTTAGATCACTACTGGAACATGTTCCCTGAGGCGGCTCCTGTAGGCAAATATAAGGGAAAGGATGTGGTATTGGCCTTCCATCATTTTGACAATCTGGAGGGACATATGGACTTCGGTCTGGCATTGCACCCCTATCCATATCCTATTTCCTCCCCGGCATTCTGGGATGATGATAAGACCGGAAAGGTTAACGATACCATTGATTCTCCCATTATCAACTTTAAGAATCTTCATGTGATTACCGACTTTATGCAGTTAGACAGCATGAAGAATAAAAAGGGAGAGGTTCGAAAGATTTTCCTTACCGAGGAAGGCTTCACCAGCATTCAAAAGGGACAGGATAAGTCGGATGAGCAGGCTGCAGCAGTAGCTTATTCCTACTATATTGTAGATAACAATCCATATATTTCCGCGTATCTCATGAGTCGTCAGGAGGATTCTGACGATGAGGTAAAGCATGGACTGGCTTTTGGACTTTCCAGTATCGTGAACCATCAGTTGGTACACAAGAAGGCACACAGCGTCTTTAAGTATATTGATGATGCCAGTGCAACAGAGGGAACGGCAGACTTTGCCAGAGCCATTATCGGCATCGATTCTTGGGACCAGCTTATTCCAAACTTCCGTTTTCCGGGAAGATAAAGAATTGAAAATATAAAAGAATTGTAGAAATCAAAATATCTTTCTACGCAATATAAGGTCTGAACCGGGGCCGCTCTCGCTAGCTTCGCCTCGTATCGGATACTAAGCGAAAAACTACGTTTTACTTGTTTTTCGCAAGTACCGACGGGCTCAGACTACCCCATATTCAGACTTATATTGCTAAGAAAGCATCTTATAGCTTTTGATTTTTACAGTTCTTTTTTAGTATCTAGCGTAAAGTATGGATTTAGTATAGGGGAAAAATATGGAAAAAGAATTGTTGCAATCAATTTTGGAGCTTGGAGGGAAGGGCTTATTGCTCTATCTTTTGGGCATCAATATCCTTTGTTTTCTAAGCTTTGCCTATGACAAGTGGCAGGCCATACAAAAAGGATGGAGAGTACCGGAAAAAGTCTTATTGGGACAGGCCTTCTTGGGTGGCGCCTTAGGAGGAATTCTGGGAATGTATCTTTGCAGGCATAAGACCAGAAAGCCAAGATTCCTAATCTTGATGCCGGTGGCGCTGCTACTATGGATTTATCTGATTTTTGGAAGAAAGTAAAAAATCAAAATAATTTTCTATGCAATATAGGTCTGAACCGGGGCACGCTCTCGCTAGCTTCGCCGCGTATCGGATACTAAGCGAAAAACTGCGTTTTACTTGTTTTTCGCAAGTACCGACGGGCTCAGACTACCCCTAATTCAGACCTATATTGCCGAAAATTTCTTCATTAATTAGATTTTCACAGTAGCTTTGCTATTTTTTCGCCTGATGCGTTGACTTCTTGATACGTAGTCATGATAAGCCCTCTTCCAACTCTTTAAATACTTCATCCATGGGCTGTGAATCATCCTTTAATGCTTGAGAATAGCCTGTAGTCATCATGGTATGGAAGGCATCATTCGACATTTCTTCTTGAATGGGGATGGACTTTGCCTCTGTTCTTACATTTTCACTAGCTGTTTTCATGATAGCCATAAAACATACCTCCGTTTATAAGAGAATAGGAAATGTGTTGTATATTACAACAATTAAAGGTACAAAGAAGGAGCTGTAAAAAATCAAAAAAATTTTTTGATTTTTTACAGCTCCTTTTTCTTATGCTCCCGAACGGACTCGAACCGCCACTACTGGCGTCGGAGGCCAGCGCTCTATCCATTAAGCTACGGGGGCAATTATTAGCCAAAGCTACAGAGCTGAAATCAGTCTATAACAAAGGTGATAACCTCAAAAGTATAGAACATTCCGCTAAAAAATTCAAGGGAATAGCGGAGAAACTTCACTGTTAAAAATTTTAAATTGCCTCGATAAAAGAAAAAAGAAAAAATTTCTATTCATTTACCCACTGCTTATTGAAAAAAATTTCCCATTTGCTATAATAATCATATTGTACAATTTCAGAAGGGGTGAGTCTATGCAGGAAGATTTTTTGACGAAAATACGCTCTGCTTACAACCAATTTACCAAAGCAGAGAAGAAGGTAGCGGACTATATTTTACAAAATCCCGATCAGGTTCTGTTTATGTCTATTTCGGATTTGGCGGAAACCTGTAAGGTGGGGGATACTTCTGTTTTCCGTTTTTGTAAAACTATGAATGTGAAGGGCTACCAGGAATTTAAGATGACTCTTTCTCTGTCCATGCGTGGAAATGGAAAGGAAAGCAAGGAGGGAGATGGAGGCAATGTTTCTTTACAGGATAACAATATTGCGGAGCTTGCCGGAAAGGTTTTGGAAGAAACCATAGATTCCATTAAGGAGACTCATTCTCTTTTGGACTTTAACAAGGTTACGGAGGCTATGAATGCCCTTTCCAAGGCAAAACGGATTCTGTTCTTCGGTGTTGGCGCTTCCATGCTGACCGCGATGAAGGCGATGAATAAGTTCCATCGTATTGAGCCGAAGGTTTATTGTTCGGAGATGGTAAGTCAGCAGCTGATGAGTGCAGCAACCATGGAAAGAGGAGATGTGGCCGTGATTTTCTCCTATTCCGGTGCGACCAGAGACATCGTGGAGATCGCAAAGCTGGCGAAGGAGTCCGGAGCCACTGTGGTATCCATCACCCGTTTCCAGAAGTCGGAGCTTACGGATTATACGGATATTTTATTGCTTTGCGGAGCCAATGTGGGTTCTCTGCAGAAGGGCTCCACCTCCGCAGAAATCAGTCAGCTCTTCTTGGTAGACATAATGTACACCGAGTATTATCGGAGACATTACGAGTATTGTAATCAGATTCTGGAAAAAACCACCGTGGCTATCAAAGATAGAAATTAAAGGAAGCGGTCAGAGGAATAGGCTGTCCAAAGCTATAGTTCCCATAATCGTAATAGTTTGATATGATTCATGTCTTTATAAAAAATAGGTCTGAAATAGGGGAGAGAATACTCCGATTTCAGACCTATTATCCTTTGAAACTATCTTATCCGTTTTTCTCTAAACTGTCCCGAAGCTCTTGAATCTTGTCACGATATAGTGCGGCATCTTCGAAGTTTAACTCTGCAGCGGCTGCCCGCATTTTCTTACTAAACTCACGAATCATCTTTTCAATCTCTACCTTAGACATGGATTCCACATCCTTTTGGAAGCCCTTCTCATCATCTCGAAGTACCTTGGAGATGGCAATCAAATCTCGAACCGCCTTCTTGATGGTGGTGGGGGTGATGCCATGGGCTTTGTTGTATTCCTCCTGAATCGAACGTCTTCTCTTGGTTTCGTCAATGGTACGCCTCATGGAGTCGGTAATGGTATCCGCATACATGATAACGTGGCCTTCGGAATTTCGAGCGGCACGACCAACGGTTTGAATCAAAGAGGTTTCGGAACGAAGGAAGCCTTCCTTATCCGCATCCAAAATGGCCACCAGTGTAATTTCCGGAATATCCAGTCCCTCTCGAAGCAGGTTAATGCCCACCAAAACATCAAACTTATCCAGACGCATATCTCGGATAATGGCGGCTCTTTCCAAAGTATCAATATCGGAGTGGAGATACTTAACTCTTACCTTTGCTTCCTGCAAATATTTGGTAAGGTCTTCTGCCATTTTCTTGGTAAGAGTTGTTACCAGAATCTTATTGCCCTTGTCGGTCTCCTTATGGATTTCGGAAAGCAAGTCATCAATCTGTCCCTTAGTGGGGCGCACCACGATTTCCGGATCCAAAAGTCCTGTAGGACGGATAATCTGCTCAGCACGAAGAATTTCGTGTTCCGCCTCGTACTCTCCGGGAGTTGCGGAAACGAAGAGCATTTGGTTGATTTTTCCTTCAAATTCGCTGAAATTTAAAGGTCTATTATCCAGAGCAGAGGGAAGACGGAATCCGAAGTCCACCAGAGTGGTTTTTCGGGATAGGTTTCCATTATACATTCCCCGAATCTGGGGCAGGCTGATATGGCTCTCGTCTACAATAATCAGGTAATCCTCCGGAAAGTAGTCCATTAGGGTGTAGGGAGGCTCTCCGGGCTGGGCAAAGTTTAAGTGTCTGGTGTAGTTCTCGATGCCGGAGCATACACCGGTTTCCCGAATCATTTCCACATCAAAGTTGGTTCGTTCGGAAATACGCTGGGCCTCCAAAAGTTTTTCTTCACTTTTGAAATAGGCCACCCGTTCGTCCAGCTCTTCCAAAATGTTTTTGCAGGCAATCTTCATTTTCTCCATAGGAATAACGTAGGGGGTGGCAGGGAACACCATGCAGTGCTCAAGCTTTGCCTTGCCCTTCCCGGTGAGGGCATCAATCAGCTGGATTTCCTCGATTTCATCTCCGAAGAACTGGATGCGATAGGCCTGCTCTCCTTCGGACGCGGGGAAAATGTCTACAATGTCCCCCTTTACCCGGAAGGTTCCCCGGCGAAAATCCATATCGTTTCGGTTGTACTGAATTTCCACCAGATTTTTAATCAATTCATCTCTATCCCGCATTTGTCCGGGACGGAGGGAAATGGCCATGTTTAAATACTCCGTGGGGGCGCCCAAGCCGTAAATGCAGGAAACGGAAGCCACCACCACCACATCCTTTCGCTCGGAAAGGGCTGCCATGGCGGAGTTTCGAAGCTTATCGATTTCTTCGTTGATGTCCGAGTCTTTTTCGATATAGGTGTCGGTACTGGGAACATAGGCCTCCGGCTGGTAGTAGTCGTAGTAGGAAACGAAGTATTCTACCGCATTTTCCGGGAAAAATTCCTTCATCTCGGAGTAGAGCTGTGCCGCCAGAGTCTTGTTATGGGAAATGATGAGGGTGGGCTTTTGGATTTGTTGAATTACATTGGCCATGGTAAAGGTTTTTCCGGAGCCGGTGACGCCCAACAGGGTTTCAAACTGGTTTCCCTCCTGCAAGCCCTTCACCAGTTTTTCAATGGCAGCAGGCTGGTCCCCCATGGGGGCATAATCCGAATGCAGTTTAAATTCTCCTGTAAGCTGTGATCTGTCCATAAATTCCTCTTTCTAAGCTATAGCCCTATATCCATAAAGCATCTTTGAAACATTTTTATAATGCATCGTTATGAAGCTGCTTTCACAACACAAGCTGTTTGTAAGCCTGAAACAGCACGTTATTTCTAGTATAGCAAATTCATATATGTTAAAAAAGAAATTTACAGTAGAATAGAGGAGAATATAATGCAAGAGTTAATGGCTATAGAGTCTCGCATCTTAGGAGAGCAAGTATATAACAGCCGGAGAGCCTTGTTTCTTAGAAGAGCATGCATTCAACAGTGAAAATGTGTTAGAAGAGAAAGGAGCGAAAATGCAGTATTCCATTTGCGCATTGCCGGGAGACGGAATCGGACCGGAGATTGTAGGAGAGGCCAGAAAGGTATTGGAAAAGGTAGCGGAGCTGGAGGGCTTTAGCCTTAAGTTCACGGAAAAAGCCTTTGGCGGTGCAGCCATTGATTTGTACGGAGAGCCTCTGCCGGAGGATACTTTAGAGGCCTGCAAAGCTTCCCAAGCAGTGCTGATGGGAAGCATTGGGGGAAAGGTAGGCGTTTCCCCCTGGTATTCTTTGCCGGTGGAAAAGCGGCCGGAGGCGGGTCTTCTTTCTCTTCGGAAGCAACTTGGCCTTTTTTGTAATCTTCGTCCTGCCAAGCTTTACAAGGAGCTTCGGGATGCCTGTCCTTTGAAGGAAGAAATCATTGGAGATGGCTTTGACATTATGATGATTCGAGAGCTTACCGGGGGCTTGTACTTCGGAAAGCGCTCCATTACCGAGGAAAATGGGGAAGAGGTGGCCAGAGACGAGCTGATTTATCGAGCTCATGAAATCGAAAGAATCGGGCGTATTGCATTTTCCCTGGCAAAGGCAAGAGGCGGAAGGCTTTGCTCCGTGGATAAGGCTAATGTTTTGGACAGCTCCAGACTTTGGAGAAAGATTTTTACAAAGCTGGGAGAGGAAGAGAAGGATGTGGAACTTCGTCATGCCTTAGTGGATTCCACTGCCATGGAGCTGGTTCGAAATCCGAGAAACTTCTCCGTGATTGTTACCGAAAACATGTTCGGAGACATTCTTTCCGATGAGATGGCGGAGATTGCCGGCTCTTTGGGCATGCTTCCCTCTGCTTCCTTAGGGGAAAATGCCTTTGGGCTTTACGAGCCCAGCGGCGGCTCCGCTCCGGATATTGCCGGACAGAATATCGCCAATCCCTTAGCTACCATTCTATCCGCAGCTATGCTGCTGGAAATTTCTCTAGGAGAGAAGAAAGCGGCGGCCAGAGTGGAAAATGCAGTGGAAAAGGTCTTGGCGCTGGGGGGCAGAACCAAGGATATCTTCTCCGGAAAAGAAGGGGAAAAGCTTTTGTCCTGTTCGGAAATGGGGGATTTTGTAGTGGCTCAGCTGTAAAGTTCTTGGAACCTTGTTTGACAAAAAAATAATAGAATATCTTTAAAAAATAGGCAAAACGGAAAAAGCTTGTAGCGACGCCGATTTGCCTTGCTTTATGTGGGGGCTCTCCGTATAATGATATAACGGCGTAAGCCATGAGAATAAGGAGAGTGGAATGGATAATAATAATGATTTTAAAGGCGGTGAGAATGGAGGCTTCTCTAACTGGGGGCAGACGGTTCTCATCGTTTTAATAGCGGCAACAGTAACCTTCTTTATATATACGGTAGCCCAGCGTTTTATGACCAAGGGCATGTCTCAGGAATTAAGCTATAGTCGTTTTCTTTCTATGGTGGATCAGGATTTGGTGGCCAAGGTAGAGTGGGGAGACGGACAGATTACGGTTTATCCCAAGAGCAGAGTGAAGACAGAGCAGCCGAAGGAAAATCCAAGTAAAGAGGAGAAGGAAGGCATTGCCAGGGATGATGAAGAAGGAAAGGCCTTGAACTTTGATACGTCAAAGGAAGAAACTTCTTTCTCTGAACAGAATTCCTCCTTGTCGCAGGATTCCTCTAAGAATAATAAGGAAGGTCTCAAAGAGAACGGTTTAAAATCGGAAGAGGTTTATTTTAAGGAGGATATTTCCGATAGGACTTCTTGGGAAACTATCCTGGGGATGATTTTAAAGAATCATTTGAAAAGAAGAAATAATGCAGGATCCGACAGCTCTTCCGGACTGACTCAGGGAGAAAGCAGAGTCTATTATGTTGTGCCGGTCAACGCGGATGCGGCATCTTTGGTGGAGCGTCTCTATAGACATAACGTGGAGATTTACAGAAAGAGACCGGATAATTCCGCCTTTCTGATGCAGATTATTGTCAGTATTGTACTGCCCTTTGTTTTCCTGATTCTTCTGATGAACACCATGGTGAAGAAAATGGGAGCCTCCGGTGGAGGATTCTCCGGGGTAGGCAAGTCCAAGGCGAAGATGTATATGCAGAAGGACACCGGCATTAGCTTTAAGGATGTAGCAGGTGAGGATGAGGCAAAGGAAAGCCTTGTGGAAATCGTAGACTTCCTACATAATCCCACAAAGTATACTTCTATCGGTGCAAAGCTTCCTAAGGGAGCCCTTTTGGTAGGGCCTCCGGGAACCGGAAAAACCCTGCTGGCCAAGGCTGTGGCAGGAGAGGCCAATGTGCCCTTCTACTCTCTTTCCGGTTCAGACTTTGTGGAGATGTTCGTTGGTGTGGGAGCCAGTCGTGTAAGAGATTTGTTCCGACAGGCAAACCAGACTGCGCCTTGCATCATATTCATTGATGAGATTGATGCCATCGGTAAGACCAGAGATACCCGTTACGGGGGCAATGATGAAAGAGAACAGACTCTGAATCAGCTCCTTTCTGAAATGGATGGCTTTGATGCAGGGAAGGGAATCATGGTCATGGGGGCCACCAACCGTCCGGAAATCCTGGATCCGGCTTTGCTTCGTCCGGGACGTTTTGACCGCCGTGTCATTGTGGAAAAGCCTGATTTGAAGGGAAGAGTCAACATCTTAAAGGTGCATGCCAAGGACATCAAGCTGGACGACAGCGTGGACTTTGACGAAATCGCCTTGGCCACCAGCGGTGCGGTGGGAGCGGATCTTGCCAACATGATGAACGAATCCGCCATCACTGCGGTAAAAAATGGTAGAGAAAAGGTTAGCCAGAAGGACTTGTTTGAGGCGGTGGAAGTGGTTTTGGTGGGTAAGGAAAAGAAGGATCGTATCCTTTCCCAGCAGGAGAGAAAGATTGTTTCTTACCACGAGGTAGGGCATGCCCTTGTGGCGGCAGTGCAGAAGAACTCCGAGCCGGTACAGAAAATTACCATTGTCCCAAGAACCATGGGAGCCTTAGGATACGTTATGCAGGTACCTGAGGAAGAAAAATATCTGAATACCAAGGCAGAGCTTCATTCCATGATGGTGGAATGCCTGGCAGGCAGAGCGGCGGAGGAGATCGTTTTTGAAACTGTAACCACCGGAGCCAGCAATGATATTGAGAAGGCGACGAAGATTGCCAGAGCGATGGTAACCCAGTACGGTATGTCCGAGAAGTTCGGGTTAATGGGACTTGCCAGACAGGAAAATATGTACCTGGGAGGTCGGGCTGTCTTAGAGTGCGGAGACGATACCGCTACAGAGGTGGACCGGGAAGTGGCACGCATTTTGAAGGAGTGCTACGAAGAGTCCAAGAATATTTTGTTGGAAAATCGTTATGCTCTGGATGAGATTGCAAAGTTCCTGATTGAGAAGGAAACCATTACCGGAAAAGAGTTTATGAAGATCTTTGCCGAAGTAAAGGAAAAGGAAGGAAGAGGAGAGAATCCGGAAAATTCTTCAGAGCTGAAAGAAGGAACAGAGGAAAATGAGGGCAAAGAGGAAGGACACACCGAAGCCTAAGAGGCAGACGCTTCTATAGATAAACCGCATTTTCTGAAAGAAATGTACGAAAAAGGTCTGTCAGAGTTCCTTCTCTGGCAGACCTTTTCCCTATGATAAAATACCATATATGACTATGCCCGGTCTCTAAGGACGTACTTCCATAATATCTGAAACAGTACAGGAAAACAAAAGGCAAAGCTGTCGTATGGTTTCTGTAGAGACCGGTAGGTTTTTCTTCAAACGATGCAGCAGTGCGGCAGAAACTTTGTGGTCTTGAATAAGACGATATTGGCTCACTTGTTCTCGTTCAATCAGTCGCCAAAATGGGGCATAACTAATCACATATACTCCTTTTAGAATGAGAAAAGGAAGACAAAATATAAAGAATTCTTCTATCTTGTATAATTTTAACATTACTATGCAGATTCGTATAGAAAGGAATAGACAAAATGACTTTTCTTTTCCTCTTAATTCTCCCCATACTCCTGCTTATCTATTCTCACTGGGAAAGAAATCAACTCAGAGTGGAGAGGTATAGGATTTCTACTGACAAAGTAAATAAAGCCTATCGTTTTCTCTTCCTGACAGACCTCCATGACAAGAGCTTTGGAAAGGATAATGCCCTTTTACTGAAAAAAATCGAGGAATTAAAGCCTCGATGGATTTTCATTGGGGGAGATTTTCCTATAAGCTATTCCGGAGAAAAAACGGCGGAGAGAGATGAGGTGGAAAATTCCTGCCGTTTGCTGTATGCTTTAGCAGAAAAATATCCTCTTTACTATGCCTTTGGAAACCATGAGGAAAAGTTGTTTAGTAAAGAGGATTTTCAGGGAAAGCAGCAGGCCTTTCGGAAGGCTTTGGAAAAGGTGGAGCTCTTAGAAAATCGTTCCCTGCGCTTAGAGCAGGACTTAGAGCTTAGCGGTTTGTCCTTGGATTTATCCTATTATCGGCCTCTACTTTGGAAGAAGAAAAAACCCTTAGGGGAAGAGGATAAGAAAAATTGGGAAAAGGCTATAGAAGCTACCGGGGAGAATCGGCCAAAAAACATTTTTCGTATTGCCTTAATGCACAGCCCCTTTTATCAAGCGGAAATGGAGGCTTTGCCGGTGGACTTGGTGCTGTCCGGACATTTTCATGGAGGAGCTATCGGCTTCCCGGGCTTTGCTTTGATGACCCCCCAGTATAAGTTTTTCGTGAAAAACCCAAGAGGCTTACGAAAAGTAGGGGAACAATGGCATTTTACCGGAAGGGGACTGGGGACCCACAGCATTAATGTGCGCTTGGCAAACTTCCCGGAGCTGGCTTGCTTTGACATTCTTCCTATGGGAGAAGCGTAAGGAGAAAATGATGGAAGAAAAGGTGATTTTTTATAAGCTGGATGCCTTTGAGGGGCCGCTGGACTTATTGCTCCACCTTATTGAAAAAAATAAAATCGATATCTATGATATTCCAATTTCGGAAATCACAGAGCAGTATCTGGAATATATGAAGGCGCTGGAGGAAGAGGATCTGGAAATCGTTTCCGCCTTCCTGCTGATGGCAGTGACGCTTCTGGAAATGAAGGCCAGAATGTTACTGCCCAAGAAGGAGGAAGAGGAAGGGGAGGAAGTAGACCCCAGAGAAGAGCTGGTACAGAGACTTTTAGAATATAAAAAATATAAAAGAATCAGCGGAATGCTACGAACCAAGGAAGAAACTGCCCCCAATATCATTGAAAAGGAACCCAGTATTCCGAAGGAAGTGGAAAAGTACAAGCCGCCTTTGGACCTGGAGGATCTGTTGAAGGGCTTGGATATTCTTCGCCTTCGGGAGACCATGAAGGAGATTTTAAGGCGGAAGGAAGCTAGAAAGGACCAGCTTCGGGCAAACTTTGGAAAGATTAAGCGGGAAAAGATAAGCTTGCAGGGGAAAATGCAGGATATTCTGGCTTATGCGAAGAGCCACGGTCGATTTTCCTTCCGACAAATGCTAAAGAAAAAGCAGGGAAAGACGGAGACGGTGGTGAGCTTCTTGGCCATTTTGGAGCTGATGAAAATGGGGAAGATTACTCTTAAGCAGGAAAATGCCTTTGGAGACCTGGATATTACCGTTAATAAAGAAGCGGAACAGGAAGAAATGGATCTGACGCTGGTGGAAGATTTTGATTAATAAAGCGCTGCGCAAGCTATGCATGGAAGGTCTCGTCAGTGAATTAAATATAGAAAAGAATTTATCTTAAATAGCTTTTAGAAGGGAGTAAGGCAGGTGGAGGAAAACGAACAGTACTCTTTGAAAGAAGAGTTGGAAAAAACTTTGGCAGGGGAAGCTGCCGAAGCCTTACAGGATAGGAATTCGGTGGAAGAAAAAGCCGAAGGCTCTAGGGATAAGGCCCCGGTTCTTAGCTTGCAGGAAGAAATAGAAAGAGAAGATGCCCTAAGCTTGCAGGAAGAGGAAGATTTACTGGAAGCTCTTTTGTTTTCTTTGGGAAGAACCGTGAGTCTGGAAGAAATGGCAATTTGTCTGCACATGGGTGTGGATGGAGCAGAGCTTGCGGCAGAGCGTTTACGGAAGAAATATGAGGAGCGACAGGGAGGGCTTTTGATCCGAAAGCTGGAGGGAAAATATCAGATGGTCAGTCATCCCAAAACCTATGATGCTTTGATTCGAGTGGTTAAGCAGAGTAGGAAACCGGTGCTTTCCGATGTGCATTTGGAAACCCTTTCCATTATCGCCTACTGCCAGCCGGTTACAAAGGCAGAGGTGGAGCGGATTCGTGGGGTAAAGTCCGACCATGCGGTAAATCGTTTGGTGGAATTCGGCTTGATTGAAGAAGTGGGCCGTTTGGACGCTCCGGGAAGACCTGTGCTCTTCGGCACCACCGAGGAGTTCCTGACTCGTTTCGGTGTAGATTCTCTAGCTTCCCTTCCCAGTCTTCCCAAGGATCTGGAGAAGCTTTTGGAAGAGGAAGTAACGGAGGAACTTAAGGACAGCCTTGGCTTAGAGCCGGAGAAGGTAGAAGAAGCTAAAGAAGAGCGGTTGGAAGATCAAAAAGAAGAGCCGGACGAAGAACCGGAAGAAGTTACGGATGAGGCGGAAGAAAGTACAGAGCCGGAAGACGCTGTAGAGGAAGAGACTCCGGAGCCGGAAGACACTGTAGAGGAAGAGACTCCGGAGCTGGAAGACACTGTAGAGGAAGAAACTCCGGAGCCGGAATTTTCTGCGGAAAGCGAAGAAGAAAAAGAATTGGAAGAAGCTGCGGATGAGGCGGAGGTAGAAGCGGAAGAAGCGGAAGAAGCGGAAGAAGCGGAAGAAGCGGAAGAAACAGCGGAAGAAACAGTGGAAGAAGAAGCGGAAGAAAGTACAGAAGGGCAGGAGGACGCGAAGGCATTGGACCCGGAACAGTAGGCAGGGACCTTTTGCAAGAGGAAGAAAGCTTTATCGAAGCTTATCTTATGGAATTAGAGGCGGAGAAGGAAGTAGAGCTGGAAGAAGACAACGAAGTATTCGAGAACTCGGAAACCGAAGATAAATCAGAGACTGATGTGGAACCGGAGCCAGAAGAGGACTTAGAAGAGATTCGGGAGCCGGAACTCGAAGAAGAATCGAAAGACTTAAACCTTCTCCCTGCAAGGGGAACCTGCCGTAGAAAGCCGTTAAGAAACTGTTATAGAGAAGAAAAGGGAGTGCAAAGAAATTCCTGGAGAAAGGAGAAATGCAAGTGGAGGCTAAGTTAAAAATCAAATATCATGTAAAGGAGCTGGAAAAGCTTCGCTACATTGACGGAAAAAGTGACTGGATTGATTTACGGGTAGCGGAAAATGTCAGTATGAAGCAGGGAGAATACCGCCTAATCAGTATGGGTATTTCCGTGGAAATTCCCAAGGGCTATGAAATGCTGATTGTTCCCAGAAGCTCGGCCTATAAGAACTTCGGGATTTTGCAAACCAATGCCATGGGAGTGGTGGATGAATCCTTCTGCGGTGACAATGACATTATCCATATGCCTATCTTAGCCATGCGAGATACGGAAATTCATATCAATGATCGAATCGGACAGTTCCGCTTGATGCCTCACCAGCCGGAGGTGCATTTTATTGAGGTGGATCATCTGGATAACGAAGACCGTGGGGGTTTTGGCACCACCGGGAAGGCATAATAGGAGGGGAAAATGCAAAAAAGGAAGAACAAAAAAGGAAAAAGCTTAAGCTCTTTTCTGCTACTCTTTCTCCTTCTCTCTTTAAGCCTTTTTGCCTGTAAGAATAAGGCGAAGGAATATCGTCTTCTGGGAATCGAAGCTCTGGAACGGGGAGACGGAAAGACGGCATTGGAAAACTTTAATCTGGCCTTGGAGAAAAGTAACGGGCAGGTCTCCGCTTTGCAAATGGATATTCTCGCTTATAAGATTGAGGCGGAAATTCAATTGGGGAATATTTCCGATGCGGAGGAAAGCCTGCAAAGTTACAAGACCTTGGCGAAAAAAGATTTGCCCCTGCTGGAAGAGAGAATTGCCGGAAAAAAGCTGATTCAGGAGCTGGGAACTGCTTTGAATGACAATAAGCTGGAGGATGCGGAGAAGCTCCTTTCAGAAATCAAAGAAAAGGGGCTGGAAGAAGATAGGGAATATCTTTTTGACGGGGCGGTATATCTGGAGAAGACCGCCAAATGGCAGGAAGCTTATGAAGCCTTTCAGCAATACTGTACCCGTTATCCGGGAGATGAGGATGCGAAAAGGGAGCTTAGCTTTCTGAAAAACCGTATGGAAGCCTTGGAGAAGAATCCGTTATTGAAAGAAAAAGCGGGAATTACGGAAAAGCAGGAAACAACGGAGACTACAGAGACAACAGAAGGAAGCAATTAAGAAAAGCACACTATTTCAAAAGGAGCTGGAGAATAATCGGAGAAGTTTTCTATCTTGCATAGAGTCTATGTAAAACTTGATTATTTTATAGCTCCTTTTTTAGTGTCAAAAATCCGTAGTCAAAACTCAATTATTTATGGAGTAGATTCAAAAAAATATTAGAACCAAAAAACTTTTAGGAATGCATTCCAAAAACTATCACAAAATAAATAGTTTTTGGAATTAAATCCAAAAACTTTACTTTCTATAGAAAGGATGCTATTCTCAACGGGAAGGGAGGTGCCGGGGTGATTATAAGAGAAGAATATCTGAATAAGCTAAAGGCTCTCAAGGATAAACACATTATCAAGATTGTGACCGGAATAAGAAGATGCGGAAAATCAACGCTACTGCTCCAGTTCCAAGATTGGCTGTTAGAGCAAGGGATTGATCAATCCCAAATTATTTTTATTAACTTTGAGGACCTGGAGTATGAGGACTTGAATAATTATAGAAGTCTTCATAAATATATTAAAGAGAATTTAAAGAAAAACAGCAAGACTTATATTTTTCTGGATGAAATTCAAAATGTAGATAAGTTTCCTAAAGTATTGGATAGTCTACAGTTAAACCTGGATATAGATTTGTATGTGACCGGCTCCAATGCCTATATGCTTTCTGCTGAGATAGCCACCTTAATTTCAGGAAGATATATTCAAATAGAGATGCTTCCTTTGTCCTTTAAGGAATATTGTCTGGCAAAGGGGGGCTATGAAGATAGAGCAAGAAAATATACCGATTACTTGTTAAGCAGTTCCTTTCCCTATGCTTTAGCATTGGATTCCGAACCCAATATCATCAGAGATTACTTGGAAAGTATCTACAATACGATAGTCATTAAAGATATCATGAATCGGAAACAGGTGACGGATTCCATGATGCTTCAAAGTGTTTTGAAGTTTATTTTTGACAATATCGGGAATCCCTTCTCCACCAAAAAAATAGCGGATACCATGACTTCCGACGGTCGAAAGATTGATTCTAAAACGATAGAAAAATATCTTACGGCTTTGAAGGAATCTTACGTCATTTATCAGGCTAAACGCTTTGATATCAAAGGGAAACAGTACCTTAAGACCTTGGATAAATACTATGCGGTAGATATTGGACTTCGATATATGCTTCTTGGCAAACAAGCTATGGATGCAGGCCATATACTGGAAAATATTATTTATCTGGAATTGCTTCGCAGATCCTATGATGTGTATGTGGGAAAGGTGGATAGTTTTGAGGTGGATTTTGTCGCACAAAATCAGGACGGCAATCATTATTATCAGGTGGCTTTGACGGTAAGAGAAGAAGCTACATTGAATAGAGAATTAAGACCATTGCAAATGCTTCAGGACGACTATCCCAAGGTGCTCCTTACACTGGATGATGATCCTCCAAGGGATATAGACGGCATAAAGATTCTGAATGCAAGAGACTGGCTATTGGATTTGAAGCAGTAGAATGGAAATTGAAACAGTACATGTGGAAATCAAAGTCGTAGACATGGAAAATTTCTTGCTAGGACAGGAAAAGGATAGTATACTTTTTTCTCGTATACTTATGCCCAAAGGAGAGTAGCAGATGGCGAAGAAAAAAACGGGAAAGCAAGTAGGAGAAAGAGGTGCAAATATGGCAAGATACGAGGAATTATCCGTAGAGGAGTTGGAAGCCTTAAGAGCGGAATTAAAGGACGAATACAGGCGCTACCAGACCATGGATATGAACCTGGATATGAGTAGAGGAAAGCCCTGTAGAGAGCAGCTGGATTTGAGCAATGATATGATGGATGCTCTGGACAGCAATGCGGATATGTATTCCAGCGAAGGTGTGGATGTTCGAAATTACGGAGTATTGGATGGAATCGCAGAGGCCAAGGAGCTTCTTTCCGACATGATGGAAAATCATCCGGATCATATCCTTATTTTCGGAAACTCTTCTTTGAATGTGATGTATGACTCCATTTCCCGTTCCATGACCCACGGTGTTATGGGAAGTACACCCTGGTGTAAACTGGATGAGGTAAAGTGGCTTTGCCCTGTTCCGGGCTATGACCGTCACTTTGCGATTACCGAGTACTTTGGGATTAAAATGATTCCGGTACCCATGACAGAGCAGGGCCCGGATATGGATATGGTGGAAGAGCTGGTAGCTTCCGATGAGGCGATTAAGGGAATCTGGTGTGTGCCGAAGTACTCCAATCCTCAGGGCTATAGCTATTCCGATGAGACGGTACGCCGTTTTGCCCGCCTGAAGCCGGCAGCCAGAGACTTCCGTATCTACTGGGACAATGCCTATGGTATGCATCACCTTTATGACCATGAGCAGGATTATTTGATTGAGATTCTGGCGGAGTGTAAGAGAGCAGGTCACCCGGATTTGGTGTATAAGTTCGCCTCCACCTCCAAGATTTCCTTCCCGGGCTCCGGTATTGCTTCCATGGCAACCAGCTTGAACAATCTGGAAGATATTAAGAAGCAGGTACAGTACCAGACCATCGGACACGATAAGGTGAATCAGCTTCGTCATGTTCGTTTCTTCCAGGATATTCACGGTATGGTGAAGCACATGCAGAAGCATGCCAATATTCTTCGTCCCAAGTTTGAGATGGTAGAGGATATTTTCGAGAAGAACCTTGCAGGAACCGGCGTGGGAGAATGGACTAAGCCGAAGGGGGGATATTTCATCAGCTTCGAAACCCTTCCCGGCTGTGCAAAGGCTGTAGTGGATAAGTGTAAGAAGGCCGGCGTAAAGCTGACTCCCGCGGGTTCCGCCTTCCCCTATAAGAAGGATCCCAATGACAGCAATATCCGTATTGCTCCGACTTACCCACCATTGGAGGATCTGCGTATTGCCTCCGAGCTTTTCACCCTCTGTGTAAAGCTGGTGAGTGTGGAAAAGCTTTTAAAGGATAAGAAGGAAGGACAGGCTTAAAAGCTAGTCTTCCCCTAAAAATTCCTGTAAAAGGTAGGTATAGACCTTTTGGTGCTTGGCCTCCCATTTTAAGCAGAGAGCCTTGGCGCTTTCTTCATCGGGAACCGTAAGCTCCACTCTACAGAGTAGGGTGCGATTTTCCCGAATTTCCAGCTGCACAAGGTACTCCTTTGTGTCTGTCTCCGAATAATCGGAATATAGGGCCGCCTCACTTTGCAGGCGGCTTTTGTTTTTGGAAAGAAAGAGGTCCATGTCCTCCCGCACCAGCTCCGGGATATCCTGGGAAAAGAAATTTAATGTCTGCTTGCCCTCTTCCGTGATTTCGTAGCGGGTGGTGCTTTGGCTGTGCTCTGCGGAAATGAGAGAAGCCTCCTCCAAATCATTGATGCATTGCTGTAAAGTGAAATAGGTGGTATATTCATTTTCTAAAAAAAATCCGCTAAGCCGACTGTTGCTTAGGGGGTATTTTACGGAATGGAGTAAGTAAAGAATCATCAGTTTGTATTGGGTCAATGCTTCTGTAGCCATAAATTCCTTTCTTTATCCCATAAAAATGGGAGTTTCTGTTTTTTGGGAGTTTCCGTCTTGTTCAGAATATAAATCTTTGCAAAATGCGCTTTTTTCTAAGAAATACGCTATACTGCTCTAAGGAAATTGCCTTTCCGAAAAGAAAAGCCTGAGCCTGAAAGAGAAAAAAGCAAAGATTGGAATTAGTTTAACAGAATTGTAAGCCTAGTTGCAATAGAAGGAAGCGTTAATGGAAAATTCTGTCTTTCTCGAAAGGGCTTCCTGTGCTAAAATAAAGCCCTATGGAGAGTTTGCTATGAGAGAAAAAATCAATAAGTTAGCCAGAGGAATTATCGAGGAAGGAATCCCTTCCCTGCATTTTTCTGTTGAGCAGATTATGGCTGTAATTCCTTATCGGGAAAGTCGAACATTTGAAATCTTTTTGCAGTCGGTAAACGGAGTCGCCATGCGTGGCCTGGTCTATGCCAAGGGACCCTATCTAACCCTGCATAAATCCGCCTTTGGAGGTGTACGTACCAAGGTAAGCTTTACCATTGATACGAAGAACCTGGGGGATGAAGAAGAAATCAAAGGGGAGCTTTGCTTTGTCTACAATGGGGGAGAGAAACGGATTCCCTATTCCTTTGTGGTGGAAAAACAGCCCTCTGCAAAGCAAATCCATGAGATTAAGGACTTTTCTCATTTGCAACACATGGCGGAGGAGGACAGAAAGGCTTGCGGCAGAATCTTTGATTACAGCGATTTTTTGGAAGCCCCGATTTTTCAGGATATTACCGCCCTCAGACTCTATGAGCTTTTAAAGTCCTGCGGGGACAGAACCCTTGCTTTAGAGGAGTTTTTGACCTATTTCTCTCATCGCCCGAAGAATGCTATGAGGCGGGAGGTGCTTCCCTACCAAAGACGGGAGGAAAGGGAAGAGGTTCTCCACTTTCCGGAGGATGCAAGCCTGGAAGAAAAGATTACGGAGTGCATCCACAGAGGAGATTGGAGTCTTAGCGCCTTTGCCCTTTATAAAAAGGGTGTAGAGGAGAATGTTAAGATTACAAAACTATATGAGAACCTTCTCTATGCTATGCCTATGGGCTATTCAGAAGAATTACCCAAGGGGGTATATCTTTACTTCTCCTATGAATATCGTTTAGAAGAGGGAATTAAGCTTCCTCTTTATTATAATATTTTGAAGAATTTCCAGGAAGGTTCCGAGATTTTCTCCCACTTTGCAAGGCCGATGCAGGACTATGCTATTGCCTGTCTTTTGCGGGGGGAAGTCAATGAGGAGCTGGCTTTGTTGTATAGCAAGCTGATTCTACCGGAAATGATTGATGAAAGGATGGCGGAGTTCCTTCCGAAGATTTTAAACAGCTATCTGGTGGAGGTGGAGGATCAGAGTATTGAGCGTCTGGTACTGACTCACCCTGCTTTGCGCAGGGAATGTTCCTTCCCGGTGAAGGGGGGATTTTGTACAGTGCCCATGCCCCTTCCCAATATGATTCTGCTTTTCCAGGATGCCTTAGGAAACCGTTACAGTCGGGTACCCCACAGAAAGACCAGACTGATGGAAGAGGCGGAATTGGAGAAGAAATGCCAAAGCCTCTCTGAGGACAAGGGCATTTTCCTGATTCGGAAGACTCTTAGCCTGGTGGAAAAGGGAATTTCCGACAGTAAGGACCTGGAACTCATGGAAAAGGCTTTTTCCTATGAGGATTTTACCCTGTATTTTCGGATGAAGATTTTGCATCTGATTCTTTCCTATCATAAGAAGGCGGAGGGAGTAGAGTTCCCGAAGGAGAATCTGGACTTTCTCCATGCCCTTCCCTTTGGGGCTTTAAAGAAGGAAGAGAAGGAGGATGTGCTTAGTGCCCTGATTTATCGGGGGGATTATGACAAGGCTTTGGAATATCTCATTGCCTATCCCTACCTTTCCCTGGATAAGCGAGCATTGGAAGCATTTTTAGAGGGAGCTCTTTCTGAGACCCGGGGAGAGAAGGTCTACGGAGAAGAGGAAAGGGAGATGCTTTTGTATCTTTCGGAAAAGGCCTTTCTTTCCAAGCTGGAAAAGGACAGTATTCTTCATTTCCTTTTGGAGGAATATAATGGCACCACGGAAGAGATGCTGCAAATGATGCGGGCAGCAGACCAAAGGAAGCAGCAGAAGGCGAAGATTCCTTCTTCCTCCTTCTTAAACATGGGAGAGCGGCTTTTGGCCCAGAGTCTTTTCACGGAAAAACGGAAGGAAAGCGAAGAGATTTTTGCTCTCTATACCCGTTACGGGGGGGCGGATCCTTTACTTCTTCGTGCCTTTTTCACTGCCTATTCCGCCTCTGTCTTCCTGGGACAGAAGCCGGAAAAAGAATGGATTATGCAGCAGATTTTTGAAGAAGTCCGGGGAGAAAGCCATAAGGAAAGGGTGCCGGTGCTTTATCTTTTGGCATTGAGTCTTTCTTTCTCCAAGAGAAAGGAGCTTAAGGAGGAAGAGCTGGAGGAGCTTTCCGCCTTTCTGCCGATTCTTTTGGAAAAATCTTTGATTTTCAGCTATACCAAGGAGCTGGGAAAATTTGTTTCCCTGCCCAATGAAATTTTAGAAAAATCCGTCTTGGAGTATCACGGAAGAGAAGAGGAAAAGCCTTTCCTGTCTATAAGAAATCAGGGAGAAGAAGAGTTCCACAGAGAGGAATTACAGGAGTGCTATCACGGCATTTACACCGCTTCCTTCCTGCTTTTCCCGGGAGAAAGCATGGAATATCGCTTTACTTTGGGGAAAGAGGACACGCTATTGTATCAGTCCACCCTGAAGAAGGAGGACTCCGAGAAATCCTATGCCGGAGAGGATGCCTATACCAAGCTTTGTCGGATGTGTGAACTGATGACGGAGAAGCAGGCAGAGCCTTTACTGGAAATGATGGAAGAGTACGGCAAGAAGGAAATTGCTTTATCGAAATTACTGGAGGAGTAAGAGAAAGAGGTATTTGTGAAAAGCATTGGCATTAGTTTAGGGGATGATTATACCGACATTTCCCTATATCAGGAAGAATATACATATCGCTTTCCTACTCTTCTTTGTAGAGAGAAGCGAGGGACGCAGTTTTCTATCGGTGAGGAAGCGTACAAGAAGAATCTCACCGGAGGAGTAGTATTGGTGGACAAGCTTTTGTCCCTGTTTAAGAAAAAGGGCAGTGCCACCATAGAAGGACAGTGCTATGGGGCGGAGGAGCTTCTGTCTATCTTCCTTCGTTCCCTTTTGACGGAGGGGGAGAAAAGAATTGAGGGGAAGGAGCTTCCGGAGGAAGAGGGAAAGGATACGTTAATCCTTACCCTTCGGGAGGGAGAGCCGGAGCTCTTCAAAAGATTAAAGGAGCTTCTGGAAAAGCTTTTCGGGGAGGAGTATTCGGTGCAGTGCATCAGCCACACCGAGGCCTTTGCCCACTACCTTTTACGGCAGGATAAAACCCTCTATAACCGCCTGGTGGGCATGTTTGAATTTTCCAACCAGGTGCTTCACTACTATGAAATGCAGGTGTCCAAGGGGGCGAAGAAGTATGCCATTTCCGCCGGGGAAGCCCAGCCGGAGGCCATTTCCTTCGACATTATGGAAAAGCCCCGGGGTAAGCGGATGGCAGACCAGATTCTTTCCGGGCTTAGCGATAAAATTACCAGAGGGAAGGTCTACAGTGCCTTCTTTTTGTCCGGAAAGGGCTTTGAAAGTACGGAATTTGCTCCGGGCTTTATGAAGAAGCTTTTAAAGGGAAGAAGAGTTTGCGTGGAATCCTTCCTTTTTGCCATCGGGGCTTTGGAATATGCCAAGCTTTTGGGAAGAGGAGAAGAGGAGGAGTATCTTCTCCTTTGCGAAACCAGGGTGGCTTATGATGTTTCCCTCCGGGTAAGTCAGAAGGAAAGGGAATTTCCCTATTATCTGGCAAAGGCTGGAGATGCCTGGCTGGAAAAGGAAGAGGAGCTTTTGCTCCTACCGGACCGGCAGGATTATATTGATTTTACAGTGCAGCCCTTCGTGGGAAGCAAGGGAAGGCAGCTTCGGATGTTGCTGGAAGGCTTTCCGAAGAGAGAGGAACGTTGCACGAAGCTCTCTTTAAAGAGTCGATTTGTAGATGCTTCCACCATTTTGATTCGGGTGGAGGACAAGGGCTTGGGAGACTTGCACCCTGCCTCCGGAATGGTGATTGAAGAGCGAATCAGTTTGGGAAAGGAGTAAAGTATGGCAGTGATTTTATGTCAAAAAGAAGCTACATTTCCCTATTATTATGAGCGATTGGATATTTCCATCTATTCCTTGGAGGAGCTTTGCTATGCGGTGGGAAAGTATCCCCTCCTGATTCCGGAGCACTTTGTGGATCATCGTCTATTGGAATGGGTCAGTACCGGCTTAAACCGCCCCATGCTTTCCGAAAAGCTGAAGCAATTAAAGGACATGGGGGAGCGGGAGGAGCGTTTGCTTTTCCGTCTGCTTCGGGAGTGCTCCTATTTTACGGAGAGAGAGCTGGAGGATTTTTCCTTAGAGCTTAGAAGGATTCAGGCTTTGTCCGAGCCGGAACGGAAGGAAAGGATGGGAGACAGCTTCTTTTCCTTGAAGAAATATAGAAAGGCCTTGGATGCCTATCAGGACGCATATCATTTGGAGGAAAATGGCAGAAGGCTTCGTAAGATTGCAGAGTCCTACCTTTATCTAAAGCAGTTTCAAAGAGCAGGAGATGCCTTTGCCAAATTATATAAAAAAAATCAGGATAAGGCCGCTTTACGAAGACTGTATTTCCTGTCTCAGATTACCTTTCCGAAGGATAGGCATAAGGAGCTTTGGCAGGGAGTAGAGGAAGACCTGGTCAAGGAATGGCAGGCAGAGTGGGAAGAGGCGTTGGAAGAAGCGGATCAGGCGGAAGGAATTTTGGAGCTGAAGAATGCCTATAACGAGGGAGAAGAGGCATTTTTCCAAGAAGCGGAGAAAAAGCTGGAAGCCTGGAAAGAAGAAATACGTGGTAGAGCCTAGTTACAGGAGGGGAAAATGAAAGAACTTGCAAAACAATACAATCCGGAAGAGGTAGAGGACCGTATCTATGAAAAGTGGCTGAAGGGAAATGCCTTCGCCGCAAAGGTAAATCCTAATAAGAAGCCCTTTACCATTATGATGCCGCCTCCCAATGTTACCGGGCAGCTGCACATGGGACACGCCCTGGACAATGCTTTACAGGATACTCTGATTCGTTTTAAGAGAATGCAGGGCTTTGAGGCCTTGTGGCAGCCGGGAACGGACCATGCAGCCATTGCCACCGAGGTAAAGGTTATCAATAAGCTGAAGGATATGGGCATTGATAAGTGGGAGCTGGGAAGAGAAGGCTTCTTAAAGGAGGCCTGGAAGTGGAAGGAAGAATACGAGGATCGTATTGTGAACCAGCTCCATAAGATGGGCTCCTCCGCAGACTGGGATCGTCTCCGTTTTACCATGGACGAGGGTTGCTCTCATGCGGTGCTGGAGACCTTTGTCCGCCTGTATAAGAAGGGCTTGATTTACCGCGGCTCCAGGATGATTAACTGGTGTCCTGTTTGTAATACCTCCATTTCCGATGCGGAGGTTTTGCATGAGGAGCAGGAAGGCTCCTTCTGGCACATCCTTTACCCGGTAGTGGGAGAGGAAGGCCGTTTTGTGGAGATTGCTACCACTAGACCGGAAACGCTCTTAGGGGATATGGCTGTGGCTGTAAACCCGGAGGATGAAAGATATAAGGATATCGTAGGAAAACAGCTGCATCTTCCTTTGACGGACAGAGTGATTCCGGTGATTGCGGATGCCTATGTGGATAAGGAATTCGGAACCGGTTGTGTAAAGATTACTCCTGCCCATGATCCCAACGACTTCCTTGTAGGAGAAAGACACGGCTTAGAGCTTTTAAACATCTTAACGGATGATGCCAAGATTCTCTGTGAAGGCTCCCCCTATAACGGCATGGATCGTTATGAAGCCAGAAAGAAGATGGTGGAGGATTTAGAGAAGCAGGGACTGTTAAAGAAGGTAGTGCCCCACAGTCACAATGTAGGTGTGCATGATCGTTGCGGAACCACCGTTGAGCCTATGGTGAAGCCCCAGTGGTTTGTGAAGATGGAAGAGCTGGCAAAGCCTGCTATCGAAGCACTGAACAAGGGGGATTTGGAATTTGTTCCGGAAAACTATGGAAAGACCTACCTGCATTGGCTGGAAAATATCAAGGATTGGTGTATTTCCCGTCAGCTTTGGTGGGGACACCGTATTCCCGCATACTATTGTGAGGACTGCGGGGAGTTGATCGTATCCCTGGAAAAGCCGGAATGTTGTCCAAAGTGTAAGAGTACCGCCCTTCGTCAGGATGAGGATACCCTGGATACCTGGTTCTCCAGTGCCCTTTGGCCCTTTGAGACTTTGGGCTGGCCGGAGGAGACGGAGGATTACAAGTATTTCTATCCTACGGATGTGCTGGTTACCGGCTATGACATCATTTTCTTCTGGGTAGTCAGAATGGTATTCTCCGGAATTGAGCAGACCGGAAAGACACCTTTTAAGAAGGTACTGATCCACGGTCTGGTGCGAGACGATCAGGGAAGAAAGATGAGTAAGTCCTTGGGAAACGGAATCGATCCTTTGGAAATCATCGGTACTTACGGGGCAGATGCCTTGAGAATGACGCTTCTTACCGGAAATGCTCCCGGAAATGATATGCGTTTCTATCATAGCCGTGTGGAAGCCAGCAGAAACTTTATGAATAAGGTTTGGAATGCTTCCCGTTTCCTCTTTATGAATGTAAAGGAAGAGGAGAAAGAGGCCCTTCTCTCTTTGGTAGGAAAGAAGGAAGCAAGCCTGGAAGAGGTGCTTTCCGTGCTTCCCAAGAATCTGGCTCTTGCGGATCAGTGGATTCTTTCCAAGTGTAACCACACCGTTTCCGAGGTAAGCAGAAACTTAGAGTCCTTTGACCTGGGAATCGCCCTGGATAAGATTCAAAACTTTATCTGGGAAGAGTTCTGTGACTGGTATATCGAGATGGTGAAGCCCAGACTTTACAGTGAGGGCGGAGAGAGTAAGACCCTTGCCCTTTGGACTCTTTTAAAGGTTTTGAAAACTTCCTTAAGTTTGTTGCACCCCTTCTGCCCCTTTATTACGGAAGAGATTTACGATACGGAGAAGTCTTTATTCCCGGGAGAAGAGAAGATGCTGATGCTGTCGGATTGGCCGGTTTTTGCGGAAGAACTGGATTTTTCCGAAGCGGAAAAAGAGGGAGAGACCATCAAGGAAGCGGTTCGCGCCATCCGAAATATTCGTACGGAAATGAATGTTCCCCCATCCAAAAAGGCTACGGTTTACATCGTAAGCGAGGACGAGGGGTTAAGAAAAACGTTTACACATAGTAAGGTATTCTTTGCTACC
Organism: Oribacterium sinus; assembly: GCF_963553175.1. Classification (GTDB taxonomy): domain Bacteria; phylum Bacillota; class Clostridia; order Lachnospirales; family Lachnospiraceae; genus Oribacterium; species Oribacterium sinus_B. The sequence goes on along the minus strand of NZ_CAUVME010000007.1, from coordinate 34,615 downwards.
CTTGCTTATGCACAGGATGTTATAATACAGCAAGACAGAACAGGTATTCCTGAAAATGCTGTTTCTGTCTTGATACCGAAGGCCAACATTTTCCTTCCTTTCTCTGATCTGGTGGATTTGGATCAGGAAAGAGAACGTTTGGAGAAGGAAGAGGAGAGGCTGAAGAAAGAAATTCAACGTGCAGAGGGAATGTTAAAGAATGAGCGCTTCCTGTCCAAGGCACCGAAGGAAAAGGTGCAGGAGGAGGAAGAAAAGGCTATGAAGTATAGACAGATGCTTGAGCAGGTTCTGGAAAGAAAGAAGGCTCTTTCCTAAGCTTTAACTTCCCGAGTAGACGGGAGGTTTTATGTGTAAAGCAGAGAGAACAACGGTAGAGGAAAAGAAGAGAAGAGTATGGGGCACCTTGCTCCTGCTTTTCTCCTTCTTGTTCCTCTTTTCTTTTCAGAGTTTTCAGGGACATGCCGAGGAAAGGGCAGCCACCAAGGAAGAGCTTACCGGGGTGAAGAAGGGAAGCACCACAGCCTATATCTGGGAAAAGGAAGACAGTGCCTGGAAGCTTTTGTACCTGGACGTAAAGTCCAAGTCCTGGAAGTACGCCAAGGAGCGTTGGGTACAGATTGGAGACCGCTTTTATTACTTTAATGCCGAAGGAAAGATGGCTGAAGGCTGGTTTAACGAGGACAGCCACTGGTTTTTCGCGCAGTATGATAATAAAGAGCAAAACAGCGATACCGCAGGGGTAGTTCTTACCGGATGGGCCAGCATTCCGGATGAAAATGGAAAGTTCCACACTTTCTACTTTGAAAAGGATGAGCAGGGACGCCCCAGAGGCATGGTACAGGCCGAGGGAGAAACCAACATTTCTTATCTGATTGAGGGGAAAAACTATTACTTTGACGCTCTGGGCTATGCGGATAAGAAGCTGATTTCCTTTGATGTGACGAAGTATCCAAGAGGCAGAGTCTAAAGAATATAGAATATCCTGTATTCGCGTACTTCCTACAGAGCGTAGTAGAGGATAATATTGAGAAGAACAGAGTAAAAAACAGAGTTGGGACACTATGACCATTAAAATTATTGCGGTTGGAAAAATCAAAGAGAAGTTTTATCGAGAGGCACTTTCTGAATACGGAAAGCGCCTTTCTTCCTATTGTAAATGGGAAATTATTGAAGTGGCAGATGAAAAGACCAAGGAAGAAGCCAGTGAAACGGAGGTTTTACAGGTTTTGGAGAAGGAGGGAGAAAGAATCCTTAGTAAAATTCAGGATCGTGCCTTTGTGATTGCCCTAGCCATCCTGGGAAAGGAGCTGGACTCCGTAGCCTTTGCCAAATTTTTGGAAAAGCAGGCTCTCCACGGAGAAAGTGAATTCTGTTTTGTAATCGGAGGCTCTCTGGGACTGGCTCCCTCCGTCCTTTCCAGAGCCAACTATTCTTTAAGCTTCTCCGCTATGACCTTTCCCCACCAGCTCATGCGAGTGATTCTTTTGGAGCAAATATACAGAGCCTTCCGTATAAATGCAGGGGAGCCTTATCATAAGTAAAAAAGAAAAACGCATAAAAAAGCGATTACTTATAAATTCTTTTTATTTAAGTCAGACAAAATTTTTATAAATCGTGCAAAATGCTGGTAATCCTATTGGGAGAATGTTACAATCAAAAGCAGTTTTAAGGAAATCGTAAATATCTCAATAGAATAGGAGGAGAAAATGTACCAGTCAGGCACGTATGTGGTTTATGGCTGTAAGGGTGTCCATAAGATTATCGGAACGACACACCTGAATTTAGAAGGAATTCCCAAAGACAAAGAATATTATATCTTGCAGGCAGTAAAGAAACCGGATGGTGCCGTATATGCTCCGGTAGAGGCAGGCAAGACCAACATGCGATCGGTAATGACCAGAGAGCAGGCGGAAAGCTTTATGCTTAGTGTGGAGAACATTCATGCCTTACAATGTAAGACGCCGAAACAGCGGGAAGAGAATTGCAGAGACAGTATCAAGAGCTGTGCGCCGGATGCATTGTTACAGGTGATTAAGACCTTGATGGAAAGAAGAGTGGAACGGGCAAGACAGGGGAAAAAACTCACCCTTTTAGACTTACACTTTATGGAGCAGGCAGAGGATATTCTTTACGAGGAGCTCTCCATTTCCCTCAGTATACCCAGAGTGGAGGTGGAAGAAAGGATTCATGCCCATTCTCCCAAGAAGGCCGGCTAGAAAATAGAGTAGATGGAGAAGTCGGTAAGGAAAGATGGGAGAAAGCTAAAGGCAGTAAGAAAGTAAGGGATACGCAGCTTTACAAAAACAGCGATACAAAAGATACTTATACCAAAAAAGCTTTGGCGCAGGGACAATCTTAGCCCCTGTACCAAAGCTGTTTTTTATAGCGTATTATTTTCTCTTCTTGCCTACAGTATTATTTTCCCGGACTTCCCTATCCCTTCTTGCTTTCCCCTCCCTCTTTTCGTATACTAGGCATGTTCAAAAACTAAGAATAGAATTTAAGGTGTTAAAAAATATAATGAATAAGCAATTATTAGAAAGTATACGATATCTTGTAATGGGGGTTCTCACCACTTTAGTGAATTACGTGATTTACCACGTTCTGGATCTTCTTTTGCAAAAGCAATCAATTTCCCCTTTTTTTTCCTATAAAATATCCTATGGCGTTGCCTTCTTCTTGGCGGTGGTCTTTGCCTACTACGGAAATAAGTTTTTTGTCTTTCAAAAAACGGAAAAGAAGGGAATTCAGGAATTTATTTCTTTCTTTTCCCTGAGGGTGTTTTCCGGCATAGCCAGTTTTTTCCTGCTGGTATTTTTTGTGGATATTTTGCATTTTTCCCATGGACTGGGATGGCTGGGAAGTTCGGTCATTAATCTGGTGGGAAATTACTTTGCCAGCAAATTTTTGATTTTTAAGTAAGGAGAAGATGCTATGAATAAAGAGAGAAGCGCTTTCGAGAAAATCCGTTTGGGAAAGCAGGAAATCATTTCCTTCCTGCTCCCCCTTCTGGCCATGCTGGGGATTTTTGTGGCAAAGGGGGTATTTCCATTTGGAAAAGAAAGCTTTTTGCGTACGGACTTATATCATCAGTACGCTCCCTTTTTTCAGGAATTTCAAAGAAAGCTGCAATCCGGGGAATCTTTACTCTATAGCTTTCATATAGGCCTTGGCAGCAATTTTATTGCTCTGATTGCCTACTATCTGGCCAGCCCTTTGAATTGGTTTATTTTGCTTTTTCCTAAGGGCTTGGTGATTGAGTATGTAAGTTATTTGGTGCTTCTGAAAATTGCACTGACAGGAGCGACGGCTTCCCTGTATTTTCGCTATCATTTTCAGAAAAACAGTCCTTACTTTATTATCTTTGCCTTACTTTATGCCTTATCCGGCTATATCGCGGCCTATTCCTGGAATGTAATGTGGCTGGATTGTGTACTGCTTTTCCCTCTGATTCTTCTGGGCTTGGAGCGAATGATGGAAAGGGGAGAGGTTGGACTGTATACGGTAAGCCTGGCCCTTTCCATTCTTTCCAATTATTACATCAGTATTATGATCTGCCTGTTTTTGGTGGTATATTTTCTGTTCCAATTTTTCTTTATCCTTCGGGAAAGAAGACAGGGGATTTTTCTCATTCTTTTTCGCTTCGGTCTTTATTCCTTCTTGGCCGGGGCAATGGCGGCGGTTTTTCTGCTCCCGGCTTATTTTGCCCTGCGTTTTACCGCTTCTTCCAGCATTTCCTTTCCGAAGACCTTTACCCAATATTTTGGCATCATCGATATGCTGGCCAGACAGTTTGCCTTTGTGGAAACGGAGCAGGGCTTAAAGCATTGGCCTAATATTTATGCCGGAACCTTGCTGCTCTTTTTGTTGCCCCTGTATTACCGAAATCAAAGCATTTCCCTTTCCAGAAAATGCTTTTACGCCATCCTGAGTATTTTCTTCTTTTTAAGCTTTTCCATCAATGTTTTGAATTTTATCTGGCATGGCTTTCATTATCCCAACAGCCTGCCTGCAAGACAGAGCTTTTTATACATTTTCCTGATCCTTACCCAGGGAGCGGAGCTTATGGTGAAACGGAAAGGGAATACGAAAAAGGACTACAGTCTTTCCTTCTTCCTCTGCTTTGTTTTTGCGCTTCTGTGTCAGAAGCTGATTACGGTGGAGGGCTTTCATTGGTCTGTGTTCTATCTGGGCATGCTCTTCAGCTTTTTGTACTATCTTCTCTTCGTGCTGGAGAAAAAAGCATTTACCCCAAGAAGCTTTTTCTATACCTTGCTTGCCCTCTGCTTTATAGAGGCTACGGCAAATATGGCGGTGACCTCCGTGCCCACCACCAATCGGGCGAATTATCTGGAGGGACAGAAGGAAACGGCTACCCTGCTTTCGGAAGTCAAGCTGGAGGATTCCGATTTTTACCGTGTGGATAGGGCGGATCGTAAAACTAAGGATGACGGGGCGCTTATGCAGTATCCCAGTGCCTCTATTTTCTCCTCCACAGCCTACGGGAAAATGTCGGAGGTTTATACTCTCTTAGGAATGGAGGCTTCCACCAACGCTTACGCGATTAACGGGGCCACACCCTTGATGAACAGTCTTCTTTCGGTCAAATATCTGATTACCAAGGAAGAATTGAAGAATGCGGAGGAACAGGGGCTGGCTTATTGGACAGGAGAGGGAGACTATCGTCTTTATGAAAACACCCAAGTTCTACCTGTTGGCTTTGCTTTAAGCGAAGAGGAGCTGAATCAGTGGAATGAAAAGGCGGGAACTCCGGCGCTGGTGCAAAACAGTATTTCCGAATCTATTACAGGGGAAAATGCTTTAGAAACCATTCTTGGTGAAAGAGAAGGAGAGGATTACAGCTTTACTGCTACAGAGGAAGGGCACTATTTTGCCTATGTGAATAACACGAAGGTGGAAGAGGTCAAGGTGCAATTTCCGGAGAGGGAAAAAAGCTATGACCATGTGGATAGAGGATATTTGCTGGATTTAGGCTATCTTTCCGCCGGAACGGAAGTAAAGCTCAGCTCCAAGACGGAGGGGCAGAGCATGGATGCCACCGTATATCGTTTTCATTATGAGGTGCTTTCCGATTTTGTGGAGGCTCTGTCCGGACGAGGATTTAAGCTTGGTAAAATGAATACAAGAACGATAGAAGGTACGGTGCAGGCCAAGGAAGAGGGCAAGATTTTCTTCAGTATTCCTTATGATCCGGGCTGGAAGGTCACGGTAGATGGAAATAAGGTGGAGCCGGAGGCAGTCTTTACAGGATTTTTAGGCGTTCCCGTATCGGAAGGACAGCACACCGTTCGTTTACAATATACGCCGGAGGGTTGGCGATTCGGGCTTTTGCTAAGCTTTACGGCAATCCTTTTCTTCGCGGCATTTCTCTTGATTCGGAAGAAGCTGGGGCCGGCACCAAAAAGCTTGGAGCAGCGTTCCGGGGCAGAGAACCTGCGGGTGAAGATTCCCCATGACAATATTCCCAACGGAAGAAGCCGGAAAAGAGGCCACAGTCCCTATCCGGTAAAGGTTTATACCGGTAGACTTCCCAGAGGAAGAAAACGGGGACTGGAAGTGGAAAAAATGGATGTAAAGGAGTAGCGGATGAAATTATGGGGTGGAAGATTTACGGAAAACGTGGATGAGTTGGCACAGGCCTTCAATGCCTCTCTCCCCTTTGATAAGCGTTTAGCTATGGAAGATTTGGAGGGCTCCCTTGCCCATGTGAAAATGCTTACCAAGGTGGGGGTTCTCACGGAAGAGGAAGGTCGGAAGATCCAAGAGGGATTGGAAGGGATTCGAAAGGATTTAGAGTCCGGGAAGCTTTTGATAGAAGGGGATGCGGAGGATATTCATTCCTTTGTGGAAACGGTTTTAATTCAAAGAATCGGAGAGCTGGGGAAGAAATTGCATACCGGCCGCTCCCGAAATGACCAGGTAGCACTGGACATGCGTCTTTATGTACGGAGAAACAGTGAAGAATGCAGAGGGTATCTGGAGGAATTACTTGCCGTCATTGAAAAACTCATGGAGAAGCATAGAAGAGATATTATGCCGGGCTTTACCCATTTGCAAAAGGCTCAACCAACTACCATCGCTCATCATTTCGGGGCCTACAAGGAAATGTTTTTAAGAGACAGGAGTCGTCTTTTGGACGGAGAGAAGAGAATGAATTTCTCTCCCTTGGGCGCCGGAGCTTTCGGCGGCACCACCTATCCTTTGGACCGGGAAATGGTGGCAAAGGAGCTTGGCTTTACCGCCGCTACGGAAAATTCCATGGATTCCGTTTCGGATCGGGACTATTTGATTGAATATCTATTCTGCCTATCCATGATTAGTATGCATTTATCCAGACTGTGTGAGGAAATCATTCTTTGGAACAGCAACGATTATGGCTACATCCGCTTGTCCGACAAATATTCCACAGGCTCCAGCATTATGCCCCAGAAGAAGAATCCGGATATGGCGGAGTTGATTCGGGGAAAAACCGGAAGAGTTTACGGCAATCTCTTTTCTCTTTTGACCACCATGAAGGGACTGCCTCTGGCCTATAACAAGGATATGCAGGAGGATAAGGAGGTGGCCTTCGACAGTATGGACACCCTGCAATTTTGTCTTCGCGTCATGGCGAAAATGCTGGAAAGCATGGAATTCCGTTTGGAACGCCTTCGGGAAAGCGCGAAAAAGGGCTTCAGCAATGCTACGGATGTGGCAGATTATCTGGTGAAAAAAGGCATGCCCTTCCGTACTGCCCACGGTGTTGTGGGAGAGTTGGTTTTGTACTGTGAGAAGGAAGGAAAGGATTTGGAAGAGCTTTCCTTGGAAGAGTACAGGAAGTTTTCCGATTTAGTGGAAGAAGATATCTATGATGCTATTTCTCTGGAAAGCTGTGTAAAGAACAGGAAGACCAAAGGAGCTCCCGGAGCGCTTTGGGATTAATAAAAAAGAAGATGTAAACGTAAGCTTGTTTGCATCTTCTTTTTTTATTTCCCGGGCTCTGAAAAAAGAATACTTCGGGAACTATCGAAATGAGGAGAAATATTCTCTTGGGAGAAATTATCATTCTCTATGGAGGAATTAATATTCATATAAAAGGAATAATAGTGGATATAAATGAATAAATATGCTTGACATCTGAATAAATATCTATTATTCTAAGCTGGTCTTGAGGGTAGAGCAGCGTTTTTGGAGAAGATGGATTTTTGAAAGGAGTCAATATGGGAAGCATGATACCGGAGGGAAATACCAAGGGGGAGAAGATTATTCTGGCTTATTCCGGAGGTCTGGATACCACTGCCATTATTCCTTGGCTGAAGGAGAATTTTGGCTATAAGGTTGTTTGTGTCTGCGTGGATGTGGGGCAGGAAGAGGAGCTTTCCGACCTTCCGGAACGGGCGAAGCTGTCAGGAGCGGAGAAACTGTATATCGAGCATATTCAGGATGAATTCTGCGAGGAATATGTTCTTCCCTGTATTCAAGCCAATGCCTGCTATGAAAATAAATACCTTTTGGGCACTTCCATGGCTCGTCCGGCTATTGCCAAAAGATTGGTGGAGATTGCCAAGAAGGAGGGGGCTAGCGCCATTTGTCACGGAGCTACCGGAAAGGGTAACGACCAGATTCGTTTTGAGCTAGGCATTAAGGCTTTAGCACCGGAGCTGCATATTCTTGCCCCTTGGCGAATGACAGAGCTTTGGACTTTTCAGTCCAGGGAAGATGAAATGGCATACTGTAAGGGAAAGGGTATTGACCTGGCTTTTGGGAGCCATGAGAATTCCTACAGCAGGGACAGGAATCTTTGGCATATTTCCCATGAAGGCTTAGAGCTGGAGGACCCGGAGACAGAGCCTAATTATGAGCATCTTTTAATGCTCTCCGTAACACCTCAGAAGGCACCGGATCAGGAAACCCCTCTATCCATTACCTGGGAAAAGGGAGTGCCGGTGGCATTGAATGGGAAGAAAATGTCCTTGAAGGAGATGATTGAGGAACTGAATCACCTGGGGGGAAAGAACGGTATCGGCATTGTGGATATTGTGGAGAACCGCGTGGTGGGGATGAAGAGTCGTGGAGTTTACGAAACTCCCGGGGGAACCATTCTTTTGGAAGCCCATAAGCAGTTGGAAGAGCTGATTTTGGATCGGCAGACCATGGAAATGAAGAAAATCGTAGAGGAGAAGTTTTCTCAGGTGGTTTATGAAGGAAAGTGGTTTGCTCCTCTTCGGGAAGCTTTGCAGGCCTTTGTGAAGAGCACCCAGGAGAAGGTATCCGGAGAGACCAAGATGAAGCTTTATAAGGGAAATATCATAAAGGCCGGAACCTCTTCTCCCTATTCTCTTTACAATGCTTCCCTGGCAAGCTTTACCACGGGAGATTTATACGATCATAAGGATGCCGGGGGCTTCATCACCCTTTTCGGACTCCCGGAGCTAGTAAGGGCTTTACAGGAGAAGAAAGCGTAAAAGGAAGTTTTTCATAAGAATAAATTCTTTCCTTCGAAGAATATAAAGCAAAATACTGTGTGAAGGTTCCAAGCCGGTGGAGGAAGACAGCTTGGAACCTTGTTTTGTGTTTAGGCCTGTTCTCCCTGTATCGTGTCCTGTCTTGTTGGCGTCACTCAAGCGATTTGGGCAACCATATTGCATTGAGAAAGCTTGTGTATAACAGAAAGCTTGTGCGAAACGGAAAGCTTGTGTAAAACAGAAAACTTGTATAAAACAGAAATATTATGCTAGTATAAACAGCAAAATTATAGGATATAGGATTGGTATGTTATAGAAGTCCATTAAGGGCCAAGTGCAGGAGGGGAAAGGAATGAAAGAGCAGAAGCAAGAAACCGTTGTTCAGTATTTAGAGGCTCTTTCTTCCAAGAGCCCGATTCCCGGAGGTGGCGGGGCGGCGGCTCTGTCGGCTGCATTTGCCTTTTCTCTGGGCTTGATGGTGGGGAACCTGACATTAGGAAAGAAGAGCTATGCAGACTTTCAGGAAGAACTGGAAGAAATCATGAAATCCCTGGAGGAGGCAAAACAGAAGGCTCTTGCTTTGGAAGCAAAGGATGAAGAGGTTTTCCTGCCTCTGTCAAAGGCATATTCCTTACCCAGAGAAACAGAGGAAGAACAAAAGATTTACAGGGAAACGATGGAGCGCTGTCTTACGGAGGCGTCATTGGTGCCTACAGAGCTTTTGGAGCTATGCTTAGAGAAGCTTCCTTTATTTGCCAGATTACAGGAGAGAGGTTCCCGAATTGCCCTATCGGATGTGGGAGTAGGGGCTGGCTTCCTGAAGACAGCCATGGAAAGTGCCATACTGAATGTATATATCAATACCAAAAGTATGCAGAATCGGGAAATCAAGGCGAAAAGAGAGGCAGTTTGCGATAGGGCAAGAACGGGCATTTCTTCGCTGGAAGAGATTATTCAGACGGTAGAAAATGTGGTAAGAGGAGCTTAAAGACTTAATTTCAAATGGGGAAAGGAGTAGTAAGGAAGTATGGAAGAATTATTGGGAAAACCGGTGGCGGAAGAAATAGAGAAGGAATGTGTGGCCTTTTTGGCGGAGAGACCCGGGGTGATGCCGGCTTTGGCGCTTATCCGTGTAGGAGAAAGGACGGCGGATGTTACCTATGAGAAGGCCATTAAAAAGCGTTTTCTATCCTTCGGATTGGAAGTAAAGAGCTATCAGCTTCCGGCGGATTGCAGCAATGAGCAGTTTCAGGAGGTTATTCAATTTTTAAATGATGATGAAGAGATTCACGGAATTATGATATTTCGTCCCCTTCCCTCTCATTTGGATCAGGAAACAGCCTTCAGAATGATTAAGAGAGAAAAGGATGTGGAAGGGGTCAGCAGAGAGAGCATGGCGGGCTTGATTTTAAAGGATGAAAGTGCCTTTGCGCCCTGCACTGCACAGGCAGTTATGGAAATGTGCCGTTTTTATAAGATTCCCCTGGCGGGAAAGGAAGTTTGCATTTTGGGACGTTCTTTGGTAGTGGGAAGACCCTTGTCCATCCTGATGACCAATGGGGATGCCACGGTAACTCTCTGTCACAGTAAAACGAGTAATATAAAAGAAGTGACCAAGAGAGCGGACGTTTTGGTTTGCTGTATGGGAAAAGCAAAAGCAATAGGCTCTTCTTATTGTAAGGAGGGGGCTACGGTAATCGACGTGGGAACCAACCGGGATGAAAAGGGAAATCTTGTAGGAGATGTGGATTTTGATACTATGGCAACCGTTGCCGAAAAGATTTCTCCGGTGCCAAGAGGCTTGGGCGCTGTAACTACTGCGGTATTGGCCAAGCAGCTTTTGAAAGCCTACCGTTTACAGGAGAAGGGATAAGGAGCTGTAAAAAATCAAAATGATAAATAGATTTTCGGCAATATAGGTCTAAATGAAAGGTAGTCTGAGCCCGTCGGTACTTGCGAAAAACAAGAGAATCGAAGTTTTTCGCTTAGTATCCGCTACGTGGCGAAGCTAGCGAGAGCGTGCCCCGAATTTAGACCTATATTGCTTAGAAAACTATTTTGATTTTTTTTACAGCCCCTTCTTTCTATTTTCAGAAAATTTTTAACAGAAATAGAAAATGAAAGGGAAGTCTTCAAGAGCTAGTGACAAAAATTTGACAAAAAAATTTTTAGCTGATTGTGCAAATATCATAAAAAAAGTAAGAAAATATAGGAGAATTCTATGCACAAAATTCCGTGCATAGGGTTCTCTTTCTTTGTTTTTAAGAATCTTCATAGTATAATAATATTTGTCTATGAAAAGATTTTGGGAGGTATAAAAATGGGTGTTACCACTTTTAAGGGTGGCGTTCATCCCTATGACGGAAAGGAATTGGCAATGGATAAGTCCATTGTTGATTTGCGTCCGGAGGGGTTGATGGTTTATCCACTTTCGCAACACATTGGAGCCCCTGCCAAGCCTTTGGTACAAAAGGGAGATCGGGTTCTTTTAGGACAGAAGATTGCAGAGGCAAACGGCTTTATTTCCGCACCTGTTATTTCTTCTGTGTCAGGTACCGTTAAAGCCATTGAGAAGAGACTGACCGTAGGGGGAGCTATGGTGGAGTCCATTGTGGTGGATAATGATCAACAATATGAATCCATTCCGGGCTTTGGTGATAAAAGAGACTACAAAGCAATGTCTCGGGAAGAAATTGTAAACATCGTAAGAGACGCCGGCATTGTGGGCTTAGGAGGCGCCGGTTTCCCTACTTTTGTAAAGCTTAGTCCGAAAGAAATCGATAAGATTGATTTATTTTTGGTGAATGGTGCGGAGTGTGAGCCTTATCTTACCTCCGATTACAGAGATATGCTGGAGATGCCGGATAAGCTGATCGGCGGCTTACAGGTGGTGCTTTCCCTTTTTCCCAACGCTAAAGGAAAGATTTGCATTGAGGACAACAAGCCTGAAGCCATCAAGCTTTTAACGGAGAAGGTAAAAGGCATGGATAAGATTGAAGTTGTGCCGTTAAGAACCCGTTATCCCCAGGGGGGAGAGCGCCAGCTGATTTATGCAGCCAGCGGAAGAAAGATTAATTCCTCCATGTTGCCTGCGGATGCAGGGGTTGTAGTGGACAATGTAGACACCGTTGTGGCTATTTATGAGGCGGTTTGCGAGTCCAAGCCGTTGGTTAGAAAGATTTTAACAGTAACCGGAGATGCGGTAGCCAGCCCCGGTAATTTCCGTGTGCCCTTAGGAACCAATTATCAGCAGGTGATTTCTGCAGCAGGCGGTTTCTCGGAGGATCCGGAGAAGGTGATTTCCGGAGGTCCCATGATGGGTATGCCGCTTTTCGTGCTGGACATTCCTGTGACCAAGAACTCCAGCTCTATTTTGGCGTTTAAGAAGGATCCGGTGGCGGAAGAAGCGACCACTCCCTGCATTAACTGCGGAAGATGCGTTACTGCCTGCCCGGAGAATTTGATGCCTACCTTGATGATGGTGGCTTCTCTTCAGAAGAACACGGAACGCTTTGAAAAGCTTTACGGTATGGAGTGTATCGAGTGCGGATGCTGTTCCTATGTGTGTCCCGCAAAGCGTCCTTTGACCCAGGGCTTTAAGCAGATGAAGAGAAAAGTAAATGCAGAGAAGAGAGCAAAAGCCGCAAAGGCCCAGGGAGGTAAATAAATGAAACTTTTACATCTTTCTGCGAATCCCCATGTGCGTGACAGGGTGACTTCCGCGGAATTAATGAGAGACGTTGTGATTGCCATGCTTCCCACTGCTATTTACGGTGTTTTACAGTGGGGATTTCACGCTCTATTCGTAGTGGTACTCACCACTTTGATGGCGGTTTTTACAGAGTTTGCTTATCAGAAGGCTATGAAGCTGCCGGTAACAGTGAATGACTGGTCTGCTGCGGTAACCGGTATGATTTTGGCATTAAACTGTCCTCCGGGAATTCCCTATTGGATTCCTATGGTGGGATCCGTGTTTGCCATTATTGTGGTAAAGCAGCTTTATGGAGGCCTGGGAGCCAACTTCATGAACCCGGCTTTAGCGGCTCGTTGCTTCCTCTTGATTTCCTTTGCAGGAAAGATGACTGCTTTCAACAACGCAGGGGCAGACGGAATTGCCACCGCAACCCCTCTTGCAATTTTAAAAACAACTCCGGATGCCAGCATGAATTTGATGGATATGTTTGTGGGAAGAATTCCGGGAACCATCGGAGAGGTATCTAAGATTTGTCTTTTGATCGGTGCTTTATACCTGATTGTTCGGAAGGTTATTTCTCCGAAAATGCCTTTGATTTATATCGGAACCGTAGCGCTGTTTACCCTGATCTTCTCCGGAAGAGGCTTTGATATGCATTATCTGGCTTCCGAAATCTTAGGAGGCGGATTGATTTTCGGTGCCTTTTTTATGCTGACAGACTATGTATCTTCTCCCATTACCCCCAACGGACAGATTGTCTTTGCGGTGCTTGTGGGAATTTTAACCGGATTGTTCCGTCTTTTCGGCGGTTCTGCAGAGGGAGTTTCCTATGCGATTATTTTGAGCAATATTTTGGTACCGACCATCAATAACATGACGATACCGAAGGCATTTGGCAGGGAGGGAAAGTAAGATGAAAAAAGATTCCTTTATGAAAGACGCCTTAGTGCTTACTGCCATTACCTTAATCTCCGGACTGCTTTTAGGCGTGGTATACGGAATGACGAAGGATACCATTGCCAATGCCATTAAAGAAGCAACCAACAAAGCCTACAAGGTGGTTTTGGATGCTGCGGATTATGACAGTGAGGAACTGAAGGATACTTTACAGAAGGCTACCGAAGAAGGAACTTTGGCAACGGATAACGGCGGCGCAGAGCTGACGGATGCTATTGTGGCTAAGGATGCTTCAGGGGAAACTGTAGGATATGTGCTGAAGGGACATGCAGCAGGCTACGGCGGTCCCGTTGTAGTGGTTGTAGGTGTGGATAAAGACTTAAAGGTTACCGGAATTTCTTTCCCGGAAACCTTACCGGAGACGGCAGGTCTTGGACAAAAAGCAACTCTTCCCGAGTTCTACAAGCAGTTTGCCGGGAAAACTACAAAGATTGCCGTGAAAAAAGGCGGCGGTGCAGGAGAGAATGAAATCGATGCGATTTCCGGTGCCACCATTACCAGTACTGCGGTAACCAATACGGTAAATGCATCCACGGAATTTGTGGAAAATTACGTTTTAAAGTAGGAGGGGGAAATGAATAAATACATAGAAAGATTATATAACGGTATTATCAAAGAAAACCCTACCTTCATTATCATGCTGGGAATGTGTCCTACCTTGGCAACCACCACCAGTGCGATAAACGGATTGGGAATGGGATTGTCCACCACAGCGGTATTAATGTTTTCCAATATGCTGATTTCCGCCCTTCGTAAAACTATTCCGGAGCGTATGCGTCTTCCGGGAGAAATCGTGGTAGTAGCATCTTTGGTTACCATTGTTCAGCTTTTGATTCAGGCCTATGTACCGGCTTTATATGAGGCTTTGGGAATTTATATTCCTTTGATTGTAGTTAACTGTATCATTTTAGGAAGAGCGGAGTCCTATGCTTTGTTTAACGGCCCGGCCTTATCCTTCTTTGACGGTCTGGGCATGGGCATCGGCTTCACTTTGGCCTTAACCATTATCGGATCCGTAAGAGAGTTAATCGGTGCAGGAACCATCTTTAACTTCAGATTGATTCCGGAGGCCTACAGCATCAGCATTTTCGTACTGGCTCCCGGTGCCTTCCTGGTTCTTGCGGTTCTTACGGCAATTCAGAACAAGTTGCGTCTTCCTTCCGCAACCAACGGAGATGCTCCGGAGGAATTTGTTTGTGGCGGAAACTGCATGGGCTGCTTCTCCGATTGCAAGGAAAAGGCTCCTGAAAAGAGTGAAGTAGAGAAGAAGGAGGCGGCAGTATGATTGATTTGCTATTGATTGCCATTAAGTATTCCCTGGTTAGTAACGTAGTGCTTTCCCAATTCTTGGGAATCTGTCCTTTCCTTGGTGTGTCTAAGAAGACAGAGTCCTCCAAGGGTATGGGAGGAGCGGTAATCTTCGTTATCGTGATTGCCTCTGTAATCACCCATGGCATCTATGTTGCCTTCTTGGCGGCTTCCAGCCCCCTTTGCAAAGCTTTGGGGCTAACGGATGGTCTGGAGTATCTGAATACCATTGTGTTCATCCTGGTTATTGCGGCACTGGTACAGTTTGTAGAGATGTTCTTAAAGAAGAATGTACCTTCTCTTTATGAGTCTTTGGGAGTATACCTTCCTCTGATTACCACAAACTGTGCGGTATTGGGTGTGGCCTTGAATAATGTTTCTTATGGCTATAATTTTGCCCAGAGCTTAGTTTACGGACTGGGAATTTCCGTAGGTTTTGCTTTAGCATTACTGCTTATGGCAGGAATCCGGGAGAATATCATTGAAGGAAATGATAGAATTCCCCGTTCTTTCCAGGGGTCTCCCATTGTCCTGGTTACCGCAGCCCTTATGGCGATTGCATTCTTCGGCTTTGGCGGATTGATTTAAGGAGGATTGAGTATGAGTCTAATGACAACATTGGTCCTGGTTGCCGCCGGTTTAGTGGGTGCAACAGGTTTGATTTTGGGCGTATTTTTAGGAGTGGCCTCCGAGAAATTCAAAGTAGAGGTTGACGAAACAGAGGCAAAGATTCGCGGGGCACTTCCGGGAAACAACTGTGGTGCCTGCGGATTCCCCGGCTGTGACGGTTGTGCTAAGGCTATGGCATTGGGAGAAGCTCCCGTAACACAGTGTCCGGTTGGAGGAAGTCCTGTAGCGGAGAAAATTGCACAAATCCTTGGTGCCGGAGAGGTATCCATGGACCAGGAAAAAAGGGTTGCTCATGTGCATTGCCAGGGTTCTTGCTCCAAGACAAAGCAGATTGCCAGCTATACGGGAATTGCAGACTGCAATGACTTGGCTGTAGTTCCGGGAGGAACGGAAAAGTCCTGCCCCTATTCCTGCTGTGGCTATGGTTCCTGTGTAAAGGTCTGTGCCTTTGATGCCATTCATGTGGTGGATGGTGTTGCCATTGTGGATAAGGAGAAGTGTACGGCCTGCGGTGCCTGTATCAAGGCCTGTCCCAAGGCGTTGATTTCCTTTGTTCCTTACAAGAAGAAACACATCGTTTCCTGCAAGAATCTTTTGAAGGGCAAGGCGGTGAAGGATAGTTGTTCCATTGGCTGTATTGCCTGTGGAATTTGCGAGAAGAACTGTCCCTTCGATGCCATTCATGTCCTGAATGATTTGGCAGTGATGAATGAAAAATGTACCGATTGCGGTATTTGTGCTCAGAAGTGTCCCACTTCCGCCATTACCGGTAAAAGAGTGAAGAAGGTAGAACCGAAGGAAGCGGTACAGGAAAAGAAGGAAGAAGCTAAGGAAGCTCCCGTTTCCGTAGGATAAATGCAAAAGATATCTTTATCATCATCAAGATATGGCAGAAAAGAGTATTTCATAAGCATAAAGAAATAAACTGAATAAAATTTTTCATAAAACTCTTTTAAAACTTACAAAAGTAGTCGATAAAGTATCTGTTGTGAAAATTTTCATAAAAAAGGAGCTGTCCCGAAAAGACGGATTTAGAAAGAACATTACAGTAAAAAGTGCTAAAAGCAAAAAAGAACTACCATAAAATTTGCTTTTGCTTTGAAAGAAATTGTAAAAGTTTTTTCTTTAACAATATTGTCTATTTCGTAGGGCTAGTGTAGAATCCTTTTTATATGGAAAATGGCAACGGGAATTATCTCGTAAGTGAGCAATCAAGGAGGAGAGCGGCATGAAGGAATGGTCAAAGGCATTCAGAAATCTAACGATTCTGAGTCAGTTTGGATTATCCCTTGCAATGCCGCTTTTATTATGCTTATTTGTGGCATATCAATTAAGAGAGCACTTTCACATTTCTTACTGGATATACCTGCCTGCATTTTTCTTCGGTCTTGCGGCTTCCTTTATGACAGCCTATAAGTTTTACCTGTCTGTCTCCGAGAAAGAGAAGAAGCAAGAGACAAAGGACCGGGCTTTTAACCAACATCGTTAGGAAGCTCCGACTTTAGCTTTTACATTAGAAAGGATAAGAAAAATGAAGGTACAATCTACTGTGAAAAAAGAAACTGTGCAGATTGCTGTGCAGTGCGGAATAGCTTGCCTTGTGCTGCTAATCTGTTTTTTCTTTCTTCATATAGCCAAACCGGAAAAAGTCAGCTTTGACTACAGAGTGATTCTTTCCGCCGTATTGGGAACTTTTGTGGCAGTAATGAATTTTTATCTCATGGGGATTACTGTACAGGAAATTGTCAATACGGAAAATCAGGAGGATGCATATCAGAAGATGAGAGCGTCTTACCGAAACCGTACCATGCTACAGTTGATTTGGATTGTGATAGCGCTAATCGCTCCCATATTTAACGCCGTAGCCGGTATTATTCCCTTACTTTTTCCCGGAGCATTTTTGAGAATTCGAGGGGTACTTTCCTGGAAAAAGAATACGAAAACACAAGGAGGTGAAAACTAGAGTATGAATTTTGATATTTCTGGAGCAAAAATATTCCTTAAAATTCCTACAGGAATTCCATTCCTAGGAGATTTTCTGCTTTCGGAAACCCTAGTAGTCAGCTGGATTGTTATGGCGATTATCACAGGACTATGTATCTTCCTTACTCGGAATCTACGGGTGGAAAATATTAGTAAAAGGCAAGCCATTGCAGAGCTGATTGTAGAAAGTGCCAACAACTTAGTACGGAGCAACACGGGAGGAACCAAGTTTGATAAGATGATTCCCTTTGTGGCAGCCCTTTTTGGCACCAGTCTCGTTTCCAACTTAATCAGTTTGATCGGATTACGAAGCCCTACCGCAGATCTGTCCACAGAGGCAGCCTGGGCGATTACGGTTTATGTAATCATCATTGCCAATAAGATTAAGGCAGGTGGAATTATTGGATTTTTAAAGGGATTTACCCAGCCCATTCCTGTTATGACGCCATTTAACATCCTTTCGGATGTGGCTACCCCCATTAGTATGGCATGTCGTCATTTCGGAAACATTTTGTCCGGAGTGGTTATCAGTGGTTTGATTTATGCATCATTGGCCATTGCCTCTTCCGCGCTCTTTGGCTTAATCCCCGGTGTAGTAGGAGATTTTCTATCAAATATTCCTATTTTGCAAGTGGGTATCCCCGCTATCGTAGGATTTTATTTTGACTGGTTTACCAGTGCCATGCAGGCATTTATTTTTACCATGTTGACGATTATGTATATCGCCAACGCAGCAGAAGGATAAACAATTTTATTTAGGAGGACAAGAAAATGAGTGAATTTCAGTTTTTAGCAAGAGGTATTGCATTAGCAGGATGTGCTATCGGTGCAGGTGCTGCATTAATTGCAGGTATTGGACCCGGTATCGGAGAAGGTAACGCTGTAGCAAAGGCTTTGGAAGCTATCGGAAGACAGCCTGAGTGTAAGGGTGAT
The DNA here is from genome assembly GCF_963553175.1 of Oribacterium sinus. GTDB lineage: Bacteria > Bacillota > Clostridia > Lachnospirales > Lachnospiraceae > Oribacterium > Oribacterium sinus_B. Next base: position 16,645 of record NZ_CAUVME010000007.1, on the reverse strand, counting down.
GTTACTTCTACTATGTTATTGGGTTGTGCGATTGCCGAGACAACCGGTATCTACGGATTCGTAACCGGTCTTCTTCTGATCTTCGTTGCTCCTGGTATGTTCATGAATTTCTTACAGTAAGAAAAAATACTACCAAGAAGTGAAGAAAGGAGAAAAGTATGGAATCGCAACAGTTGGTAACCATCATTCCATGGACCTTCATTGCCCAGATTTTGAACCTTTTTATTCAGGTATATCTCATTAAGCGTTTTCTTTTTAAGCCAATTAACGAGATCTTAAAGAAAAGACAGGAAGCGGCAGATAAGGATATACAAGAGGCAAAGAAAGCAAAAGAAGCAGCTGAGGCTGTTAAGACAGAATATGAGACCAGTATGTCTGATGCTAGAGGAGAGGCAAACCGTATCATCGAGGATGCGAAGAAGGATGCAAACCTCCGTGCCGAGGAATTGATTAAAGAGGCGGAACAACACGCAAGTTCTATTAAAGCAAAGGCGGAAGAGGATATCCGTTTAGAGAGAAAGAAAGCCTTGAATGAGGTAAAGGATGAAATCGGAAGCATTGCTATGGATATTGCGGGAAAAGTTGTGGAGAAGGAAATCCACGAAGATGAGCATAAGGCTTTAATTGATGAGTTCTTACAAAATGTAGAGGAGGCATCATGAATAAGGCATCCAGCTTGTACGGGAAAAGTCTTTACGACTTAGCCAAGGAAGAGCATCTGGAAAAAGAAATCTTAGAAGAGATGAGTTGTGTAAAAACACTCCTGGAGGAAAATCCGGAGTATTATTCTCTTCTTGCAGAGCCTTCCGTTCCTAAGAAGGAGAGATTGTCTCTTTTGGATCAAGCCTTTGCAACGGAACTGCAGCCTTATTTATTGAATTTTTTGAAGCTGCTTTTGGAAAAGGGTCTGGTAAGAGGCTTTAAAGAAAGCTACAAGACCTATAAAGCGCTGTATCAGGAGGATCAGGGCATTGCAGAAGCTCTGGTAATCAGTGCAGTACCATTACAAGAGGAGCAAAAGTCAGCTTTAATCGAAAAGTTGCAAAAGCTTTGTGCAAAAAGCATTATTCTATCCGAGAAAATCGACCCGAAGGTATTGGGCGGTTTGAAGGTAGAAGTAGCAGGAAAGACCTTAGACGGTACGGTTTCTGCTCGATTGAAAGAGATTCGTAAAACTGTTAATGAAGTAGTCTTGTAAAAAGGATGGGCATAGAATGGAATTAAAACCAGAAAAAATTTCCGAGGTCATTCGAAGCCAGATTAAATATTACCAAAATGCCATTGTACAGAACGAAACAGGCACCGTACTCACCGTAGGTGACGGTATTGCCCGTGTTTCCGGTCTGACAAACTGTATGTCCGGAGAACTTTTAGAGTTCGAGGACGGCACCTTTGGTATGGCTCAAAACCTTGAAGAAACCAGTGTTTCTGCGGTACTTTTCGGTTCCGACGTAGGAATCAGAGAAGGGCAGAGCGTTAAGCGCACAGGTAGAGTAGTATCTGTTCCTGTAGGGGAGCAATTAATCGGACGAGTGGTAAATGCGATTGGACAGCCTATTGACGGCATTGGTCCTATCGAAAGTACAGAGTTCCGTGCAGTGGAAAGTCCTGCACCCGGCATCATCAAGAGACAGCCGGTTAAAGAGCCTTTGCAGACAGGAATCAAGGCGATTGACTCCATGATTCCTATTGGAAGAGGACAAAGAGAGTTGATTATCGGTGACAGACAGACCGGTAAAACCACTATTGCAATTGATACCATCATTAACCAAAAGGGCAAGGATGTTATCTGTATCTATGTAGCCATCGGACAGAAGAGATCCACCGTTACCGCATTGGTAAATGAATTAAAGGAAGCCGGCGCTATGGATTACTCCATCGTTGTTGCGGCAACCGCTTCCGAGCCGAGCCCCTTGCAGTACATCGCCCCTTATGCAGGATGTGCTATGGGTGAGTACTTTATGAACCAGGGAAAGCATGTCCTTATCATCTATGATGATTTGAGTAAGCATGCTGTGGCATATCGTGCCATTTCCCTTCTGATTCGTAGACCGCCAGGAAGAGAAGCATATCCCGGAGACGTATTCTACTTACACTCCAGATTGTTGGAAAGAGCCGCAAAGCTGTCTCCTGAATTAGGAGGAGGATCTTTAACAGCCCTTCCTATTATCGAGACTCAGGCCGGAGACGTATCCGCTTATATTCCTACCAACGTTATTTCCATCACGGACGGACAGATCTTCTTAGAGACAGAGTTATTCCATAGTGGAATTATGCCGGCGGTTAACCCCGGTATCTCCGTATCCCGTGTAGGTGGAAATGCGCAGATTAAGGCCATGAAGAAGGTAGCAGGAACCTTGAAGCTGGTTTACTCTCAGTTTAGAGAGTTACAGTCCTTTGCACAGTTCGGTTCCGACCTTGACCAGGATACCAAGCAGAGACTTGCCCAGGGTGAGCGTATCGTAGAGGTACTGAAGCAGGGTAAGGGAGAGCCTGTTGCCGTTGAGAAGCAGGTTGCCATTCTTTATGCAGTAGTTCATGGAATCTTGACTGCTGTAGAGGTTAAGGATATCCGTCACTATGAGGAAGAGCTTTATCACTTCTTAGATGCTGATGCAGAGGCTCTGAGCGCAATGAATGCCATCAGAGAGACCGGTAAGCTGGAAGAAGAGACGGAGAAGAAACTTAAGGCTAGCTTAGAGCGTTTTACAGCGGAATTTTTAAAGAGACTGTAAACCCAGGAAGAAGGAGAAAACATGGCTGCAGCAAATATGAAGTCAGTGAAACTCCGCATTAAGAGCATCCAGAATACCATGCAGATTACCAAGGCCATGGAGCTGGTGGCTTCCTCTAAGCTTCGAAAGGCAAAGGAAAAGGCGGAGAATACCAAACCGTATTTTCAGACTTTAAAGAAAACTCTTTCTGAGATTGCCAATGGAAATACAGATTTTTCTTCTCCCTATACCAAGAAAAACAGCTCCGAGAAGTGGTGCTATGTATTGATTGCGGGAGACCGTGGTATGGCGGGAGGCTATAATGCCAATCTTTTCCGTACCCTGGAGGAAGAAATCAAGGGCAAGGAATTTGCTTTGTTCCCATTAGGAAAGAAAGCCTTAGAGTATGGACGGCAGAAGAAGTATGAGCTGTTTAATGACAGCTATACTCATGTTGGAGAGGTTGGAATTTCCGACTCTTACAGCATTGCCCAGAAAATCTGTGAAGCCTATAAAAATCAGGAATTCGGCCATGTGGCATTGATCTATACGGATTTTGTGTCCATGATGAGCCAGAAGGCAGGAGCTATTTCTCTCTTGCCCTTGTCTGATTTTAAAGAGGAAAGCGAAGAAGAAGCGAAGAAGATTCGTAACCTGATTCTCTACGAGCCAAGTGGAGAAGATGTTTTTAATGCGATAGTACCGGAATATCTTGCAGGGCTGGTCTATAGCGGAATTTGTACTTCTGTTGCCAGTGAGCTGGCGGCAAGAAGAACGGCTATGGAGGCGGCTACAGATAACGCCGGAGAGATGATTGATAAATTAAGTCTATTCTACAATAGAGCAAGACAGGCAAGTATTACCCAGGAAATCACGGAAATCGTTGCCGGTGCGGAAGAGTTGTAGTGTAGAAAAAGGAGAGATACATGACAGAAAAACATGTAGGAAAGGTTATACAGGTCATGGGTGCCGTCCTGGATATTCGATTCCAGGAAGGGGAACTCCCCTCCTTATTGAACGCAATTTCCATTCAGCTTGGAGATACCGAGCTGATTGCGGAGGTTGCACAGCAGTTGGGAGATGATGTGGTACGTTGTATCGCAATGAGTTCCACCGATGGCTTGGTTAGAGGAATGGAAGCTGTTGATACAGGAAACCCCATTACAGTACCTGTTGGAGAGCCCTGCTTGGGAAGAATCTTCAACATTTTGGGAAATCCTGTAGATGAAAAACCTGCCCCTGAGACAGAGGAAAGATGGGCGATTCACCGTCCGGCTCCTTCTTTCGAGGAGCAGACCCCTGCTACAGAGATCCTGGAGACAGGTATCAAGGTAGTAGACCTGATTTGTCCTTACGCAAAGGGAGGAAAAATCGGACTTTTCGGTGGTGCGGGAGTAGGTAAAACCGTATTGATCATGGAGCTGATCCACAACGTGGCAACAGCCCACGGCGGTATTTCCGTATTTACCGGTGTAGGAGAGCGTACTCGTGAGGGTAACGATCTTTACGGAGAAATGAAGGAAAGCGGCGTTTTGGATAAGACTGCCCTGGTTTACGGACAGATGAACGAGCCGCCCGGAGCGAGAATGAGAGTTGCTCTTTCCGGTCTGACCATGGCGGAGTACTTCCGTGATGTGAAGCACCAGGACGTATTGCTCTTCATTGATAACATTTTCCGTTTTACCCAGGCAGGTTCAGAGGTATCCGCACTTCTCGGAAGAATGCCTTCTGCGGTAGGATATCAGCCAACACTGGCAACAGACATGGGTGCTTTGCAGGAGCGTATTACTTCCACAAAGCAGGGATCTATCACCTCCGTTCAGGCGGTTTATGTGCCTGCGGATGACCTTACCGACCCGGCGCCTGCAACAACATTTACCCACTTGGATGCGACCACCGTATTGTCCAGAGATATCGCAAGTAAGGGAATTTACCCTGCAGTAGATCCTTTGGATTCCACCAGCCGTATTCTTACTCCGGAAATCGTAGGAGAAGAGCACTACCAGGTGGCAAGAGGTGTACAGCAGGTACTCCAGAGATATAAGGAATTACAGGATATCATCGCCATCATGGGTATGGATGAATTGTCTGAGGAAGATAAGATTAGCGTTTTCCGTGCCAGAAAAATTCAGAACTTCCTGTCTCAGAGCTTCTCGGTAGCAGAGCAGTTCACCGGTCTTGCAGGAAAGTATGTTCCATTAAAGGAAACTATCCGCGGCTTTAAGATGATTTTGAACGGAGAATGTGACGAGCTTCCCGAGTCTGCTTTCCTCTTAGTAGGAAACATCGATGAAGTTTTTGAAAAAGCTAAGAAACAGTAAGGAGGGACCTTTATGGCAAACTTCCATTTAGAGATTGTTTCTATGGATGGGCAAAAATTTGACGATGAAGTAGAACGTGTCAGCTTAAGAACCATTACAGGAGACCTGGCTATCATGGCTCACCATATCAATTACTGCACAGCGGTAGGTATGGGTACAGCCAAGGTGATTATGAAGGATGGTAGCGAAAGAAAGGCAGCCTGTATCGGAGGAATGCTTTCCATGATGGACAACCATTGTCGATTGATTCCCACCACCTTTGAGTGGAGTGAAGAAATCGATGTTGATCGTGCCGAGAGAGCCAAGGAGCGAGCTGAGAAGAAGATTCAGGATGAAAAACTTTCTGAAGAACAAAGACTTCGGAATCAGGCAAAGCTTTATCGTGCCCTTATCCGTTTACAAACAGCAGGAAAAAACAGCAGCTTATAAAAATACTATTTTATAAAAACGATATTTTATAAAAATGATATTTTGTTATAACAAGACTTTATAAAAGCAATTTTTATAAAGAATCGTAGCAAATTTAGAGCTTAGAATGAAGGCTTGGGAGATACTCCTTTAAAGCATTTCTTCTAAGCTCTTTTTTTATACATAAAATTCGGATGGAAATCCCGGAGTTTTTCATTCAATGTAGCTATCCTTTAGTGAATTTATGATACAATGGATTCTAAAGAAAGTATAAACACAAGAGAAAAGGAAGAAGACCATGGATAGAAATGCATTTTTTAGAAGAATTCCAAAAATTGACAATATATTGGAGGAGGAGCAGATTCTCTCCTTTATTCAGGATTACGGCTTATCCTACGTTACGGACTGCGTAAGGCTTGAGGTGGAAAATCTCCGAAAATGCGTTCGGGAGGAAGAAGAGGAAAGCCGAATAGAACAGGCCTTTTCTTCTCTTTACAGTCGGATTACGGAGCGCATCGAGGGAGATGTAAAGCCGAAGCTAAGAAAAGTGATTAATGCCACCGGCACCATTTTGCATACCAACCTTGGTCGTGCTTTACTATCTCCGAAGATCGGGCAGGAGCTTGCCAAGATGCTTTCTTCCTACTCTAATCTGGAATATGATTTGGAAAAGGGTGAGCGGGGAGAGCGCTACAGCCATATTAAGGACAGCATTTGCAAAATCACCGGTGCAGAGGACGCTATGGTGGTCAATAATAATGCTTCGGCGGTTTTATTGATTCTTTCTACCCTGGCCAAGGGGGGAGAGGTTGTGGTATCCCGTGGAGAGCTGGTGGAAATTGGCGGAAAATTCCGTATTCCGGATGTTTGTGCCGCTTCCGGAGCGGAGATGCGGGAAGTGGGCACCACCAATAAGACTCATTATCGGGATTATGTGGAAGTGGTCACAGAAAATACCAAAGCCTTCTTAAAGGTGCATACCAGCAATTATAAAATCTGCGGTTTTACGGAGTCGGTAGAGGCCAGAGAATTAAAGCCTCTTTCTTTGGAAACCGGAATTCCTATTGTTGAAGATTTAGGCTCCGGCGTGCTCCTTCCTTTGGAAAAATACGGCCTTCCCCACGAACCGACGGTACAGGAAGCCATCGAAGCCGGTGTGGATGTGGTTTGTTTCAGCGGAGACAAGCTTTTGGGAGGTCCTCAGGCAGGAATTATTATCGGAAAAAAAGAATATATTGATCAAATGAAGAAAAATCCTCTTACCAGGGCTCTTCGGGTAGATAAGCTTACCATAACCGCATTGGAACTATGCTTTTTAGAATATCTGAAGGAGGAGGGGATTGAAGAAAGAATTCCTGTACTTCGTATGCTGTCGGAAGAGCAGAGCGTGGTCAAAAGACGGGGGGAAGCATTGCTTCATTTGTTCCAAAAGGAATCTATCCCCGGAGAATATTCTTTACAGCCCTCAAAAGCCCAGGTTGGTGGAGGCTCTCTTCCGGATACCTATATGGACAGCTATGCTGTGGTTTATCATCCGGAGAAGCTTTCCGTATCTCAGCTGGAAGCCAGACTTCGAAAAGGAAAAACGCCGATTATCGGAAGAATCTGGGAAGATGATTACTGGATGGACTTAAGAACCATACAGGAGGAAGAGTTAAATGAAATTGTAGAGACCTTTCAGGAAGCTCTGTATTAGATTGAAATAAAGGGGCTGTAAATAATTAAAATAATTTTCTAAGCAATATAGGTCTGAAATGGGGCATACTTTAGCTATACTTAATTTTGAGTAGAGAAGGACTGTATTCAATATCGAGAGACGCTCTGATGCAGTATGGGTCTGTATTCGGGGCACGCTCCCGCTAACTTCGCCTTCGTAGCAGTACTAACTTCAAGCTTCGCTTTACTCGCTTTCAGTAAGTACTGACGGGCTCAGATTGCCCCTCATACAGACCCATATGCATCATTCGCTCCAATCAATTAATTTCAACAGTCCTTCTCTTCGCTTGCTATCAGCAAATATCGGGCTCAGACTACTCCGTATTCAGACCTATATTGCCGAAAATTTCGTTCTTTATTGTAGTCCCTTTTTTTGAAAATAAAACGGATAATAAAAGCATGAATTTACAGTACAGGTCTAAAGGAGGGGGTAAACTGAGCCCGTCAGTGCTTATGAAAAGCCTGTGTAGGGAAAGGTTATAGAAATTTACTACTGTAAGTAACTGATGTAGTATTGGTCTATATGAGGGGCAATCTGAGCTGTCAGTACTTGTGGAAAGCCTACTTAGAGAAGGGTTATAGAAATTTACAAGTGTAAGCGACTGATGTAGTATTGGTCTGTATGAGGGGCAATCTGAGCTGTCAGTACTTGTGGAAAGCCTACTTAGGGAAGGGCTATAGAAATTTACTAGTGTAAGCGACTGATGCAGTATGGGTCTGTATGAGGGGCAATCTGAGCCCGCCGGTACTTACTGAAAGCGAGCAAGGCGAAGCTTGAAGTTAGTACCGCTGCGAAGGCGAGGTTAGCGGGAGCGTGCCCCGAATAAAGATCCATACTGCATCGGAGCGTCATTTCAATAATAAATATACTCCTTCCCTAAGTAGTGTTGAACATAGCGAGAGCGTGCCCCGTTTCAGACCTATATTGCTAAGAAAATTATTTTATTTTTTTAAAACCCCTTTATTCCTGCTCATAATACTCCGGAAAGGCGATGGAATTTTCCTTAAAGATATGCATGAAAATATCTTCCACCAAGGCTTCCATCTGGCTGAAGCATCTTCTATAGGTAGGGCAAACATCCTCCGGGGCTGTAAAGAAATTTGTCTCTTTCTGTAAAAGCTTAATCAGTTCTCCGGCTGTACTGTGTTCTTCCTCCAAACTCTTTACGTATGCAATGTCTCCAGAGCTTGGTTTTCCGGATTTTTTCATAATTGGGAAGACCAGCTTTTCTTCTTTCGCAAAATGTTCTTCCAAATCTGCCTTTAAGAGGGCAAAATGATGATGAATAGAACTAAGCTCTTCTCCATGGTGCTCGTAGTGCACCACAAGAATCTTATTCAAAAGAGCTTCCACATCTGCCAGTAGCTCTCTTTCCTTGATATGGTGGCTACGCTCTAAATCCGCCAACATTTCCGGTACGGACAGAGCACGAAAACGCTGCAGCTCCCCCTCGTAGTCTAAATTATTTTTCTTTGGCAGGGCTGCCAATCTTTCCAGCTCCTGTATAAAAGGCTCTAAATCAATATTTTTCTCTTTGGCAATCTTCTCAATAGGGTCATGTCCTCCACAGCAATAATCCAAACGATATTCATTTAAATAAGGAATGGTACCGGGATATTCCTTTACAACATCCGCTAAGGTCATTTCTTTCGTAATCATATAAACTCCTCTCCTGATTTTTTCTCTTTACGCCTTTAGGATAGCAGAGAAAAAAAGAGATAAATGTTGCAAATGTAACAAAAATAATCAAATTAAAATGCAAGGTGAAAAATTTCTTGACAAAGGAATATGATAGAGTAAAATTAAATTGTAAACAATATATTAGATAAAAAACGATTACACAAGTTTAGCCCCTAAGGGAAAATAGAGTACAGGAGGAAAATATGGGAATTTATGATTACAGTGTAGAGAAGAGAAATGGGGAAATGCTTTCTTTAAAAGAGTACGAAGGCAAAGTTGTATTGATTGTCAACACGGCAACCGGCTGTGGCTTTACTCCGCAGTATGAGGACTTACAGCAGCTCTACGAGAATTTTCATGAAAAGGGCCTGGAGATTTTGGATATTCCCTGTAATCAGTTTGCGGGACAGACTCCGGGAACTGATGAGGAAGTCCATGAGTTTTGTACCTTACAGTATAAAACAGAATTCGATCAGATGAAAAAGGCAGAGGTCAATGGTGCCAATGCTCTTCCTTTATATAGCTATCTTAAAGAGCAAAAGGGTTTTGAGGGCTTTGGAAAGGGCGTAAAGGCTATGGCCATGGGGGCTATGTGTTTTGCCAAGGATCCGAAGTACAAGAAGAATCCGGATATTAAATGGAACTTCACCAAGTTCTTGGTGGATAGAAAGGGAAATGTGGTACAGCGTTTTGAGCCAACCCATTCTATGGAGGATGTAAAGAAGGCAGTAGAGGCACTCTTATAATTTGCGAGACTGATTTATAGTTTTTTATTGAAAACGAGTATCCTGTAAAAACTTGGGATGCTCGTTTTCAATATTCTGCAATTCTGAATATCCTATTGTGCCTTTTCCTGTTAAAATGTGCGTAAAGTATTTTAGAATATCATTCTAATTATTGGGGGCTGATATGGCAAAAAGAAGGAATCAAAAGTGGAAGTGGTATCATTTGCGAGAAATATTACTGCACAAGGCTGATGAACAGCATCCGCTAAGCATGGCGGAAATTCAGGATTATCTTAGGGATATGGACATCGAAACAGACCGGAAAAGTATTTATGATGATTTGGAGTGCCTTCGCCAAATGGGCTATGATGTTGTGATGGAAAAGCAGGGCAGAAGCTATGTCTATTACCTTGGCAGTAAAGAATTTGAGCTGGCGGAATGTAAGCTTTTGGCGGATGCGGTGCAGGCCTCCCGCTTTATTACGGAGAAAAAGTCTAAAGAGCTTATCAAGAAGCTCACCACCTTTGTCAGCGAATATGAAGCCAGGCAATTAAACCGACAGCTGATGCTTCCCGGGCGAATCAAGAGCATGAATGAATCCATTTATTATGTGGTGGACGAATTACATAGAGCTATTGCAGAGAATAAACAAATCAGTTTTTCCTACCTGCAATGGAATATGCATAAGGAACTGGTGGAGAAAAAGAAAAAGCCCTACCTGGTCAGTCCCTGGAATTTGATTCTGGAAAATGAAAATTATTACCTTCTTGGCTATGATGGAGAGGAGGAGATTTTTAAACACTACCGGGTGGACAAAATGAAAAATATCCGGATTATGGAGGAGAAAAGACAAGGGGAAGATGCTTTTCAGAATCTGGACATGGAGCATTTTCGGCAAAGAACCTTTTCAATGTTTGCAGGAGAACGGAAAAAGGTGAGCCTTATCTTTCGGGAGGAAATGGTTGGAATTCTCCTGGACCGTTTTGGAAAAGAGATTTCCCTTTTTCCTGCGGAAGAGTCAGGCTATGCCATCTGTCATGTAGATGTGGCTGTGAGTGAAATGTTTTTTGCTTGGGTATTTTCTTTGGGAGGAGCTGTAAAAATTCAAGGGCCGGAGGATATTAAGGAAGCATATATCCATGCCATGAAGAAGGGATTGGAAGAATATTGTTAGGAAATAAAATGGATACATATCCTGAAGAGAGATAATGAATATCCTCAGGCAAGAAAAGTCCTTGCCAAAAAGAAAATAGCTGTTACAATAGGGGAAAGCACATTGTGCTTTTTCTTTTACGATAAATGCTTTAACACATAAAAGCATAGACGCATAAAAGCGAGAAAGCACAAAGAAACAAAATTGAATTTGCAGAAAATTGTATCGGCAAAACTTTCTTGAAGGAACGACCGGAACTATGCGCCTAAATAAAGAAGGGGAGGAAACTATGGCACTTATTGTATCAATGATTGAAGCGGTAACCGGATTTTTATGGGGAGACTTGGTAAAGATTCCGTTGCCCGGAGGAAGCGGTTTGGGGCTATCTTTGATGGTGATTCTATTAATCCCCGCCGGCATATATTATACGATTCGCACGAAATTTCTTCCTATTCGTTTATTTTCAGAGATGGTGGCGGTGATTTTGGAAAAACCGAAAGGGAAGGAAAAGGGAGATTTGAAGAAAGGGAAACTGTCCGGCTTACAGACCCTGATTGTTTCCACGGCAACAAGAGTAGGAATGGGAAATCTTGTGGGAGTAGTTGCGGCCATTTCCGCAGGGGGAGCAGGTGCGGTTTTTTGGATGTGGATTACCGCTTTAATCGGTTCTTCCACTGCTTTCGTAGAAGCTACATTAGCCCAGCTGCATAAGAGAAAAGATCCCCTATACGGGGGATTCCGTGGCGGTCCTGCCTACTACATCCATGACTTCTTTTTTAAGAAGGCTCCCGGAGAGGAACTGAATGGAGAAATTCCCAAAAAGAAAAACATTATTGCGATACTTTTTGCCCTTTCCGGCTTGATTTGTTGGGGAGGAATCAGTCAGGTTATTGGAAACTCCGTGTCCTCCGCATTTGAAAATGCTTTTTCCGTTAAACCGATTATTTCCACAGCGATTTTGGTGTTTCTTGCAGCGGTGATTGTGTTAAGAAAACACGCTACAGCAAAGGTTTTAGATGTGATTGTACCGGTGATGGCCGGCTTATACTTTGCGCTTACCGTTTTTGTGATCTTGAGAAATATCACTTCACTGCCAAGTGTATTTCAAAGAATCTTCTCTGAAGCCTTCGGTCTTCGGCAAATGGTGGCAGGCGGTTTCGGTGCGGTGGTCATGAATGGTGTGAAGCGCGGACTTTTCTCCAATGAAGCAGGCTCCGGATCTGCGCCTTGTGCAGCGGCGGCTGCAGATACGGATCACCCTGCGAAAATCGGATTGTTTCAAGCTATGGGGGTATTCATTGATACCATTGTAATCTGTTCCTGTACCGCTTTTATCATGCTTTTGGTACCGGAAGAGCAGATTGTAAATCTGCAGGGAATGGATATTTTGCAGACTGCTATGGCATATCACTTCGGTTCCTTCGGAAAGATTTTTATTGCTATTATTTTGTGGCTCTTCAGCTTTTCGACTTTTTTGGGAATCCTGTTCTATGCCCGTTCCAATATATCTTACATTTTCGGAGATAACTGGACATCTCAAACCGGCTATAAGATTTTTGCCTTGATTATGCTGTTTGTGGGAGGCCTGGCACAATACACCGTAGTGTGGGATATGGGAGACATGGGCGTTGGACTGATGACAATTTTTAATCTGATTGTAATGTATCCATTAAGCAGAGAAGCTCTGGCAGCCTTAAAGGATTACGAAGAGCGATTAAAGGAAGAGCGTAAAGAAAAGAATTAAATACAGAATCTATCTAGGGGAGAAACCGGCTGTAAAGATGCGGTTTCTCCTCTATTACTAGGAAATAATTTTATTCTTGCCTTTTCATCCTTAAAAAGGTATTCTTAAGCTAGTGAAATAATACTTTTCATTAAGGGGAGGTCAGTATGGAACAACAAGATGAACAAAAGGAAAAGTTACAGCAAGATGGCGATTCCGGAGAAGCCGGGAGCACTCCTTCTGAGAATCTTCAGGCAGCAGAAGCTGTAGAAGAAAAGTTGGAAGAAGGAAAAGAAGAGCTGAAGAATCATGCTGAGAATCTTGCAACGGAAGCGCAAGGGCAGGTGGAACAGCTGGCAGAGGAAGCTCAGGATAAAGTGAATGAAATTGCTCCTGAGGTGGAAAAGCAGGCTGGAGCAGCAGAAAGCAAGCTTGAGGAAGCTGTTCAAGAGGCACAAGCTCATGCCGTAGAAGCTGTTCAAGAGGCACAAGCCCACGCGGGAGAAGCAGCAGAAAAAGTTCAGGACAAGGCTGCAGAGCTTGCAAAGGAAGCAGAAGCCAAAGCTAAAGAAGCGACTCAGGAAGCCGGGGCTAAGGCTGAAGAAGTAGTAAAGAAAGTAGAGGAGGCAGCTACAACAGCAGGTGCAGCTGTAGCGGAAAAGGCATCCGAATTAAAAGAGAAGGCAGAAACGGAAACCGATAAAAAGATCAAAGAAATTAAGGCAAAAAAACAGGTAAAAGACAATGCCAATGCAGAAAATGCAGGAAAGAATAATTCCGCACTTTTTGTAGGAGTTGCCGTTGTTTTGATTTTACTTGTTTTGGCATCTTTCTTCGCTTTATTACCAAGAAAGACAAAAGTCAATTTGGACAAGTATGTCACGGTAAGCTTTGACGGCTATGATGGCTACGGAAAAGCCTTAGTGAAGTTTGACAAGGATGCGTACCTCAAGGATTACAAAAAGAAAATCAAGTTAAAGAAAAGTGGAAATTTCCTGCAGGACAGCTTGACCAAGAACTACGGAGCGGCAGAGCTGCTTTATGATTTCTACATTGACGGAAACTGGAAGATTGAAGGGGATTCGTCGGACGGAAAGTTGAAGAACGGAGAGACCGTAAAGCTTAGCTGGGGATTCAATCAGGAAGAACTGGAAGAACAGTTCAAAGTTAAATTCACTTCGAAGGGAACAGAATTCAAGGTAGAAGGTTTAAAGGATGTACAGCTTTTTGATGCCTTTAAGGATTTTGACTATAAGTTTACCGGCATTTCCCCGGAGGGAGCTGTGGAGTGGAAAGGAACCGGAGATATGGATGGCTCCAAGGGGTACTACTTCACGGTTGAACCTTCCATGGATTTGAAGAATGGTGATAAGGTAAAGGTGAAAATTGAGCCGGCCAATCCGGAATCTTTGATTCAAAAATACGGTATTGCTCCGAAGGAAACAGAGAAAGAAATCACGGTAGAGGGCTTGCCTTCCTATGTGGAAAAGGCTGACGCAATTTCAGATTCTTTATTGCAGGATATGCAGAAGGAGATTACGGATAAGATTCAGTCTCAGTTAGCAAGCCAAGGAGAAGAGGTAAGCTTTGTTGGAGCGGAATACTTGGGATATTATTTCCTGACTTCCAAGAGTGCCAATGCTTTTGAGCACAACATCATGTTCCCGGTAATGAAGGTCAATGTGCAGATTAACATTCCGGATAAGAGTTACAATGCGCAACACAGCTATTATTTTACAGGCGCATTTACCAACCTTATGGACGAGGGAAGCGGTAAGGTTACAGTAGATTTAAATGATATGGATATTCCTTATCACTACGCCACCATCGATACCGGAGTGGTATCTTGGTTCAGTACAGTGAAATTCAATTTTAGCGGATTTGAAGACCTGAATTCTCTTCGGAATCAATGTGTAAGCCAGAAGCTGGACAAGTATACAGTAGAGGAAACCGTAAAAGATCCTGCGGCGCAAAGCACAGAGTCCGGTGCAGAGAATAAGGAAGAAAGCTCTTCTGCAAATGAAGAGAAGGAAAGTAGCTCTGCAGCAGAAAGCAGTGCGGCAAATCCATCATAATAAAGCTTTTTGTACAAAATTTCAAAATACGAAGATGGACTATGCTCTCATCCCTTGCAATTTAAATCTGCCTAGGGTAATATGAGATTCTCAAAGAGGGAAGAAGATGAATTCTTCCCTCTTTTGCTGAGAAAATTGCATAGTAGGGGTGAAGAAGCTTAAGATGGCAGAGTTATTGGAAAAAATGGATAAGGGGCAGAGTTGTTCCGGATTGGATATAGAGATTCCCATGGCGGTGGGAAGAATGCTTATGAAAAGCGGTGCAGAAACCTACCGCGTGGAAGAAACTATGAATTATGTAGCAAAATCACTGGGGGTTCAGCATTTTTCCGCTTATGTTTTAAATCGAGGAATCTTTGCCTCCGGAACCAATGAGCAAGGTATAAAAGAATCAGGCGTAATGAATGTACCGGATACTGTTTATAATTTACGAAAGGTGGAAGAGGTGAATACCTTGTCCCGCAGTCTTTCCAAGGAGAATAGAATTCCGAAAGCGGAAATTTTTCGACGCTTGGATGCTATAGATAAAATAGAGGGATATGGATTTTTTTGGATTTTAGTTGCCTACTATTTTGGATCCTTCGGTTTTGCCATGGCTCTTGGAGTCCCGTTTATGGATTCGGCTATATCCGGTTTGGCCGGTATATGTTTGGGAATTGCCAGTTATTACTTGTCCCGCTTTGTGAGCACAAGTTATATTATGACGATTTTGGGAAGCTGTGTGGTGACGCTAAGTGTAAATGTGATGTATTATTTCGGAATCGGCGAACATCCCAGTCGAGTAATGCTGGGAGCTTTGATGCTATTGGTTCCGGGAGCCTTTTTCACGAATTCCGTTAGAGAATTTTCTCAAAACAACTACCTGGTAGGAACATCTTTGTTGCTTACCGCGATGCTTACCTGCGTTTCCATGTCCGTTGGAGTTGCGGCAACGGCGGAGGTTTTACCTTTTGCTATGCAAATGGGAGAAGCCCAAGGAATAAATTTTTATGGCGTATTGTATAAAGCGCTCTGTGCAGTAACGGCAGGGATGGGTACGGTTTCCTTTGCCCTTCTTTATCAAGTACATTATAAATACTTTTGGGACATCGGCATTATCGGTTCTGTTTCCTGGTTCATTTATCTGATGGTGGAGGATATTTCAGGAATGGATTCCATGGCGGTTCTGTTTTCGGGGATTTTTGCGGCAGTATTCTCCCGATCCTTAGCGGCCAAGAGAAAGTGCCCCACCACAATCTTTTTATCCACCAGTATCTTCCCCCTGATTCCGGGTATTGGTGTATATAAGGCAATTTATTATTTAATTACGGGAAATGGAGCATTATCGTTAAAATATGGGCGGTCTTGCTTTCTTACAGCCTTTACCATTGCTATTGCTATTGGAATCGTGCAACAGATTCCCCAGAGTTTCTTCCAAAAAAAATCAAAATAAGCTTGCATTGTGGGGGAAAATAAGATATATTTTTCCCTATCGGGATGTAGCGCAGGTGGTAGCGCGCTTGACTGGGGGTCAAGAGGCCGCAGGTTCAAGTCCTGTCATTCCGAGGAAAAGGCTTTGTAAAGGAAACTTTACAAAGCTTTTTTTGACGGATTCTATAAGCTTTATCATACTGCTTTTAAAAGCGGTAATGGTTTTTAGTTCTATAGAAATACTGTTTCATCCGGCAATAGGGGAAGATGTCACGAACATTTATGGGTAATTACTATCGGCGATAGCAGAGAAAAAATAAGCAAAAAATCGAAAAGTAAGAAAAATTTAAAAAAACTATTGACAGTCCCATTATCGGGTGTTAAGATACACAAGCTGTCGCAAAAAACAAGACAGCAAAAAGCAAAAAGAAAGCAAGGAAAATCAAGGCTTCAGCCAAGATGAACCGAAAAACTTTTTGCAAAACTGAACCTTGAAAATCAAAGATCGAATAATACACAGACCCTGAAGATTCTTGAAGAATTTTCAGTAATGTTTCAAACGAAACTTACACGAACGGTTTAATAAACCAAAAGTAAAAAAAGGAAAAACAAAAGCTAAGCTAAGTTTTGACTGGAGAAAGAACTTAAAGAGAGTAATCTCTTAACTTTTTATGAGAGTTCGATCCTGGCTCAGGATGAACGCTGGCGGCGTGCCTAAC